>NZ_JAAZQP010000019.1:0-88461 GCF_012275435.1 Rhizobium sp. SG741
GCCATCATCCATCTCGCTGCCATCGCCGCCCCGGGGGATGCGCGAAAGATGCCACAGCGGGCCTGGGATGTGAATTTCCAGGGTACGATGAATCTTGCCTATGCCGTGATGGAATATGCGCCGGAGGCCCGGTTTGTCTTCGTCGGCAGCTCTGAAGCGCTTTTGATCTATCGTCAAGCGTGTGCGCAGAGAACACTTTGTCGAGCCATAACAGGTTACATCCGGTATGCTCACCCTATTCCCATCGTCGCTGCGGAGCGTGCTATGCACGCATTACTTCAATACCTAGTTGAATGATGTCGAAAGCGAGGACCGCAACGACGCGCGAGAAGCTATTATAGCAGCAGCGAAACTCAATGGGGCCGCTTCCAAGGGCGGTCTTGCAAGCCGATGGCATCAACTTCCTAGATCTGTTGCTATCGGGTAGGGCCCATTATCGAGTAGTAATTCCAATCAGACAGAGTTTACTACGATCACTTGTGTTGCAGCTTATCCACTTGGCGATGAAAATTCGTGTCGTGCGCAACTTGGTGCTCCGCTCGCTTGACTTGCAATGAAATGTCATTGTACGAATTTCATGGTTGTGCTGTGGAGGCGCAGTTTATTCTGCAAGAGGTGGCGTTGGCCCCTTGGAATGAAGGCTTGCCGGCTGACGGGCGTTTAAGTTGGTGGGCAATATGTGGGGCGCAGTTGGAAAACAGTTCTATCTTTGGGGCGGGGCACGTCGCTGACGCACGTGCCCGCGATGGTGGTGTTTTACATTCTGATAACAACGACGAGCGCCTCGGTGATGTGGCGTCTAACGTCGAACGGACTATCACAACTAGATTTGCGCAAGACGACGATTGGGATGCGCTTGACGCCTTTGGGCGTGCGCATCATGCGAAAACCACGCTTACTGGTATTCCGTTTTCCCACCGGGAGTGCAAACTTGTGGACGCCGCAGTTAGAAATTCTCTGCCGCATCGGTGCCTTCTCATTGCCAAATGTGACGGACACGCGGCAGGTGAATATCTGCTCGGTGAACCTGAAGTTTTGACTGCGGCTCATGTGATAGAGGTCAATACAGTTTGCAGCGGCCGTTTCCGATTTGCAAAATCTTCATTAAATTGTTGCGTGGTCAAAGACGCGCAATTTTCGCGAGATCCTGATCCACCTCAGCACCGGCTAAGCTCTCAAACAAACCTATCGGCTCATCCGTGCACGATGAGGGAAGCGCGTTGGTTGGAAAGCTATATGGTGAGCATTCAACGACAGTGCCGACACGAACTGCGTACGCTGCCATTAGGGATGGAGAGATCGCCCGAAGCTCGATGGGCAGGCCTCCAGAGCGCGTTTGCCAATGCAGCACTTGCCTATCAATTCACAACACATGATTAAGTTGTATTTAATGAAGATAAGATGCAGCCTTCTGAACGTGACTGCCGTCCTGTGCTGGCTGCTTTTCTGCACCACGTCAGTGCTCGCAGAAACCGAATTCGATCGCCAATGCCACCGACTATTGCCACTTGCCGATGATTTTGCCAAGAAATGCCTGAAAGATGCTGTGCCGTTTTCTCGGATGTTTTACCCGAGCGGAGGACCAAGCGGCGAGCCGGAAGCATTTCGCGTCCTGTTCAGCGATGCCTATTCGGATTCACATTTCATATTGGGCTGCCATATCGGTGCCCGCGGAAATCTCACCTACGTCGGCCTGTACTACAAGACGTCGACAGATCCGCTGCCAGCGTTCCAATCGGATCAGATCGGTTTCGTGGACTTCGACGCCAATGCCGGCATCAGGGTCAATGGCCGCAAGCAAATCCTAATCGCCGTTCGCCAGTTCGTCACTGACTTCATTCCGCAACGATATGAAGCTCGCGTGCGCAATTGCGAAGACGGTGATTTGGAGGGAGTTCAGCCAAGCGCGGACAGCACCACCTTGGTCCGCAACCCGGACAACGACAAGGAATGGGTTTATCGATTCCGACCAGATGCAAAGGCGGAAGTCAAGCCATATGACGTTTTCTTCGGTCCCGGCGATGGTCCCAGGATCTGGCAGGTCACGGGTGATGTCGTGATCGACGCTAATGGAGCGCTGCTTATTCCGAGCGATTGGCGCCAGACGGCCTGTACAAAATGGCAGGACGTGTTTGGCGAAGAGGGAATCGTCCAGGAAACCTGCAATTTGAAGCCCAATTAAACCGCCAACTGGCTAACAAAATCCTCACGTGAAGGATAATACTATGTCGCAATCAAATTATTCTTTTATGTCGGTTACTTTGCCGGATTACAACATTGGCTTTTTAGACGGGACGGAAGTTCCTGGGCTTGGTCACGCCGCGTTCGTGGCGGTCGATAAAGATGGAAATGCCACCTATTACGAGTTTGGTCGCTACGATCCTAACAAGAATTCTCATACAATCACGACGGACCCGCTTGGCACAGCCGAGGGCAATTAGGCGATACGTCACGATATTCGAACGGCTCGCGGGTCCGAGTCCTATCAAGAGCGCTATTCGTGGTTTTTATTGGAAAGCTCGTCGGTTCAGCGAAATGACGGGACGGAGGTCAGATTTCCCTTAAGGCCAATGGGCATACCGCAAAATGGCGAGAGTGCTCGCAAACATGGGCTTTCTCGAGCCTAGCAGTTGTGATACAAAACCTTGGATAATAGATCCCAATATCCGAGTTTTTATATCAATGCCCGGCTCCGTCACTCAACGTCAAATCGCGCTAGCCGTGCTCGCTGAACGCGGCATAGCACGTCTGGCCGAACTGCGGAGGGCAGGCGTGACGGCGGCCACCATGAGCCGAATGGAACGGGATCGAGAGGTGATACGGCTTGCTCGAGGTCTCTATCAACTTCCCGATGCGGAGCTTGATGTCAACCACAGTCTGGCAGAGGCTGCTAAGCGCTCTCCAAAAGCTGTCATCTGCCTTGTTTCGGCCCTGGCCTTCCATGGGCTGACGGACCAGCTTCCAAGACAAGTATGGCTTGCCATAGGCAGCAAGGATTGGGCTCCAAAACCGGATGGGATGCCCATTCGCGTCGTGCGCTTCACGCAACCACTGCTCAGCGAAGGTGTCGAGATTCACACCATCGAGGGGGTTCCTGTAAAGATTTTCGGAGTTGCCAAGACAATTGCCGATTGCTTCCGCTATCGCAACAAGATCGGCCTATCCGTGGCAATCGAGGGGCTTCAGGAGGCTCTAAGAAAACGAAGCGCTACTCCTGGTGAGATAGCCAACCAGGCGGTGCGCGGTGGTGTTGGCACCGTGATCCGCCCATACATCGAGGCGCTGACTGTCAATGGCTAAACAAGTCAGAAACGTCGCAGCCTCGGTGCGAGCTCGCCTGTTGCAACTCGCTAAGACAAGCGGACAAAGCTTCGATTTGGTTCTGACACGCTTCGCGCTTGAACGGCTGTTGTTTAGGCTCAGCCAGTCGCCCCACGCTGATCGCTTCATTCTGAAGGGGGCAATGCTGATGATGAGTTGGTTTGACGATCCGCACCGCGGCACCCGTGATCTCGATCTCTTGGGCTTTGGAGACCCGGAACCTGATCCGATGCTGAAAACCTTTCGGGATATTCTGGCGCAACAAGCTGATGACGGCGTCTCGTTCGATGCCGAAACTCTTCGTGTGGATCGTATCCGTGAGGGAGTGGAATATGGTGGTCTTAGACTGCGGTTGGCCGCTTCGATCAGCGGCGCCCGCATCAACCTTACGGTTGACATCGGTTTCGGCGATGCACTTGTGCCCGGTGCGGAGGTGTTGAACTATCCGTCGATGCTGGATTTCCCCGCGCCTAGGCTCCGCGCCTATGCGCGAGAAACGGTTATTGCTGAGAAGTTCCAGGCGATGGTGATGCTTGGACTTGCGAACAGCCGCATGAAGGATTTCTACGACATTTGGATCCTAAGCAGGTCCTTCAATTTCAGTGATGATCGGCTAGCGCGCGCAATTGCCGCCACCTTCGAACGACGTGAGACACCGATCCCCACCGACCTACCTGATGGCCTCACAAACGCCTTTGCCAAGGACGAGCAAAAGCAGCGGCAATGGCGCGCTTTCGTTGAAGGCGTTGCACACGATCCTGGCGATCTGACGAAAATCATCCCGGAGATAGCCGCATTCCTGATGCCGCACGCTCTCGCCGCTGCGGCACTCGGCAAATGACAGGTTTGGTTAAACAATAGCAATGGCCTGGGCAGTCGAGCGAGAGGGTCGTCGGTTCTGATCCCTTCAAGCCGCTCGATTTGCGATTTCCACCGATGGCTTGTCAAGCGAACTGAAGAATTGACCCCTTCGTTAGATGATGCTCGAGTTTCAGCATGCATTCGCAAATCAAAGGTCGAGGGGTTCGACAGTCGTGTTATTTTCGAACCGGAGCTATTCGCCGACCGCGTTTACGATACGGCAAAGGTTTTTACCGACGCCGGGAGCTACTTGCCCTGGCTGCACGATAAACACCGCATCGACCCGGCTACCCTTGCCATTCTTGCGGACGACGACGCGCAAGGTCTGCGGCCGGCCGGATCCGCTCGTTTCCTGTTGCGCAGTCAGGGTGCCGAGCTTTTTTTCCACGTTCACATCGACAAAGCCTTCCGCCAGAACGGCCTGGGAAACCTTGTCGAAGGCAACGTTGGAATTGATAGAAGGGAAAACCATCCAGGTCTTGTAGGTGATGCCGGTTACCAGCGGAACGCCGCTGCTCTCGTAATGTCCTGCACAGGCATCGGCCAGCACAGGAGTTGCTGGGAGGATGGCAAGCGCAAAGGCGCAGGTAATTCTTCGGAGCATGGTTTACAGCCTCGTTGATTGTATCGAAAGACAGCCGGGTCGTTGCGTGAACAAAAATGCCATCTAACCGCGAATATGTATATCAAACGCAGCGCGTACAGATAGCGAAATCCGCATATCTGATTGTCATTTGCCGATATGAAAATGGCGTTCGCTGAATGAAACGACCTCCAAAGGGAGATCCGCACAGGTGCAATATCAGTTCGCGCGCTCGGTCACCGGCAACGCCCATGCTGGCGCTCACCGATTCGTTTTTTGCAAGCGTTTCAAGCTCAAAACCTGATCCGGCAGCTGCCACGAAGAGTGCGCTCGGAGGGCAAAAATGGCGATCGGTGGCGAATTGGACACATTGGTAAACAACCAGACTGTCATAATTCATTATTTATTAGGCTCGCATATTGCCTCCCGCCTTATGGTTGATATTTCTGCCGTGCCTATAACATCCGAAGGAGGTTCGGGAATGCGGAAATTGGCGGCGATTTTACCATTGGTTGTCCTCAGCGCCTGTGCAAGGCCGTCCGATGGACCAAGCGCCGGCAACATACGCAATGCGACGATGCCGCATACGAACGAGAGGATTCCGGTCGTTCCGCTGGCCAACGCCCCCATGGACGGACAGGTCGTTTCCCCGTCTTATGCGCCTTCTGATCAAGGGCTTGCACGGCTTCGCTCGGGCGGCTTCTCAGACGCTCGCCTTCGTCCCGGTGACGTTATCGACGTGACCGTGCTTGATACCGGCGAGGACGGATTGCTGTCCACCACCCAGAGCAAGTCACTCAATCTCGGTCGCTTCACAGTCGATTCGCGTGGTTTCGTTACCATGCCCTATGTTGGCAAGCAGCGGGTGAGCGACTCGACACCCGAGGGCCTGCAATCGCAGATCGTGACCGCACTCAAGGGCTCATCCGTCAATCCGCAGGCCGTGGTGACGGTGGTCGACAAGCCCTCCAGCGCCGTCACCGTCGACGGCAAGGTTCGCACTGCCGGACGCTTCCCGCTGACGGCGCGCAAGGAACGCGTGCTCGACGTTCTCGCCCTTGCGGGTGGAGCTTCTTCTGCGCCGAGCGACACGAATGTCACGCTTACACGCGGATCACAGCGCGCGACCGCGCCGCTGGATCGGGTTCTGCAGGACGACAAGCAGAATGTCCGTCTGCTGCCCGGCGATCGGATCTTCGTCGACGGCACATCGCAGAGCTTCACGGCGCTGGGCGCCTTCAAGAGTGTCGGCGAGTTTCCGCTGGAACCGGGCAAGACGACGCTGGCCCAGGCGCTAGCCCGCGCCGGCGGATTGCTCGATGACCGCGCCGACTCGCGGAACTTCTACCTCTTCCGCAATCAGAAGATCTACACGCAGGCCGCGGCCCCGCTGGCAAAGGGCGCCAGCGTGCCGACGGTCGTTTCGATCAAGCCTGTCATTTACGGCGTCAATCTGAAGGACGTTTCGAATTTCGTCCTGATGCAACAGTTCAAGATGCAGGACGGCGATACGCTCTACGCCAGCAATGCCGGGCTAGTCGACGCCGCCAAGCTGCTGACCGTCTACCAGAAGAGCGTGCCGACGGCCGCTGCCCCGCAACCGGGAAGCTCGTCTGCTAACTGACGGGTTCCGGGCTAGTTTTCAGTTATGAGTTGAAGAGCCGCCATGGCACTTGGCGGCCTCTTGGGCGGAGAGTGATCCATCAGATTTCTGGCGGTGCTCTTCAGCTCGACCACGGCGTCTTCCGTGTCGCTGCAATGTTCAAGAAGCATATTCATGACACAGCCGGCCGAATAAAGATCGGCACGAGGGTCGGCGGCTTCGCCTCGATAGAGTTCCGGCGCGGTGAAACCCGGCGTTGCCACCTTGGCGATATCGAGATCGCCATAGCGCGCGCCGTGTTCCAGGGCGGTGCCGAAATCGGCAATCTTCAATCGCTCGAAATCATCGTCACATAAGAGCAGATTGGCGGGAGAGATATCGCCGTGGACATAGCCGGCCGCATGTATCGCATCCAGCCCGAGAAGCAGCGACTTCATTGATTGCCTGACGTCAGCCGAAGACATGGACCCCGCCGCCAATCGTTGCGACAGTGCCGGCCCCGCCCATTCCATGATGATCGCGGGTCGTCCATCGGCCAATCGTATGGCAAGTTGAACCGCGACGAGATTGGGATGGTGGAGCGTCATGCCGATACGCGCCTCCCGCAACAGCATGGCTCTGGTTACAGCCTCGTTGACTCGATCGGCGCTGATGGTCTTCAGCGCGTGCGATGTCCCGAGATCACGGTGGCGCAGACGGCTGATCTCCGTGCGCTCATGAGAATGGATGATTGCCTCAACCAGAAATGTGCCTGCAACGAAGTTCGCTTCGCAGTTGGGTATGGATGGCATGCGCCGGTCGAGCGCATCGCGCAGGCGATCGACTAGAAGATTGCGAATGTCTGCCGGTCGCTCGACTTCGTCGTCATGGGTCAGGAGACGCAGCAACCCGGCAAAGCTCGCCGCGATTTCTCTCATATGCTTGGAATCTGGTTCCCGCGTCATGTCGCGCCGACGACGATGGCGCTAACATTCTCGCGGCAGTAGGCGATGAGCGCCTCCTGAATCAGGGCATCGGCAGCGTGGTCCACAGGAGCGTCGATCAATATCTCGGCGATGACCCGATCCGTGAGCGCGCGTGAAAGCGGGCCGCTGGCAAGCAGCAGCCGATCACCGCGTTGAAGATCGTCGATGACGATGTCCGAGGCGAACTGTTCCTTCAAGCCCAGACCTCGACCGAGCATGCGCCGCATCCCGATGTCGAGGTGATCGCGGGTGAGGAGCCGCATCATGCCGTCACGCAGCAAATAGCAGCGCGTGTCTCCTGCCCATATGGCTGCAAATCTGCCGTCGAACAATGCCGCGACGACAATGCTGGCAACGGGTGCCTCCCGCTCTCCGTTCGTCCCCTTCGCGCGCAGGATGGCGTGCGCGTGGCTGAGCTTGCTTCTCACATCCTGGACCAACGTCTGCAACGCCTCGCGCTCGGGAATGCCGGCGAGTATCTGGGTCGCGGTGCGTGCCGCCTCGATGGCACCGATGCCGTCGCCGACACCGTCGGCAATCGCGAAAATGCGCGGCTTGTCGCAAACGAGGAGGGCGTCGGCATTAAGCGACAGCCGCGTTCCCGGATGGCTGGCGTGGCTGCTTTCCATCGTCCATTCGGATTGGGGTGTCGCTACGGATTCTACCGCCTCGATCGCAACAGCCACGACCGGGCGTGCCGCCAGTTCCGAAGGCTGCGACGTCTTGAGATTTTCCGCTGTGACGAGTTTGACAAAATCCTCAACCGTCGGCGCCGCCATAGTGCGAAATCCCTTGCCGTGACGCGTCCCGGGATTGATGCGCCACCAGAGCGAAGCAGGCAGGGGCGCATCACTCGCTGTGGCGGATTGATGCGTGGTTGAGCGGTTATCGGCAAGCGGCAGGCGCAGCCGCTTTATCCCTTCGACAAAGCGCTGCATCTGGAAGTCCGACTTTGCGGAGGTTTCCGCCAGCGCTTCGGCGGCGGTGAACCAGCTGTCGTCTTCGCAGAGATCGCGGAGTTGTCCGGAAAATCTCTGCAATTGCGCTGCGATAACAAGCGGAAAGCTCCGCCCCACACGGTCGCGGCTCGGCAGAAGCACGCCGGCAACAACCCCGGGTGCCCAAATGCCGCTACCGACGACGAAGCGCCAGGCCACTGTCGCATGAAACAGCCGTCGCCATTCTGTTGCCAACGCAGCCTCGAGCGCGATCAGACCACCCCGGATCCATTGGTCGAGCTCGCCTTGCAAGCGCAAGCCAAGCGCGGAAGAGACGAAATCGCCATGCGTCGGCAATTTGCCGAAGAAGCCGATCGCGTCGGCTTGGGTCGACGATTGGGTGCGGGCGAGATGTTCGTTCATCGACCGGACCGTCAAAATTGCGCCGGGCAGCTGAAATCGGACAATGCCTGCAGCCGGAACGGGTTGAGGACGGAACCGAACTGCACATCGAATTCAGCTGTTCGGCCGCTGTCTTCGAAGCGGGCCCGGAAAAGATCCGGCCCTTCGATCGTGACTTTCGCGGCGTCGAAGAGGCGGAAGGGCGACCAGTCGCCGCCTTGCGTCATGGCCTCCTGCCAGCCTCCGGGCAGAAATGCGATCCGGGATTGGTTGTCCGCGCCCGCAGCCGGCCAGCCGATGGATTTCGATTGTATCGGCCCATGGAAATAAACGACGCGCTCGCCCTCGATCTCCATCATGACGGCATTAGCCGAATCCGACAGCGATACCGGCTTCACGTTGATGGAGATCGCAGGTTTTTCGCTGCCGGCAGGGAAGAAGGCGCGTTCGATCTTGCTGGCATTTTCGAATTGCGCGATCGCCTGGCTCGGGATGCTGTCGCCGCCGAAGGTGCCTCGCCAGCCCCAAGGCTGTGCGCTGGTATCCACGAAGGCGTCCAGCCGGTTCTTGAAGAAGGTCTGGAAGAGGCCCTGCGGTCCGAAGAGGCGAACGAAATCCGCCATGGCGATATCCTGTACGGATGTCCGGTCGAAAGGATAGCGGCCGGTGACGATGCGGGCGCAGAGATCCGCACCTTCGGTGGCCCAAAGATCGTTGATCCGTGCGCGCGCCGTCTTGACCGCAAGCGATCCGATATCGGCGGCGACCGCGACCATCCACGCGTCCGCCGGCGCCGGCAGGCCGCGCGCCTGCTGAAGCAGGTCCTGATTGGCGTTGGCAAGCTGGCCGCCGGCGTCGAAGACGCGCGAGACCTCCGCAGTCGATGTGGCGGCACGCGACAGCTGGCTATAGATATTCTGCAAAATGGGTTGAAGATTCTGGATCTGGGAGCGAGGCTTGTCGCTGCTCCCTGCCGTTCTTTCGTCCGATAAGGCGGCCTGCCTATTGTTGCTGTTCACTTCGAGGGCCGCACGTAGCGGGCCATAGGGATCAGGCGTATTGGCGACGCTGGTTGCGACCGAGGCGAGGGCGGCATCCGGAACATCGTCGAGCGAAGCGACCTCGGTTCCTGCCGTTGGGCGCAGATCCGTTGCTGTCGCGATAGATTTCAGCACCATCTCGACAGGGCTGGGATTGGCCGCCAGGATCCTCGCCGTTTCGGTTGCGTCGGCGAGACTGTTTGCCGGCCGCACCTGCAGATCGGCAAGAAGCGTCGACCATCGCTGCTGGAACGTATCGAAATAAAGCTGAAATGCCGCCTGCGCGATGGTATCCGCGGTCATTCCGGTGGGGTTGCTGTTGTCGCCGCGAACCCATTGTTCTTTAAGCGCTTCGGACGCCGCTGTTTCGACTGTTGGCAGCACGACTGTGCGATAGCCCTTGCCGGTGAAAATTCCCGGCATGCCATCGCGCAGCGCCGCTTTTGACTTTCGCTGGAAGACTTGTGCGCCGAGCGGTCCCAAAGCGTCCCCGGGGATCCATGGATCGAGCTGACGTGCCTGACGGGAATGGGTGAGAATGTCATAGGCGCGCGAGGCAAGGCTCTGTGGCCGGATGGTGTCGCGTGCCTTGGCAATCAGCGTGTTGTCGAGTTCGATCGCCGGCAGGCTGCCGGCGGCCAAGGCCTCGACATGCGTGACCAGAGCCTTCCGGGTGGCGGCGCGTCCTTCGCCTGGATAGAGCGCGGCAAACATGTCTTCCGCCTGTTGCGAGACGAAATCCTTGTCGACAGGGCCCAGCCCACCGAGCATCCCGTAGAGTTTCAAGCTGTCGAAGGTCTTCTGGACGTCGGGAGACTGCTTGAGCTCCGTTTGAAGCTCCACCAGCATGCGCGGCAGCAAGAGGGAATTCAGCGCCCGCTGATAGGCGCCGCGTTGGCGGCTGGCGATCTTGCTTTCCTGGTCGAGACCGAAACTCGTAGGCCAGATCCTTGCCTCGTCAAAGCCGCCAGTCACGGCGCGCAGATTGTCCAGAGCCGGCAGGACCCGCAGGAAATCCGCGTCGTTAACATCGCGCACCGGAATGCCGTTCGCCAGCTTCTCGTAATTGTCGATGCGCCGCTCGGCGGCGGCAATGGCGCGCGAGTTCTGGAAATAGGTTGCGGTCCAGCCGGTGAAGACGATTGCGAGCGCCAGCGCTGCCGCGCCATAGGCGATGCGCCGGATCATCGTTTGACGGCCAGACAAGCGCCTGTCACGCGCGACCAACGACGCCTCGCTGAAGATGACATCCTTGAAGAGGCGCGACAGGAAATAGCTGCGGCGCATGCGGGGCGCTTCCGCCACCGCCGTCTCCCGGCCTTGCGTGCCGGATGCGAAATAGACGCCGCGCATCAGCGGCGCTTCGATAAGGCTTGACGAGGAGCAAAGCTCGCTCAGCACTTCCTCCAACCGCTCGCCCAGAGCGGCGAGCTCAGCAGGGAAACGGAATATCCGGCCGCGAACTTCGATGTTCGGCTCCTGCTGCAGTCGTTCGATCAGCATCGCGTCGACCCGCTGCTGCAGCAGCGCGAATTCCTCCATGAAGCGTTCGGGCAGCTTTTCGCCCTTGTAGCTCTCGTCGAGACCGAAGGTCGTGCCCCAGACCTGTTCGCGGTCGGTCTTGGCAAGCCCATCGAAAAATTCGACGAAGCCGGTCAACAGATCGGCCTTGGTCAGAATGACATAGACAGGCACCCGCGCCTGCAGATATTCGTCAAGTTCGGACAGCCGCTTGCGGATGGAACGCACTTCGTCGAGCTGCGCCTCATGATCGCGGCCGAGCAAGTCGCCGATCGAGAGCGTGACGAGGGCGCCGTTGATCGGCTGCGACCGGCGGTATTTTCTCAAGAGACCGAGAAAGCCCTCCCACCCTGCCTTCGATGCGCCGTTCAGATCATCCTGGGTCGTATATCGGCCGGCCGTATCGATGAGGATCGCCTCGTCGGCGAACCACCAATTGCAGTTGCGGGTACCGCCGACGCCCTGCACGGAATTGCTTCCAAGGGCATCACCGAGCCGAAACTTCAGTCCCGAATTGCTGAGCGCCGTAGTCTTTCCGGAGCCAGGGGCGCCGAAGATGACGTACCAGGGAAGCTCGTAGATGTAGCCGAAGCGCTTCTTGCTGATGCGACGCAGCAGCAGCAGTGCTTCCTTGAGGCGGCTATGGATCTCTCCGACTTCGGCCTGCTGGCTCGCTGCATCGTCGCTGATACCATCCACGAGTGCCTTGTCGCGCTTGCGGGCGCGCAGCCTCGAGAGCAGCAGATAGGCGAGCCAAACCGCAATGACCGCGCCGATTGCGATCAGGCGGGCACTGACGGTGGCGAACGGTTTGAAGGTGCCGTAGCCGATCGTATAGCCGTAGAACCAGATGAGGACGCAGATGGCTGCGACCCAGATGAGCGATATGAAACGCTGGCCAAGAAGGCCGGCATAGACCGAGACGTAGGAGCGAAGCGTGTAAAATATGCCGAGTGGGTTCATCGGGCAGCCCCCGTCGTTGCTGCCGGCGTGGGGGACGCGTTGCCGCTCACGGGCCCGGTCGTCGACTGCGGATTGAGGGCGGCGTCACCAAGCCGTTGCGTCGGATCGGTCAGCACCAGGATTTCCGTGCGTCGATTTATTTCGCGGCCCTCCGGCGTGTCGTTGCCGGCCAGCGGATCGCTGTCGGCCCGTCCCTCCGTCAGGATCGCATCCTTACCGGTATAGGCAGCGAGGATATCGCCGACGGCGCGGGCACGGGCTTCGGAGAGATGCCAGTTCGACGGAAATTGGGTCGTGCGGATCGGAACATTGTCGGTATAGCCGACGACGACGGCGCGGAACTTCTCCGAGGCAAGCGCACCGCCGATGCGCTGGAGAAGGTCGCGGAACCGATTGCTGACTTCGGCGCTGCCGGTATCGAACAGGCCGGAATTGTTGATGCGGACCAGCAGCCGCCCGTTGGAGTTGGAAAGGGTGACGAGCTTGCGGTCGACTTCCGGCTGGAGGAAAGCCAGAAGATTGTCGAGCGGGCTCGGAGCCTGCTTGACCGCCGGCGCGGCCGTTTCGGGTTGCTTCTTTGGCGGCGGTGGAACTTCGGCGACCGTCTCCTTGGGTTTCGGCGTGTCGATCAGAACGCTCGGCGTATCGTGCGGCGGCAAGTTTGCCAGACGCTCGAAGGTCGCATCCGAAGCCCTATTGAGCGAGAGCGTGAAGAACATGTAGCCGAGCGCAAACAGCAGGGCGAGAACGGAAAGAACCGTCCATAGCGCGACTACGGTGCGCAACGGCTTGTGTCGGGCGGAAACGCCGCGCCAGTGCGGCGACAGTTCGCGCTCGAAGACGCCATATTGTCCGAGCAAAGTCTTATAGAGGCTATCGCGGATGCGTCCGAGTTCCAGCGAACCGCGCGGCGAAACGCGCGTGCGGCCTTCGAAGGCGAGCGACAGGCAGAGATATATAAGGAGCAACAAGTCCTTGTTGGTGCCCGGGCTTTGCTGGAAGTGGTCGAGGAGATCGAACACCCGGTCGCCGCCGGTGACGTCCATGTGGAAGGTGGAGACGAGACCCGAGCGCGCCCAGCCGGCGCGCACGCCCCAGCGCTTGCTCAGCACAACGTCGTCGATGGTTGCGCAGACTACATAATGGGCTGCCCGCGCCCGCTCCGGACTGATACGGGCGCTGGCGAGATCGCGCTCATAGCGCCCGACGGCCTCGATCGTCACACGCCGCAACTCGGCGATATCAGGCTGTTCGTCGGTGTTGCGGAGATTATGGGCAAGGTTCAGCAGGGGAGCGGCCGAGCGCACAATGGTCGGAACGTCCTCGCCGCCAAAACGGAAGTTGCGGATCAAGGTATCGACGGACCAGCCGCCGGGCGCCACTGCCGCCTGCTGATCGAGTTCGTCATCCAGGATATCGGCCATCTTGCGGGCGGCGTCGTTCTTCTTGGCGCCGCTTTCCGTCAGCTCGATGATGGTTGGCAACTCGTGCCATGGTGTCGATCGTGGTGTGTTCATTCTCTGAGAGCCCACAGTTCCATCTCCAGGCCAGGGAAGTCGCCGGCAAGATGCAGGGCGATCGCGCCGGAGGTATCAAGCTGTTTCCAAAGCGGATTCTTCGTATCGAGTTCGAAATAGATCGTTCCGGACCGGTAGGGCAGCTGCCGCGGCAGAACCGGCAGCGGACGGACGGGGATGCCGGGCAGTGCTACATTGACGAGTTCGGCGATCCGCTCGACAGGGCCGATCTTGATCTGCGCCGGCAGCTTGCGCCGCACGTCCTCCGCCGACATCTCGGCGCGCACGGCAAGCACGAAGCCCGCATCCTTGAGCAGCGAGCGGTCGTTGATGGTGCCGACGCGCACGTCATGCCGCCGCTCGATGAGCTCGATTGCGACCGCAGCCTGTTCCAGCACGGAGGAAAGAGAAGCGCGCAGGTCATTGAAAACAGCTGCAAATGTCGCCTTCAAATCATCGTGCCGGTAAGGCGGGAACTCGCTCGCCCGCTTGCTGTCGGTCGTGAATGTGGCGAGCTCGCCGGCAAGCTCGATGCACTGCTCGTAGAAGGCCATCGGATGCATCCTCGATGCATTCGCCGCAATGTGGCGCAACATCGGATCGGCGCGATTGAGGATGTGCAGCAGGAAATAATCGCCCACCTCGGCGGTACCACGCACCGTTGGATCGCCGATGCGCTCGGCGATCGCTTCGGCGCGGTGACGCACGATGCCGAGCAATTCGGTGATCAACTCGTTCAACCGCGCTTCGGCCGCGCAGTTGAGGCAGGGGGCGATATAATCGGGATCAAGAATGACCGCCCTGTCCGAGCGCACCTCGATTACGCGGGCAAGGCCGATCAGTTCGTAGCCGGCAAGCTCGTCACCGGTCTTCAGGTAGCGCAGGCTCAGGCGGCCGACATCGATCGGCGCCATGAAGTCGGTTTCGATATTCGAATCCGGCGCCTCGTATAGCGAGGCAGTGACGCGCACGCTGTTGCGCATCGTGCCGCCGTTCAATGCGACGTCCGCCTTGCCGGGCTGGCGCGCCGGCAGGGCGAGATAAACGATGGCATTCTTCGTGGAATCGTCCAGATCGAGCGGAGGCGGCAAGTCCGCGTCGATGGGCGCTTCGAACGGCGTTCCATCGGGCAGGATTCCGCGCAGGTTCGACAGCGCGAACTGGCCGATGGCAAGCGCGCTGCGGTCGACGCCGATTTCCGCAACGCCCCAGGGATAGGGCGACAATCCGCGCGCGGTGGTACGGACCAGCCGCTCCGTCCAGCGATCGGCCTGCTGGAAATGCTGTACGCGAAGGAACATGCCCTCGCTCCACGCCACTCGATTTTCGTTCTTCATCGGGTGTTACCCGTCCTCTCTGCAATGGTGCTGATTTCCTGTTCGTCGCGGCTATCCGCTGAGGCGCGTACTGCCTCCGCAAACAGATCGCGGACGGAAATGCTCCGGCCGTCCCGTTCGAACTGGGCGCGATAGGTCTTCCAATAGTCCCGGCTGCCATGCCACAGCACCTTGCGGGTGGTGGCATCGACATGGGCTTCGATCATACGGGGCTCGAACATGCGGCTCGCCTCACGAACGAGATTTTCTAGGCCGGCATTGAGGGCGGACTGCCTCGCGATGAGCGCTCGAAGCCGATCTGTCAGCTGCTCGGCTCGCTCGCGACTGAAGAGCGAAGTGGGCGAATGAACACGATCATCTTCGATGCCAAGGATCGACGCCTCATCGGTGAGCGTCTGCTCCAACATATCGACAAGAGCCTCAAACTGCTGGAGCTGATCGTCCGACAGCAGCAGGGCTTCGTCTTGCACCCCATAACTTGGGTCTTCCGCTCCCCGGGTATCGTTTGCCGGAACGATCGCTTTCGTCGTATCCGCGGCATCGCGACCGGAGCTGCGCGCGACCGCCACGGAGACATGCATCGCCGCGCTATGCTCCAACTGGCTGCCTAGATCGAAGTCCGCGTTCCAATCGTCAGGCAAGATCGGCTTGATGCCGTCGATATCGGGCGGACCGCTCCAGCCGACATCGACGTTGCGGCTCGACTGCTTGTCCTTTCGCGTCGATTGTGGAATTGCGGCGATCCAGTCTTCTCCGCCGCGCTGGCCGAGTATGCCGTTCGCTGTGCCGCCGCCGGGCGCGATGTCGGCGAGGATCGAGGAAATGGTCATCGTCTCGTCGCTCAGCCGCAGATCGGCGGCGGGATCGTCGATATCGCGATCGGCTTCGCCGCTGATGACGACATTGAAGGCGATGTCGCCGAAAGCGATCTTCGACTTGTCCGTCAGCCTTGCAGTTTCACCTTCCAGGATCGTGACGCCGTCGACCTGGGTGCCGTTAGCGCTCTGGTCGCGCAGCAGGAAACCGCCACGATCGCGCTCGATCACGCAATGGATCTTCGAAACCAACCGCCGCGGGTCCGATACCTGCCAGTCACTGTCCGGTGACCGGCCGAGCGTGCGTTTGCCGCGCTCGAAGAACCAGCCCTTGCTCGCACCCTCACCAGCGATCTGACGCAACTCAAGTCGCATGGGCGCCTCCTTCGGTGGGTTGCGCGTGCTTCGAGCGTGGCTCGATGATGATAGCGTCCCCGCTGTCACGATCCGCGCTGCCGACGCGTGCCCAACTGTTCCAGCCGAGTCTGGGCGGGTCACCGTCTTCGCCCAGCCGGCAGAAAGGGATGTGCTCCTTTTTGAGGACGACCTGAATATCGAAATCAAGCGCTGGGCCGACATAAAGGCGTGTCAATGCAAAGAGCGCGTCGATGTTACGGCTATCAGGGGAAAGGGAGCAGTAGTCCTTGTAGTCGACGGGTCCGATGACGACGCGAAAACTACCGCCGAAGTCATGGATCGCCGCTCCCGCCGTCGCGTTTACCCCCAGCTGCACACCGTGGGGCTTGCCCATGCGGCTGCGCTCCTCGATGGGGATGGAAAGCCAACGCCCTTTGAACAGCTCGATTGCCACGGGCAGCCCACTGAACTCATGCAGCATGGCCTGCAGATTGACCGCATTACGGGTCCGGGCCGCAAAGAAACCTGAAAATCTGAGGATGAGCTCGTCGTCGGGTCGAACCTGCTCCTTCAGTCGAGCCGTGCCGAAGCCCGCAAGCGAAAAAAGCGTCGTAACGAAGGAGTTTCCGTTTCTGTCCGGGTTCCATCGCAGCCTGCGGGCAAGGCGATACTTCTCGCTGGCATCGACGAAAAGCTCCGTCAGACGGCTGGTGAAAAGATCGAAGAAGCTTGCAAGCCCGCGGGCGCGATTGCGCTCCTCGCGCATCACAAGTTCATTGTAGCTTGGCGGCATTGCCCCGAGCGGGCCGAGCAAGCCGCCCATGCTGGCACTCAGCGACGCACCATTGCTTTTCCGCTTAAAGTCGTTGACGGCGAGCGGGGCCGGCGAAACGCCGACTGGCGAGGACACCGACAGATGATCGCCAGCCGAATGTTGGGCAACGCGGAATGCCGTCGTCGGCTCGAAACGACCGGGGTCGCGTTCGAGCAGCGATGCGAGCATGTCGCTGTCACTCGGCCGGAATTGCTCCATCGTCTTCAACCCATCCTTTCGTCAGAGCAGGGGCCGCTCGGCGGCGCGTGCCGGCCAGACGGCAATCGGTTTTGATTGTCCCTTCAATGAGATGGAGAGACGGGTGAAACTATTGATCGAGGTGTAAAGACCGAAAAACCGATCGAGAACGCTGCCAAAGAGATAGGCCGAAGGCCGGTCGATCGCCGCGGGATCGAATTCCAGCCGGATATCGGTGCCGGGAACCATGCCGCCACTGCCTAGACGGGTCATCGAGCTCTTCGCCTCGATCCGCACCAGGGCATCGGCAAGCTGTCTGGTCTCGCGGCTGTCGCGGAAAGCATAGAGCGAAAAGATGTCCTTCAGCGCGGCCCCGTCATTGTCGAAAATGGAGAGATGGTTGAGCTGCAGATGCGACATGAGCCGCCAGTTGCGGCCTTGCTGCTCGTTCATCCGCACGGAAGGGGTGGGGGCCATCAGGGCCTCGACGGCGCCCACCGCTTCGCTACCGGAGGCAAGCTGCAGATAGGGATGGCCGCCGCCGAACGGCAGTTGTTCCGGCAGTTCGCGATTGAGGCAGAGCGCGTCAATGCTGGCGATCTTGTCTACAGGCCCACTGGGGCGGTGTGCGCGATCCACGAAGGCAATTTCCATGTCCAAGGTGCCGTCATCGGCATCGAAACGGCGAGCGCATTGCCAGAACAGCGACGAGGCTCCACCCTTCAGGCTGCGGCCGAAGAAGGGCTGACAATGCTCCTCCTCGCCGGCGCGTCCGGACACGAGCACTCTGTCGATCGCATAGATCTCGCGCGTCTTCTGCCGTCTGGCGTCCGGCAGGACACGGTATTCGGTGCGCGTGCCGTCAAGCGCGATCGGCTCGCAGGTCTGGAGGAACAGATTGACCACCGGCGTCGCGTTGAGAACGAAATCGCGTGCCGAGATCGTCCGCTCCAGCTTTGCGCTGGTTTCGTCGAGATAAATGAAGATCTCCAGCGTTTCTCCTTGCCAGGCTTTCAGGCCGACAATGTCGATGAAGAGGAACTTCTGCGGCAGCGCGAAAAATTCGGTCAGCAACCGGTAGCCGGCAAAGCTTGAGGCGGGATAGGGCAGTATGGCTTCGTCCGGTTCGAATCCGACCGGCCGCAGCGCCCTGGCCGGCAGCATCACGGGGGCCCGATCATCCGCATGATGCGCAAGTGCGATGCCGAGGGTGTGGTTGACGAGAAGCTCTTGGATGGCGACCGCCTGCTGCCAGGACGAGCCGATGTGCAGCCGGAGCCGATCAAGGCCGATTTCGCTCAACGGCTTGTTGGTGTCGCGCGCGCGGATCGACAAACGCAGGCAACCGGCAGCACCGGCATGCGGCGAGGGCGGCGCGCTGATCGGATGGCCCGCCAGCGAAGCTGAGACGATCTCGATCGGCGCAACCTCGGTATCCTGGGTGGTGCGAAAGCGGCAGCTCTCGCCGCCGATCGGCTCGGCGAAGATTTCCGTGTGACGCGGAACAGTCTGAACCGAGGCAAGCGTGTTGCTCGGCGCAAAGCGCACGATGCTCATCGAGGGTAGTGGCGCCAGATAATGCGGGTAGAGCGTTTCGAGCAGGCCGTCGGTCAGTTCCGGAAACTCGTCGTCGAGTTTCTGACGCACGCGAGCGGCCGAATAGGCAAAACTCTGGATCAGCCGCTCGACATGGGGATCATCGGCGACTTCGCCCGTCAGGCGCAGACGGCCGGCGATTTTCGGAAAGGCGTCTGCGAAACGCGCAGCGCGGCGGCGGATGGCGGCGAGTTCGTCATTGTATCGCTGCAGGAAGCCGTCAGCCATTGCCGGCCTCCACAAGGAAACGCTGCGTCGACGGATCGATCGTCGATTCAAAGCTGATCGGCGGCATGCCCTCATGCACCCGGAATGTCGCCTGGATGCGCATGCGCAAGGCGCGTTCGCCGTTGCCGCGGCTCTTCAGGATGCTCACGCGCACGTCGGAAAGGCGCGTCTCGAAAAGGGCGATCCGCCGCTCGATCAGGCGGGCAAGACGGCTCTTGGCTTCATCCGTGACGAGGTTTGCCGACACCATGCCATCGACGCCGAAGGATACCAGCGCATCGCCGAGTTCCTCATAGATCGGAGGCGGTGCGGTCGGGCAGCGTCGGGTGTTGAGCAGCGCTTCCAGATCGCGGCGGATGCATTCGCGCAGCTCGCGCAATTGTTCGGCTGCCGTCAGCGGCGAGTCCTGCAATCGATCCGGGTCCTCGTCGATCAGCCGATCGATGATCGATCTGGCGACGATCCTCTCCCGGGGCCTGTAGCGTTCGAGGGGGTCAACCATGGGCGGCTCGCCTTGTCTCGTCGGCGTTGCGGGACACGGCTTCCAGCATCTCAAGGTCATGGAAGGAGACGAGGTCGTCGCCGGCCAGAAAGCACTTCTGGCCGCGGCCGGTGGTGATGCCCGTGGGCTCCTCGATCCATTCTGTTTCGCGGCCGAGCAGCAGCTTTGCCCCTGTCGTTCCGTGATAGATCGCGGGCAGGAGAACCGTCGCGATGGCGCCATCGGCAAGCTCCAGTTCGGCCACACGGAAGGCGAGATCGCGCGGGCGCGATATGGGCTCGAGGCGAACAGCGGCGATCCTGGAAAAATCGATCCAGAGATAGGCTCCCCCGGTCATGATCGCTTCGAGCGCATGCGGAATTCGGTCGTCGAGATCGCGGAAATCCGAAACCGGCTGGCCGTTCCAGCTCATCGGCCGTTCACCCCTGAGTTCCTCGAAGGATTGAAGTGCTGCTGCCGTTTCCGGAGAGCCGTCGCGATGTGCAACCGCCACCTTCAATGCCGCCTGGTCGAGCACGGTCGGGCCATTCGGGAAATCCGGAGCGGCCGCCTTATCGAACCAGGCAGACCGCGCTGCCATCGCCCGCAACTGATTGCGCAGCAAGGCAAAGCCCATCGTGTCTTCCGGAGCGAAGGTGGCAGCGAGATTGCACTGAGCATCCGCGCGCGCATAGTCGCCGGCAAGGATCAGCAGGTCGATGAAGAGATGTCTGGCGTCCTTATCGCCCGGCGCCACCTTCAAATGCGCCTTCGCCTGCTCGATCGCATTCTCGAGCGCATTTTCGCGGAGTGCTTCGGCGATCTTTGCGGAGAGAGTCATGCAGACATCCTTTGCGGCGCGTTTGCGGGACGGGAGAGCGCTTGCGTCGAGTTCGCTGCCTCCGCAATGAGATGGAAACTTGTCGACACGTCGTCGAGCTGGAAATGCGGCTGCAGCCGCACCGTGCAGGCAAACATGCCCGGCTTGCCGGGAATCTCGTCGACCGTGATGCCAGCCGAGCGCAATGGGAAGCGGATGCGCAACGGCACATCGGCATCGTCGTTGCCAAGGGTGTAGCTGGAGAGCCAGTCGTTGAGCTTGCGCTCGATCGAGACTGTGTCGGCAAGTCGGCCGATCTCGTCGCGCATGATGACCTTGAGGTAGTGCGAGAAGCGGGAGGCGCAGAGCACATATTGCAGCATGGCGGCGATGCGCGCGTTCTGCCGCGCCTGCTCGCTCGAATAATGCGGCGGCGCATGCAGCGACTGGTTGGAATTGAAGATCACCGAGGAGGAAAGATAGGTGGTTGCGACCGGCACGAGGCCGAGCTCGCAGAGTTGCTGCTCCTGAGTATTGGTCAGGCGTATTTCGACCGGCGCCTGTTGCGAAAGCCCATGACTTTCGGTCCCGAGATCATAGGGTGCCAGCTCCTGCGTGCTAAGCAAGCCGCCATCGACCGCATCCTGGGTCACACCGCGAATATCGGCGAACCATCCGGATTCGATGAAGTTGCGAATGACGATCATTGCAAAGGCAAAGGCGCCATTGCCCCACAGCAGGGTGCTGCCGTCGGCGGCAATGCTTTCGCGGAACGGAAATTGATCGTCGCGTTCACGTGCGAACGCTTCATAGGGCGAGCGCATCAGGATTCGCGGCGCGACAAGTCCCAGAAAACGCGAGTCTTCCCGCGCACGAAGCCCGTTCCAGCGAATGCGGGTGGGATCATAGGCGAGCCAGGAGAAATCCTGGACCCGGTTCAATTCGTTGAAGTGCTGCAGGCCGATCGCCTGCGGCGAAGCGGCCGCGACGAAGGGGCAAAAGGCGGAGGCGGCGGCCATGCCGATCTGGGTCAGAGCGCCGATCGTATCGCCGCCGCTTGGATCCTGGGGCGACAGTTCGTAGTCGCCGATCAACAGGCCGAAGGGCTCGCCGCCGGGCATGCCGAATTCGCGGCTGTAAACCAGCTCGAAAAGATGGCTCTGATCGAAATCGGTCGTGCGCTCAAGATGGCGCGACAGCTGTGCCCAGCTGACGCTCAGGAGCTTGATTTTCACGTCATCCGATTGCCCGGTGTGGTGCACCAGCATGGCAAGCCCGCGCCACCGCGCTTCCATCGCCTGGAACTCGGGATGGTGCAGGATAGCGTTGACCTGCCGGTTAAGGGCATCGTCGATCATGGCGATCACGCGATGCACCTGACGGGGCCAGGCGGCTCTCGATTCCATCGTCGTCGCGATCATCTTGGTTGACTGAAGGCGCGCGGCGGGATGACCGCCGCGCGGTCTCCCCCTAGTTCTTGCTCGGAATACGGGCGACCATTCGCAGCGAGGTGGTCAATTCCTCCATCTGAAGCCAGGGTCGCATCCAGGCAACGGCGTTGTAGGAGCCGGGCTTGCCCGGAACCTCCTGGACCGTCACCTTCGCATCGCGCAACGGATACTTGGCGCGCGATTCCTCGCCTGCGTCGTCGTTGGCGTTGACGTAGTTGGAGATCCAGCGATTGAGCCAGTTTTCGCAGTCCTCGGCTTCCATGAAGGAACCGATCTTGTCGCGGCCCATCACCTTGAGATAATGCGCGAAACGCGACGTCGCCATCATGTAGGGCAGGCGAGCGGAAACCGCCGCGTTGGCTGTCGCTTCCGGCTTGTCGTAGAGCTTCGGCTTATGCGTGGTCTGCGCACCGAAGAACACGGCATAGTCGGTGTTTTTGTAGTGGCAGAGCGGCAGGAAACCGAGCTTGCCGAGCTCCGCGTCACGGCGGTCGGTGATGCCGACTTCGGTCGGGCACTTGAGATCGAGGTCGCCGTCGTCGCTCGAGAAGATATGCATGGGCAGGTTCTCGACCTTGCCGCCGTTTTCGGCGCCGCGGATGGCCGTGCACCAGCCGCTCTGCGCGAAAGCGTCCGTCAGCCGCGTGCCCATCACGTAGGACGCGTTCATCCAGCAATAGGAATTGTGCTCGAGTTCGCCGGTCGTGGAATGCTCTGTCTCGTCGAAGCCGAATTCGTCGATCGGGTTGGTCTTCGGCCCGTAGGGCATGCGGGCAAGGACACGGGGAAGCGCGAGCGTGACGAAGCGCGAATCCTCGCTGTCGCGCAGGCTGCGCCACTTCGCATATTCCACCGTCTCGAAGATCTTTTCGAGATCGCGCGGACGGGCAAGCTCACGATAGTCGTCGAAGCCGAACATGCGGGGGCTTGCCGCTGAAATGAAAGGGGCAAAAGCGGCTGCGGCGATCGATGAGATGGCCTGCAGCGTCTGCACGTCGTCGAAGGAATTGTCGAATTCGTAGTCGCCGATGATCGCACCCATGGGCTCGCCGCCCGGTGTGCCGAATTCGTCTTCGTAGATCGACTTGAAGAGCCGCGACTGATCGAATTCCACGGCCTTTGCCAGATCCTTCGAGACGTCGCGTTTCGATGCGTTGAGCACGCGGATCTTCAGATTGACGCTGGTTTCGCTATTCTTGACCAGATAGTGCAGCCCGCGCCAGCTGCCCTCCAGCTTGGCGAACTCAGGCGATTGCATGATGGCCGCGAGCTGCCGGGAGATCTTGCGATCGAGTTCGGCAATGGCGTTGTTGAGGGTGACCGTCAGGTTGCGGTCGTAGGTGACAGTGCCCTTCAAGGCCTGGTCGGTCAGCGTCCTCAGGAGGTCCTGGGCGCGATCGGGTTCGGTTTGCCGGGTTGCTGAAACGATCTGCGTCAGCAGATCTTCCTCGGGCGCAAACTCGGCCTCTTTGGTCTTCAACTGGCTTTCAGCGCTCATTTTTCGATCCTTACGGAAAATGCTGCGATATCGGTGAAGCTTGTGCGCCCGCCGCTATCGGCTGCTTGAAACAGGATTGGCCGATCCGCTTCGCGGACCGCCGATTGCTATCAGCTTGCCGCCGGCTTTTCGTGGGCGCCGAGTTCGGACATCAGCTTCGAAAGATCTGCCTTGTTTTGCAGGACCTCTTCGAGCAGCCGCTCCAGCTCTTCCGAACGGTCCGCCTTGCTCATCAGGTCGCGAAGCTGGTTGCGGGCGTCGAGCAGGGCCTTCAGCGCGGGGACCTGATTGACGACGGAACCGGGTTCGAAATCCGTCATGCTCTCGAACTTCAGCGAGACGGCAATATCCGAGCCGTTGCCTTCGAGCGTGTTTTCGACCGTGATGTTCAGACCGGGGGTCATGCGGCGCATCACGTCGTCGAAATTGTCCCGGTCGATCTGAACGAACTTGCGCTCGCCGAACGGCTTCAGAGGCTGGGTCGGATTGCCTGAGAAATCGCCGAGCACGCCGACGACAAAGGGCAGTTCCTTCACGACCATGGCGCCTTCGGTCTCCACCTCGTACTTGATGTGGACCCTCGGCTTGCGCACTCGCTCTAGTTTTTCATGAACACTCGCCATAAGCTTCTCCTTCAATCCCAAGCGGCAAAATTCGCTTTTCACATGTGGCGCAACTCGATTTTGGAAAGGGCGGGTTGCAAAAAGTTGCGTGGCAGGTTGTACCGGTCACCCGCTCTTGTTGGATTTCGGCTGAATTCCGGCGGCCGTCAGCACGGCGTTTCGAGCCTGCTGCTCCGGCAGCAATTCGGCCAATAGTTCCGAGAAATCCATACGCCCACGCCGCACCATCGTCTCGATCGCCATCGAGATCGGCGAATGCGGCTCGGTGCGACGGAAGTAGCGCGCAACGGCGAACAACAGCTCGAAAGCCTCTTCGCGTGAGCCAATCGATTCGGCGCTCAAGGGCCGTGCACGCGGCTGAGCCGGTTCGTTCGTCCCTTCCGGCGGTCGCGGCACGACCTCGGCTTCGACTGGCTGTGCTTCGATGCCGGCAAGCGTGCGAAGCGCTGATGCGGCCTCAAGCAGGACATTGTGCGTGTTGGAGCTTGGTGGCGCCTTCGCTCCGCAGCGCTCGTTCAGGATGGAGACGAGCCGCTCGAAGGCGGCGATGCAGCCGTTGACATGTTCGAGATGGGCACTCATCGCCGAAGTGCCGGCTTCTATTACCGCCTGGTTCAGTTCCTCGCGTCGCCTGGTCTCGTTGGGTCGTTGCGAAAGCTGGAAATCCCAGAGCGAAAACTGGCCGAATTTCATGCCGGGCACGAGCGCTGTCAGCCTGATCGCCTGGATGATCGTGCCCTCGCCGCCGACCCCATTCAGCCCCGCCAAGGGCGCAAGACGCTCTTCTATGTCGTCCTCGCCGACCGAATGAAATTTCTCCCAATGCTTGTCTAAAAGCGACGCTATCGCCTGGTAGACATCCTTCAATCCCTCGAAACCGCGAAGACGTAGTTCTGCTTCCGCCAGCCACGCTAATACTTCGAGGTCCTTACTTTTTGAAGAAACAATCTGCAATCCAAGATTGCTGACGTCTGACCAAGCAGGTGAAAGGCTAATATTCTCACCAGGTGATATACCTCGTTCAGTAGCTCGAGCCTGGTTCCTTGCGTCTTTTATTCTATAGTATATTTCGCGTGTAGAAGTATTGATGCGTATGTTTTCTCCACATGGCGCATCTTTGTCAAATTGAGTCTCTATGTCACGAACATTGAGCAGGGGCTTAACTCCACATTTCCAACTACATCGCCTAAGCGCAAGATAGTTATGTCGATATATTTCGTTGTCAACTGTGTATATTCTGTAACGGATTTGTGACGATGCCAAATCGGAGGGCTTCGCAAAAATTAATGTTTGCGGGCTGGACACAATTGGATAACCGCCCTAGTTGTTCTCGCGGCATGGAGGATGCACTTAGTTTAGAAACCTAAGGAGGAAATTTCCACGTGTTCAACATCGATCTCAATCGTCTGATCAGAACGCTTGAGCCCGAATTGCGTGTGGGTCTTGAGGCTGCAGCGTCTCTCGCTGCGCGCGATCGGCACGCCAACGTGGATGTCGCACATTGGATACGTGCGTTGCTCGACGTATCTAAAGTTTGCTCGTTTTTTGAAGGGCTTAACGTATCTTCACACGCTCTGCGAGCCGAGCTTGATACCGCCATCGCGGAGCTGCCGCGGGACGGCGGGACAGCACTGGTGCTATCCCAACAGCTGCTTGCGCTGATGCGAGAAGCTTGGCTTGTTGCCTCGCTTCAATGTGGCCGGAACAGCATCGCCCTGGCCGACCTCCTCACCGCGCTGACCGACGATCAATCGCTGCGAATCATGGCCCGCGGCATGGCGCCTTCGCTGCGAAATCTCGACCGCAACGCGCTCGAAAAGCGGTTGAGTGCTGTATCGTCGACCGCTGGTGCAGCTTCATCGACGCAACATTCCGAGCCGGTTCCTAGTGCCGGCGAGAACGAATTTCTGCGCCTTTACACCCGTGACATGACGGCCGATGCCAAGCTTGGCCGCATAGATCCCGTCATCGGACGCGACCGCGAACTCCGTCAGGTCATCGACATCCTGATGCGACGCAGACAGAACAATCCGATCCTGGTCGGCGAGGCCGGCGTCGGCAAGACGGCGGTCGCCGAGGCGCTGGCACTTGAGATTGCCGCCGGAAGCGTGCCGGATATGCTGAAGCCGGTTCGAATTCTGCTGCTGGATCTTAGCCTGCTCCAGGCCGGCGCGGGCGTGAAGGGGGAGTTCGAACGTCGCCTGCACGGTGTCGTTGCCGCGGTGCGGGCTTCAGCGGAGCCGATCATTCTGTTCATCGACGAAGCCCATGGCCTGATCGGCGCCGGCGGTCAGGCCGGGCAGGGCGACGCCGCCAACATCCTGAAGCCGGCACTGGCGCGCGGGGAGCTGAGAACGATCGCGGCAACGACCTGGAGCGAATACAAGCGCCACATCGAGAAGGATGCGGCGCTGACTCGACGTTTCCAGGTTGTTCAGGTGCTCGAGCCCGATGAGGAGACGGCTATCCGCATGCTGCGAGGCGTCGTCGACAGCTTCAAGGCTCATCACAAGGTTCGCATTCGCGACGAGGCGCTGGCCGCCGCCGTTCGCCTTTCGGCGCGCTACATCCCTGCGCGACAATTGCCCGATAAGGCGATCAGCCTCATCGATACGGCTGCTGCTGCCGTATCCCTGGCTCGACAAACTGTCCCCGAGGCATTGAAAGGCCTGCGCTACGAGCAGGAGATGCTGGAAGCCGAGGTCGATGCGCTTTCTGCTGAGCCGCCCGCGCCCGAGCTCAACGCCCGCCTGGCCATCATCGAGAACGAGAAACGTGAAGTGATCGCCGAGATCGAGCGGCTGCAGACCAAGCTTGACGAGGAGATCCGGCTATCGAAGGAAGCCGACCGAATTGAAGCCTTGCTGAAAGATGCCGACGCGCAGCCGAGCGAAGACGGGACGCCCGTGCGTGGCGACAATGTCGCGCTTTTCCCGCCCCATGGCTCGTCCCCGGAAACCATTCGTGCGGCGCTGGCGCAGGCGGAACGCAATCTCGCCGACTTTGCCGGAGAGATGCCCCTGGTTCCCCGGATTGTCGACAAGGAAGTCATCGCCGGCATCGTCGCGCGCTGGACCGGTATTCCGGTCGGCAAGCTGCTGTCGGATCAGGTCGAGACGGTCAAGACGCTGGATGCCAGGCTCAAGGAGCGCGTCCTCGGCCAGGATGCCGCGATCGAGCGGATTTCGGCCGCCATGCGCTCCGCCCGCGCCGGACTTTCCGATCCGCGCCGCCCGCCCGCCGTCTTCCTGCTCGTCGGCATGTCGGGAACCGGAAAGACCGAAACGGCGCTTTCGCTGGCCGATCTTCTTTATGGCGGCAGCCAATATCTGACGACCATCAACATGTCGGAGTTCAAGGAAGAGCATAAGGTTTCGCTGCTGCTCGGATCGCCGCCCGGCTATGTCGGCTATGGCGAGGGCGGGGTGCTTACCGAAGCCGTGCGCCGCCGCCCCTATGGCGTCTTGCTTCTGGACGAGATCGACAAGGCCCATCCTGGCGTCCAGGAAGTGTTCTACCAGGTGTTCGACAAGGGAACGCTCCGCGACGGCGAAGGCCGCGATATCGATTTCAAGAATACCACCATCGTCATGACTGCCAATACCGGCTCGGAATTGCTGGCGGCGTTTGCCTCCGATCCGGAGACGATGCCCGAGGGCGAAGCGTTGGAAGCCCTGCTGCTTCCAGAACTGCAGAAACATTTCAAGCCCGCTTTCGTCGGCCGTACCACTGTTCTGCCCTTCCTGCCGCTGAATGGCGCGACGCTGAGCGGCATCGTCGACATCCAGATCGGTCGCATTCGCGATCGCGTCGCGGCATCGTACGGCACATCGGTTTCATTGTCGGCAGAGGCCCGAGAGGCGCTGGTCGCCCGCGCCAAGGCGAGCGAAATGGGCGCCCGCGCCATCGAGACCATGATCGGACGCGATCTTCTGCCCGAACTGTCGACCTTCTTTCTCGATGCCGTTGCGGTGGGACGCAAGGTCGCCGGCATCACCATCAGTTTTGGCGATCACCGGTTCCTCATCGAGGAAAACCCGGTGGACGACAATGAATTCGCTGGCCGCGAAACAAGCTGCACGGCGAATGAGGCAGCCCCGGACGAGAACCATGTCCGGATGCGGCATTAGACGGAAAGGTAACCCGCCTTGCAGCGACAAGGCGAATTCAATCCCAACAGGAGAGCTGAGAGCATGCCGATTTATCTGCAAATCGACGGAATTCAGGGCGATGCCACCCACGAACAGCACAAGAAGTGGATGGATATCGAAGTCATCCACTGGAACGTTTCACGCAACATGAAAACGTCGGCCGGTTCGGCAGCGAACCGCGAAGCTTCCGAGCCCACCGTTTCGGAAGTGATCCTGACCAAGGTCAGCGATTCCTCGTCGACCAAGCTGTTCCAGGAAGCATGCTCGGGCCGCACCGGCAAGCAGGCCGTGATCCATCTGGTAACGACCGGCAACCCGGGCGATACCTATATCGAATACACGCTCACCAATACGCTGATCGCCAGCTATTCGGTCGATTCCAATGGCGATCGCCCGGTCGAAACGATCAAGCTCAACTTCACCAAGATGGAAGTGAAGTACACGCCTTACGACGACTCGCAGTCGCCGCAGTCGCCGATGATCGCTTCCTACGACCTGGCAACGACCAAGGCTGCCTAACGATAGCACCGTTTTCCGGCGCGTTGCGATTAGACGCGCCGGAACCGTGTTCGATGCTAAATCGCCGCTGCGGCTGCGATTTGCACGTTTTTGACAACGTTTTTCATCGAGGTCGCCATGGTAGATTTTTCCGTTTCATCACCGGCGCTGCAAATGGAGCCGGTGAGGCAGACCGACCTTCCGCCAATGAGGCGTGCAGGCCGCGGTCCTTCCTATGATTACTTCTCCTATCCCAGTGGTACGCGCGAATTCGCCGCCCGGAACCAGGCCATGGGTGCCGCTGCATCTCTCTTTCGGATGTTTTCCGAAAAAGCCAATGAAATGTCGCTGACGCACTGGTTGCAGCGATGGCTGCGCAACAACGAAGCCAACATCATCCGGGAGATGGACACCAACCATCATTCCGTGTTCGTTGCCCAGTTCAACTATTCCGTCACCGACGGCGAGACCCGGGCCTATATGGCGCGAGGCGCCTATCTGCTCGGCACGGTCGCTTCACGCGCCGAGATCGGCAAGATCCTGACGCCGGAAGTGCTTTACGGCCCCGGCATGCACGAGACCTTGCCGAACGGCACGCTGTTTCAGATGGCCTATCTCGTCGGCGGCCGTAAGCAAGTGCTCGGTAGCGCCGGCAAGGCGGGTGCAGCGAGCTCACGGGTAGGATGACGCACAGATGAACGACCAGCCTTCGGCCAATGATTTCGTCCAGGCGACCCGAAATCTAAGGGTCGTCTCGCCGCTTGGTACGGACCAGCTCCTGCCGGAGCGGGTGACGATAACGGAAGGCGTATCCTCGCTTTTCGATATCCGGCTTTCCGTGCGCGCCAAGCGGGAAGTCATCCAGCCGGAGGATTTGATCGGCCGCCTGGTGGATATCTCCATCGAAGTCCAACAGTCCGAAGATGGCGGCGACGGCGTTCGCCGTCCCTTCAACGGTCTGGTTACCTCTCTTCAGGAGGGGCCCCCAATCACGCGCGGACTGCGCTCCTATTCAATGATCTTGAAGCCGCAAATGTGGCTGCTGTCGCAGCGCTCGGACTGCCGCATATGGATGGACAAGACCAGCATCGACATCGTCGAAACGCTGTTTTCCGAGCATGGCATTCCGGCACCAGACCTCTCCGGCGTGGTCACGACACCGCCGCCACAGCATTATTCGGTGCAATGGAGCGAGACCGATCTGGACTATCTGACCCGCCGTTTTGAAGAGGACGGCCTGTTCTACTGGTTTTCCCATGAGAATGGCAGCCACCGGCTGCATGTCGCGGATGGCGCGAACTCATGGGCCGGACCATCGCCATCAGCGCAGGGTGAGAGCAGGGTGCGTCTCGCTCAGGGGTCGACCGACCGCAACCATATCAATGAATGGATGAAGCATTACGCTTATATCCCCGGTCAACGGGCTGGCGCCGACTGGAACTTCGAAACCCCGCAGATCGTGCCGGGCACCACCACGCCTTCGCTGGTGCAGATGCCGGGGGCGATGAAGCGCGAGCTCTACGAATATCCCGCCCGCATCGCTTCTGTCTCGGAGGCCGAGCGGGCGCAGAAGCTTCGCATGCAGGCGAGCGAGGCCGACCACAATCGCGTCGTCGGGCGTTCGACATCGCGGATACTGGAGGCGGGCCGGCGGTTTACACCCTATGAGGTTGCCCATCCCGAACATGTCTACGAGGAGCACGTGATCATCCGCGCGACCCATGTCGCCGTCGATCCCTCCTACGAAACCAACATGGATCAGCCGGAATATACCAACGAGTTCGAGGCGGTGCCGTCACGCGTGCCGATGACGCCGCATCGCAAGACCGAGCGGCCGCGCATCCGAGGTACACAGGTGGCCATCGTCGCCGGTCCCGCCGGCGAAGAGATCCATCCGGACCAATATGGCCGCATCAAGCTCTGGTATCCTTGGGACAGAAAGGCAAAGAAGGATGGTTCGGACACCTGTTGGGTGCGTGTCGCCCAGACCTGGGCGGGCGGCACCTGGGGCGGCCAGGTTATTCCGCGCATCGGCATGGAAGTCATGGTCGCCTTCATCGACGGCGATCCGGACAGGCCGCTGGTGACGGGCGTGGTGCCGAACCCGAGCAATGGCGTGCCCTACGACCTGCCGGGCAACAAGACCCGCATGGTCATGCGCTCCAACACGCACAAGGGCACAGGCTTCAACGAAATGACCTTCGAGGATGATGCCGGCCGCGAGAACATGTTCTTCCATGCGCAGAAAGACCAGACGACACGCATCCGCAACGACCGCACCAAACGCGTCGACCGCCACGAAGTCGCCTCCATCGGCGGCAACCGCGCCGTCGAGGTCAGCGGCAACCAGAAGCATGAGATCGGCGGATCGGTTAATACGGTGGTCGGTGGTACAGGCCCGATGGCGGTGGCCTTGATGGGAGCGGTGCAAGGGCTTTCGGGACAGACGGCCGGGCTACTTTCCCAGGCAGGTCAGATCGCCGGCGGAGGCGGAGCCGGCCTTGCCGCATTTGCCGGTACGCTGGCATCCTCTGCCCTTGGCTTCTTAAGTGCCGGCGGCCTTGGCAGCCGTGAAGGTGTCGTCTCTGGCCCCAGTCCGCGTGCCGATGCAGGTACGGCGCTGGCGGGATCGGGAAGTGGTGTTGGAAGCGCCGCGTCGGATCTTTTCCCGTTACCGGGGATCATGAATACCATTGTCGGCTCTTTCAAGTCGGATACTGTCGGTGTCGCCCGGGTTGAACAGATCGGTGTGAGCAAGGTCACGAATGTCGGTCAGACATCGCTCGAAAAGGTCGGTAAATTCAAGAAGGTGATCGTCGGCGAAGAGTTCGTCATCGAATGCGGTGCTTCGAAGTTCATCATGCGTCAGGACGGCACGGTCATCATCCTGGGGACGCATTTCAACTTCACGGCGTCCGGACCGACACAGATCAACGGCAAGGTCGTTGATCTCAATAAGCCAGGTGGCGGCTTCACCGAAGCATCGCCGACCTCGTCGGATACGACGGCGCAGGGCTGAGGCGCTGATGTCGGTCGATAATAGTACGCCTTTTCCGGCACTCGCTTTTCGCCAGTACAACCTGGCGGGCGATCTGCTTGGCGTCGTTGTCGCCAGAGGCACGTTCAAGCTGGCGACTGGCGGTCCGCTGGTCATGGATAATGTCCAACGGCCATTGGTCATGTCGGATGCCTATGACGGCGATCCGCACCAGACGCCGCAAATGGCCTGCACGGATCTGGCACCGTTCAAGCCGGGCACGGACGTAACCTTCATCGGTTCCGCCTTTGCTCCGGACGGTGTGGCAGCTTCTTCGTGGATATGCGGCCTCAAAGTCGGTCCCGTTCAGAAACGACTGCGCGTCCACGGACCACGTTTCTGGCGTGCGAAGACCCGCAAGACCTGGCGCGGGCTGGTCGACAAGAAGAAAGAGGATGCCCTTGACGGCTGGGAGTTGACCGCGGGCGACGCCGTGACCCATGTCCCAATCGATTGGCGGTTTGCATTCGGTGGGCGGCTCGAGGACGGCGAGGCATTCGAACGGAATCCGGTGGGGGTTGGGCTTGTCAACGAGGATCAATTCCTCGAAAGACCAGAATGGCCGGCGCCGCAGATCGAGGACGCGGATGCGCCCATTCGCTCTGTGAGTGATAGGCCAGCGCCGGCGGGCCTTGGTCCGCTTTCGCCATTCTGGGAGGATCGGATCCAGAAAGCCGGTACCTATGACGACGCCTGGCTGAACGATCGGCATCCGCTGCTTCCGCGCGACTTCGATTTTTCCTTCTGGCAGGCGGCGCATCCCGACCTAGTGGCGGATCCCTGGCTACGGGGTGACGAGCCTTTCGAACTAGATCACCTTTTGCCGGGACTGGGGATGTTTCGCGGTCGTCTCCCCAACATCCGGCTTGAGGCTACGATCGATCGAGGCATGGGGCCGGCGCGGGGTCCCATGGTGCTCGACGGTGTCCACTTCGACATGCGGCCCGGTGTCGGGCGTGTTTTCCTGACGTGGCGAATTGGTTTCCCCTGGCCGGAGCGCCGCGGCCTGCCGCGTCTTGCCTTCGCAAGTTCCGTCCAAGGAGTGGCGTGATGGGCGAGAGGCAATTTCCAGACTCAATTTATGATGGGGACTTTGCCGCTCTTTATGGCCTCCCTCCCGATACCAAAATCATCGGCCCCCCGATGTCTGGCACGTTGCTTACAAAGACGCCGGACGGCAGCAGCCCCATGCTCAAATATGACGGGCCTTGGCCACCTCCCAAGAAGGAGGCGGCCAAGCCTGTGGAGCAGACACGCCCCACCGCCGCTGTTCCGCCGCCACCGGAGCTTATTCCAGATGACAGCAGTGCAATTGCGGTTTGCTTGTCGCCGGATGTCTGCAAATCGCCAACTGCACCCGTGCCATACATGGTATGGGGCAAGGCTGATGATAAACAGAACTATTCTCCGGACGTGAGATCCAATGGCGATGTCATCAAGCGTTCCGATTCACGTTTCACGGCTACATACGGGGACCAACCTGGTACGGGCCTAGGCGTGAAATCAGGCACGGTGGGAAATGTCGTAACGCCAGTCACATCGTCCAACATCGTTCGAGCAAATGGCGTTCCGGTGCAACGTCACACCGATCGTTGCACATTGAATAACGGCAACTGCCCTGGGGAGTATGTCAATGTGAAATCCACGGCGATGGATATGCCACCCGACGGTAACGATGCCCAGGACAGGAGTTGGTGGGATGCCGCGAAAGACACGGGTGGCGATTTCTGGAAGGGGATGACGGCAACATCGGGCACGGCGTCCACCGGCGAGGGAATATTCAACAAGGTTGGCGAATGGTGGAACGACCCATCTCAGATCGGCCGGGACGCTCAATCCGCCTATGATAGCATTCCGACCGGCTCGGAGATCTGGCAGGGCACGAAGAATATTGCCGGCGGCGCAGCGCATGTGGCTGGTGAGGTGTGGAACGATCCGGTTGGCAGCGCAAAGGCGACGGGCGGCTGGGCGAAGGATCAAGCCGTCGGGGCTTGGCATGGCGTTGAGGCGGGCTACGAGAAGCACGGCGTTGCCGGTGCGGTCGGTGCGGTCGCCGGCATCGCGGTTGAGATCGTCAACCCATTGAAAAAGCTGAAGATGCTCGAGAGAGCCGCCGAGGTTGCGGAAGAACTTGGCGATCTGAAAAAGGCCGAGAAACTTAGGAAAGAAGCAGGGGAAATCAGGGAAAAGGAAAAGCAGGCGGAGCGCGCGCTCGAGGCGAGGGAAGAGGGGAAGGACGGCGCGCGGAGTACGCGCGCAATTCCGGAAAAAAATGTCGAATGCTTCAAGAAGCCGGCGCATCTATCGGACGAAGAATTTGACAAGCAGCTTCAAGAACAAATGGATGCCCTCAGAAATATTGACGCTGATACGTTGCTCCAACGGCGGAAAGCTATTCGCGACGCCGGAGGGACATCACCCCTCAGAGATCTCAACGCGCAAACACAAGCGCGACGCGACTACGAAAGCGGCCGGTTGGAAGAACTGGCCCAAGACGGAATTGTCGGTCAGAAGGCAGCTGATAAGGTTGCGGAGGAGATGTCGGACCTTGCCGCAACACACCGACTCGATATTATCGCTGGGGGTGATCCGAGCGACATTTCTGGATTGGGAGATAAGGGCGTCAATTCTTCCCTCGGCTCGCAATGGAAAGGACGTCGATCACAATCTCTTGAGGATTATGCTAGTGAGATGAAAAAAAATGGCCTTGGAAAAGAGAAATTAAAGGTAAACTTGAAAAAATGCTAGGGTGACTTTGGTATGAATAAGATTCATGAAGAGATAATAGACAAATACGGTCAGGCAACTTCAAAAGTCTCGTTTACAAGTCAAGAGCATTCAGCGCTTCAGAAATTTCTCCCGGACCAAGTCGCCGATTTTTGCTTCGACATTGGCCGATCGATCTTGCGTAACGGCCTGATACAATCATGCCATCCCGACGACATGAGGGGAGTTCTTGCACTTATCTTCGGCGCTGACAAAGATTTTTCGCACAAGAATTGCCATGCTTTCGCGTACTCCGCTTTTGGCGTTATTTTCTTTTGGATGAAAGACTATGGGTACGGCAATATCAGTATTTATGAAGGGCGTTTGACACACAAGAACTTTGTCAAGGGTCAGCATGCAGGACCGATGGCAGTCAATGCGGTCTCGGTACCATTTTGGCTATCGGATCAGGCGCTGGATTTTGAAGACGACGCCGGTAAGCCCCTATTCAAGCGGGCAGCCAAGAAGCTAGGGTCTCTCGAAATTGGCGAATGTTATGGTTTCGTGCCCGCTTTAGCCCTTGGAGGAATTGCGGATATTGCTCACCTCAAGCGCCTGAAGGCGCCTGAGCATTTTGCTATCGTCGCGCAGGCCATGGAATATAATCTGATCGACGTGCAAGGATATGGACAGTCGGTCGTGGTGCGCCCGATAGGCCCGCGGTAGCCTTTTGCAGTCCTTCGGCGAAGCTAAGCAGCGACTTCGCAAGTTCTTGCGAAACGGTGTGGTGAGTAACTCGTTCTGAGTCGCGGTCGCCGGTTCGAAAGGAAATAATCCACTGCCGTACTGATTGGGGTGATAGCAAGCGATTGTCGTTTGGTTGTCGCGGGACGTCTGCAGGGCGAAAAGCTGGAAGCCTTACGAAGGTCGAACTAAAGATACGCGGCGAAAAATAACGATGGCATGGGTGTTAAATGCTTGATTCTTTTTTTGCGGACACGATTGACGAAATAGGGTCGCCACAGAGATGTATTCCACTGACGGTGGAGCAGGATGCGCGCCTTTCTAAATGCCTGCCGAGCAGCTTTATGGATTTTTTGCGCGCATATGGGCTGGGAGACTATTTCGATCGAAAGGTACAATATTGTGATCCGGCGGAATTTTCGTCCGTCCTCGCTTTGGTTTTCGGCGCGGATTCTGATTTTAGCCACAAAGATTGCTTCGTGATCGCACAGTCCGCGTTTGGTCGGCTCGTTTGCTGGTCTGAGCGACATGATCACTTCGAGATCGATCTTGTTGATCTGCGATTGACATCCAGCACGCTCGCACCAACGGAATTCATCCTGCCCCCCGGCTTTGAAAAGCGGGAACGCAGTTCGGATCCAAACATTCTCGCTCGCTCGCTACTCGTCTCAGACCGTAGAGATTACGAAGAATTCGACGCTCAAGGCGAGCCTATGTTCGATCGCTGTGTATCGTCTTACGGCTTATTGGAACGAGACGAATGCTACGGCTACTTTCCAGCGGTTGCGATAGTCGGTCTGGATAGTCCCATGCGGCGGATCGAGAACATCCGGCGTGTAAAGGCGCTTGAGCATTTCACAATCCTGGCCCAGTTGGGCACCTTCCATCTGATGAAATTAGAAAGGGGGCAATATACGGCAATACGTCCGATTGGATGATTGACGTTTGGCGCCTCGTGCCTTCCAGAAAATTCGTCATAGATGCGAGCCAATGCCTTGATATGGCGCGTTTATCTCTGGCATTTGTCGAGACGGATGAAATGGCGCTGAAGCTTCTCGGCGCCATCGGTTGGAATTGCCGAACGGCAAGAGGTCGCATAGATGTCAAACTGCTCTTGGAGACCAAGTCTTGAGCTTTTGCTCACCTCAAGCGACTGAAGGCGCCTGAGCATTTTGCTATCGTCGCGCAGATCATGGAATACAATCTGATCGACGTGCAAGGATACGGACAGTCGGTCTTCGTGCGCCCGATAGGGCCGCGGTAGCTTTCTGCAGCACCTCCATTGACGTCGAGCGAGTTCGGAAGCTCTTCCGAAGCGACGTGGCGAGCCGGTCATTCTGAGTTATGGATCAAGGACCCGAGAGGAACGGACACACCCTGGGGCTGGAGTGATTGGCAATAGGGATTTACCGGCACTGTCGAGTTTAACGGTTTTTTGGCAGCCTCAACTACCACTCGGTCACCAGCTTAGCCTTCCGTAAACGTATCCCGTTATCACGCAATATGATCACGGTCGACGTCGGCCTCCAGGGCGCTATGTCCAAGAGACACCAAACGATCTGGTGCGCGAAGTGGTGACTTAAATTTTCACGTGGGCAGTAGGTAGCTCAGAAAGGACACCCTGAACCATTCGGAGAGGCGGCGGAACGTACGCGTCGCAGCGTCAAACTGCCGAAAGATGCATGTAGAGTTGAAGAGGTGTAAATAGATCATGCCGGCAATTCATGAAAATTTTCAATATGCCTTGGATGAGTATGGTCCAGTCAGACAAATCCGGCGCGCATCGAACGCGGAATTTTCGGAGTTGCATCGAATGCTGCCGCAGGTAGTGGTCGATTTTATCAAGGAAAAGGGCTTCTGCTCTTTTCACAATGGTCTATTTACCATGTGCAATCCGGAGGAGATGCGGGCGGTCACTGCGCTGGTATTCGGTGCTGACGACGATTTTCACCATCGGGATTGCCACGTCTTCGGCTACACTGCTTTCGGTGTTCTTTATTGTTGGTCAGACAAGCTCTACAATTTTCGGATAGAGTTGCCCCTGAATGTCATTTATTGCAGAGCTCTTACAACATCGGAAAACTGGCCGCCCCAAGCGAGTGCGGAGCATATTGCGTCGGGCATGATTCCGGATGAAGAAGAGGCAGATTTCCTGGATGTTGCCGGTACTCCGATGTTTGCAGCATGCCAACACGCCTACGGCGCAAACGAGACAAGCGAATACTATGTTTCTTCCCTGCTTTAGCGATTGCTGGCGCTTTCGGCCCAGCGCAAAGCGTAGAGCACATTAGGCGAGTGAAGGCACTTGAGCATTTCACCTTCCTTGCCCAGTTACAGCGCTTCTATCTTACCAAACCTGTTTCAGGCGGGCTGCAGGCGGTGCGGCCGATTGGCTAGTTGAGCGTCGGCAGCTTACCTTTCGCCAGTGCTGCTTGATAGGTATCAGAGCTCAATATGAGATTGCTAAATCTGGTCATCCGTTGTGATTCTTCTGAAGTTTCCTTGGACCCCTCGATTCGCAGCGGAGAGATCGCGGATCACAATCGCTGGAAGACTACTTGAAATGACGCCAAGAATTTAGGCAAAAAAGAATTTCGAACTGAGGAAGTGTTGAGATGAAGCTATCGAGGGAGGCTGCAGAGTATATAGAGGATTTCGGTGCCCCCCAATTACATGTAGCTTTCTCTAAAGAGGAAATGCACCAATTAGCTGGGAAATTTCCGGAGGAGCTAATCGCATTTATGAGCGCCTTTGGTCGCGCAGTTTTTCAAGATGGACAAATCCAGATCTGCCACCCTGATGATCAGAAGTCAGTATTGACTTTGATTTTTGGTGGCGATGAGACTTTCTCCCATCAAAATTGCCATGCATACGCCTACAGCGCTTTTGGCGAGATTTTTTGTTGGCACGAGGATTACGGGCTGACGATAGTTGACATCATCGCGGGGAGCGTGACGTGTCGCTTGCTTACGAAAAACCTGTCGAGAGATGCCAATACCGATCGTACCTTCATAACGCCATTCGGTGCGGATGCAGACTTTTACGATGTGAACGATAAACCGCTTTTCAAGCGCGCCGTTAAGAAACTAGGGTCGCTCCAGATAGGGGAGTGCTATGGCTTCGTGCCCGCCTTGGCACTTGGCGGGTCTCCAGAGCTTCAATATCTGAAGCGTCTTAGGTCACCCGAGCACTTTGCCATCGTAGCGCAGACAAATGATTTTAATCTTGTCGATGTTGAGGGCTACGGTGTATCGAAAGTTGTGAGGAAAATCGGCTGAAGCAGCGTTTGTATGAATAAGATTTATGAAGATATACTGCATAAATATGGGAATCCGGTTTTGAAGATCCCGTTTACGGACCAGGAGCATTTAGCGCTCCGGAGATTTTTTCCAAACCAAGTTGCCGATTTTTGCTTCAATATTGGTCGGTCGGTTTTGCGTGACGGCCTCATTCAATCATGCCATCCCGACGATATGAGGGGAGTTCTTGCTCTTATCTTGGGCGCTGACAGAGATTTTTCGCACGACAATTGCCATGCTTTCGCATACTCCGCTTTTGGTGTCATCTTCTTCTGGATGGAAGAGTACGGGTATGGCAATATCAGTATTTATGAAGGGCGTTTGACACACAAGAACTTTGTCAAGGGTCAGCATGCAGGACCGATGGCAGTCAATGCGGTCTCGGTACCATTTTGGCTATCGGATCAGGCGCTGGATTTTGAAGACGACGCCGGTAAGCCCCTATTCAAGCGGGCAGCCAAGAAGCTAGGGTCTCTCGAAATTGGCGAATGTTATGGTTTCGTGCCCGCTTTAGCCCTTGGAGGAATTGCGGATATTGCTTACCTCAAGCGCCTGAAGGCGCCTGAGCATTTTGCTATCGTCGCGCAGGCCATGGAATATAATCTGATCGACGTGCAAGGATATGGACAGTCGGTCGCGGTGCGCCCGATAGGGCCGCGGTAGCTTTCTGCAGCACCTCTAGTGACGTCGAGCGAATTCGGAAGCTCTTCGGAAGCGACGTGGCGACTTAGTCATCTTGAGTTGCAATCACCGCCGCGAAGCGGAGCAGAAAGAATGGTGGATCTTTTCGCTGAACTGTGAACAGACCCGAATTTTGATCCCAATGTGATCCAGGATGTAACTCAGATCAGCCCACGGCAAGAATGCCGGCGGCAGGTGCTTGTAAATTTGTCCAGATGACTTTGGAGAAAACTCTTGTCGGAGCCCAATCCTCGTACAATCGCGACGTTAGATAAGCTGGATTCTGTTGAATGGTTTGTGAACGTTGGCAGTAAAGATCAGAATCACGTCGGATATGTAAACTCATGGAACGAGGCCATAAAATCTTGTTCGACGTCTGACTGGGGAAATCTTACTTTGGAAGCTGCCAATCAATTGCGGGAGCGAATCGGAGAGAAAAGTAGGGAGCGGCTAAATCAATGGAATGCAATTTTAAAAACCGTGAAGCCTTTTTCTGATGCCCTAGTGAAAGACAAGTCGGAATATATTTCGATATCACATAGGCTTCCTGATGCATTTTTGAGGTGTGTCAGATGGGATATATTCCATTTGTGTATGGAGGCTGAATATTCCGATCTGGTGGAGCCAGCATTTTTTTCCTCTCTTTCGTTATATTATTTCCGTGGGCACTTTCCGTGTGGGTTCGCCGGCGTTTTTCCACAAGGCCAGTTCATTGTATACTAAGCAAACATTAGCTGTTGTTCAGTCGCGCTTCCACAAACGCATCCCGCATTGCCTGCAAGATGATCACGGCCGAAGCCGCACCTGGATCGATATGTCCCAAAGATCGCTCGCCTAGCCGCGCCGCCCGCCCGCGGGCCGCGACCATGGAGCTTGTCGAGTTCGCGCCGGCTTCGGCGGCTTCCAGGATGGTGTTCCACATGCCGGCAACGTCGAGTTCGCGCGCCCTCGCGTTGATGGCGGCTTCGGCGGCGGGGATCCAGGCGTCGAGCATCGTCTTATCGCCACGTTGTCCCTTGCCGCGCTGCTGAATACCGGCCCTCATTTCGTCGACGATCATCGCTTGGCAGGCCGGCGAGAGCGATTCATCCGATTTCAGCGCTTGCGAAGCCCTGCGGAAACCTGTCGCGTAAAGCGGTCCGGTTGAAGCGCCGACGGCATCCAGAAAGGCCGAGGCGGCGACGGCGAAGATCTCGGAGGGTAACGCCTGCGCGAGGTCGAGCTTCGTCAGTTCGGCGTTCACGGCCATAAAGCCGAGGGACATGGTGATTCCGTGGTCGGCGTCTCCTATCGCTCCGTCCAATTCCGAGAGGTGATCCTTCCCGGCATTGATCGCGATGGATATGCGCTGAAACATGCCGCTCAGGCATCGCGCGGCTTTTTCTGACATCGTCTTCCTCCCGATCCCAGCAGTCCCTAGGGCTTGCTGGGCAACATTCTTATTCGATCATCCGACCCTCAGAGCGAAGGTATCGCATGGGTGGTACAGCAATTCCGTCAGCTCCTGATCGAGATGCAAAATGGATATGGATGCGCCGACCATGTCGAGCGACGTGCAGTAGTGTCCCACCCAGTTCGCCTCGATCTTGATGTCCTTGGCGCTCAGCCGCTGCGCGACGCGCCGGAACAGGATGTAGAGTTCCATCAGCGGCGTCGCGCCGAAGGAGTTAATCAGCACAGCGACCCGGTCGCCGGCGGCAGGCTTCATCTCGGAGAAAATACGGTCCATGACCCGGTCCGTGATCTCGTCCGCACTCATCATTCTTTCGCGGGTGACGCCGCGCTCTCCATGAATGCCCATGCCGAACTCGATATCGTCTGGCCCAATCTCGAAATTGTGGCGTCGCGTCTGCGGCAGCGAGCAGGGCTCCAGCGCAACACCCATGGTGAAGGTCCGGTCATTGGCCTTGCGCGTTATGGCCTCGCAGGCGTCGAGCGAGAGGCCCCTGTCGCAGGCCGCACCTGCAATTTTAAAGATGAAGAAATTGCCCGCAACGCCGCGGCGACCCTCCCTGTCTTCGATAGGGGACGACGCGATGTCGTCCGTCGTCAATACGGTCCGAACGTCGATCTGCTGTTCCTGCGCCATTTCCGCAGCCATCTCGAAGTTCATGACGTCGCCGGCATAATTGCCGTAGACGAAGAGCACGCCTTTTCCGCCGGAAGCCGCCTTGGCGCATTCGAGGATAGGCGTCGGCGGGGGCGACGAGAAGATATTGCCGATGGCGACGGCGTCGGCGAGACCCTTGCCGACATAGCCGAGAAAACCAGGTTCATGGCCCGTGCCGCCGCCGATGACCAGGCCGACCTTTTGCGGCCGAGGGCCGTTGCGCGCGACCAATGCCCGGTGCGATCCCTTGATCGGCGCGAGATAGGACGCATGCGCCTTGACGACACCATCCAGCATCTCGTCGACGACATCATCGGGATTGTTCAGGAACTTCTTGATATGCGTGCGATAGCTGCTGGGCAGCGCAACGCTGTTATCCACTTTCGGGCGCTGGGTTGCCTTCGGGTCGAACTCCGTCACCCCATCCGCATTCAGAATGCCGCGACCGGTGGCCGCATCGGTGATGAGCACATTGATATAGCCGCCGCGCAATGCGGCAAGAATGGCTGGCACCTTATCGAAGCCGCCAGCGACCGCGATGCGCAGCCCGATCGATTTGAGCATGTCGAGGGATATGCCGATGGTTCTGTCATCGAGCGGACCAGCGACCGGCTGGCCTTTCGGATCGATGAAGCGGCCAGCGACGACGCCGACGGCATTCTTGGCCAGATAATCCTGAAGCGAGACCGATTCGAAGAAGCCGCTCGTGTGGATCGTCGAATTCGGCCGCAACGACGATATGCCGAAGAGGGCCTTGTTGGCTTTGGAAAGGATCGAAAACTGATCTTCGATCAACGGCTCGCGCAGCAGGATATCGCGGACCTCCGTCGTCGAGACAATCGCCGGAGCCGTAATATTGATCAGCTTGCCGCCAACGGCATTCGCGAAGGCCGCGGCACAGAGCTCCGGCGTATAGGCGAAACGCGCCCGCGTGCCGCCGGTCGCCTGAACGATCGTGACATCCTGCAGGTTTGGAACATTGGACTGTTCGGCGATTGCCAGAACCGTGCGGCCCCAGGCAAGGGCGAGCGTGTCGCCGGATTTCAGCAGTCTGGCGATGGCCTGGGCGCCTGCTGTCCCGAGGCGATCGATCAACGGGCGTGTTCCATCGTCGCTCGGCACCACGAGACAGTCATGCAGCCCGAAATGGCGTTTGAGCTCCTGTGCGATGGAGAGCGAACTCAGGCGCGAGGGTTCGAGCGAGATATTGACGATGCCGCGGCTGCGTGCGTCGGCCAGGTAGCTGTTCACGGTTGCCCGCGAAATGCCCATGATCTCGGCGATATCGCCCTGGGTCTTGCCGTCTTCATAATAGAGCCAGCAGGCCCATACATAAGGATCATCGCCATAGCGCAGCGGCATAGCGTCGAGCGCGTCCGGCACGCCCGCTTTGCTTCCACCCGTTTTGCTGACCGAAGATGCCTTGCCTGTCATGATGATTCACAATTCCCTTTTTCCGCCCGAACATGAAAGCAATGACGTATGTTTGCAAATGCTTCTTCGGACGGGGGCGGCGCGCGGCCCCATGCAGGGTCATGGGATCGCGCAGCCTTGGGAGATCAAATGTCCCTATCTATTGCAGTCTCGAACGAGCGCCCAAGGAAAGCGCCTTCAGGATGATGGCGCAGGATGTTGCTCCGGCATCAAGCACGCCGAGCGAGCGCTCGCCCAACCGGCTGGCCCGGCCGATCTTGGCGACCAAGTTGAGCGTGGAGTCGCGCCCGGCCTCGGCCGCCGCTACCAAAGCATCGAGCGATTCAGCAAAGGATTTGCCGGCGGCATCCGCAGCGTCAAAGGCTTCGATTGCCGGAATTAGCGTATCCAGCAGCGTTTTGTCGCCAAGCTTTGCCGAGCCGATCGCCTGGATGCCTTCCAGGCCGGCATGCAGCATCCGGCTATAGGTGGCGCTGTCGATCGCTTCGACACCTTCCAGTTTCTCGGCGAACTCGGTGAACATGACGCCATAGAGCGGACCCATCGATCCGCCGATCTCCGTCATTAGGATCGTGCCCAGCGTGTCGAGCGAAGCGGCGAGCGAGAGGTTTTTGCCTTTCAGGCGCTCCGACGCCATGCCGAAACCCTTGGCCATGTTCACGCCGTGATCGCCATCGCCTATCTTGCCGTCGATCTCGCTCAGATAGGCGCGGTTTTCGACGATGCGGTCAGCCATCGCGAGCACGATGTCGCCCGCCGTTGCGTTGTTGAATGTCTGCATGATTGCGTTCCCCTCAGAGCAGCGTCGTGCATTGAATTTCGACATCCAGAAGCTTTTTCAGCTCCGGGTCGAGCGCCATGATGGTCAGTGTCGCGCCGACCATTTCAAGCGAGGTGAAATAGTTGCCGACATAAGTCTTGTAGATCTTCAGACCGCGCTCGGAGATCTTCGCCTCGATCGTGTCGTTCAGGATGTAGAGCTCGTTGACCGGTGTAGCCCCGAGGCCGGATACGAGGACGGCGACTTCCGTGCCAGCGGCCAGGTCGTGATCGTCGAGAACGATCTGGCACATCGTCTCGGCAATTTCAGCGGCGGTCTTCAGGGGCTCAACGCGAACGCCTGGCTCGCCATGATGGCCGATGCCCACTTCCATCGTGCCGGGCTCGATCTGGAAATTCGGATGACCGACAGCGGGCAGGGTGCAGGGACCAAGTCCGATGCCGACGGAGCGGCAGCTATCGATCGCCTTCTGAGCGGCGACGCGTACCTCTTCGAGGCTTGCGCCAGTCGCCGCCTTGGCGCCGCCGATCTTCCACATGAAGATCTCGCCGGCCACACCGCGGCGCTTCTCGCGTTCCTCCGGTGGAGCGGAGCAGACGTCATCATTTGCGACCACCGTTGCGACCTCGATACCGTCCTTGGCGGCGAGCTTGATTGCCATCTTGACGTTCATGTTGTCGCCCGCGTAGTTGCCGTAGAGGCAGATCACGCCGCTGCCCCCATTGGCTTCGCGAATGGCATCATGGAAGCTCTTGGCCGTCGGCGAAGAGAAGAGTTCGCCGACCGCGACCGCATCCAGCATGTTCTTGCCCGTGTAGCCGATAAAGGCCGGTTCATGCCCCGAGCCGCCGCCGGTGATCACCCCGACTTTTCCGGCGTGGGGAGCATTCTTGGCGATGACGACGCGTGGGTTTTCGGCCAGACGAACGATATCCGAATGCGCCTTGATGAAGCCTTTTACAGTGTCTTCAACGACTTCATCGGGGTTGTTGATGAACCGCTGCATGGTCTCTCCTGTCGAATTGTCGAGCGCTTGCGCTCAAAGAATTGTGTAGCCGCCATCGATCAGAAGATCGGCGCCGTTGATCATGTCCGCACCAGCCGAGGAGAGGAAAACAGCCGCGGCTGCAATCTCCTGCGGGTAGGCGAAACGACCGGTGGGAATGCGCTTCTTTGCGGCCTCGCCCTTCTCGCCGGCCCAGGCCTTCTTGCCGAGTTCGGTCAGGACGATGGTCGGGGAAATGGTGTTGACGCAGATGCCGTGCTTGCCCCATTCGGCCGCAAAGGTCTTGGACATGCCGATGACGCCGAACTTGGAGGCGCAGTAAGCGACGTGTTCCTCGATGGCGACCGTGCCCGCCTGCGAAGCGAGGTTGACGATCTTGCCGCCCTTACCGGCGGCAATCATGGCGCGGCCGACGGCCTGCGTTACTAGGAATGTCCCCTTGAGGTTGATGTTTATCGTTTTATCCCAATAGTCTAGCGGCAAATCCTCAGCTGGTGCGAGAAACACGACGCCGGCACTGTTGACAGCGACATCGATGCCGCCGAAATGCGAGATCACATCGCTGATGGCCTTGTTGACCGAAGCGGGATCGGAGACATCGCAGGCAAATGGTGCCGCACCGCCACCGATTTCGGCAGCCTTTGCCTTCGCTATGTCGACATTGATATCGAGAACGGCGACCTTTGCGCCCTTGGATACAAACGCTGCCGCGACTGCGGCGCCGATGCCGGAGCCGCCGCCCGTGACAAGGGCAATTTTGCCTGACAATGGGAAGTTCAAATCAATGTCGGGAGGTGTCTCGGTCATCTTGTTCAAGCCTCTAGCTGGGGATTGGGTGGGGCGAAATCTTCGCCCCACCTGCATTGATCTTACTTGCGGGTTTCAAGCAGCTTGTCGACGTTGTCAGCCGTCACCGGGGTCCAGGGGACATTGTAGTTCTTGTCCTTGCCATCGTTGAACGGCATGGCGGGATACTGCGACCAGATCTTCGATTCCGGCTTATAGTTGCCCTTCTTGGCGGCGAAGATCGCAAGATCGAGTGCGCCCTGCGCCTGTGCACTGGCATCCTGCAGGATAGAAGTCATCGTACCCTGTTTGACGGCATGGAGTGCATCGGTGATGCCGTCGATACCGGCAATGGCGAAGTCCTTGACGTTGAGCTTCGCAGCCTTGATCGCCTCGATCGCGCCGAGCGCCATCTCATCGTTCTGGCCGATGACGCCGTTGATCTGGCCGGGATGTGATGTCAGCCAGTTTTCCATCAGCGTCTGGGCTTCGGCACGCGACCAGTTGGCGGTCTGGTCTTCCAGCACCTTGACGTTCGGGCACTCGGCAAGCGCCTTCTTGTTGCCCTGGAGGCGCGAGATCTGCGCGGACTGGCCGACCGGACCTTCAAGAATGACGACATTGCCCTTGCAGCCGATCTTGTCGAGCACTGTTTTCGCTTCCATGTAGCCGGAAACGGTGTCGTCAGAGCCGACATAGGCGGTCAGCAGATCGGAGTCCACGCGGGTGTTGGAGCCAACGACCGGAATTCCGGCGTCGTGCGCGGCCTGAACGGCGGTTGCGGCGGCTTCGATATCGATCGGCGCGAAGATGATCGCGTCAAACTTCTGCGTGATCATCGTGTTCACCTGCTCCTGCTGGACGAGAGCATCATAGCGGCCATCGAAGATGGTAAGATCAACATCGCCGTTCTTGACGGCGGGATGTTCCTTGAGTGCTGCCGACCAGATCTGCATGAATTCCGCATTCAGGCCATAGGGCGCCGCGCCGATCTTCAGCTTCTTGTCCTGGGCGAGGGCCGGCGAAGCCAGAAGTGCAGTGGCCGCTGCAAGAGCAATCAGTAATTTCTTCATTATAATTCTCCTCCGTTGAAAGTCCGGCGGCCGTCGTGGCGCGCCGTTTGGTTTCCGAGTGCGCAGCACCTGGATGTCTTGGGGCTCAGCCGCCCAGATTTCGCTTTTGGTCGAGCATCACGGCGCCGACGATGAGGGCGCCCTTGAGGACCTGCTGGTAGTAGGATTGGATCCCCATCAGATCGAGGCCGTTGTTCATCACACCGATGATCAACGCGCCAATCAGAGTGCCGGTGATGCGCCCGACGCCGCCGGAAAGGCTGGTTCCGCCGATGACGACGGCGGCGATCGCATCGAGTTCGTAAGCGATACCGGCCTGGGGCAAAGCCGAGCCGGTACGTGCGGCAAGCAGCATGCCCGCCAGTCCGGAAAGGCCGCCGGAAATGACGTAGACGAGGAAGCGCAGCTTGCTGACATTGATGCCTGACGTGGTGGCGGCGTGCGGATTACCGCCAACGGCATAAATATAGCGGCCAAAGCGCGTGCGATTGAGAACCCACCATGCGACGGCAAAGACGATGGCAAGCAGGATGACGGGCATCGGAACGGACAAAACGCTGCCGGTGCCGATCCAGCGGAAATCAGGCGTTAGCGCCGGAACCGGTTTGCCGCCGCCATAGATCAGCGTCAGACCACGTGCTGCGGAGAGCATACCGAGCGTTGCGACGAAGGCGGGAACGGCGAAGCGCGAAACGATGACCCCGACCAAGGCGCCGCACGCCAGGCCGACCAGCACTCCGACGGTAAGGGCCACATAAGGCGGATAGGGCGCACCGAGAATGCCGGCCGTTGCCGAGGTCGTTGCGAAGCTCGCGCTAACGATACCGGTCAGCGCAACGACGGAGCCAACGGAAAGGTCGATACCGCGTGTGAGAATAACGAATGTCATGCCGATTGCCAGCACGCCGTTTATCGACGTCTGCAGCAGCACATTCGAAATGTTGCCAGGCGTCAGGAAATATTCGTTCGAGACCGAGAGAATAGCGGCGAGCAGCAGGAAGGCGAGGAAAATCCCGTATTCCTGGATGATCAATCGGCGCCGGTCGGAGCCGAACCAGGAATTGGACTGATTGTCTTCAGTGGCGGACATTGCAAATACCTCTTGTTGCCGGGCGCTGTTTTTGGGCTTCGTCGTCTGTCGCCTTCACGTCGACAGATGTACGAGCGTTTGCGCGTCGGCCTCCTCCCTTTTGAGAATTCCGGCAGAGCGTCCCTGGCGCATCACCAGGATGCGATCGGACATGCCGAGAACCTCGTCTATTTCGGATGAAATCATGATGACCGTGCCGCCTTCGGCGGCGAAGTCGCAGATGATGCGATAGATTTCGCGCTTGGCGCCGACATCGACGCCGCGCGTCGGCTCGTCCAGAAGCAGCACCTTCGGCTTGCGCAGGAACCACTTGCCAAGCACGACCTTCTGCTGGTTACCGCCCGAAAGGCCGGAGACGGACATGCTGTCGTGCGCGGCCTTGATGCCGAAACGCTTGATCATATCGAGGCTGGCGGCCGCTTCGGCTTGGCGATCCATCGAGAAATGCGGGCTCATTTCCGGCAGGCTCGCCAAGCAGATGTTGTTGCGCACGCTATCGGTGAGATTGAGCCCCGTCAGCTTGCGGTCTTCGGTCACGAAGGCGATGCCGTGTCGCATGGCCTCCGCTGGCTTGCGCACGGTGATCGGTTGTCCGCCGAGCTTGAGCTCGCCGCCGCTTGCCGTATCGAGGCCGAAGATGCAGTTGAAGATCTCGGTGCGGCCCGACCCCATCAGGCCGTAAATGCCAAAGATCTCGCCCTTATGTGCAACAAAGGAAATGTTGTCGATCTTGCCGTCGGCCCTAAGTCCCGAGACGTCCAGTCCGGGCACATCCGTCGGCACATTGGTCTTGATGTATTCTTCGCCGAGTTCGCGGCCGACGATCATGCGGATGAGGCCGGGTCTGTCGATATCGGCGAGCGCACCGCTGCCGACATAGGAGCCATCGCGGAAGGCCGTGTAGGAATCGGCGATCTGGAAGATTTCCGATAGCCGGTGCGAGACATAGACGATGCCTTTGCCCTCGGCCTTCAGCCGCTCGATGGTCGAGAACAGCTGCTGCGCTTCCTTCTCGCCGATGGCCGAGGTGGGCTCGTCCATGAAGATGACTTCGGCATCGTGGCTGAGCGCCTTGGCAATCTCGACCAATTGAACCTGGGCGACCGAGAGGTTCATCATGAATTGCGTGGCGCGGATATTGAACTGCAGGCGTTCGAGCAGCGCCTGTGCATTGCGGTTCATCGATTTGAAATCGATGCCGCCGAAACGGGCAGACGGCTCGCGGCCGAGATAGATGTTCTCCGCAACCGTCATGTGCGGGATCGGACTGAGCTCCTGCTCGATGATGGCGATCCCGGCGGAAAGGGCTTCCGCTGGGCTGGCGTAATCAACCTCTTTGCCGCGGCGGCGGATGGAGCCGGCGTCACGCTTGTGAATGCCCATCAGGATCTTGAGAAAGGTCGATTTGCCAGCGCCGTTACCGCCGCACAATGCGTGGACAGACCCCGGTCGCAACTGAAAGCGCCCGTCGCGCAGCGCAGCAACGCCGCCAAAGGACTTCGTCAGTCCTTCCACTTCAAGCAGGAAATCCACTTTCTCCTCCGCACTCCCGATGCCGGATCAAGGTCGGCTAACACCGATTGCCACCGCCAAGCACCAATATTGACAATATTCGGTAGGCTATCGACAAATGTCAATATGCTGATTTTGTTTTCGGGATAACGCGCTCTCCGATACCTGCTTCCCTATGGTATCCACATGTCATAATATGAATTTCTGGATTGATCCGGCCTATGGACGAAACAGATCGACTTGCCGTGACAGATTTGGGGACCAAGGAATGACGATAATCGGCCGAGGCCGGCAAAGACTGGCGCAACGGGTCATCGACCAGCTGCGCGTCCAGATCGAGACGGGCAAGCTTCAGGCGGGCGATAAGCTTCCGACGGAGCCGCAGCTGGAGGCAACATATGGCGTCAGCCGGACCGTCGTGCGCGAGGCGATTGCCGATCTGCGCTCTGCCGGGCTCGTCAGGCCTGTTCAGGGCAAGGGCGTGTTTGTTGCCGAAATGATGATACCCTCAGGATCAACGCTGACGCCTGTGGAGATCAGAAGCATCCCGGAAACGCTGGAATTGCTGGAGTTTCGCATGGCCACAGAGGGTGAGGCGGCCGCCATTGCGGCCTATCGCAGGACCGCCGAACAGGAGGCGGCAATCGCTGCGGCCAATCGGAAAATGGCTGCCCTGATAGAGCAGGGGCTCCCGACCGTCGAAGCGGATTACGAATTCCACATGGCCGTCGCCATCGCCACCAACAATCGATTCTACGTGGATGTGCTCAGGCATTTCGGTGCTCGCACCATCCCGCGCGGGCAGTTTCCGACATTGCCGGAGGCGAATGATCGCGCCTATCTGGAAAAGGTTCATGCGGAGCATGTCGAGATTTTGGCGGCGATCGCAGATCAGGATCCGGAGCGTGCGCGGCAAGCGATGCGTGCTCACATGATGGCGAGCCAGCGACGGTATCGCTTCCTTGCAGAACAGCAACCGCAATAGGGCTCGACTCCCGACAAAAGTCATATTATGTCATATGATATGAATCTCATGGGAGATACACCAGGTGTATGCAGGGACGCAGGTCGAGGCACGGGACGATGATGACTACCGGGTTTTCAGACAACTAGGGCTGAAGCATATATGCGCGGATCCGCCGGGAAGACCTGACAGTTGGACTCTGTCCGATCTCGAACGTCACCGCGACAAGATCGAAAGCTTCGGGCTGATCCTGGACATGATCCAGCTGCCTCTGCCGTCCCAGCCGATCGAAAAGGCTTCCTATCCCGATATCCTGCTTGCCGGACCCGATCGCGACCGGCAGATCGACGCGGTCTGCAAGCTGATCGAAGATATTGCGGCCGCTGACATCCCATCGGCGAAATACAATCTCAATCTCATCGGCATCCCGCGCACGCCCGAGGAGGCGGGGCGAGGCGGCTCGATGAATGCGAGCTTCCGCTGGGACAAGGCTGACCACCAGGCAACCCCCGGCCTGGCCGGCGTGCTGTCGGAAGACGAGAACTGGGAGCGGATCGACTATTTCCTGGAGCGCGTCGTTCCTGTGGCGGAAAGCAATCGCGTCCGTCTCGCCTGCCATCCGCATGATCCCTATACGCCGCCAGGTTACCGCGGCGTCACGCGCGTCCTCGGCACGGTGGAGGGCCTGAAGAAATTCGTGCTTATGCGCGAAAGCCCTTATCACGGGCTGAACTTCTGCCAGGGCTCGATCGGCGAAATGCTCGACAATCCGCGCGCGGAGATCGACGACATCATCCGTTGGTTCGGCACGCGCGGCAAAATCTTCAACGTCCACTTCCGCAACATCAGGGGCGGCAAGCTGTCCTTCATGGAAACCTTCCCGGACGAGGGCGATATGGACATGATCCGCTCGGCGCGGATCTATAAGGAGGTCGGCTATCAATACATGCTGATGCCCGACCACGTGCCGACGATCAGCGGCCGCGATCCCACAGGCGTCGCCTTCGCCTTCTGCTACGGGTACATCGCCGCTCTCGTCCAGACGCTCGAACACGCCTGAAGCATCGTCGCTCCATAGATCTGCAAAAGGATTTCACGATGAACCCGAATGAACTAAAAAAGGCAGTTGGCAGCGGTCTTCTGTCGTTCCCCGTCACGCATTTTAATCAGGATCTGACATTCGACGAAGCCAAATATCGCAGTCACGTCGAGTGGCTGGCAGGCTACGATGCAGCGGCACTTTTTGCAGCCGGTGGCACCGGCGAGTTCTTCTCCCTCAACCCTGCCGAAATCCCTCAGGTCGTTCGTGCCGCCAAGGCCGCGGCAGGCAATACGCCGATCATTTCGGGAACCGGCTACGGAACGTCGCTTGCCGTCGAAATCGCCAGGGCCGCGGAAAAAGCCGGCGCGGACGGTCTGCTGCTGCTGCCGCCCTATCTGATGTTTGCGGAGCAGGCAGGTCTGATTGCCCATGTGAAGGCCGTCTGCCGGGCCGTCGGCATCGGCGTCATTGTCTACAATCGCGACAATGCCGTGCTCAACGCCGAGAGCCTGGCGCGCCTTGCCGACGAATGTCCGAACCTCATCGGCTTCAAAGATGGCGTGGGTGACGTCGACAAGGTGATCGAGATCACGACGCTGCTCAAGGACCGCCTGGTCTATGTAGGCGGTATGCCGACCCACGAAGTCTATGCTCAGGCCTATTTCGGCGCTGGAGTGACGACCTATTCCTCCGCCGTCTTCAATTTCGTGCCCGCCTTGGCACAGCGCTTCTATGCAGCGCTGCGTGCCGGCGAGCAGACAACGGTGGACAATATCCTCAAAGGCTTCTTCTTCCCGTTGGTCACCCTGCGCAATCGCAGGAAAGGTTATGCAGTCTCGATCATCAAGGCGGGCCTGCGCGTGCTCGGCAAGGATCCAGGTCCAGTGAGACCACCTTTGACCGATCTGACGGCGGAAGAAATGACCGTGCTGGAAAAGATCGTCGCCGCAGCTGGATAATTTTTGCTAGAAGGCTCGTCAGATCGTCAAGCCGGGCCGGCAGTCAACGCTCGGGTGAGGTGACCAATGATTGAAGCTTCGTTCCGTGTAGCTACCCGGACGTTCGTCTATGTCGCCGCAACGACGGCGGGGACGATCGACATATACAGTATGGATGAAACGACAGGCGCGCTCACGCAGGTTTCGACTTTCGATGCGGGCAAGATGATCATGCCGATGACCGTCAGCCCCGACAGGAAGCATCTCTATGCCGTCATTCGCTCGCAACCATATCGGGTGCTGACGCTGGCGATCAACCCGGAAACCGGCAAGCTGACGCAGGAAGCTGTTGCTGCTTTACCCGATAGTATGGCTTACGTCTCCACTGACCCATCGGGCAGGTTGCTTTTCACCGCCTCCTATGGCGGCAACAAGATCGCGGTACTGCCTATCAGCAGAAACGGACTTGTCACCGATGGCGCGCGACAGATGGTCCTCACCGGCCGCAATGCCCATTCGATCGTCAGCGATCGGACCGGCAAATTCGTCTTCGCAACCAATCTCGGTTCCGATATCGTGCAGCAGTTCGTCCTCGATCCGGAGGCCGGCATGCTGAAGGCGAACGATCCGCCGCACGTCGTGACCAGGCCGGGAGACGGTCCGCGTCATATCATTCTGTCTCCGGACAATAAGTCCGTTTATGTCCTGACCGAATTGACCGGCCACGTCATCCACTACGCTCTCGATCCCGGCAGGGGTACGTTGAGCGAAATCGAAAGCGTGGCGTCCGTGCCTGACGACGCGGGGTTGTCTCCGGGCGCCACCCCGCCGGCTCTTCCACCATTCAATGCAATCACGCCCGCCGCAGCCCCAGTGGATGACGGCAAACCGAAGGTTTGGGCTGCCGACATCGGCATCACGCCCAACGGTAAATTCCTCTATACGACCGAGCGAACCACCAGCAAAATCGCGCTCTTCCATTTGGCCGGTGGGGATGGGACGCTGACCTATGTCACGAATTACCCGACCGAGCAGCAACCGCGTGGCATTCGCATAGATCCGTCGGGCCGATTCCTTGTGGCATCCGGTGAGAAATCCGACAAACTGTCTGTTTATGCCATCGACCAGACGAGCGGCACGCTCGGTTCCGTCGGCAGGTATCCGGTCGACGCCGGCGCGAACTGGATCGAAATCGTGACATTGCCTTGAACTCGGACAGCCGAAGAGGAGCGGTTACGCTGGCGCGTAAGGTGAGGCGGTTGGGCTATCCGGTCTGGGCAACCAGCTTGGCAATAAGGTTTCCGACCTCGGAAGCGGGAAGGGGTTTTGCAAACAAAAAGCCCTGAAACATTTCGCATCCGGCCCCCTCGAGGAATTGGGCTTGCTCCTCGGTCTCCACACCCTCGGCGACGACCTCCAATTCGAGAGTTCTGCCAAGTGACACGATGGCGGAGGTGATCGCCATGTCGCCAGCTTTCTCGGGAATGTCCGCAATGAACGACCTGTCGATCTTCAACCGGGAGAGGGGGAAGCGTCTGAGGGTACTTAGGCTCGAATATCCCGTGCCGAAATCGTCGATCGCGATGCTGACACCGAGCTCTTTCAATGCATGCATGCGCTCTATGGCCCCCTCCACATCCCGCATGATCAAGCTTTCGGTCAGTTCCAGCTCGAGCCATTGTGGATCGAGGCCGGCAGCCTGAAGCGCCGATGCAACCTGGTCTATCAGCGAATTCTCGAGAAACTGTCTGGCGGATACATTCACCGCTATACGCAATGGTGGCAGACCCTGGTCCTGCCAGGCCCGAGCTTGGCGGCAAGCCTCGCGCAAAACCATATCGCCGATCAAGACCACCAGCCCCGTTTCTTCGGCCAGCGGGATGAACGTTCCCGGCAATAGCAAGCCTTCGACAGGGTGCTGCCATCGTACGAGCGCTTCGACGCCGATCACTTGACCGCTACTGATATTCTTCTGCGGTTGATAGTGAAGCACGAACTCGTTCCGCTCCACCGCCCGCCGCAGCTCCTCAATACGGCTCAGCTTGCTGCGGGCTTCTTCCCCCATTGCGGGCGTGAACAGCTGAATACCGTTGCGACCGGATTCCTTCACGCGATAAAGCGCCATATCGGCGTTTGCGAATAGCTCCGACGCGGTATCGCCGTGCTTTCTGGAGCACGCTACGCCGATGCTGCAACTGACTCGAATTTCGACGCCATCGATGGTCAGCGGCTCGGATATGCCTTCGAGAATAGCCTTGAGCCTTTCATGGAAAGGGTCCTGGTTCTCTTCAAGAACAATGATGAACTCATCGCCGCCGATCCTCGACACGATGCCGCTGCTTTTAATTTGTGCCGATATCCTCTGGGCAACCACCTTGAGCAACTCGTCCCCGGCGGCATGTCCAAGGCTGTCATTCACCAGCTTGAAATTATCAAGATCGACAAAGGCTACGGCCAGGGATTTTCCCGCCTGCGATGCTTTTTCCAGGAGAACGACGACCTTTCGATTAAGGAGCGTGCGATTTGGCAACCCGGTCAGCGCATCATGCTCGGCAAGATAGGCGATGTGAGCGATGTCACGATGCCGATCGATGGCGATGCCGACGGTTTGAGCGATGCCTGCGAGGAATTCCACGAGGCCGCTTTCGTCATTCTCGGTCTTCGATGCTGTCAATGTCCCGTGCTTGCCTCCATCTCGCGAGAAGATGGGAAACTCAATCACTTCATCCGCCAGGGTCTCGCGTTGCTGGCCGTCCAGAATGAAGCTGACCCGTCTTCCGTTGAGGAGGCGCTCAAGCAGGGCTTGGGCATCCTTGAGAAACGAACCGAGGTCGACGCCTCGCGCAACGTCATGGAGAAGCTTCGTTTGCGCGCTCATCAACTCCTCTGCGCGCTTGCGGGCCGAGATATCGCGGGAGGCTCCGACGACGCCGATGATATTGCCATTCCGGTCCCGCAACGGCACACGCGACATCATCAGCCAGCCTTCGCCCTTCAGCCGTCGTTCCTCCACGCCGAGATCGGGTTCACCCGTCTCCATGACCCGCCGTTCGACTTCGTCAATCTTATGAGCGTCGGCCACCGGGTGAATTTCGGCATCGGTAAGTCCGATCAATTCGTCGACATGCGTGAAGCCGTTGTTGAGGACGATCGCACGGTTGGCAAAGAGGAAACGGCCGTCTCTGTCCTTGGCGTAGATGAAGTCGGGCACGTAGTTGATCATCGCCTCGAGCCATTCGTATCGCTCGGTGAGCGACAGAAGCTGAGCTTGGAGCAATTCGAGCGAGACGCGGGGCTGCCGGTCGGCGTCGTTCTGATCTTCTATGGTTGACTTTGACGGATTTCCCGGCTGCTGCGTCATCACTGCTCTCTTGCTTGGCTAACGAATAATATCGGCAACGGGTTATGCAACCATAAAAACACAGGATTGCATTTTGGTCGTTGGAGGCGAGGGCATAGATCTCAACTTGCGACCAACCAAGCGCATTTCTTCCCGCATGATCGGATAAACGATCGAACTGGTCGGCCTCTGCCGCTCTTGTCACCCTTCTTCGCCTTGCGAAGCACCAAGTGCTCATCAAGGCAAAAGGTAACAGGCGTCACCTGATCCCGCAAACAGATGGTCTGCGCCTCAAAATGGCTGATCGGGATATAGGCAGCGAGCCAGGCGACCCGCTCGCGGCCGCCTTGCGGGGTAGGGGCAAAAGCGGCTACAGCCATGCGAAAGAAACATGAGAATCGTCGGGAGAAGCATCATGGATGTTCGCAAAGCCGGCACGGACGGCAATCTCGTGCTTGCCGGCGTGCTTTTGATGCTTCTCGGCGATTTTCTGTTTTCACTGAACGATGCCATGGGCAAGTGGTTGGTCGCGAGCTTTTCCGTCGGCCAAGTTCTGGTGATACGCTCGCTCGGCTCCTTCATCATTCTCGCGCCCATGATTGCGCGGCAGGGAAGCGATGCACTGTTCCGCATCGAGCGGCCGCCGCTGCAGCTTCTGCGCATAGTGATGACGACCACCGACGTTGGTCTCTTCTATGCGGCTGTCGCCTATCTGCCGCTTGCAGATGTCATGACCTTCTACATGGCCGGTCCTATCTATGTCGCCGCGATCTCGCATTTCTTCCTTGGCGAGAGGATCGGTTGGCGGCGGTGGCTGGCCGTCTTCGTCGGTTTTGCCGGCGTACTGATCGCGCTTAAACCTTCGACGGCAATGTTCTCCTGGCCGTCGCTTTTCGGCCTTTGCGGCAGCCTCGCGTTCGCGATGACGCTCGTGCTTGGCCGGCGGCTGCGGCAGACGAACGATGCGACGCTCGTCGCCTGGCAGACCGTCGGCGCACTTGTCGCCGGACTGGTACTCAGCATCGGCAACTGGCGTTCCGCCTCGACGCTCGATTTTGCGGCCATGTTGGCGCTCGGCGTCGTCGCCGGCAGCGCCCATATGCTGATAACGCGATCGTTGAAACTTGCGCCCGCGTCGCTGCTCGCACCTCTGCAATATACGCTGCTTATCTGGGCGATAGCGCTCGGTTTCTTCTTCTTCGGTGACATTCCAGATATCCAGGTCTTCCTCGGAGCCGCCATCATCGTGCTTGCCGGTCTTTTCATCTTCCACCGGAAGAATCTGACCGACACTATTCCCAAGGAAGCTGTCGCACCGGACGGGCATTGAGGCGGTGGCTTTCTCCGTCTCCTAAATGCTCCTCTGAAGAACCGGAACACATCTGAACAAAGTTGGGGCTGCTGGTTTCGAAAGGCTCTAATGTCCCATGGATGCCTTTTTGCCGAGTGTTACGTTGCGCAGGGTAAGGGCCAGCGGAATTGCGGCCAGGGAAATCAGCGTCAAAACCCAGAACGCATCGATGTAAGCCAGGAACGAAGCCTGGCTTTGCACCTGCTCGTTGATCCAGGCAAGCGCCTGCTGATTTGCCGCCACCAGGGAACTACCCTGACCGGTGAAGTAATTCGTCACCTGATTGAGCGTATCCTGATAGGCCCCGTTCGAAGGTATGACATGCTCGACCATACGGCTCTGGTGAAACTGCTCCCGATGGGTAATGATGTTCGATATCAGCGACACGCCAATCGATCCGCCGGTGTTGCGCGCGGCATTCAGCAGCGCCGATGCCTGGTCCGTCTTGCTGGAGGGAATGCCGTCATAAGAGGCCGTGGTAATCGGCAGGAATATGAAGGGCAGGCCAATTCCTTGCAACATGCGCGCCTCGGCAAGATACCAGAAGCCGATGCCACTGTAGGCGCTGGTCACCTGATACATGGAAAAGGCAACAAAGCCGGCACCCACCGCTATCAGATATTTCGGCTGCACTTTTGACGACAGAACGCCGACGACGAACATCATGATCATCGTCACAAGGCCGCCGGGAGACAGCATCAAGCCAGCCCAAGTTGCCGTATAGCCGAGATTTGCTTGAACCAACTGCGGCAGATATTGAGTTGTCGCCAGAAGCAGCGCGCCCGTCGCCATCATCACCAGGAAGCAGGTGCCGAACTGCCGGCTAACGAGCATCCTGATATCAACGGCTGGATTCTTGTGCTTCAGTTCCCAGGGGACCATTAAAACAAAGGCCAAAGCGCAGATCGCGGCGGCCATGATGATGAAGTTCGATCCAAACCAATCGTCTTCAAGGCCACGATCAAGCATCAGCTCCAGCGCTCCGAGAAAGGTCGCAACAAGGCCGAAGCCGATCCAGTCGAAGCCAATCTTTTCCTTCCGCAGCCGCACGCGCTCCTCGGCGCTGCCTTCGGGCTCCTTGATCAGCATGGCAACGGCTGCAAGCGTCAGAATGCCGACCGGCCCGTTGATCAGGAAGCACCAGTGCCAGGAAAAATTATCGGAAAGCCAGCCGCCCAGGGTCGGTCCGACCACAGGAGCAACAACAACCGCCACCCCGAAAAGGGCAAAGCCTTGCCCGCGTTTTTCGGGCGGAAAGCTGTCGGCTAGAATGGACTGCGCGACAGGCACCATCCCGCCGCCGCCGATGCCTTGCAATATCCGGGCTAAGAGCAGGAATTGCAGGTTGGGTGCAAAGCCACACATGACCGAACTGATTGTAAACAACGCCAGGCAGCCAAGGAAAAAGGTCTTACGTCCCAGAATGCGCACGAGATAGCTCGTCGCCGTCACGATCACCGCATTGGAGACGAGATAGGTGGTGACAACCCAGGATGCCTCGTCCTGACTGACGCCGAGGCCACCGGAAATGTAATTCAGTGCGACATTGGCGATCGTCGTATCAAGCACTTCCATGAAGCTGGCGAGTGCTACGACAATGGCGATGATCCAAGGGGTTGCCGATGGTTTGGCAACAGCGTTCGTGCTCACAGCAGGCTCCTCAAGCTTTCCCACAGGGATAGGCTTGCATCGGTCCGCACGGTTGGTACGACCGACATGCCCGGTCCCAGCGCCACATCGCTGGGCACATCGTCAAGCACGATTTTCACCGGCACTCGCTGTACGATTTTTACATAGTTGCCAGTGGCATTTTCCGCCGGGAGCAGCGAAAAAGCGGTCCCCGATCCCGGCTGTACGCTTGCGATATGGCCATCGAGTAAGCGTCCCCCATAGGCGTCGATGGTCAGCTTGACAGGCTGGCCCGGACGCATATGGTCGAGCTGCGTTTCTTTGAAATTGGCCGTCACCCAAAGCTTGTCCGGCACGAACATGGCGAGATTCGACCCCGTCTGGACATATTGGCCATCGCCAGCCGAAAGCTGCACGACCCGTCCGGGCTGCGCCGCCGTTATGGTCGTATAGGAGAGATTTAGCTTTGCCTGGTCGAGCTGTGCTTGATCCTGTTTTTGGGTGGCCTGGGCGCTGGCGATCTGAGAATCATAGGCAGCAAGCTGGCGCTGCGCGGCGGTCAAAGAGGCTTCGTCCGTATTCAGGGCAGCCTCTTGCTGATGCAATTGCGACTGATATTGCTGTGCTTCCTGAATGGTGCCGGAACCGCTCTTCATCAGCGTTTCGTAGCGGTCATATTGCTGCTGGGCAAAGACGAGGTTGGCCTTGGCCTGCTCAATCTGAGCCTTGGCCTGTTCCACATTCGCCTCCTGGACCTGCTTCTGCGCTTCGGTATTCTGGATATTGGCCTCTGCGGCGGCAACCTGCGCCTGCGCCTGTTCCAGAGATGTCTGGTAATCGCGGTCATCGATCCGGGCGATCACTTCGCCTGCCGTCACATGCTGGTTATCGGTAACCGCAACGGAAGAAATGTAACCGGCAACTCTGGAGGTGACGGCATATTGACGGGCGGCGATAAAGGCATCGTCCGTGCTTTCGTAGTGCGAGCCATTATCCCAATAGACATAGGTTGCAGCCGCCGCCACAGCCAGCGCGGTCCCGCCGATCAAGAGCATCGTCGTGCGTCGCGAGCGCCCACTTTTGGCTTTCTCCTCATCGGAATTGTCCGGAGGCTGTCGTTCATCCTCACGTATGCGGGCTTGGTCGCTAGTGTGCGGCGCTTCCGCCTGCTCCTGTTTTGCCGTGATGTTATCCTGCTCATTGTCTGCCGCCGCGCTACCTTTTTTAGGCTCCAGCACGATCAGCTTTCCAAAGGTCTCATCCTGAGGCGCGCTCATGTTCTACCTCTCTGCTCGATGCATTAATTTGAAACGAAACGTTTCATTTAAATATTGACTTAGAACTGATCGGGATGTTAGTCAAGAGGCGGAGAGGGCAGGGACCCCGATCCATGCCAATCAAAAATCGGTGAGGCCCGTTTTGGCGAGAGAAACGACAAAACTAAAAAATATAGAGCCGAAGGCAGGCATGCCCCGGCGCGGGCGGCCGCCGCGAGAAATGGCTGGAGAAGTCGAAGACAGGATCTTGCAGGCCGCTCTTCAGGTTTTCGTCGCCCGCGGTTACGAAGGGGCCAGCATTGACGAAATCGCCGAGGTGGCCAGGGCCGGGAAGCCGAGCATCTATACGCGTTTCACCAACAAGGAAACCTTGTTCAGAGAGGTGGTTTTGCGCTGGGTGCAGAAGTCCGGCGAGATGGCTGCCTCTGCCACTTCGGGCAATATTCAGGAACGTTTCCAGACTGCGGGTGTCCTGATCGTGCAGCGCGCTATCAAGGACGAGACCGTAGGGCTCATGCGTAGCGTGATGGGAGAGGCAACGCGCCATCCGGAGCTGGCTACCACCATCCACTATGCCATCCGTGCGCATGGGACGGCCACGGTGATGAAGCTCGTCGCAGAACTGGCGGAGGCCGAGGAAATCAGATCTCTCCCGGCCTTTGCACCAGACAATCTTCCGGCGACGACCCGCCGCTTCATCGACTTGGTCTTGCTGCCGATGATGATGTCCTCGCTGTTTCATGCCGACCTGACGCCGGTCAAGACGGAGATGGAAAATCATGCGCGCGAAGCGGCATCATTTTTCCTGCGCGGTTGCGGCTACTGTCCGACCGGCGCCTGAGGTGAAGGCGGACCGACCGGCACGATAGCGCCGCGCCAGAGAATCCTCTTAGCGACAAATGATGTATCCGTTAGCCGATAAGGCGCGGTCTGGTGTCCGGGCGGCACCGTAAAGTTAACGGACACGGGTCAAGAATGTCTGGTGTGGCTTTCGCTTATGCGGTTTGCAGGCGTGCGATTTCGTGCCACATCTGCATGGCTTCGGTTCTCAATTAGCGGTGATGATCTGATGAGATCTCGTGGCGTGGAATGTGAAAAAGGTTGGCGACAGGGTAATGAATTGAAACGAAACGCTGGAGATGTCGGGCTGAGTTGAAGCCCTTCATGATCCGCTCTCGCCGCCGGGTCGGTTGATGGGAATTCTCCGCCCGGTTGTTCAGGCCTTTGTGCGAGCGATGCTCGACGCCGGGCATGATATCGCGCTTTGCCGCCCTATAGGATCGCAGCTTGTCGGTGATCATGACGCGCGGAGAGTGCCCCTTTCCTTTCATAAGCTTTGGCATAAGACGTTTGGCGGCCTTGGTATTTCGGCGGCTCTGCACCAGCACGTCAAGAACAAAACCGTCCTGATCGACGGCGCGCCAAAGCCAGTGTTTCTTGCCGCCAATGGAGATGACAACCTCATCGAGGTACCATTTATCGCCGAGCCTGCCTGCGGATCGCCTCCGGATATCATTGGCGAAATGTCTGCTGAACTTCTCCGCCCACAGCCTCACGGTCTGGTGAGAGACGTTGATGCCACGCGCTGCCAGCAAATCCTCGACCATGCGTGAGCGGGAAACGGAAATACAGCCACACGGCGTGGGCAATCACGTCTGCAGGAAATCGATGGCGGCGATAAAGGCGATCACGAGTGACTTGGGTCATGCTGAAAGGTCGCACAGGTCGATCGCCGACAGGGTTAACTTTACGGTGCCGTTCGCTAAATTGAATTTGGGGCGCCACCGCCGAATGGTACAAGGGCAAAATCCTGCAAAATCTCAACAGACAGAAACTAAGGTTGTTGGCCGCTGCCGAGACTAATAACTCCACCTCTTTATGTCCGGACCGCTTCAACTGCTGCGACCAACCCGTCGTAGCCGAGCAGGCGGGATCGAAGCCGAAATCACGCCTCCGCGTCCAAGAGACTTAGCCTGATAAAGGGCGGCATCGGCATATCGTAAGGCCGCGTCACAGTCTGCTCCCGCAGAATTAACCTCGCTCAACCCAAACGACGCCCCGACGGTTGCTTCGCAGTTGAGCAGCTGCATTGGACTTGCCAGGGATTGCGACAATTTTTGGCAAGCCACTTCGGCGTCCAGGACCGAGATGCCCGGCATGAATATGGCGAATTCATCACCACCCAGCCGGAAGAGCCGGTCGATCGGACGAGTCCCCGAACGTAGGCGATCCGCGACAGTTTTAAGCACCTCGTCGCCTGCGGCGTGGCCATGCACATCGTTGACGGCTTTGAAGCCGTCGAGGTCTAGGCAAGCAACGACGAATGGCCCCTCTCGAGAGAGCGCCGCGAAGTTATCTTGAAGTGCCGAGCGGTTGAAAAGACCGGTCAGGAAATCATGTGTCGCTGCGTGGCGCATCTGCTGTTCTTGTCCGACAAGATTGCTAGCCGCCGTCTGAGATATGCGAACGAAAGCCGCAGCACCCACCATAAGAACGCCGACAACCGCGATTATGAGCGGAAGCGACTGATGAACGAGGTCTGCAGCGGGCGTCGGCGGCCGCCATGACAACACTTCGACTTCGCCCTCGGGGCTGACGGCGATCTCAGCGCGAGCCCTGTCGGCGGTGACCGCGGCAAGTGGCGTGATCCTTGGGTCGTCCAAGAGGAAGCGCTTGCCGAAGAATTCCTGAAGCGTGCCCCCGATCGGCATCGCCGTGACCAGGATCGGAGCGCGCGAGGCCAGTGGCCGTGCCGTTCCAAAGTCCGGTTGGAAAAGGCTTGCCGTCAGAAGGACAGCCTCATCACCGATTGCCTCTATATGGCTGATTGCAATGGGCGCTGGGATACCGGCCTTTTCTGGACGATGTTGCTCCTGCTCGCGGACTTGTGCCACCAACTTACCCGCATCTCGGACGAATGCATCGGTTCCCCTGGCGAAGAAAGGAAGATCCTTTACGGTATCGTCCGTGCGCGTATAGATGACCGCATTGTCTCGATCGAGAACCATCATTGAGCGCGTGCGGGAAGTGCCTATCAGCGATGCGCCGATGTTGCGGTCTGCCCAATCGCGATCGAAGCTATTGTCTAACTTGGCAATGGCTTCGTCCCATATGGTCCAGGCGGTCAGCGAGAACTCTACGTCGCCGATCCACATTGCAACATTTCGCTCGACCAAGGTCTCCTGTTGACTGCGAGCATTGGCGTCAACGGTCTCCACGCCGTAGTAGGGGATCGCTGCAAGCCCGGTGATAAGCAGCGCCAGTCCCGCAAGGACCGGCGCGACGAGCTTCAGCTGGATAAATCGCGCCGCCAAGCGGTGGTTTCCTTCGGATCTCGGAGCTAAACTTGAGACAGCGATATAAAGGAATGATTACGATCGGATTATCGATTCCGACGTGATCACAGTGAACTTGCGGGAAGTGACTTGCGTAAGCATATTATAGTTTACCATTCGCTATCCTGATTGCTCAGAACGCTCAGTCAATTTGAGGACTGGGTGCTCCAGTATCTCAAAAATCTAGCTGTAGGCGGCGTGTAATTGAATTGTGCACGCCTTTCAGGGAATAGTTTCGTTCCATTGATATCAGTGCACAGCGAAGTTCGCTCTACCAAAGAGTTAGCTCATCTGCGTAGGGTGCCGTTGATTCAACTCCTTCAAGAGCGGAATACTTCCACCGGCATCGTAAACTTAACACGACGAAGACAAGATCTTGGATTGGCGCTTTGCCTCAGACTGCATGAAGGCACGCGATTTGACACCACGCTTTCATGGCTGCGGCCCGCAGTTCGCGATGGTGGACGGATGGAATGTCGTTGCGGGGAATATGAAAGAGGTTGGCGATCGGGTCATGTATGGAAACGAAGCGTTGAAGATGGCTTGCTGACTTGAAGCGCTTCATGATCCTTTCCCGTCGTCGGATCGGCTGATGGGAGTTTTCTGCCCGATTGTTCAAGCCTTTGTGCGAGCGATGTTCGACGCCGGGCATGACCCGGCGCTTCGCCGCACCGTAGGACCGGAGTTTGTCGGTGATTATCACACGTGGCGGGCGGCCTTGCCCTTTCAGAAGCTTTCGCATCAAACGCTTTGCAGCCTTGGTATTTCGGCGACTCTGCACCAGAACGTCGAGCACAAAACCGTTCTGGTCGACGGCGCGCCAGAGCCATAGTTTCTGGCCGGCGATAGTGATGACGACCTCATCGAGGTGCTATTTGTCGCCGAGCCTGCCGGCTGATGGCTTCCGAATATGATTGGCGAAATGCCTGCCGAATTTCTCAGCCCAAAGCCTCACGGTCTGGTGAGAGACGATGACCCCACAGGCCGCCAGCATATCCTCGACCATGCGCAGACTGAGCGGGAAGCGGAAATAGAGCCAGACCGCATGGGCAATCACCTCTGCAGGAAATCGATGGCGACGGTAGAGCGGATCACGGGGAAATCTGGTCATGCCACCAGATCCCACATTCTGACCAATGTTCGATTAACTTTACGGTGCCCTCCGGTGCCCGTGCCGCTCCCTTGGTAAAAGGCATCACTTCATGACAAGCGATCCCCATCGCCGTTATAGGGCCATTTCCAATTGCTGATTTCCGGCATGTCCTCACCGTATTGGCGAATGTAGCGACCATGTTCTTCGAGCTTGTCGCGGAAAAGCTTGATCACATCCTGTGCTTTTTCCTTGAGACCCGGCACGCGCTCGATCGCTTCGATGGCCAGATGATAGCGATCCAGCTCGTTGAGAACGGTCATGTCAAAGGGGGTCGTCGTCGTGCCTTCCTCGATGAAACCGCGGACATGGAAGTTGCGGTGGTTGGTGCGCCGGTAGGTCAGGCGATGGATCAGGTAGGGATAGCCGTGATAGGCGAAGATGACCGGCCTGTCCGGTGTGAACAAGCCGTCGAAGACCTCATCGGCGAGACCATGCGGATGCTGCTGCTTCGATTGCAGCGCCATCAGGTCGACTACGTTGACAACGCGGATCGACAGCGCGGGAATATTCTGGCGGAGAAGATCGACGGCAGCGAGCGTCTCCATGGTAGGGACATCGCCCGCGCAGGCCATGACGACATCCGGTTCGACCGCGCTCTGTTCGTTGCAGGCCCAATCCCAAATGCCGATGCCGGCTTCGCAATGCTTGACCGCTTCATCCATCGACAGCCATTGCAGCTCTGGTTGTTTGCCGGCGACGATGACATTGATGCGGTCGTATGTTTTCAGGCAATGGTCGCCGGTCCATAGCAGCGTATTGGCATCCGGCGGCAGGTAGATGCGCACTGTGTCGGCTCTCTTGTTGGCAACAACATCGATGAACCCAGGATCCTGATGGCTGAAGCCATTATGGTCCTGTCGCCAGACATGCGAGGTCAAAAGGTAGTTCAGCGAGGAAACCGGCTTTCGCCATGGCAGTTCGCGCGACACTTTCAGCCATTTGGCGTGCTGGTTGAACATCGAATCAACGATGTGAATGAAGGCTTCATAGCAGGAGAACAGACCGTGGCGACCAGTCAGCAGATAGCCTTCGAGCCATCCCTGGCATAGATGTTCGCTGAGTACTTCCATGACCCGGCCGTCTCGGGCAAGACTGACGTCATAGGGCTTTATCTCCTCCATCCAGACACGGTTTGTCACTTCAAAGACGCTGCCGAGGCGGTTGGATTCGGTTTCGTCTGGACCAAAGATGCGGAAATTGGCGTGATCGGCATTGAGGGTGAGGATATCGCGCAGATAATGCCCGAGAATCTCTGTCGATTGAGCCATTGTTCTGCCTCGCTCCGAGACGGCAACCGCATAGTCGCGAATATCGGGTACGACGAGCTCACGGCGCAGCGAGCCGCCATTGGCATGAGGATTGGCACCCATGCGGCGTTCGCCTGCCGGTGCCAGCGCACGTAATTCCTCTTTCAAGCGCCCGTCGGTGTCGAACAGATCCTCAGGGTCGTAGCTGCGCATCCAATCTTCCAGGATCTTTCGATGGCTGGGGTTCTCGCGGCAATTGGAAACCGGCACCTGATGCGCCCGCCAGAAACCCTCGACCTTCTTGCCGTCGACTTCCTTCGGTCCTGTCCAGCCCTTCGGGCTTCTGAGCACGATCATCGGCCAGCGCGGGCAGAAATTGCCCGGAGCGCCGGTGCGCGCTTCGGCCTGGATGGCGCGGATGCGGTCGAAGACCTGTTCGAAGGTCGCAGCCATCGCCTGATGCATCTGGTGCGGATCGGAACCTTCGACGAAGAAAGGTTCGTAGCCGTAGCCGATGAAGAGATGACGCAGGTCCTCGTCTGTGTCGCGGCCAAGGATGGTCGGATTGGCGATCTTGTAGCCATTGAGATGCAGGATCGGCAGCACCGCGCCGTCGCGGGCCGGGTTGAGAAACTTGTTGGAGTGCCAGCTTGCGGCAAGCGGACCGGTTTCCGCTTCGCCATCGCCGACGACACAGGCGGCGATCAGATCGGGATTGTCGAAGACGGCGCCATAGGCATGCACCAGCGCATAGCCGAGTTCGCCGCCCTCATGGATCGATCCCGGTGTTTCAGGCGCCGCATGACTTGGAATGCCGCCGGGAAAGGAGAATTGACGGAACAGCTTGCGCATGCCGTCCGTATCCGTCGAAATATCCGGGTAGATCTCGCTGTAGGTGCCTTCGAGATAGGTGTTGGCGACCATGCCGGGGCCGCCATGGCCGGGGCCGCAAATATAGATCATATTAAGATCGCGTTTTCGGATGACCCGGTTGAGATGGGCGTAGATGAAGTTGAGCCCTGGGGTCGTGCCCCAGTGGCCGAGCAGGCGCGGCTTGATATGCTCGACCGTCAGCGGTTCGCGCAGCAGCGGATTGTCGAGCAGGTAGATCTGGCCGACCGAGAGGTAATTGGCCGCACGCCAATAGCGGTCGATGAGGTCGAGTTCGGCGGCGGCGAGCGGATGTGTAAAAGTCGCGGCTGGCTGGTTTTCCATGTGGTTGCTCCGATTCAATATGGTCGTTCGTTAGGCTATCGCGAACGGCGCGATGGGCTGTTGATCTGGATCACTTGCTTGCCAGAACCGACAGGGCTTCATTGGCGATGATCTGCTCCTCGTCCGTTGCGATGACGAAGGTCGCGACAGAGCTTGCCGAAGTGCTGATGATGGACGCGCTGGTGGTATTCGCTTCGCCGTCGAGGGCGACGCCCAACCATCGCAGGCGGTCGCAGATCGCGGCACGGATTTCCGGCTGATGCTCGCCAATCCCGGCGGTGAAAACGATGCCGTCCAGACCGCCAAGCGTTGCCGTCATGCGGCCGATTTCGCCAGCAATCCGCAAGGAAAACAGATCAATCGCTTCTCGCGCCTCAGGACGCTCGTCTTTCAGCAAATCGCGCGTATCACCGCTGATGCTCGATACGCCGAGCAGACCGGAGCGATGATAGAGCATGTCCTCTAGATTCCGCAGGGTCCTGGCCTTCGGCCCAAGAAGATGGAGCAACACGCCGGGATCGAGTGCGCCGCAACGCGTTGCCATCGGTATCCCGTCGAGCGTTGAAAACCCCATGCTGCAATCGCGGCTTTCACCGCCATCGAGGGCGCAGAGGCTGGCACCGTTGCCGAGATGGGCAACGATCACCTTGCTGGCAGCAACATCCGGAACGCGCCGGCGTAACTCCCCTGCAATGAAGGCATAGGAGAGACCATGAAAACCATAACGTTTGATCCCCTGATCGTGTAGGGCTCGCGGCAGAGCAAATCGGCGCACAAGATCACTTTGGGTTGCATGAAAGGCCGTATCGAAGGACGCGGTCTGGACGAGCGTCGGTCGCAGATGTTTGACGGCGCGGATCACACGGAGCGCCTGTGGTTGATGCAAAGGGGCAAGGGCGACCAACTTATCCAGTTCGCCGATGTTGCCTTCGTCGAGACGAACAGGTCCTGTGAACTGATCTCCACCGTGAACCACGCGATGACCCACGGCGCGCACCGCTGCCATATCGAAATGCATGCCAAGCACTTCGAATGCTTCTGCAATGACATCGCGCAGATCTTCGCCTCCTTCGGCGTGCAAGCGAAGGTCAAAGACGGCAGGTCCTTCAGTCAGATGAAAGGTGAGGGGCCTTCTGCTGAAATCCACAAGGCCCTTGCCGATACGACGCGCGCCTTGCGCATCCCACTCAAACAGACCGATCTTCAGTGATGAAGAGCCTGTATTGAATGTGAGAAGCAGGTTGGTATCCGGCATAATGTTTCCTTCGGTTCAGGAGCCGGCGTTTCCCACGAAATGCCGGAGATGATCGGCTTTGGCGGAACATCTCGACCGGCTTTGCCTGGAGTGTGTCGCCTGAGGATCAGCATCGTCTCTACGGCAGGACGGGGTCATTGGCTTTGACCCAAATCAAGCTGTTCAATGCTCGCGATTTCTCCTTGATCTTCAATCTTGACCAAGATCAACGCGGACTTCGTTCTGTTGCTTAAACTCACACCGATCCAACAAGTTCAAACAGGAGGTGTGACCATGCAAGCCAAGACCATTTTGAGTATCATCGGCGTCAATCAAAACGACGATGATCTACACTCCGCGATCGAATTGTGCCGGGAGTCGAAGGCGCATCTCTCGGTGCTGGTGACAGCACTTGCTGCTCCACCGATCGGCGGCTACGGCGAAGTGACCTCGACAGCCTGGATCGAGGAGCGCGAGCGCGAGACGGAACAGCTCAGCCTAAAGGTGGCTGCTGCCAAGACGATACTGCAATCGGACGACATTTCGTTTGATGTGGCCAGTATCTTTACGGAATACGGGTGGGCGGAAAATGAAATCGGAGAACGGGCGCGTTATGTCGATCTGACGTTGATCGGCGGCGGCCTTCTGGCCCAGGACGATATGAGGCGCGAAATTTTGAACGGCGCACTGTTTCAGTCGCCGGCCCCGATCCTCGTCGTACCCAAAGGACACGCGGCCTCACTGCGCCCAAAAACGGTGTTGATTGCCTGGGATTCGCGTAACGAAGCAAGTCAGGCCGTCCGCGCTGCGATGGAGCAGCTGACCGCAGCCGACAATGTGAGCGTTGCGATTGTCGATCCCCATGCATCGACCCACAGTAGCGGCGAAGAACCGGGCGCGGATGTCGCTGCTTTCCTGGCGCGGCATGGAGTTCGGGTATCAGTCAATGTTTTAGCTAGCGGTGGCCGAGCCGTCGCCGACGTCCTGCGACAGCATGCGACAGATATCGGCGCCGATCTAATCGTCATGGGTGCCTACGGACATTCACGCGTGCGTGAGTGGATTTTTGGAGGGGTAACGCGCTCCATGCTGGAACAGACAGCTGTTCCCCTGATGATGACACGTTGACATCCAATCGTTGTGCGGTCGCTTCGATATGGCGTGGCCGCTTGCTTTCATTCTTAGAAGGGACTTAGAAGGGGGAGAGGGATGGCTGGCATCTATGTTATTGCCGCGCTGCGGCCGGATCAGATTGTGCGGGCCTATCCTCTCATCCAGGCTGCAGTCCCAACCGTTGGTATGGTGGCGTGGCAGCGGATGGCATCAGATGCCATCCGCCGCGAGGAAATCCTCGTCGCGGTCAACCTTCGAGGCTACATTCAAGGCCTGAGCATCTATAGGCACAGCGATCATCCCGTCGTCGGTCCGTTGCTTGATGTCATCTTTCTGATCGTCACAAGTGCTGCCGATGAACGTGGCCTTGCGAGAACCCTGTTTGCCAGCATTCGTTCGCGAGCCAAGGAACTGAGGTGCGCGCAGATTCGATTCTGGAACCAGAATGCAGGGAATTGGGAGCAAATGCACGATGAGGAGCAGTTCCAGCGGCTGGATCATGGCCTGATGATGTTGTCTGGCGACAAAGATCCTTGAACCTTCCTCTACTGCATCTCAGGTCGCTTACACCTTGCCGGTGAAGACGTAGCCAACACCGCGTACCGATTTGATCAGCTGTGGATGTGTGGGATCCGTTTCGATTTTCTTGCGCAATCGCGCAATCTGGGCATCGATCGTCCGGTCGTAGACTTCCAGATTCCGGCCACGCGTCAGCTCCATCAGAAACTCACGGTTGAGCACTCGTCCAGCGTGGCGTGCAAATACAACCAGTATATCGAATTCACCGGTGGTCAATTCGATTTCGTTCCTGTCCGCCGAAAGAAGTTGGCGCTTGCTGATGTCGAGCTGCCAGCCTTCGAAACGGATGACGTCGCCCGCATCGCCCTCCGGATTTTTTATCGCCGGTTGGCGACGGCGAAGGATAGCTTTCAGGCGAGCATGCACTTCCCGAAGATGGAAGGGCTTGGCGATATAATCGTCAGCTCCGACCTCAATCCCGACGATCCTGTCGACCACATCATCGCGGCCCGTCAGCATCATGATTGGAACATCCGATTGTCCACGAATTTCGCGAGCAAGGTCCAATCCGTCGTCCCCGCCGGGGAGAACCCAGTCGAGCAAAATGATATCGAAATTCTGCTGCCTCAGGTTGGCTCGCATTTCTGAGCCGTTCGAAGCCGCGCTTACGACATATCCCTCGTCCTCGAAATACCGTGTCAGCATCTGTCGGATGCGCGCATCGTCATCTACGACCAGAACATGTTCGCGTCGCTGTTGATCCGAGGCCATTGCAAAGGTTCCAGTTGAAGGGGTTTCGACCCTGTGACAATCCGTTACAAAATTGCACCATCTCTAACACGCACGGCATTCGGCTGTCACTCGGAACACGTCAATCTACCCGGCATCAGAACAACTTTTGAGAGGGATCGTCATGTTGTCGGCAAATCACGCAGAACAGGCTCTGAATTATAGCGACGTTGTCGTTGCTTTTGATAAAGAGCCGGCGTGTCTTCAGGCGTTGTTCTGGAAACAACCAATGGAACAGCTCGATGCCGGTAGAACGTTGTTTTTTGAAGGTGACCAGGCAAAGCACCTTTTTGAGCTGGTCGAGGGTGTTTTGCGTATTTTCAAGATCATGGCGGATGGCAGACGTGTCATCACCGGCTTTCTGTATCCAGGCGATCTTGTCGGTGTGTCGCTCAGAAACCATTATCTCTATAGCGCTGAAGCCGTGACGCCAACCAGGCTGCGCCGCTTCTCCCGCAAGGCCTTCGAGGAAACAGTCAATGGCTCGCCAGAGTTGAGGCCGCAGCTTCTTGCACGTCTTTGCGACGAAATGGCGGCGGCGCAAGATCAAATGGTGCTGTTATCGTGCAAGAATGCCGAAGAGCGGCTTTGCAGCTTCTTGCTGCAACAGCTTCAGCGTAAGCGTGAGCAGGACTGCTCGAGCAACGTCGTCGATCTTCCGATGACCCGCCTCGATATCGCCGATTATCTCGGCCTTACGATCGAAACAGTCTCCAGGACCATGACGAAGCTGACAAACAAGGGTATCGTCGGTCCTGCGGGCCGCCATTCGGTCTGCATTATAAAGGTAAGTACACTTGCACATCTGGCAGGAGAGGGCGATGAATACCACGGCAGTAGTTCGTCCGTCATTTCCTTGGACAATGCGCGGCGACGCCACTAACGAATTGCAAATGGAACAACTATGAACGACCAGCCGTCACAACTTCGGGTCGCCGAAAGCAGATTGGACGAGATCACCCAGATTCTCGATAGTGCAAATATTGTGGTTCACGGGTTCGACGGCGTCATCAGCAGATGGACTACGGGATGCGAGCGGCTTTACGGGTGGACCCGACAGGAAGCAATCGGCCGAGTGGTTCATGACTTGCTGTCAACGATCTTCCCCGAACCGCTCAATACCATACGCGACAAGATCGTTCAGCAGGCTGACTGGCAGGGAGAACTCATTCATCACCACAAGGACGGCAGGCCCATTGTTGTGACCAGCCGGTGGGTTGCGGCGTCCACCGTCGATCCGGCACGGCAGGTGATTGTCCAGACAAACAACGACATAAGCGACCTCAAGCAGATTCAAGCAGATCTGGCAGAGCGGGAAGCGCACCTCCGCTCGATCCTTGCCACGGTGCCCGAATCAATGATCGTCATTGACGAAGCGGGATCGATTGCATCCTTCAGCGCCGCGGCGGAGAAACTGTTTGGGTATGCCGCCGAAGAAGTCTACGGCGAAAATGTTCGTATGCTGATGCCCTCACCGGATCGTGAGGCACATGACGGCTATCTCTCACACTATCTGAGGACCGGCGAGCGGCGCATCATTGGTTATGGTCGTGTCGTCAGCGGGCGACGCAAAGACGGTACGGTCTTTCCAATGGAACTGTCGGTCGGTGAGGCGATCACCAACGGCAAGCGCATCTTTACCGGCTTTGTACGTGATCTGACGAGCCGTCACAAGATCGAAGAAGAACTGCGGCAGTCGCAAAAGATGGAAGCCGTCGGCCAATTGACGGGCGGGCTGGCACATGACTTCAACAATCTGCTCACCGTCATCAGCGGCAACCTGGAAATGATCGAAGCAAGGCTGCAGGATACAAAGCTACTCTCGCTGGTTTCTGAAGCGCAAGCAGCAGCCGAGGATGGCGCGAAGCTCACGGCTCAACTCCTCGCCTTTGGTCGCCGCCAGCCGCTCAACCCGAAGCTTATGGATGTCGGCAAGTTCATATCCAGCTTCTCTGATCTATTGCGGCGTACGCTGGGGGAAGCGATCGAATTGCGAACCGTTGTTACCGGTTCCGTGAATGAAGCGCTTGTTGACGGCTCGCAACTGCAGAATGCTCTTCTCAATCTGGCAATCAATGCACGCGATGCGATGCCGCGCGGTGGCCTCCTGACGATCGAGATTTCACGCCTTCGGCTCGATGCCGATTATGCGCGGATGTATCCCGAAGTCCGGAGCGGCGAATATGTGCTGATCGCGGTGACCGATACCGGCGTTGGTATGTCGAGCGAGACGAAGAAGCGAGCGTTCGAGCCATTCTTTACGACAAAGGGAATGGGCGCCGGCACCGGGCTTGGCCTCAGCATGGTCTATGGTTTTGCCAAGCAATCGGGAGGACTCGTCCAACTCTATAGTGAGATCGACCAAGGGACGAGCATTCGCATCTTTCTGCCGGCGCAGAAGGCGCCAGCGGGAATCGAACCGGATCGCGTCGATGAGGACAAGAAACCCAATATTCCAAGAGGCTTCGAACGCATCCTCGTCGTCGAAGACGACGAGCGCGTTCGCCGCGTCACAGTCTCCCGGCTTCTCGATGCCGGCTACAGGGTCATCGAGGCGACCAACGGAACCGAGGCACTTGCGCTCTTTCAGGAGAACCCGGACATCGCTCTGCTCTTCACCGATGTCGTGATGCCGGGCGGCATGGCTGGTGACGAACTGGCACACAAGGTCCGAACATTGCGGCCCGAAATCAAAGTCCTGTTCACTTCAGGGTATGCCGAGCCCACGATCGCCGGTCGCGAATTAGCGGAAGCCGGCAGCTGGTTGAAAAAGCCTTATACCGCCCGCGAGCTTGCTGTCCGTCTGCGTGAACTTCTCGATTAATCTGTCTCTTTCAAAGGCGTCAAACGGCTGTGCTGTGGCGCGCCTTGTTGGTCGGCAGATAGCGATCGAAGCGGGAAGCAATCGTGCGAACAAAGGGTCTCGCTGCCGATTTCACCAGGAATAGATCGCCGTCAAAGTCGATCATGTCTTTCTCCTCGGCGGTGATCGCTGCGGCTTCGATTTGCAAATGGTCGACCTGGCTTCCGAAGGTTCGCCTCAGATCGGCGATGGAGAAGGAAAAATTGCACATTAGGCTCTCAATCAGTTTGCCTATGATCCGGTCCGAGGGCGAAAGGGCAAAGCCGCGACTGGTCGCTAGCGCGCCTGCTCTGACTCGGCGGATATAATCGCCAACAGAGACCGCATTCTGGACGTAGCCTTGCGGCAGGTTTCCGATGGAAGATGCTCCGAGCCCGATCAGCGTCTCAGCTTCGTCCGTCGTGTATCCCTGAAAGTTGCGTCGCATCTTTCCCGTAGCCGCCGCCGCCGAAAGATTGTCGTTCTCGTCGGCGAAATGATCGATACCGAGCGGGATGTAGCCGGCTTCCGCCAATTGAGCAGCACCAAAGCTTGCCATGTCGAACCGCTCGGCCAGACCAGGAAGGGTATTTTGATCGATGAGGCTCTGGTGTTTTTTCATCCAGGGAACATGCGCATAGCCGAAGAGCGCAATACGGTTCGGCCGCATCGACACGGCAAGATCGATAGTTCGACGCAGCGTCTCCGTCGTTTGAAGCGGCAGGCCGTAGAGAATATCGAGATTGATCGAGCCCACGCCCACGTCGCGCAATGCTTCCACGACCACGCGCGTCTGTTCGAAGCTTTGCAGCCGATTGATTGCCCTTTGAACGTCGGAATCGAAATCTTGAACGCCAAGGCTCGCCCGCGTCATGCCGAAACGATGCCAGGCTTCGAGTTTGTCGGGCGTCGCATTGCGCGGGTCGATCTCGACGCTGATCTCACAATCAGGATCGATGTCGAAAGCACTATCGAGTTTCCTACGAAGACTGTCGATGTCGTCAGGCTCGATCACGGTGGGCGAGCCGCCACCGAAATGGATAGCGCTCACATGCCGCCGGCCCGGAAGGGCCTTCGCTGCGAGCGCTATCTCCGCCCCTAGTGCGTCCAGATAATCGGCGATGGGATCGTAGCGCCGTACCTGCTTGGTATGGCAGCCACAAAACCAACAGAGCCGGTCGCAAAAGGGCACATGCAGGTAAAGCGAAACGGGTTTGTGCGGATCCGTTTCGCCAAGCCATCTGGCGTAGCTCACATGGTCAATGCCGTCGTGGAAATGCGGCGCCGTGGGATAACTGGTGTAGCGCGGTACGGGTTGAGCGTAACGAATAAGCGAACTGGTGCGCACGGGAAAAACGTCTTTCAATAGATCTGGGGAGTGATTGGTCGGCACGCGGCCGGGTACTGTGCCCGGCCGCGTGCGCCTTATCCGTGCTTGTTGTTCGTCGCTTGATCGTCGACGAGTTCATACCACATGGCATTGAGGACAGCGAAAGCGGCGGCCAGAGGAAAGCCGAGAAGCCAGGCGAAGTACCACATGCGGAATCTCCTTGAAGGTTAGTAGGCGTGACCGCCCTTGTCGTTGACCGTCTTCTCGTCGACCTTGCCCCACAGCACCCGATAGACCCAGGCAGTGTAGAAAAGGATGATCGGCAGGAAGATGCCCGTGACGACGAGCATGATGAACAGGGTCAGGTGACTGGACGAAGCATCCCAGACCGTCAGGCTGGAGCGCGGATCGAGCGACGACGGCAGGAGGAAGGGAAACATCGACAGACCCACCGTCGAGATGATGCCGAAGATGGCGAGCTTGCTGAACAGCAGTGGAGCAAGTTCACGCCGGGCCAGCATGGCAAGCAGGGCGGCGGCCGCGCCGACGAAACCGAGAACCGGCGCGATCATCATCCACGGATGCGTACCGTAGTTGACAAGCCACGCCCCTGGACTGTGCTCGACGGTCTTGAGCAGCGGATTGGAAGGGCCGGCCGCATCGATGGCGCTGGAAATGCGATAGCCGTCGATCCCCGCCCAGAGAAACAGGCCGCCCAGCGCAAAGAGAACGATCACGGCCACAGCCGCCAGACTGCCATAGCGGCGAGCACGCTCCGCAATGACACCGTCCGTCTTGACCTGAAGCCAGGCCGCACCATGCATGGTGAGCATGGCGACCGAGAGAAGGCCGCAGAGCAGCGCATAGGGGTTCAGAAGTGCGAAGAACGACCCTTCGTAGTAGATGCGCATGTCGTCATCGAAGCGGAAGGGCACGCCCTGCAGCACATTGCCGACCGCCACGCCGAAGATCAGCGAGGGAACGAAGCCGCCGATGAACAGCGCCCAGTCCCAACCGGCCTTCCAGCGGGCGCTTTCGCGCTTCGACCGGTATTTGAAGGCGACCGGCCGCAGGATCAACGCAAACAGGATCGCGAACATGGCAAGATAGAAGCCGGAGAAGGACACCGCATAGAGCGGCGGCCAGGCGGCGAAGATGGCGCCGCCGCCGAGGATCAGCCAGACCTGGTTGCCTTCCCAGGTCGGGCCGATCGAGTTGATGGCAATGCGCCGCTCCGTATCCGTCCTGGCGACGAAGGGAAGAAGCGTGCCGACGCCGAGGTCGAAACCGTCGGTCACGGCAAAGCCGATCAGCAAGACGCCGAGGAGCAGCCACCAGATGATGCGCAGGGTCTCGTAGTCGATTAATTCATGAAGGATCATGGCAGGTCACTCCGCAGCCGGAACGAGGTTTTCGGAAATCAACTTGGCCTCCGGCACGTCGTCCGCTTCCGGACCCTTGCGAATGCCCTTCACCATCAGGCTCATTTCGACGACGATCAGCGCAGTGTAGAGCGCCGCGAAGCCGAGGATGGTCAGAAGCACGGTGCCGGCGCCGAGATTGGAGACGGCAGCAGCCGTCGGCAGCACGCCTTCGATGATCCATGGCTGGCGGCCGAATTCGGCAACCACCCAGCCCAGTTCGATGGCGACCCAGGGCAGCGGGATGGCGAAGACGGCAATCCGCAGCAGGAGCGGATAGCGGTCGAGCTTGCGCCGGGCCGACAGCCAGAAGAACACCGTCATCAGCAGGATGAAGAACATGCCGAGACCGACCATGATGCGGAAGGACCAGAACAGCGTCGGCACATGCGGAATGGTGTCACGAGCCGCCTGTGCGATCTGCGCGTCAGTCGCCTGCCGGGGATCGTCGACATAGCGCTTGAGCAGCAGCGCATAGCCGAGCTGATGACCGATATCCGCGAAGGAGGAACGTGCCTGCTCGGCGGCCGGGTCCTGTACTGCCGTACCGGCGGCCACCGGCTTTGCCGCGCGGATCTTCATCAGCGCGTCATAGGCCTTGATGCCGTCGCGGATGCGGGTCTCCGCTTGCTTCTCGAGCGTGTCGATGCCGGAGATCTCCGTCGTCAGCGACCGCGTGCCGATCAGGCCCATGACCCAGGGAATATGCACGGCATAATGGGTCTCGCGCGCCTCCTGGTCCGGAAAACCGAAGGCGGTGAAGGCAGCCGGCGCCGGCTCGGTCGTCCACATGCCCTCGATCGCCGCGAGCTTCATCTTCTGATGTTCGGTCGTCAGATAACCGCTCTCGTCGCCAAGGACGACGACCGACAGCGCCGAGGCGAGACCGAAGGATGCCGCGACCGTCATCGAGCGCTTGGCGATCTCGATATGCCGGCCTTTCAGCATGTACCAGGCCGAGACGCCAAGCACGAAGACCGACGCACAGACGTAGCCCGCCGAAACGGTGTGGACGAATTTCGCCTGGGCGACCGGATTGAAGACGACATCGAAGAAGCTGGTGATCTCCATGCGCATGGTCTGCGGATTGAGCGCCGAACCCACAGGGTTCTGCATCCAGCCATTGGCGATCAGGATCCACAGTGCCGAGAAGTTCGAGCCGAGCGCGACAGCCCAGGTGGCCACCAGATGGCCGACCTTCGACAGCTTGTCCCAGCCGAAGAAGAACAGGCCGACAAAGGTCGCCTCCAGAAAGAAGGCCATCAGGCCCTCGATCGCCAGCGGTGCCCCGAAAATATCGCCGACATAATAGCTGTAATAGCTCCAGTTCATGCCGAACTGGAATTCCATGACGATGCCTGTGGCGACACCGAGCACGAAATTGATGCCGAAGAGCGTTCCCCAGAACTTCGTCATCTGCCGCCAGATCTGCCGGCCGGTCATGACATAGGTCGTTTCCATGATGGCAAGCAGCACGGACAAGCCGAGTGTCAGCGGCACGAACAAGAAGTGATACAGCGCCGTCATGGCAAACTGCAGACGCGATAGCGCCACGATATCAAGGTCCATAGTCTTTCTCCAACGCCTCAAAGGGTGGTTGATGCACCTTAGCCTCGAACGGCCTCGGTTATGATTGATCGATCAGACGTCTCAGTCCTGCCTCAGCCGGGCGAGCGCTGCGTCGAATTTGGGTTCTCCTCGCCGCGCGGTCGCGACGATGCGGCCGTTGTCGAGAACGACGATCCGGTCGGCGATCTCTGCTTCACGGCGAATATGGGTGGCGATTACGAGCGACCGGCCGCAACCGTGACCGGCAAGGCGCCGCATGACATCCCGTCCGGTTTCGCGGTCGAGACCTTCGGTCGGCTCATCGAGCAGCCAGAGTTTGGCGCCGCGCAGGAACAGACGGGCAAGCGCCAGGCGACGGGATTGTCCGCCGGACAGACCAAGGCCGCCTTCACCCAGGCAGGTGTCGATGCCTTTCCGCAGGGCCAGTGCATCTTCAAGGAGGCCGGCATCCGCAAGCGCGGTGTAGAGCATCTCGTCGTTTGCATCCGGAGCAGCAAGACGCAAGTTATCTCGCAGACTGTCTTGGAACAGCTCCGTGCGCTGGGTCAGCATCGCGGCCGTTACGGTTTCGACCGTGCCTCTTTCGGTGGCGAGTTCGCCGGCGAGAATGGCAAAGAGGGTTGATTTTCCGGCTCCGCTCGGGCCGATCACTGCGAGATGCTCGCCCAATGCCAGAGAAAGCGTGATATCCTCAAGCGAAGCCATCGCCGCTCCGTCATATCGGGCGGAGACACCGGAGACCCGGACGGCCAGGCCTTCTGGCGGCATCAGATGTGCAGGGGGGTGAGCAGTCTGTACCAGGCGAGGTGAAAGGCGGCGGGCGGCAAGCACGGTACGGCCGAGTTCCAGCGCCCCACGGCGCAGTGCTGCAAAGGGTTCGAGCGCCGCGAGGGCAATCAGTAGGCCGAGTGCGGCAACCGGTGCACCGATAATGCCGCGTTCGGCCAGCGAGGTGACTATCAGCAAACTGCCGGACAGCAGCGCTGCGGAGGCAAGGCCAAACCCCACTGTTACTCCGCTTTCGATCCGGTTCAGTCTGTCGTCTGCCTCGCGCAGGCGGCGATCGGCGGCAGCGATCGCTGAGCATTGGGCCTGCAATCTCCCGGCCATGACGAGTTCGGTCTGTCCGGCGACGAGATCGACAGCGCGCGAGCGCAGCGCCTCGATCGCATGTGCGCGCCGCCGCGCCGGTTTTAGTGCCAAGCGTCCCGCAATGATTGGAATGCAGAAACCGGCAGCGAGCAACCACAGGCCGGCGAGCAGACCGAACGGAACCGACAGAAGCATCAGCGCGATGCTAACCGCCAGGCCCGAGACGATAGCGACAGCGGCCGGCACCAGGACACGCAAATAGAGGGAATCGAGCGCATCGATATCCGCCGTCAACCGAAAAAGCAGCTTGGCTGGCCTGCGCATCAACATCGTTGCCGCATTGGGTTCCGCCCAACCGCGAAAAAGATTTTCGCGCAGCGCGGCAAGGACGCCGAGCGTCGCATCATGGGTGGTCAGCCGTTCGCCATAGCGCGCAGCGGTGCGAAGGATCGCCAGTAGCCTGATGCCCGCCGATGGAGCAAAGACATCGAAGGTGATGGCTGTCGCCGTCAGGCCAGCGAGCGACGCTGCCGTGATGAACCAGCCCGAGAGCCCGAGCAGTGCGATGCCGGCGAATACGGTCAGGGCTGACAAGAGTGCGCCGAGAAGCAATGCGCGCCCGCGCGCTGCCAGGAAAAGGCGAAAGACGGGATAGAGGGCGGAGAATGCCGATGTCATGCCGCTTTCTCCCGGGCCGATGCGTCAATATGGATGATCCGGTCCATCCTTGCGGCCAGAGCCGGATCATGGGTGGCAACAACAAGCGTCCGTCCATGCGCAACGGCCAACAATGCGTCGGTGACATCGCGCGCGGTTTCTGCGTCGAGATGAGCGGTCGGCTCGTCCGCGAGGATGATGTCGGCATGCGGGGTCGCGGCAGCGCGGGCAATCGCCAGCCGTACGGCCTCGCCTCCGGACAGCCCCGCCCCACCTTCGCCGATCGGCGCCCCGCCGCGCTGAATTGCGATCCGCCGGAGAGAGGCAAGATCGATTGCTTGTTGTACGTCATATGGACTGACTTCGGGGCGGCCGAGCGTGACGTTGCTGTTCATCGTGCCGGCAAAAATATGCGGCCGTTGCCCGATCCAGGCCATCCGGGCGCGCAGTGTCGCGGCGGACGTGTCATCAAGCCGCTCTGCGCCGACATGGATCGTACCGCTCTGTGGAGGGGCCAGACCCGCGATCAACGACAGCATCGTTGTCTTGCCCGCACCGCTTGCTCCCAGGAGCGCCACGTGTTCGCCAGCTGCGATTGCAAGGCTGAGATCATCAAAAACAGGCGCAAGGTCGGGACGATGCCGGAAACAAAGGCCACGGATGTTGATTGTCGGCAATGGACGATCTCGGCCGGTTTCCATCGCCTTCTCGTCGCGCCAACCCGACATAACCATACCAGTACCGGACAGTGCGTCGAGCGCCTCCAGCGCCGCTTCTCCCGCCGCCCGGTCGTGCCAGACTGCCGACAGTTCGCGCAACGGCTCGAAGAAGCTCGGAGCCAGCAAGAGAATGAATAGGCCCTGGGTCAGGCTCAACCGGCCGGACCATGTGCCGACATCGATCGCGCCGAGCAGGCTGAAGCCGACATATACGGCCACTGCGGCAACGCCCAGCGCGGCGAAAAGCTCCAGTACCGCGGAGGATAGAAAGGCAATTTTGAGCACCGCCATGGTTCTTATTCTGAGCTGTTCGGCATCGGCCCGTAGCCGCAAGGCGGTACGGTCGACTGCGCCGAGTGCGCGAATGGTGGCAAGCCCGCGCAGCCGGTCGAGCAGAAAGGCATTGAGCCCGCCGGTCTCAGTCAGTTGTTTCTCGCTCGCCGCCTTGGCGCGCCAACCGATCAGGGCCATGAACACCGGGATCAAAGGCGCCGTAAAGAGCAGAATAAATGCGGCTATCCAGGAAACCGGCGCAACGCAGATAAGAATGACAAGTGGTACCGCACTCGCCTTCAGCTTTGCGGGACGGAAGCGGGCAAGGTAGGGCACGATGGTTTCGGCCTGCTCGGCGATGAGACTGGCGGCAAATCCGGATGCGGCACGGTTACTGTCCAATGGTGAGCGGGCGGCAAGGGCTGTCGCTGCAATGTCCCGCCGAAGGGTTAGTTCGATGCGCGCTGCTTTAAAGGCCAAACGTCCGCCGAGCGCATCCAGCCCAGCGCGGAGTGCGCCAAGAAGAAAGATGAGCAGGGCGGGTATCGCCATGGCGGGTATGCTATGTCTGTCGGCGATCACACCTATCCCGCTGGCAAGCAAGGCAGCCTGGGGAATCCAGAGAAGGGCTGACAGGGTCTGCACGAGCGCAGCGAGTGACAGCTTGGCGGGAACTATCCTTCGCGATGGGACCTCCGTAGATCCCGATCGGGTCGAGACTTTGGCGACCTCGGTATCAGGCTCTTGTCCGGCTTCCGGTATTGCTCCTAGGTCGAAGAAAGCGCTGGTCATCACCTTACCCCTTGTCGGTGGGTGTGTTGTTCGTGCGCCTCCGGCTGAGCGAAACCATGGGTTTGTTCAGCTCCTCGACAAGTCCGAAATGAGGAATGAAGGATTGAACGAAAGGCGGAGGCATCGCGGTGATTGCCATTGCTGCCTTGCCTTCCGCCGGTTCAGAAGACCGGGCATTTCGTTCGAAAGCTTTGGCGAATGTGATGTCACTCATGCGTCGGTCCAGGCCGTTTGCGTATTGGTCTTGACGTTTTCTAGTTTGCCTGAGCGGACCTCGCTTTGACTTAGGTCAACCTCGAGAATTATGGGAGAGATAGGCCTTGCCACGCGCGCCCACCATTGCCGCAGGATCCCAGTCGTCATGAACAAATAGGTTCTGGTCGCACTAGGCGCCCGAATAGCGACTAAACGGTCGGGACGGGGTCGAGCCAATCGATCGCCACCCGCCCCGCCGTCCTCCCTTACGCCGATAGAGATTGCGCTGTTCAGACTGTTTCAGTCGGCGCCGGCATTGCAACGCCAAGATAGGGGTCGATCCATGCGATCTGATCGGTAACAGACTTGACGCCTGGCACGTTCTCCGCCGCAACCTTGGCAGCCAGTCGTTCTCGTTCGTCGAAGATACTACCGGATAGTTCGACAACGCCGTTCTGAACGCTCACCTTTATGAAGCCATTCTGGCTCCAGCTCTGATGCGACAGTTCCGCAATGACCGCCTCGGCGATCTGATCGTCGCTGGCCTGCGCCTTCTCCTTTGGCAGCATGTTGGCCAATGCCCGTAACAGATCCGATCGGCAGACGATGCCGATCACTTTGCCTTGTACGACGACGGGCAATCGCTTGATCCCATGCTTCTCCATCAGACCGACGGCATCGGTGAGCGCGGCTTTGGGGGCAATAGTGACAACGTCCGACGTCATCACTTCTCCAACGCTACGGCCATGCGAAAGAACATACTCATCAGCAAGCTTGCCGGGGCTGGTCAGAAACTCGAGCAGCCAGGATCGCTTGCGCTCAGTCTGCAATTCCCCGCGGCGAAGGAAATCGCCTTCGCTGACAATGCCGACAAGCTGTCCGCCGGCATCGACGACCGGAAGACCGCTGACGTGACGGTCGAGCATAATTGTGGCCGCGTCCACGACAGATGTCTTGGGGCTTACGGTGATAGCTGGCGCGTTCATGATTTCTTGAATGAGCATGGTCGTCTCCGGGCGATGATTTGGCTTGTGGTTGCCGATAGGGGTGGCATGTTCCATGCCGAGAAAGTTATGGCGTGCAGCATGGCTATGCTTTGATCGACATCAAATGAGCAGGATTAGTTGAGGTCATTGGCAAGCTTTGTTTGCGCGACAACCGACCGCTTGCTTGAAAGCAGTGCGGCAACTTCAAATGACCACAGCGGGAGAATGGCGGGGCGGCCGCTATGAGACGAACATCATTACGGCTGCGACCGCCATCAATGCGACCGTGGCCCAGCCGATGCATGCTGCCAATATCCCTATCGTGTATGGACCCATGACCTTTGGGTTTGCCGCCAACAACAGAATGACGGCAATCAGGGGAACCGCCAGCAGCCCATTTATGACGGCGCTCCAGAACAGTGCGCTCATCGGATTGATCGGCGAATACTGTATGACCAGAGCCAAAAGCACACTTATGGCGATCACACCGTAAAAGCCTCGGGCATCGTTAGGAGTGCGCTCCAGTCCGAATTTCCAACCCATGGCCTCTGCAAGTGCATAACCGGCGGAACCTGCGAGAACAGGCACGCCGATGAGGCCGACACCTAAAATTCCGAGCGCGAAGATAAGGGCGGCAAACGGTCCAGCCAGTGGCCGCAGCGCACTTGCCGCTTGCGCGGCGGTGTCGATCTGCGTGATGCCGGCGACATTCAGCGTCACGGCGGTTGCCAGTATGATGAAAAAAGCCGTGAGGTTGGAGTAGAGCATGCCGCTCCAGGTATCCCAGCCAATCCGTCGGAGCTCTTTGGGGGCTGACGTATTGTCTTTGGACAACGCCGTCGCATTGGGTTGCGCGTTCATGTCCTCCACCTCCTCTGACGCTTGCCAGAAGAAAAGATAGGGGCTGATTGTAGTCCCGAAGACGCCGACGACCACAGCGGCGTAGGCTGGTGTCGGGGTGATGGTCGGCCAGATCGTTCTCAAGGCGACCTCCTGCCAGTCGATATGGACGGTGAAAAGGACGGCCGCATAGGCAAGGAGCGAAACTGTCAGCCACTTCAGGAACGCGACGTAGCGGTGGTATGGGATGAAGACCTGAAGCGCGAGCGTCCCGAAGACGAAGAACATCGTCATCAGATGGCGGTTGAAGCCTGTGACCAACTCCGCGACTTCACCCATGGCCGCAACATCTGCGGCAATATTCAGAATATTGGCGATCATAAGCGAGAACACCACGGCATAGAGCACGAAGGGCGGGAAGGTTTCCTTTATGTTTGCCGCCAAGCCCCGCCCGGTCACACGCCCGATCCGCGCGCAAGTCGCCTGGACAACAGCCATCATCGGAAACGACACCGGCATGGTCCAAAGCATGTTCAGGCCAAACTGCGCGCCTGCCTGGGAGTAAGTCGCGATGCCGCTCGGGTCATCATCGGCAACGCCGGTAATGAGACCCGGCCCGACGCTGGCGAGCGGGTGCTCGCGCAGGCGAGCCAGCCGACCCGATATGCGCGAACGCCACGAGGTTTGTTGAACAGTGGTGAGTTCCTGTGTCATCGGCCATCGTCGGGCGTGGCTGAGAAGCCGACAACGTTCGAAGGCGAGAGTATTGTCCGATCAACATATCCGCCGACACCTCGAATGTTCTCCACAAGTATCCGGATCGCCTGACGTTGGATATCGGAATCGAGGTTTCCGCGCACCTCCACCTGTCCGTCTTTAACGGTGACGTCGACCCTGTCGCTCCCGATCCCAAGATCCGTTACCAACCGGGTTCTGATGGCGAGCCTCACGGCATCGTCACCAATGGCGACGTTTTGAACAGGCGCGTCAATGATCACGTTGAGCAGATCGCTCCGACTGACGATACCGACAAGGCGATGCTCATTGATGACCGGAACTCGTTTTATCTTGTGAGATAACATCAGGCCGCCAATCCGCCCGACATCCGTATCCGGGGCGACGCTTATAACGTCGTGGCTCATGGCCTCGCCGACCGACCAGCCGTACATTTGAATATAAGTGTTCAAACCATGCTGATCGTCACGTTTCAGGGTGCCATTCACAGCCGACGCGCAATTATTGCCAAAGCGTCGCATGAGATCCCCTTCGGTCAGCATGCCACACACCTTGCCATCGTCATCTATTATCGGCAAGCCGCTGATATCATTGGCGCGCATCAGCAATGCCGCATTTCGAACGTTCATTGTCGGCGGTGCCGTGATGACGCTCCGTGTCATGATGTCCTTCGCTTGCATTGCTCTCATCCCTGGTTGCTATGAATATTCCTGTTACAGTCGTGCTTATGGAAGCTGTAGCGCGGCGAAATGAACATCAGGCGTTCCCCGAGCCGCTCGATCTTCCGAGCGATCAGCAGGCATGTTTTCGGGTTTTCTCCAGATCGATCGCTTGTTCTTGTGCGCAAGCCAGCAAACCTTCCGCATATTTCTCGGCGGACTCAGTGTCGGTTCCGCACAATCTGGCATCATGGCATTTTCGATCGATGGCGTGCCGCATCGCTTTCATGAGATTGCCTCTCTCGCCGACGTCATGAAGGCGTATCAGCCGAGTGAGCGCCGTCAGCGCGATGAGTTCGAGGATCATCATGCGGCCTTCTACATCGCCGAGGGAGGGGATGGCTCTAGAAGCTGCACCGCCGAGGCTATCGCGCTTGGCTCTGAGCATTGGCTTATTCCTTCATGGGTTGTTTGCATGAAACAGTTTGCCAACAATCGTTGCAGCGGCATTGATCGGTATCAATGATGCAAGGAATCTTCCGGCCACGCGAAAGTGTTAGTCAGGCGATTTATCTCTTAGGACAACTGTGTATTGGAGGCTGGTCTTGCCTCGGCATTCCTGCGGTGCCTAGATGAACCATCCTCCAATTCAGACGATAATCCCAAAACGCGCAACGCATTCAAGATGACCGCGACGTCGATGGCTTCCTGCAGCAGAGCCCCATGCAGCGGCGGCAGATATCCAAACGCTGCGGCGATCATGCCGGCGACCGAGAGACCAAGCCCCACCATAACGCTTTCGCGCGCGATCGTAACGGTCCGGCGTGCGACGACCAGCGCATTTGCCAGAGGATCGAGCCGATCCACGAGTAGGACGACGGATGCCGCCTCCGAAGACGCTGCTGCTCCGCGTGCGCCTAAGGCAACACCCACGTCCGCGGCCGCCAGCGCCGGAGCATCGTTGACACCATCCCCCACCATCATGACCGGGCCGAAGCTTCTCGCGGCAACGACGGCGTCAACTTTCGAAGCGGGCGTCTGTTCGCCGAGCACCCGTTCAATGCCAAGTATGCTGCCGACATGCGAGGCAACATCCAAACGATCACCGGAAGCAAGAATGATTTTCTCGATTCCAGCGCTGCGCAATCGCTGCAGAACGCCCACCGCTTCCGCACGCACCGGATCGGCCATGATGATACTTCCCGCGACCATGCCGTCGATCGCGACCGTCACAACAACCTCGCCGGCGCGATGATGGCCTTCAACAGCGTGGAATGGGCGCTCAGAGCTTCGACTTTTCACAAACCGGTCGCCGCCGACCACAACTCGGCGTCCGTCGACCGTTCCTTCGAGCCCGGTTCCACCGATCTCTTCGACGTCGGTCGGCGGCGAGAGTGTCAGATGGCGCGCCTGCGCTTCTGCAATCAGCGCGGCCGCCATGACATGACTCGAGGCTTGATCAACCGAAGCGGCAAGACGCAACAACTCGTCCTTGTCGATCCAGTCGCTACAGCGAATGGCCACGATTTGTGCCTTACCGTGTGTGAGCGTGCCGGTCTTGTCGAGCACGGCAACCCGCACTCGGCTGAGAGCTTCAAGAGCGCCACCGTCTTTTACCAGGCAGCCGATCGAGGCGCAGCGCGAGATGCCCGACATAAGCGCGACCGGGACCGCCAGGATAAGCGGACATGGCGTCGCTATGACCAGTACCGCCAAGGCGCGCCGCGGATCGTCGGACAACAGCCAAGACGACGACGCTATCGTCACCGCCATGAGCAGAAACACCAGGCCATAGCGGTCGGCGAGGCGTGTCATGGGCGCTTTGCTGTTCCGCGCCGTCTCGACGAGGCGCACGACCGCAGCGTAGGTGCTCTCAGACGCGGGGCGCAGTGCCTCGAGGGTAAACACAGGACCTATCGATGCGCTCCCGCTTAGAACCTCTTCGCCGGTCAGATGATCGACGGGCAGCGCCTCGCCCGTCAACGCTGACTCATCGAGGACAGCTCGGGGAGACAGGAGAATGCCATCAACGGGTAGAACTTCTCCTTGGCGAATCATGATGCGATCGCCTGCGCCGATCGCCTCGATCTGGATCAGTTCCAATTGGTCGCCAGAATAACGAAATGCAGTTCGTGCCACTCGTCCGACAAGGGCCGCCATTTCACGAGCTGCGCGGCCGGATGCATATCCTTCCAACATCTGTCCGCCCGCATACATCAGGGCTACGACATTGGCGGCCAGATACTCACCAAAGAAGAGCGCGAATGCCATTGACAGAGCGGCCAAGATATCGAGCCCAAAATCGCCGCGGCGCAAGGAACGGAAAGCCTGCAGCAACAATGTAGCCAGGATCGGCAAGGTAGCGAAAGTCCAGATAAGAGAGGCAAGCGCAACACTGTCGATCGATAGAAGGATCAAGCCTGCGAGAAGCCCAGATGCTGCGATCAGCAACAACAATGCCCCTTCGATCTTCAGCGAGGATGCGAGAATGCTGATCACTCCGACGAATGGCATGTTTTGCTCCGGTGCTGCCTGTAGCCGATATGCGGCTCAACCAATCGGCTCATTGAAACCGGATTCCTCGGAACAGACATTGATCCGTCGCAATGTGGCCGGCTCCCCGACATCGCAATTTCACCGAAGGCGGCAGTCGTTCGTGTGTCGCCGCCTCTCTGCCAAGTATCGAACTTCTTTTTTGATCGCCTTTCGCGTGTCACGGCTGGTTGACCTTGATCAATGAAGCGATCCTCGCGCGGCCCTATGCTTCTTCAGTCAATAGAGTTTTAAGGAGGTGGCCATGGACGACATCGCTCTCAGACAGAATATTCTGGATGAACTGGAATTCGAGCCGAGAGTGGATGCGGCCGATATTGGTGTCGTCGCACGCGACGGCATCGTCACTCTCACCGGACATGTTGGCACATATGCGGAAAAGGATGCTGCCGAGAAGGCCGTGAGACGCGTCAAAGGCGTCCGCGCCATAGCCCAGGAAATGGACGTTCGGATCTTGGGTCCAAGGCGCACCGATGACGACGACATTGCCCGTCGCGCTGTCAAAATGGTGGACTGGAATATCTCCATTCCAAAGCAAATGGTGCAGATCCGCGTATGCAAGGGCGTCGTCACGCTTACCGGCAAGGTGGAATGGCAGTACCAAAAGAATGCTGCCGCTGCCGCTGTCAGGGATCTCGCCGGAGTCGTCGGCGTCTCCAATCTCATAGATGTCGTTCCCGGCATCAGCGCCGACGACGTCAAGAGGCGCATTGAAAATGCGCTGGAACGCGACGCGGAATTAGAGGCCCAGGCAATCCGGGTCGATGTTTCCGATGGCAAAGTCACCTTGAAGGGCAACGTCAGGACCTTGTCCGAGCGTCGTGCGGCGGAACGTGCCGCATGGTCGGCTCCCGGCGTCCACACGCTCGATGATCAGCTGTCCATCAGCTGATCCGCCTTCGACATTAAGAGAGGATGCAAAAACATGAGCACGGATTGCACACGAACGGGGGAAGCTCTGCTTGCAGGTGCAGGATATCCCCTCCCGCACCACCAGGACTGCGACTTTCGCCTCGACCGAGCAGACAGCGACGAATGGGAGATTGCGGTCCTGTCGCCTTGCGCCCAAGCGTGGGTTCGCGACGAACTGTGCTATCCTTTGGGCCAATCTCTGGGCGGCAGCTTCAAGGTGGACATACTGAGTGCGGACCGGTTTCTGAAGCAGGCGCGCGCGCGAGGATTTCGAACCGAATTTGTCGGCACGGGCGGTAAGGATCTCTTTTGAGAGGTGGGGGCATGTATAAGACAATCGTCTGTGCCATTGGTCCTGGATCGAAGGAGAGGGCCGAGCATCTCCTGCGTACCGCCCACGCGCTTCTCGATGCCGATGGCACCCTGCATCTCGCTCACTCCGTCGAGCGTTTTCCGTCCCTTGGGACGCAAGGACCGGATGATCGGGCTGTCTCTATCATCAGCGAGGCGGAAGAAAAGCTCTCGCAGCTTTGCAGGAAGCTTCCAATGCCGGCGCCTGTCCATGTTTCCACCGGCCGTGCCGCCGATGCGGTCCTGGCGATTGCCGCCGCCGTGAAGGCCGATCTGATTGTCGTGGCCGCTCACGAGCCCGACATTCTCGATCATGTCTTTGGATCGACGGTCGATCACATTGTCCACCATGCAAAATGCTCCGTTCACATCGATCGGATTCCCCCGGCGCCGAGACAATAAATATCCAATCTATTCAGATGCTGGACTGCGTCGTCGCATTGGCCGTTCGATCGTATCCATCCGAGGTGGGCCGCAGGACTTAATGGGGCTCGCGTGGTAACGTCGGGTTCATGGAGATCGATGAGGACAAGATCGACGATGCCGTCT
>NZ_JAAZQP010000020.1:0-69285 GCF_012275435.1 Rhizobium sp. SG741
AGCGTGCCGGCGGTCGGGGTCTCGAAGCCGGCAATCATGCGCAGCACGGTCGTCTTGCCGCAGCCTGATGGTCCGAGGAAGGAGATGAATTCTCCTTTCTCGATTTGGACTGTGAATTCCTCGACAACGGGCAGGCTTCCAAATGACTTGCTAACGTTGATCAGATCAAGAAATGCCATTTGCCAAATGCGCCAGATGTTTTGCTGCTATGCCCAGCAATTGCTTGTCATAAAACTGTCATGAATTGAACTCTTCCGTCAAGCCGAGTGCCTCCCCGGGCAGGTGTCCGCGCTTGTAACGTCGCATCTCGTATGGCCGCGGCCATGGAAATGACGGAATGTTTCGCGGTTCGCTTATGTGCGTGCCTCGCCCCGGCAAGCGGGGCAAGAACGTTGTCGCTAGGTAGCTGGTGCGCTCTCCGCCGATCAGGCAACTTCCTCTGACAGCCGTTCAAAGATCGGTTTCAGCCGCCGATGGCGTCCGACCGGCGGATGCTCAATTTCGACGACGCGCCCTGATTTCTTCTGTCGTTTCAGCCATTCACGCAGGGTCTCTGCGCTCGTATGGTCAAGATAATGCAGGCGGGCGCCCGCGATCCTGATCTTGCGACCCTCGGGAAGCGTTTCCAGCGTGTTGAGCAGGGCAGGAACGTCCTTGCATGTCGCCACGCCCACGAGGTCGAGATGGATGCCTTCCTCATCCTCCAACCGGTCGATGGCAAGTTTGCGACGCAGGTGCGGAAGGATTTCCAATATGGACAGTGCAAGGCCGAGCGCCACGCCGACGAGCAGGTCCTGAAGTACCACCATCGCCACCGTCGCGGTCCAGATCCCAACGGGAACCCAGCCGTGATGATCGAACAGGTGCCGGACGTGGTGGAGACTGATCAGCCGCCATCCTGTCACCAGCAGCACCGCGGCAAGTGCAGTCAGCGGCACCATCGCGAGCAACTGCGGCAGAAATGCCACCAGTCCAAGGATCCAAACACCATGCAGCACGGCCGATGCCCGGCTGCGTGCGCCTGCTTGAATATTGGCGGACGATCTGACGATGACACCCGTGATCGGCAGCGCACCAAGCAGACCGCAAAGCGCATTGCCGATGCCCTGCGCGAACAACTCCTTGTTGAAGCGGGTTCGCACGCCATCATGCATGCGATCGACGGCCGCGGACGACAGTAGCGTTTCCGCACTGGCGATCACCGCGATAACCAGCGTCGTCATAATGATACCGGGCTCGACCATCCTGGCAAAACCATCGAGTGTCGGCAGCGAAATGCTGTCGATGAGAGAGGACGGCACCTCCACTCTGGTGATCGGCAGCTGCATCCCGACCGTCAATATCGTGCCAGCCGCGACCCCCACCAGAGCCCCGGGCACCAGCATGAGTGGCTTCGGCCTGAACTTCTCCCATGCGATCATGGCCAGCAGGGAGATCAAGCCCACGAGTAGGGCAACCGATTCCCGGGTCAGTCCGGAGCCCCACACGCGACCGAGGGTCTGCTCCATGGCGGTGACGTTCTCGATGCCTCCGGCAGCAGGTCTTGCCCCCATCAGCACATGGACTTGGCCAAGAATGATGAGGATGCCGATCCCGGCGAGCATGCCGTGGACCACCGCAGGCGAAATTGCGCGAAACCACGATCCAATCTTCAGGAATCCGGCAAGGACCTGCAGCAATCCCGCCACGATGAGCACCGGCCCGAGCATGGCGGCGCCGTATTGCTCGACGAAGCCGAAGACGATCACGGCTAATCCCGCCGCCGGCCCCGACACCTGAAGTGGGGATCCGGCCAAAAGGCCGACGACAATGCCGCCGACAATGCCTGAAATGAGACCCATGGCCACCGGAACGCCTGAAGCCACAGCAATCCCGAGGCAAAGCGGTATAGCAACGAGAAACACGACAAGCGACGATGCGAAGTCTCGCGAAAGAACAGAGCTTGACATCATCGGCCTACTCCGCAGCTTGTGGCATCACATGTGGACGACCACGACCGGTGACTGCGACGGGCAAAGGCCTGTCCTCAATGATATCCGTGAACCGCGCGGCCGCACCGTCATAGACCAGCACTTCCCCGGTCTCGATATCAAAAAACCAGCCATGCAGGGTAATGTCATTGGTCGCCAGCTTGGCCGCGACCGAAGGATGCGTGCGCAGATGGTCAAGCTGGACAACGACGTTTTCCATGGCGATGGCGCGAACCCTTTGGCGCTCGGGCAGATCGGCAGGATAGGCTTCGCAAACGATCGAATGGGCCGCATGGCTGTGTTTCAGCCACGCAGCGACATTCGGCATCGGCTTCAGGAGATCGGGGTGGCAAAGCCCTTTCATGGCGCCGCAATCGGAATGCCCGCACACGATGATATCACGAACGCCAAGTGCGACGACGGCATATTCTATCGCCGATGATACGCCACCATTGGCCGTCGAAAACGGGGGAACGATATTTCCGGCATTCCGGCAGACGAAGAGTTCGCCGGGGCCGGACTGCGTGATCGTTTCGGGCATCACCCGGCTGTCGGCGCAGGAAATCATCAGCGCTTGCGGCTGCTGTCCCTCCTCCGCCAGCTTGCGATAAAGTGCCTGATGGTCTGGAAAGACGGCACCGCGAAAGCTGGAGATCCCTTTGAGCAAATCACCCATTGTCGAGTCCTTGTAATGGGCCGGACGGCAGGCAGGGGGCGTACCCATGCCCGGCGGGTTGGAATGCGCGATCATTTCGCAAGTGCGAGATAGGTGAAGTCGCCGGGAAGAAAATAGCCGACCCGGAATTAGTGTAATCTAATTTATAAAAATCTTGTGAGTGGATTGTGAAATGATTTTAGTCGACGCCCGTTTGTCGTGATGGACGTTGAAATCTCAAATTCGTTTCGGTGAAAGTGTCTCTGTGTGAGATCAAGAGAAGCAGGCAATTGTCCGCTCCCGATGAGAATCGAACCATCAACCCGTGAGAGCTTTATTCACAATTCAGGTGGTTGGTGAATTGGCTGGGCCATCCACAGATTGACTGGAATCCGCCAACAGCCAGTTCGCTATTCCTTGCCGAGATGAAGCGTTGCCGCCATATAAGTGCCATGACGCTTGATTCGAAAATATTTGTTGGCCTTAAATCGACTCGTAAGAGGTCCGTCCCGCAGAGTGAACCCAGCGGTCCCAGATGCCAATGGGACGGCTGCGAAAAGAATGGTACGCACCGCGCCCCGGTGGGTCGGGATGCAGAAGGCCTGTATCTGTTCTTCTGTCTTGAGCACGTGAAGGAGTACAACAAGGGCTACAATTTCGCGACCGGTCTATCTGACAAGGACATTGCCCGCTATCAGAAGGAAGCGGCCACTGGCGGCCGTCCGACCTGGGGGACCAGCGTCAGTCAGGCGTCCGAAACTCCGCTCCCGGGCAACGTCCGTTCCGGTTCTGCAAAGGCATTGAATGCCCGCAAAACTGCCGCGCAGCGCAAGGCGCAAAAGGCGGATCTCCTGATACGCAAACTCAAGGTGCTGGAAGCAAAGGCATTTGAGACTCTCGGTCTGTCGCCAGCTGCAACGCCGGAGGAAATCAAAAGCCGCTATAAGGAAAGGCTCAAAATGCACCATCCGGATGCCAACCAAGGCGACCGCACTTCCGAGGACGAGCTTCGAGCATCGATCGAAGCGCATAAGATCCTTAAACTGAACGGATTTTGCTGAAAGATCTTCCATCCGCTCTTCTCTATTCGGCGTGTTGAGGTCAGGCGCTTTTGAGCGTGCAAGCGAGGCGTTAAATCGAATGAGCGCAAGATTGGCAGAAAGGCGTGTGTGGGACAGCCTCTAGCCTCTGCTCACCGATTGGTGTGCCGCACTTCACACAGGTGCCAAAAGTGCCAGCCTCAATCCGGTCCAAAGCCGCTTGGATAGCTACGAGCTCCTTCTGTCCGGCCTCGCCGAGTTCTTCCAGGACTTCGTCATTATTTCGCTCTATCGCACGATCGTCATCAGAATTGCGAGGCTCCTCGAAATCATGCTCAATCGCTCGCAGCCGGGTTTGTAGCTCGCGCCGGCGTTGATCGAGGACCGCCCTGTACTTTTCGATATATTGCCTCGACGATGAGGGGAACTGCTTTTGCATGGTCATTCTCCAGTCGGCCTCATATTCGTTACCGACCCTTGTTGTTTCCCGGCTCTAGCCGCTGATCCTGAGCAAGCCAACGATCCGACAGTGAAATACCTATCTTCGCTTTCTTTGTTTATTTGGCCACGAGCTGCAACGCAGGTGCCGTAAACCACCAGCTTGGAAAAAACTAGCGTATCGCGGGTCCATTGCATTGATCGGAATCAAGGTTACCTGCGGTCAGCTTGGGGCCAAGCACCGTTGGTGCGAGCCAACTTGCGCGGTACTATTTATTTAGGCTTGGTGCGCGATGCGCCGGAGTTGGAGCGGATCCAAGCTGAGTTGGGTTCCCGTCAGTCCTTTCGAGAGGGTGCTCGTGTGCTTGATACCTTTGTGCCGGCCGAAAGTGCAGCCAAGAGCCTTGTCAATGCCCGAATGAACAAGAAGCGTCAGATGCGCTGGTCGCCGATTGGCGCTCATCTGGTTCTACAGGTCCGAGCCGCCGGCGCCGATGGTCGTCTCAAGCAGGCAAAGCTCAGTCTTGCAGAGTAACCCCCATCTTTTTCCACTCCGTACACCGCGCCAGGCCAGCGTAGAAAGAAATTCGGGAACCTTTTGCCGGAAGCAGCATCTAATGGCTGTTTCAGATGCCGGAGGCGTCTGGAGTTTTCCCACGGTGGATAGGAGACCAACATGTTCAAGCGACTTCTCACGGCAACTGCGATGGCTGCGGCACTTGCAACTGCGGCGCTTGCAGCCGACAAGCCGACGGATCCGCAGATCGCGCATATCGCCTACACGGCTGGCGAGATCGACATCGCCGCCGCCAAGCAAGCTCTCAAGATGAGCAAGAACGCCGAGGTCCGGCAATTCGCCGAGACAATGGAGCGCGACCATACGGCCGTGAACCAAGAGGCGCTTGCCCTTCTCAAGAAATTGAAAGTCAAGCCCGAAGACAACGACACCAGCAAGTCGCTGTCGTCTGCCGCCAAGACGGAACTGGAAAAGCTCTCCAAGCTTCATGGCGCAGCCTTCGACAAGGCCTATGTCGATAACGAGGTGGCCTATCACAAGCAGGTCAACGGCGCGCTTGAGACACTGCTGATCCCGTCGGCTCAGAATGGCGAACTGAAATCGCTGCTGGAGACGGGTCTGAAGCTCTTCAAGGAGCACCAGACGCACGCCGAGCATCTTTCATCGATGGTCAAGTAGGCTCGCCATGCGCCCCCTGCTTCACATCCTTACCGCGTTGGTATTCGCAGGGCTCGTGCTTGGAGGCCCCGCGAGCGCGGTGGCCGCCAATCACGACATCATCATCGCGCAGATGCAATTCGGCGCGGTACCGCCGTTGCATGTCGGCGACGTGATCACCTGGCGTAATGATGATATATTCCGCCATAGCGTGACCGCACGCGACAAGAGCTTCGACATTGATCTGCCGCCGAAGGCGCAAAAAAGCATGACGGTCAAACAAGCAGGAAAAGTTGATTTCTATTGCCGCTTTCACCCGATGATGACCGGCACGCTTGATGTCCTGCCATAGGTTTGGCGGTGGATGCATGGAATTATGCTGGAGTGATCATGGTTAGCATTCCCACTGCGGCACCGAGGTACGTGCCAGATATGGCAAGGCTACCCGATGCCGATCTCGTCGTTCATGCCAGGATGGGCGACGAGAAGGCCATACGTGTCCTTGTGCAGCGACACAACCGCCGCCTGTTTCGATCGGCACGTGCCATCGTCCGGGACGACACAGAAGCGGAGGACATTGTTCAGGCGACCTATGTGCACGCCTTCACCCATCTCAATGCATTTCGCGACGAGGCCCAGCTTTCCACCTGGCTTACCCGGATCGCGCTCAACGAGGCGCTCGGGCGCATACGACGCCGGCAGCGCAACGTCGGTTTGGAGGAGGTCGACATGACTGCAGAGTCAGGACGGGGCGCGCTGCTACAATTTCCGACCCCGTTCTCGGTCGATGACCCCGAGGCCGAGTTCTCCCGCGCAGAAGCGCGCCGTCTACTCGAACGGGCGGTCGACAGGTTACCCGATGAATTCCGCGTGATCTTCGTGCTGCGGGACGTAGAGGGAATGAGCACGGAGGAGGCAGCGTCGTATCTCGACATCAAGCCTGCAACGGCCAAGACGCGGTTACACCGCGCACGCAAGATGATGCGGATTGCTATCGAAAAGCAGTTAGTGGGGGCATTCTCTTCGCTGTTTCCGTTCGACGGAGCGCGATGCGTAGCGATGGCCGACCGTGTCGTCGAACGACTACGGATTACTCGATAGCTGATCGTCGCAAGATGACGGCAGAACGTTATCGCGCGCGGAAAACGGAGAGGCGCATGTCCTTGCCGCACCGACCGGGCGTGGCTCGCTGCCGACAATAATGGCCGGGCGGCCATAGTTCGCCCGATCATTTCCGCGATCGACAACAGGGGAGCGATTAGTTTTCCGTTAGAAGCAGCCCTGCAAGGATCGCCTCCGACTGCATGGGCGGGATCGTCGTCGCGTCCAATGCGGCCACAAGGGGCGCGAGATAGGCCAGCAGGCCAGCCGTGGCCCTAAAGAAACTTTGTGATCGACTTGAATTCGTCGATGGATTGCCGCTTGTCCCGCGGCAGTGCACCGACCGCTTCCTCAAGGCAGTGATCGAGGTGATCCTGAATGAGCGTCCGCTTGGCGTTAACGATTGCCTTCTCGACAGCGGAGAGCTGCTGGGCGATATCAATGCATGGCTTGCCACCCTCGATCATGGCGATGACGCTCTTCAGATGCCCTTCGGCCCGCTTCAGGCGCTTGATAATCTCTGGATGGGTAGCGTGGGTGTGCTCGGTCATATCGTCCTGTATCCCCCTAGTGGGGATGAGTGTCAATGTTGGCCCGGAAGCGCCCTTGACTGGGGGTCAAGGGGTCGCAACCCGCAATCTCGAACGATTTCAATGATGATGCTCTTCCGGCTCGTCCATCCGGAACGGAAGGACTTCGACTTTGTCACCTGCCTTCAGAACGAGTTCGGCATCGAACTCATGCGGTTCGGCGGGAGCTTCCGCGCTCTGCATTGCATGATGGTCGATCGCGGATGGCAACAGCGGCAACGTTTCGATGACACCGCCTGGCCGTTGGATGTTCACCACCGCCTGGAGATCGCGATCGTGGCTGGCGATCGACAGCCGCATCCGCTCGCCGTCGGGGATATCAACGATCTCGAGAAGCCCGGTCGCCAGCGAGGAGTTGACGGTGAACGGGTCGGGAGCATGGTGATGCCCCTGATCGCCGTGATTGGCGGCCACGGCTGAGGCACCCGCAGTATCGAACTGGATCGTCGCGCTGCCTAGCGGCGCAAGATGAGCATGCAATTCCTCGCGAAGGGCAAGTGCGATGCCATTCGCCTCGGCGAGCGTCTTACCGTTCTCGACCGCGATCGTGACGTCGGCGTGCAGCTTGTGGCCAAGCCATCGAGCTTTGACATCGGTGATCTTGGCGACGCCCGGTACGTGTACGGCCGCATGGTGGACTTCATCTGCAATGCCCAGCTCGACACCGTCAAGGCTCCGGGTAATGACGGCACGGGCCGACTGCCAGACGATGCCGAAGATTGCGATCGTAATCAGAAGCCCGACGATCGGGTCGGCAAGCGGGAAACCCAGGTAGACGCCGATCGCGCCCAGAACGACGGCCAGGCTCGTGAGGCCATCGGTTCTGGCGTGATAACCATCGGCGATCAGGGCGGCACTGTTCATCGCACGGCCGATCTTGATGCGGAAGATCGCAACGATTTCATTTCCAAGGAAACCGATGATGCCTGCAGCGGTGACCCAGCCAAGTTGTGTGATCGGCTGTGGGTGGATCAGACGATTGACTGCCTCATAGCCGGCCACGATAGCACTGAATAGGATGATGAGGACGATGAGCATCCCCGCCAGATCCTCGACGCGGCCAAGCCCGTAGTTGAACCGGGCTGTCGCCGGTCGCCGCACAAGCACGAAGGCAATCCAAAGCGGAATGGCGGTTGTCGCGTCGCCGACATTGTGGATGGTGTCGGCAAGCAAGGCCACCGAACCGGAAATGAAGACGACGATCAACTGTAGGATCGCGGTGATCGCGAGGATCACGAAAGACCACTTGATTGCCCAGATGCCGCGTTCGGATGTCGCGATGCTTGGGTCGACCACCCCGTGGGTATGGCCGTGCCCCCCACCCTCCCCATGCGAGTGGCCATGGGCGCCGTGTCCATGCCCTTGGAGCACATCAGCGCCTCCGAAAGCGAGCCATTCCTTGATAGTCGTGAACATGAAAGCCTCGTCGTCAGATCCAATCCATACGGGATAGCCCCGCAGCGTATTCGGCTTCTTCCTATCCCCCTGGATAGGATCAGGCAAGTGAACTGCATCCGCCTGCAGTTAACCGCCGTGCTGGGAATAAGATCGGGCCAAACAGCACCGTTGTCGTTGGTGCCGCTTTTGCATCCACGACCGGCGTGACTTTGCTTGCCTTCAGAGCGCGTCTCAAAAGAGCTTGAGCTGCCAGCGTTCGACCATGGCACCTCTCGACTTCAGGTAGGTGTCAGCCGACTGAGGCATCCCATCGCGAAACGACAGGAGCCCGAATGTACAAACTCGACGCCGCCACTACCGAATGGATTAACTGGTTGGCGGGGAACCGCCTTCTGGCTGTCGCTACCCAATGGTGGAGCAGCTCTGAGCGGATAAAAACGCGCCACGTCCTGATCGCTACCGGCCTGACCTTCCTTGTCGGGCTTGGAATCAATCAGATCATTTTGCTTTTCGATCAACGCGTCCGGCCCTATGACGCTGGGATTACACGACTTCTGATCGAACGTAGCAGCGATCCCTCGTTTCCATCCGATCATGCAACGGCAAGCTTTGCGATTGCCGCTGCTTTCCTGATCCATAATGGCATCTCGATGAGCGTGTGGTTTCCACCAATGGAGCGAAGCAATGGCTATGGCGCGCCGTGGATGAAAACGGCTTTGTTCTGGACGTACTCGCTCAATCGCGCCGCGATAAAAAGGCCGCAAAACGCTTGATGATCAAGCTTCTGAAGGCACAAGGTATCAAGCCGGGCGTCATGATCACGGACAAGCTTCGCTACTATGATGCGGCAAAGCGAGAGATCATACCTTCCAGACCTGGCATGAAATCGCTCGTCTCAATGTCGCGTAAAAAATGAGCGCCAACACCTATGCTCGGCTTGCCGGCGATAACTTTGCGATCCCGTCTACTGTGTTCAGTCACCAATGGTGCGATTTGCATTGCCACGCCATTCGCGATAGAGGCTCACATTCGCCCGAAGCCGCTTCAGCCATCGCCGCGTTGTGAAGCACGGGCACCAACATCGCGACGCGAACATCAGACAGGGGACCCCATGAGCGACCAGAACGACGATTATGTGTACGATGAGGCCACCGGTGAATGGCGGCCAGCCTCCGAGATTGCCGCAGAGGCTGCAAAGGCATCAATGGTTCGCGATGCCGCCGGCAATGTTCTTGTCGATGGAGACAGTGTTGTGCTGGTCAAGGACCTGAAGGTCAAGGGAGCCGGCCAGACGTTGAAGCAGGGCACTGTCATCAAGTCGATCCGCCTCACCGAAAATCCGGAGGAGATCGACTGCCGGCACGACGCCATCAAGGGCTTGGTCCTGCGCACGGAATTCGTACGAAAGCGCTGATGATCGCGCCCGCTTGTCGGCGGCATCTCGTTTAGCTACCGCGTGGGTGCAATGACAGAGTGGACATCCTCCCCCTGCCGTACGGTTCATTCCGTCATGCAGAACGGAGGAGTGCCTCGATTTCGGCTCGCGCGGGCATGGCGGGCGCTGTGCCGGGGCGCGTCACTGCAATGCCGGCCGTCACTGACGCAAAGCGCACGGCGTCAATCGGCGCGCGGCCTTCGGCAAGGGCTGCCGCAAAGCCGCCGAGAAAGGCGTCCCCCGCCCCGGTCGTGTCGATCACCTTGCCCGCGGCAACAGCCGGAATGAATTCGCTATGGCCTGCTGTTCGATAGAGCGAGCCTCGCGCGCCGAGCGTGATAATTGCCGTCTTCGCGCCGCGCTGGAGAAGCGTTTCGGCCGCCCTCACCGCCTGCTCCTCGGTGTCGACCGGATGGCCGACGATACCTGCGGCCTCGACCTCGTTCGGGACGATGAAGTCACATAACGGATAGATATTATCGGGGATCACCTGTGCCGGCGCAGGATTGAAGATCGTCGTAACGCCAGCCTTCTTCGCGATCGTGAGACCGTGGATGGCGGCTTCGATCGGCTGTTCGAGCTGGGTCATGAATATAGCGGCGGCTTCGATCTCCGCCCGGTTGGCGTCGACGTCTTCAATGCCGATCAGGCCGGCCGCGCCGGGTGCTACGATAATGGCGTTATCGCCATTGTCCTCGTTGACGAAGATGAAGGCGGCACCGGTCGACACGCCGTCCATGCGCATCACATTGGCCTTCACGCCCACCGCCGCGTAGGCCGCAAGTGCCATGTCGCCGAAGGGATCGTTGCCGACGCGCGAGATGAAGACGACCTCGCCGCCTGCTTTCGCCGCAGCAATTGCCTGGTTCGAGCCTTTGCCACCGGGGCCGAGAGAAAAGCCGGAACCGATCAGAGTTTCGGCGATATGCGGCAGGCGCTTGGCCTTATAGGCGGTATCGGCGGCGAAGATGCCTAAAATAACAATGGTCTTTCTGTCACTCATCGCGCCACCTCGTTAGCTGGAATGACACCCTTGGTGAGAATGAAGCAGCCGTAGAATCGCATCTCTCCAGTTGCGATAACGCAATAGGCCTTGCGGGCAATGTCGTAGAAAGCCATCCGCTCAATCGGATACATGGGCGCCGCCTTGTTCTCTACACGATCGACCACGGCCTGCACCTCCTGTTGCACGTCCGGAATTTCGTCCGGTTTGCCGATGACTTCCATGCGGCCAACCGATGGCTGCAGCGGCGTGTCGAGCGGGAAGACCGAGAGGATCGCCTCGATCGCCTTTGGTGCGGGCGTGTTCTCCATTGTCAGAAGGTGACCGAGTAGCGAGTGCCGTGCGACGGAATCCGAGGGGAAATTCGTGTCGGAAACGACGAGGTAATCACCATGGCCCATGTTGGACAGCGCCTGGAGAATATCGCCATTGAGTTCTGGCCTGATACCTTTGAGCATTGATTGTTTACTCCTGTTGGGGGCTCTTCGGGCCTTCTGTCGGTTGATCGCCGGCTTGGTCGGGCGGCGGAGGCGCTGTCGACCCGCGGATGACAAGCGAGGCGCTCAAGGCTTCATCGCCGGGTTCTAGTGCCTTTTCGAGCAACAATTCGACGGCGCGCCTTGCCAGCTGGTCCGTCGGCTGGCGCACGGTCGTCAGGCGTGGCACGACAAGATTGGCGAGATGGATATCATCGAAACCAGCAATGGAGAGGGCGCCCGGCACATCGAGGCCAAGGTCGCGCGCTGCACGAAGCACTCCGATCGCCTGCTGGTCGCTCGCGGCGGCGATAGCTGTTGGCCGCATGTTGGGCGGCTGGGCAAGAAGCCGGCGCGCGATGACCTCGCCAGATTCGTAGTCGAACCGACCGGAAAATATTTCCAGCTCGGCCTTGGCATCCAACGCGCGGATGCGGTCCACAAAACCCTCCCGGCGCGCGCGCCCGGCCTCTGTATCGGCCGGACCCGCAATATAGGCGATGCGGCGATGACCGAGTTCGTAAAAATGATCGGCAACGAGCGCGGCCGCCTCGGCGTGATTGATGGAGATCAGCGGAAAATCGGCAAAGCGGCGATCGAGCGACACGATCGGCACCTTGGTTTTCACATGCGCGGAGTGGCTAACATTCGCCGCGACAATAATGATGCCCCGCACAGAACGATCTAGAAAGGCCGAAATGTGGCTCTGCTCGGCCTCGCGGTCGTTGTGTGAACTCGCCAGCATCAGCGAATGGCGGTACTCAAAGGCCGCGCGTTCTGCACTGGCCGCCATTTGCGAGAAGAACGGGTTGGTAATATCGGGAACGATCAGCCCGATCACATCCGTCGTGCTGGTGCGCAGCGCCCGGGCCATGACATTCGGTCTATAGCTGAGCGCATCGATCGCATCTTGGACCCTGTCGCGCAGCGCTGTCTTGACGGAAAGCTCGCCGGCAAGCACCCGCGACACCGTACCCACCGAGACACCCGCCCGCATGGCGACATCCTTGACTGTGGGTATCTTGTCCATGTGCAAACACTACCGCCGCTATTTCACTGCGCCGGCTGTCATGCCCGCGATGATGTGCTTTTCGAGCAGGATGCCGACGAATACAAGTGGCAAGATCCCAGCCGTAGAAAGCGCCGCCATGGACCACCAGTTAATCCCCTGACTGCCTGTCTGGCTGGCGATCATGACCGGCAGCGTATTCGTGTTTGTCGACGTCAGTAGGGCCGCGAAGAAATATTCGTTCCAGCACAGGATCAGGGCGAGGATGAAGGCCGCGACCATACCCGGCGCCACCAGCGGCACGATGATGCGGCTGAACGCGCCCCAGATTGATAGGCCGTCGACGAGTGCCGCTTCCTCGAGTTCCACAGGAATAGTCGCGAACTGGTCACGCATGATCCAGATGACGATCGGCAGAACCATCAACGTGTAGACCGCAATCAGTCCGCCAAAGGTGTCAAGAAGCGCAAGCTGCTTGTAGAGGACCAGAAATGGCAAGGCCAGAACGACCGGCGGCATGATGAGCTGCGACAGGAAGAAAAAAGATATGTCGGAATTGCGCATATGCCCGAATTTGTAGGAGAAGCGGCTGAGCCCATAGGCGGCAAGCGATCCAAGGAAGACGGCAAGCGCCGAGGCGGCCCCCGAAATCAGGGCGCTGTTCCACAGCCGGTGCATGAACTCGTCGCGAACGGTCGAAGTCTGGCTGAGCGCGTCGGGCGAAAGCCCGAGAGAGCGCCAGCCGAGCCAGCTCGGCGTGAAGTCGTACCAGGGCACGATATTGCCCTTCATCACATCGGGCGCAGTCTTGAACGAGGTCGAAATCGTCCAGAAAAGCGGAAAAAGGCTAACGATCGCCCAGGTCACCAGAAGGCCATAAACCACAAAGCGCATTGCCCACCAGCGAGCGCGCTGGCGGCGGGCGAATTTGTCGAAGTCGATTGCAGCCATCAGATTCTCCCCGTCATGCGCTTGACGATGCGGTCGGAAATATTGATCAGCGTTGTCATGCCAATGACGATTATTACCAGGTAGACGAGCGCCAGAAGCGTTCCATAACCCACGTTCGAACGGTCGCGATACTCGCGATAGATGAAGCTGGTAACGGAATCCGTGGCGCCGCCCGGGCCGCCGGCCGTGACCGTGATGATGATGTCGGCGAGCTTGAGCTTGAATATGATGCGGATCATGACCGCCGTCACCGAAACCGGCAGCATCAGCGGGAAGATGACTTGCCAGAAGCGCTGCCATTTCGTTGCGCCATCGACTTCTGCAGCCTCCAGTACTTCGCGCGACAACGACTGCAGGCCGGCAAGAAGCATGATCATCATGAAAGGAATGAACGTCCAGGCATCCATGACCATGATCGAAAGCTTGGCGGTCAGCGGATCGCCGAAGAAGGACGGATTTTCCCAGCCGAGCCACCGGGCAAGCCGAGCAATTGGCCCGAAGCGTGTCTCCAGCATCGATTTTCCGACCATCCAGCCTACCGCAACGGGTGACAACATGAGCGGGAGGAGAAAGGTCACACGCCAGAATTTGCGAGCAACGATCTCCTGGCTCAGCAGCAGTGCCAAACCAAACGCGATCGCATATTCAACCACGATCGCAAGAGCATAATAGACCATGTTGATAAGCGCGTTGAGATAAAACGCATCCCCCAACATTTGACGCAGATTATCCAGCCCGTTGAATTGCCGTCCTGTCGGCGAAGCCAGGTTCCAGTCGGAAAATCCGACCCAAAGCGCAAAGAGAAGCGGGAAGACCACCATGGACACGACAAAAAGGGCGGCCGGCAGCACGAACAGCGCCTTCTTTCCCGCCTCGCCGTGAATGACGACACGCGTCGCGCAAAGGACCGCTGCCCAGATAAAGTAGGCGTAGAGCACAGGCCGCCAGTTTTCGAAGCCCAATTGCGTCCAGCCGAGGTCATGGGATGACTGAAGCATAAACGAGGCGGCAAACCAGGCCGCGCTCACCCACAGGGCTGCATAACCCCAAAAACGCCGGCTCGCCGAAATCGAGCCGGTTTCGACCGTATGCAACAGGTCGCCTTCCATTGTCGACATGATAGTCCCCGTCAAGCCATTCGAAGGCCGACGGAACGCGATGTCCCGCCGGCACAATCACTTCTACGAGATCAGAGCCCGAGGCTCGCGCGATACAGTTTCAGCTGCTTGTCGCGGCCGATCTGATCGGTGATCTTTTCCCAGGCGGCGGCAATGGCGTCCGCCGTTTCCTGGGCCGACTTGTACTTGCCGCCATAGCCTTTCGCCAATTCGTCTTCCGCAACGGAATAGTATTGGAAAATGCCCGGGATACGCGGCTCAACAGCACGGTTCGGGTGGTTATAGGAGCCGAATTGCGACTTTAGATAGTTCGAAATGTAGTCGCCCTTGTAGCCCGCGGCCACCCATTCCTCGATCTTGGACTGGCTGTTGCGGTGCACCTGGAAGCCGGACGGATACATGGCCGTCCAGATCGCCAGGTCCTTGCCGCCCAGATGGGCGGCGGCGCTCCAAGCAGCGCGGTGTTTCAGCTTGTCGCTTTCCACGCGGGCCATAACATAAATGCCCCATCCGAGATAAGCACAGTTCGGCGCGTAGTTCACGCCATCCTTTGCCTTCACCCATTTGCCCGCCTTACGGTCGTACACGTCCTCGGAGCCGGGCAGAATGTCGAAAGCAGCAACCTCGCCGACTACCGATGTGTCGGATGTGTTTGCCTGCTGGCCGATATCGCCCCACCAGGTGACCATGGAACCCGTGCCGGCGAGGAACTGCTGGAACCCGGTCGTGCCCGGATCGGCGTTGATCTGGTCGGTGGGTTCGTAAGATAGGAGGTCCATCGCTTCCTGAATAGCGCGGACCCAGCCAGGACTGTTGACGAGCGGCTTCATGTTTTCCGGGTCGAACAGCCAAGCCGGATCGCCCGGCATCTTCACATAGGCGGTTGCCCGGTCTTCCAGGAAGTAGAAACCAAACCCACCCCATCCTTTGTACGGGTCGAGGTAACCATATGCCGGGCCGGCCGACAGCGGATCCTTCTTGCCTTTCAGAAATTTGGAGACTTCTTGAACCTGGGCCCAAGTCTTCGGAACGCTCCACTCACCAGAATGGCCTTCGTCCTTCCAAGCCTTCGCAAGGGTCTCGTCTTTGAAATAGTCAGCGCGGTAGTTGAAGTTATGACAATCGCCGTCAATCGTCACGCGATAGGTCTTACCGTCCCAAGTTCCGACAGGAGGCTTCAGATAATCGACGTAGTCGTCAATATCGATCTGCTTCTTTACCCAATCGGGCATCTCGGACAGCAGGCCCTTGCCGGCCGTATCCCCCTCGAAGGGCGCCCCCATTTCAAGAATGTCGAAATCGACGGTGCCGGTGGCGATCGACTGCTGCAGGCGGGCATTATAGTCGGCTTGGGCGAGGTCGATCCAGTTGATCTTGGCGCCGGTATATGCCTCCCATGGCTTCAGGAAGCCGCGGAACAGGAAATTGTGGAGGTTCTGGTTGTTGAGCCCCATGAAGGTCAGCTCAACGCCGGCAAACTCGCCCTGCTTGACATTGGCCTTGGTTGGCCCAAGACAAAGCTCACCTACCTTCTGCCAGTCCGCATCCGTAGGTGCGCCCTTGCCTACGCCTGGAATCTTTAGAATTTGAGAGCGGACGTCATCGGCGGCAAACGCCGGAGCCGGCAATCCGCCCATGACGCTGGAAACACCCATCAGCGCGGCAGCGCTCGCCGTGCCGCGCAGGACATCACGACGGCTTGCCTGACGGCGCATTAATGCATCGTATACTTCGAGTTTCATGTGTTCTCCTCCATTTTATCCCCGGTGATCTGCCCGCCGGATGAGGCGGAACCAGTCGCGAAATTTACACTGGTCTCCTGCAGAACTATCTGTTAAGCAAAGAAATGAAACGTTTCATCGTTTGCGTGTGACACCGCTCCTCTCGGTCTCGATGGTAAGAATTAGACAGTGGCGGTAAAATGTCAATCGAAAATGAAACGTTTCATGGAGGGGAAATTCCGCGAGATTTCGGAAACGCGGTGCGGGCGGAGTCTGTCTGGCCGCGGATGAAAAAAGCGTCGAAAGAATGGGAGAATGCCTCGGTATCAGCCTTCGAGAACAGGCTTTGATGGGGCAGAAGGGAGCGAGATGGCTGAAGTTAAGGTATCTGGGGCGCAAAAAACCTATGGCGCCATGAAAGTCCTTCACGGGATCGACATCGAAATCGATGATGGCGAATTTGTCGTGCTCGTCGGCCCGTCTGGCTGCGGCAAGTCGACGTTGCTGCGGATGGTGGCGGGACTGGAAAGCATTACGGGCGGCACGATTTCAATCGGCGGCCGCGTCGTTAACAACATGCCCCCTAAGGATCGCGACATCGCGATGGTATTCCAGAGCTATGCGCTCTATCCGCACAAGACAGTGGCGGAAAACATGGTCTTTGCACTACGCCTGCAGAAGCAGCCGGCAGACCTCATCAAGCAGCGCCTCCAAGCCGCTGCCGAAACGCTCGATCTCGTGCCTTATCTCGACCGCTATCCGCGTCAGCTTTCCGGCGGCCAGCGCCAGCGTGTCGCCATGGGCCGGGCAATCGTCCGCTCGCCGCAAGTCTTCCTGTTCGACGAGCCGCTGTCCAACCTCGACGCTAAGCTGCGCGTACAAATGCGCAAGGAAATCAAGGAACTGCATCAGCGGCTCAATACGACGACCATCTATGTAACCCACGACCAGGTGGAAGCCATGACCATGGCTGACAAGATCGTGGTCATGCAGGGCGGCCATGTCGAGCAGATCGGCACGCCGCTCGACCTCTACGACTGGCCGAACAACACGTTCGTGGCGACCTTCATCGGCTCGCCGTCCATGAACCTCATGAAGGGCAAGTACAAGGCCGATGGGCACGTCTTTGTTTCCGAGACCGGTGACGAGATCGCTCTTGGTTTTGCTCCCGCTGCCACTGACGGTCAGGCAGTCCAGCTCGGCGTTCGTCCAGAACATCTGCAGCTCGGCGAAGCCGGCCTGAAAGCAACAGTGAATGTGACGGAGCCAACCGGCCACGAAACCATGGTCTTCCTGCGCTACGGCAATAGCGAACTGGTTGCGGTCTTTTCCGAACGGCACGATTTCCGTCCTGGAGACGAAGTCACCATTGTCCCGCGCGTCGGAAAGCTACATCTCTTCGATGCACAGTCAGGCCGAACATTACGGCAGTAGCGCTTCAATGTTTAGAGCGACGTAAAGGCCCAAGGTCACGCACCTGCCGGAGAATCTCCGAGCCAGCTCAGTTGGTGGTTAGCATACTGACCACCGTTGCAGTCGCGCGATGGCAAGGTCCGAGGCGTCGCTGAAGCCGAAGCCTTTCGCGCTTGAAGCGGCCAGAGCGGCGATGAATTCATCGACGCCACGGCCGAGTTTGGCGCCTGTGAAGCTGGTCCGGTGATCAATCGCGGTGAGATTGAAGGTCGATCCAGGTACAAAAATGTACATTTATTCTACCAACACTTGCTCAGGCGACATTCGCACAGCTTAAATAAGAAAAAGTCCTATTTCGATCAGCATAATAACGCGCGCACTCGGAGGTTGAATCAATTCTTTGGCGATTAACCATGTGTATTTCAAATAGCGTAACGACCAATATGCCATAAATAGCGCCGTTATGCTGTGAGTCGCGCGATGGAAATACTAAAAGCCAAACAAAAACTGCTGAACTTCATGTCCATTCGGTCGGATAACGCGGACCTGCTGAAAGCTCAGTACCGCGCCTTCACACGGCAGATGCCGATGATGTATTTCATCCTGATTTCGAGCACTTGGGCGCTTTCCATTACCCATATGCAGTCAGCGCCGATTTGGCTCACTGTTGGCATTCCCGCACTTTTCACGCTCGGCTGTACGCTTAGGATCGGATTCTGGTGGAGAACGCGGAATGCGGAGCCCGGGCCGGACGTGGCTTACGCCGCACTCGTACGCACCAACCGTCTGGCTGTCGGCATTCCCATCGCATTTACCGTCTGGTCGTTTTTGCTGGTGCCTTACGGCGATGCATACGCGCAGTCTCATGTTGCCTTCTATATGGCAATCACCGTAATCTCCTGCATTTTCTGTCTGATGTATGTTCGTTCGGCAGCATTCATAGTGACTGTGATCGTCAACGGAGCATTCATTGTATTTTTCATCACATCAAGGCAGCCGACCTTTATTGCGATAGCTGTCAATGTGGCGCTGGTCTGCGCTGGCATGATGTCGATTCTCCTCACCAATTACCGCAATTTCGAGCGTATGGTCATCGCGCAACAACGCACAGAAGCGCTTAGCAATGAAAACCTCTTGCTTGCGAATATCGACAGTCTGACGGACCTACCCAATCGGCGCGCGTTTTTTGCGCATCTGGAAACGGAGTTCCAAAGGGCCAAAGCCGAGAATACCAGACTGGCCCTGGGGGTCATTGATCTTGATGGCTTCAAGCCGGTCAACGACCTTTACGGACATTCAGCGGGAGATAAGCTGCTAATCGACGTCAGCAGGCGCCTGACGACCAGTTTGAAAGCTAGTCGAGCATTTCGATTGGGCGGTGACGAGTTTGCAATTGTCGCGCCGGTCGCACCTGACGATACTCAGCTCCTAGCAAACGCTAATGCCATTTCCGAATGGCTACGGGCACCCTATCATCTGCCCGAAGGAACGGTGCACATATCCGCGTCGATGGGAATAGCTGTCTTTCCAAACCTCGCTTCCACGCTGGAGCAGCTGTTCGACAGGGCGGATTACGCCCTTTACCATGCCAAAAGAACACGCCGCGGGGGCGCGGTCTTATTTGACGTTGAGCATGAAAAGCAAATCAACATCGAAGCACGCACTGAGCACCTACTCAAGCAAGCCAATCTGGAAGACGAACTTTCGGTCATGTTTCAGCCGATTGTGAATATAGACTACGGGCAAACGGTTGGCTTTGAAGCCTTGGCCCGCTGGCACAGCCCAGTTCTCGGATGTGTGTCACCGGCGCAATTCTTCTCCATTGCAGAACGGGCCGGCATCGTCGGTTCGCTGACGCGTCCTCTGCTTAAAAAGGCACTTGTTTTCGCGTCGGAGTGGGAAAAATCCTTGCGCCTGTCATTCAATCTGTCGGCCCACGATCTCAACACCTGCGAAGGAGTGCTGTCGTTAATCGGGATTATCGAAAGCAGCGGCTTTGACCCATGGCGTCTTGATCTTGAAATTACTGAAACGGCGTTTGCACATGATTTCGAGCAGATCAAATTGTCAGTGGAAATGCTACGACGCCTCGGTTGCGGCATTTCACTGGACGATTTTGGCACAGGCTACTCCAGCTTGACACGGTTACATGCTCTTCCTCTCACCAAGATCAAAATAGACCGCAGCTTCGTCACAGACTTACACAAAAGGCCTGCCAGCCTCAAAATAGTAAAGTCTCTGCTCACTCTCAGCCGAGACATGGGGCTTGAATGCGTGGTTGAAGGTGTTGAAACGCCAGAAGAGCTTGCGGCGCTTAGGGGATTGGGAGGTACGCTGGTGCAGGGCTACCTCTATTCACGGCCGCTAAGCGACAAAGGTGCTGCCGAATGGTGTTTCAGCGCCGCGCGGCAAGCCGGCTCGCCAGCTAGCTGAGCCCCGGGTCATCCCTTCGAACCCGCAATGACAATTTAACGGATATTGCTTTATAATCAATGCCTTATCGATAACGCCGACACGATTGGAGATTTTCATTGTGAAACTATCGCGTATTCGAAATACGCGATAGTTACATATATGCCTCTTCATCTCGTCGGCGAAAATATTGACAAAAAGCGCGGTCACCGCCAAGCGGAGGCCGGTAAGCTCGTGCACCTCATGCGCGGCATCTATGTCGATGCTAACGACGATATAGACCAGACAATACGGACCCATGCTGTACGCATCGCCAAATATCTCTATCCGAATGCTTATCTGTCGGCCGCCAGCGCCGTCCTGCTCGGCCCGATGCGCGATGGTCGCCTGTTCCTGACTGGCCGCCCTGTGCAGCGACAGCGCATCAGGACGCTCGGTCCCGGCCGCGGCGATATCCAGGACACGTTCGAACAGAACCTCGCAAGGATCTTTGCGACTGTAGGCTCCAGATTGCCCACGGTCGTTCGCAAGCACCACTGTCCCCGTGCGAATTAAGCGCCGATGGCTTCATCTGTGGCATGATTATCTGATCGCCTGCCTCGCGAGGACACACTGACTTGAAGTTTAAGGTGCTGCGGCCGGACGTCATCGCACTGTGAAACTGCCGGAGCGGATCGATGATCGCCCAATCGCCTCCGCACCACGCCGATACGTCATGGCGATTGAGAGTGGAACTGCTCGCCGAACCAATAGCTTTACGCAGTTAAATGAAATTGAACGGTCGTTCTGCTGTATGGCAACCGAAGCTCTTGAAAGGCTCCGAACTTACGTTCGGCAATCACATAAGCTACCATAACCAGATGATGGAATCTCGATGGCGATAAGCATCAAGATGAAGTCTGCGTTAGGGGTGGCTGAAACGGCAACGCAAAAATGCCCCGGACGATTTGTCCGGGGCGATCCTTTGGGCGTTAACCGCAACAAGACTTGAGTGCCTCTCTTGACCTCAGACCATCAGAACTCCGACCACTCCTGCTGGAGATGCTTCAGCGCGGCATTACCCTGCGTGACCGGAGCGGCGCGTGCAGCAAGTCGGCCCGTTGTCGGGGCTGGGGCAGGCCGTGCGACGGCCCTCGCCTGCGGCTCCCTACGCTCGGTTTCGCCTGTGCGGAATGCACTCAGAAGTTCGCCGAGACGGCTGCTTTCCTCGGCGAGGCCTGCGCCAGCCGCGTTCATCTCTTCCACCATTGCGGCGTTCTGCTGTGTCGCCTGGTCCATGTGATTGACGGCGCTGTTGATCTCCGACAGACCCATGGACTGTTCATGGGCGGCGGTGGCGATCGCATCCATGTGATGATTGATCTGCAGGACGAGGTCGGCGATAGCCGCGAGGCCCTCGCCGGTGTCGTTGACCAACTTCACTCCCTCGCTAACGGCAACTTCGGAGTTGCCGATCAGGGCTTTGATCTCCTTGGCGGCATTGGCAGAGCGCTGAGCAAGTTCGCGCACTTCCTGAGCAACGACGGCAAAGCCCTTACCGGCTTCGCCCGCACGCGCCGCCTCGACGCCGGCGTTAAGCGCAAGCAGGTTGGTCTGGAACGCAATTTCGTCGATGACGCTGATGATCTGGCTGATCTGTTTGGAGGAATGCTCGATCCTGCCCATGGCGCTGACGGCATTGCTGACGACTTGGCTGGAGTTTTCTGCCCGCGATCGGGCACCGCGTACCAAGTCGCGCGCATCGCCAGCTCGCTTGGAGGTCGACTGAACGTTGGCCGTCACCTCTTCAAGCGCTGCCGCCGTCTCTTCCAGCGATGCGGCCTGCTGCTCGGTGCGCTTGGAGAGGTTATCGGAAGCCTGCGAGATCTCGTAGCTGCCGCCGTTTACGAGCGACGCGGCCTGGCCGACGCGGGACATGGCGGCGCGAAGCTGGCTGACCGACGAGTTGAAGTCTTGGCGCAGCGCTTCAAACTGCTCAGCGAGCGGCGTTTCGATCTCGCAGACCAGGTTGCCGGATGCCAAATGACGCAGACCTGTCGCAAGCGAACCTGTTGCTTGCAGCAGCCTCTGCTCGGCCTCGGCTTCGGCGCGGCGTTGGACTTCGACGCGTTCACGCTCCGATGTCACGCGTGCCTCGGCAGCTTCGGCTTCCAGCGCTTTGTTGCGCAGGGCTGCCTGCTGGAACACCTGTACGGAACGCGCCATGGCGCCGATCTCATCGCGCCGCTCGACGCCGCCGATCGAGACCGAGAGGTCGCCTCGGGCGAGCGTCGTCATCGAATTGGTTAGCGCGCCGACGGGCTTGGTGACGCGGAAGAGGATGACGCAGATGCCCGTGATACTCAGAACCGCGGCGACAAGGAAGGTAAGCCCGTAGGCGATCAGGCTGATGAATGCATCATTCTGGCTCGCGGCTGCTTTGGCCACCATGCCATCCGCGGCGGCAGCGGCGGTGTTTGTGATCGTGAGAAGGGCGGCGTTGCCGAGAGGCCGCCAGTCGTCGAGAGGCATCGCCTTCTTCTCACCGGCTGCGAACTTCGCAAGCAATGCACTGTGTTTCGCCGCAAAGTCGCCGCCGAAATAGGTCGCATTACTGACCTTGTAGGCGTCCTTGACAACCTGGGGCGTTGACTGATGGTTGACCAGGGTGCCGATCTGCCCCCAGATGAAGTTCGCAGCATAATCGAACTGTTGGATCTTGCTGACGTCCTCCGGCTTCATCGCCTCGCCCGAGGCGAGCGTGTTGACGAACAGGAGGTTCGCCGCTCCAGCTGTCGCGCGGGTATACCATGTCAATGCGCGGATCTGGATCATAGCCGCCATCGAGGGGTCACGCGCGCGGATCTGGCTCTCGACGGCGGCCGAACCTGTTTCTAGCGCGGTTAGGAGCTGCTGGCCGAGGTCCAGCGTGGTTGCCTGCAGCGTTGGATCGCGATCGGCGAGCTTCTTGGCGACTTCGCCGTCGAGCTTTGAGCGGAATGCGACGACCCGATCGTAGGCGCTCATGACGTCGGCAATCGGCGCTTTGAGGGTCTCGTCGTCAATGTTCGCAGAGACCGACTTTGCCTCAGCCATATATTTGTCGACGATGGGCCGATCTGTTTTCAACAAGGCAAGCGTTGCGTCCTGAGTGCCAAGCTCGAGCTTGGCGAGCGACGAGCCGTCACCTCGCTCGTTGCGGAAGTTAGCCAGCGCCTGGAAGAACGCGCGGTCGAGCATGGTGAACTTCGAGACGTCGGCATAGGTGCTCTCGCTGCGATAGGCAGTGAGCATGGACGATCCTGTTAGCACGCACAGAGCAAGGCTGAGAAAAAGGAAAATTCCAACGAGTATATTGCGAAGAGAGAAAATCATAATTCCTAACCTACGTTCGGGGCTCCGGGACGCTAGCCCGCTTCGCCGAAACCCGAATTTTTGGAGTACTTGCGGCGGTTTTTTGCAAAAACAGTCCGCGAGCTGCTGAGGGGACTCTCGAGCGCAGGCGCCTCATGGCCTGTCCAATCGGAGACAAAATAGTCCAGCTTCATTGAAACAGGATTAATGGTTTCCCCCGAAAATGCCTAGGAATGGTTACATTCGGGCACTTCTCGACGTCGTTGACGACTTTCAACACTATTTAAACACGGTCACCCAGAAATAGTGCCAACAACTAAAGTATAATATGCGATGCTATCAAATTAACCTAGGTGAAGGTGCCTTCTGAGAACATACATTCTTGCTCCAACCTGCTTTCGGCCACACACATCCGAATGTTCGGCCTGCAATCGGATCGGACCCGGACATCGCCGTTGAAGGCGCCCACAAGTGTCCGTTTCGGTTTGGCCCTTCAAGTGGGAAACTGGCATATCGCTGCCAGGTTTAGCAGACGAGGCAGATGCATTTTTTTCGTTACCGACTTCAGTCGACCTGCTTGTGTCAAAGCTATTGCCAGATCGAACATCAAATGAGACCCGCCGAATCCTAAATGGGCATTGCGTCAGACATTCCGGCGTAAACAATCAGAGTCGAGCTCTTGAGGGATCGGAACCGTCGGCCCCAACGGTCGATTGGTCGACCGTCTCACACATGAACCATTGATTTCAAATAGATAGTGAAAACCAATCGGTTCTGATGGAGACATTATACTTTTAGCTACGTGAACTACATTTGCTAAGAGGTAGCCGAAACCGCTTGTTTTGCAATCATAGAAAGCCGCTGCCTAATTCGGTATCAAACTACTCTTACGGAGTACATCTATAGGCGTAGAACTGCGTGGCAACTCTCCCGAAACATTATTTATATATATTCATTTACTCAATAAATACATTGCGTCATGAGTAACAATCTGCAACAACATAAACGCGAATAAAGAGTGCAGCGTACAGCAAGAAGCAATGGTTCGATTTAGACAAACGTTTTTCTATCGCAAGAAAAGAAATATTCAGGCAGCCGCAAGAAGAACAAAGGCCAAACTAAAGGTTGGGGGTATCGACCATGAACGGACAGTCATTAACGAATGAGAAATTCGCTTCAGAAACAGCAGCGCGCATCATTTCAGTTCGAACACCGGATTCATTGAGGCCGTTTGTTGCCTCGGGCATCGCCGGCGCGGCAGAATCAGAGGACTATGTCCTTCTGATCGATTCCAGGGCTCTGGACCGCGAGTGCCTATCAAGAAGTCTCACAGACTATGACGACAGCATGAATATCGTCACCGTAGCGTCGTTCGAGGAATGGCAGATACGGGACATGCAGGTCGCACCGTCAGCCGTTCTCTTCATGATTGGCGGACGCAAGGTTTCCGACTCCGAAATCAGCACGAAAATTTGCGCCTTGGTGGAGAGATTCAAGGCCAGCCCCGTGATCGTCGGCGCCGACAGCGACGAGCTCGCACAGCTTTTGCAAGCACTGGAATGCGGTGCCCGCGGCTATATTCCGACCAGTGTCGACGTCAAGGTCGCAGCGGAAGCGGTGGCCCTTGCCCGTGCGGGAGGTGTATTCGTGCCTGCCAGCAGCATTCTGGCTGCCAAGGCGTCGATTACTCCCGCCGCGAGCAAGAATTGCTGCCTCGACGGTCTGTTTACACCGCGCGAGGTTGTTGTTGCCGAGGCGCTGAGGCGCGGCAAGGCAAACAAGATCATTGCCTATGAAATGGACCTCTGCGAGAGCACCGTGAAGGTTCATATCCACAACATCATGAAGAAGCTCAATGCGACGAACCGCACGGAAGTTGCCTACAAGATCCGGGAACTCGTGCAGTAACGACGAGCTTTGTGCTGATTCCTATCACGCGTGGCCGCGTGGCTCGCTGACTCTGGGACTAGGGTTTACACTCTGGAAGTGGGGTTTGAGCTTCGCGACCCCCATCATCGCCGTCTTGGGTGTTTGGTTGAATGCGCGCATCAGTCACCGTAGACCGCAATAGAAATATGATTGCCTTACATGCACAGAGGAGAAGACCCGCCTGGCCGGTGCGATAATGTCCCGCCAAGCCGCTCCGTGATCTGCGTCTCTTTGACGGCGGATTTTTCAAGCCGGCAGTTTGACAGAGATCCTGCCGAGCATCACGCAGCATATAGAAGAGGTGGTTTGTAGGCCGCATCAGGTCCTAGCCGTGGCGTCGGTCGGCATGACGCGGGCGGTTCCTGTACAGGCGCATTCCACCAGCGATGGGCTTCGGGGCAAGCAGCGCAGCTGAAGACCCTCACGGAGCTCAAGGATGAGTTCACCGCATTGCGCACGCCCTGCCCTTCTCGAATTCGTCGAGCAGAGCAGGGAGCCGTGTGTGGATCGGCGCGAACCCCACTTTCGTGCCGTAGCCGATTTCGAATGAAATCGCTTTGAGCAAAAGGCCCAAATGTTGGTAACGTTAGCGATCCAGTGCTGTTGTCGGCGCACGACAATGACGAGACCGAGGATCTGGCTACAGCGGATTGGCTGACGTGCGGCCGGGGATGACGAAAAATTTCCGGACGGAAACCGCTCCCGGTCAACACCGAGAGCGGAGCAGCATCACTTACTTGGCGTTCTTGACGAACGCCGTCGTATAGGTTTTCGACAGGTCGATCGTCTTGCCTTGAACATTCTTCGAAAACTCGGAGAGCACGGCAAGAACGGTCTTCGGACCATCTTCCGGCATCACGCCATCAGGTGTGAACATCGCCTTGCCGTTTTCGAGCGCCTTCACATAACCCTCCTTGTCGCCGACATAAAAGTCCTTCGGCATCTTGTCGGCGATCTCGGCAGCGGAATGGGTGTTGATGAAATGCAGCGTCTTGACGAAGGCGTTGGCGAGCTTCTGGACTTCGTCCTTATGGGCGTCGACCCACGCCGCATCCATATAAAGCGACGCGGCCGGATAGGTGCCGCCAAGGACCGCCTTCGTTCCGGCCATGGTACGCATATCGATGAGGACCTTGGCTTCGCCGGTCTTCAGCAGACGCGAGATCGTCGGCTCAGTCGTCATGCCGGCCTGGATGGCGTCCTGCTGCATGGCGGCGATGAAGGTCTGGCCGGCGCCGACCGGAACGGAGGTGAATTCCCCAAGCTTCAGACCGGCCTTGACGGCCAGATACTGCGTCAGGAAATTGGTGGAGGAACCGAGGCCGGTGACGCCAAGGTTCTTGCCCTTGAAATCGGCGGGCGACTTGATCTCCGGATGCTTGGCCGACACCAGCTCGACTTCACCCGGCGCCTGGCTGAACTGCACGACGGATTCGACGAATTTGCCCTTGCCCTGAAGGTCAATGCAATGATCGTAAAAGCCGACGACACCCTGAACCGCGCCGGCAAGCATTTCGTTTTCCGCATCGACACCGGCCGGCTCGTTGAGGAGCTCGACATTGAGGCCTTCATCCTTGAAATAGCCGAGCCCTTCGGCAAGCTTGGCCGGCAGATAGATCTGCTTCTCGTAGCCGCCCACCATGATGGAAATCTTGTCGGCGGCGTGCGCCGCTGTCGCGCCGAGGGAAACGGCGGTCATGATGAGAGAAAGGGCTGCGGTATGAATAAGCGCGCGCGATGAACGCATAGATGTCTCCTCCTGTTTGAATGCCGCGGCGACACCTGGTCACCGCCTTGGCATGAGCTTCCTCCACGAAGCCAGGTAGCTTCGCACGCGCAACCTTTCAGTCAGCTTTCAATTGACATCCCCACAGGCCAATAGTGCCGGCTGAACTTCTCCAGCGCGCCTAACGTCGGTCGCAGCGGCATGTCGTGCCCGGCGCGGCCTTCGCGGGGCATTGAAATCTTGGCCGCGTGAAAACTGAGCAGAACCATTTCCGCGTCGCAGCTTCGAGTTTGCGACAGAACGCGGAAGGGCGGGCCATCCCATAATCAACAAGTCCTTTCGGCGGCGCCTCGAAAGATATCATCTGACATGGTGATTGACTCATCACACCAGTATGTGCTCCATTCCACGAATGGGAGACAGGCGAGGAAGATATGACTGCAATTGCTCTTTTCGGCGCTGGCGGCAAAATGGGCTACCGGCTCGCCAAGAATCTGAAAGGCTCGCGTTTCGACGTGCGCCACGTCGAGGTCGGCGACGCCGGCAAAGCGCGGCTGAAGAATGACCTTGCTATCGATTGCGTACCGGCGGAGGTAGCACTCGACGGCGCCGATGTGGTCATTCTTGCAGTTCCGGATACGGCGATCGGCAAGGTCGCCGCCGGCATCGTCGACAAGCTCAAGCCCGGAACGATGGTCGTCGCTCTCGACGCCGCCGCCCCCTTTGCGGGCCATCTGCCGCAGCGCGAGGATCTCACTTATTTCGTCACCCATCCATGCCACCCGCCGATCTTCAACGACGAGACGGACATGCAGGCCAAGAAGGACCATTTCGGCGGCCTGTTTGCCAAGCAGCACATCGTCTCGGCCCTGATGCAGGGGCCGGAGACCGCCTATGCGCTCGGCGAGGAAATCGCCAAGGTCATCTGGGCACCCGTCATGCGCTCGCACCGCGTGACCGTCGAGCAGATGGCGATGCTGGAGCCGGGCCTTTCCGAGACGGTTTGCGCCTCGCTGCTCGTCGTCATGCGTCAGGCCATGGATGAATGTGTTTCCCGCGGCGTTCCGGCAGAAGCTGCCCGCGACTTCCTGCTCGGCCATATGAATGTTCTCGGTGCCGTGATCTTCAAGGAAGTCGACGGCGTCTTCTCCGACGCCTGCAACAAGGCAATCGAGTTCGGCATCCCCGCCCTGATGCGCGACGACTGGAAGAAGGTTTTCGAACCGCAGGAGATCGCCGAAAGCATCCGGCGTATTACCTGAGGAGATCCTGGGGAGGGCGTCAGTCCTCCCTTTTCTGCCTCGCTGGGAACGGGGCCTGTTTCATAACTGGGAGGAAACCATGAAACTGACACGCAGACTGACACTTGCTGCCTTTGCCAGCGTTCTTGCCCTGGGCACGGCCGCACCTGCCTTCTCGGCGGATCTGATTGCCATCATTACGCCAGCCTTCGACAATCCATTCTTCAAGGCCGAAGCCGTCGGTGCCGAAGCCAAGGCAAAGGAGCTTGGTTACGACACGCTCGTCATGTCGCATGACGACGACGCGAACAAGCAGTCCGAGGTCATCGATACGGCCATTGGGCGTGGCGCCAAGGCCATCATTCTCGACAATGCCGGCGCTGACGCGACGGTTGCCGCCATCAAGAAGGCCAAGGATGCCGGCATCCCCGCCTTCCTCATCGACCGCGAAATCAACGTCACTGGTATCGCCGTCGCCCAGATCGTTTCCAACAATTACCAAGGTGCACAGCTCGGCGCGCAGGAATTCGTCAAGCTGATGGGCGAGAAGGGCAATTATGCCGAACTTGTTGGCCGCGAAGCCGATACCAATGCCGGTATCCGCTCGCAGGGCTATCATGACGTCATCGATGACTATCCGGACCTGAAGCTGGTCGCCAAGCAATCGGCGAATTGGAGCCAAACCGAAGCCTATGCCAAGATGGAAACGATCCTGCAGGCGAACCCGAACATCAAGGGCGTCATCTCGGGCAACGACACTATGGCGATGGGCGCAATCGCAGCCCTTCAGGCCGCCGGCCGCAAAGATGTCATCGTCGTAGGCTTCGACGGTTCCAACGACGTGCGCGACTCGATCAAGGCGGGCGGCATCAAGGCGACTGTCATGCAGCCGGCCTATGCCCAGGCTCAGATCGCGGTCCAGCAGGCCGACGCCTACATCAAGAACAAGACAGTGCCGAAGGATGAGAAGCAATTGATGGATTGCGTCCTCATCAACGCGGACAATGCCGACAAGCTTGAGACCTTCGCGCTGAAGAACTAACGGCAGACCGAGCACCATGGAGAGCGTGGAAAACCCACGCTCTCCAGATATGTTTCCTGTGAGATAGAGGTGCATTGCATGTTGAGGATCAGAGGCGCCGTCGCGGCTCTCATGCTGGTCGCAGCGCTGCCTGGCTGCAAGATCATCAAAACGCCGACACCTGAGGAAAAGGCGGCGGAAGCAGCAAAGACCGCCTTCGATCCGACGACCAAGGTCGAGGCGATCTGGCAGTCACAAGTGCTTCCCGACCTTGAGAAGCGTGCGGGCGACTTCAAGACGGTGTTGCAGGCAGTCGCATCCAACCCGGATGAGGCCGGCGCAAGATATGGAAATCCGCGCAAGCAGGCCTCATCGCCCTGGACCTATGCGGTCAAGCTTAGCGGCAAGATCGTCGCCGCGGATACAACCTCTCGCGCAGGAACCCTCGACGTCGATGTGGATAACGACGGCAAGGCGGACGCGAAGGTGCAGATTGGCCCGGCAGTCCGCGGTACGGCGCTGCGCGACGCGCTGGATTTCCTCGACTTCAATGAATTCAGAAACCAGATTGAATGGGCGCAATTCGGCAAGGCATTCAACGAGAAGGCAAACACGTCCTTCCTCGCGGCCCTGCCACGCGATGGCCTCGTGGGCAAGACCGTCACGGTGACCGGCGCGTATCCGCTGCCAGCCTCCGGTCAACTTCCGCTGATCACCCCTTCGGCGCTGGCGTTGGGTCAATGACCATGGGCGGCACGACAGAGGACGACATCATCCTTCGCCTGGAAGACGTATCGAAGGTCTATTCGGGAATTGTTGCGGTCAAGCGCGCCAATCTCGAGCTCCGGCGCGGCGCGGTTAATGTCCTGGTTGGAGAAAACGGCGCCGGCAAATCAACGCTGATGAAGATTATCGCCGGCGTTGAGCGGCCCACCCTCGGCCGCATCATCCTTGAAGGTGAAGCCGTTCATTTCGATAGCCCGGCTGACGCGCAAGCGCGCGGCATCGGCATGATTTTCCAGGAGCTCAACCTCTTCGCCAACATGTCGGTCGCCGAAAACATTTTTGCGACGCGCGAAATCACGCGCGGCATCTTCGGCATCGACCACAAGGCGCAAATTACCAAAGCCAATGAATTCCTAAAGAGACTGGACGCGGGCATCAATGCCGAGACCATGATCGAGGATTTGCCGATCGGGCAGCAGCAGCTTGTCGAAATCGCCAAGGCCATCTCGCTTGATGCCCGCATCCTGATCATGGACGAGCCGACATCGGCGCTGTCTGCTGCGGAAGTCGACATTCTCTTCAAGGTGATCGCCGAGCTTAAGGCGCAGGGTGTGGCAATCGTCTATATCTCGCACCGGCTGGAAGAACTGATGCGGATCGGTGATTACATCACCGTGCTGCGCGACGGGCAGATTACCGGCCAGGCTATGGTTCGCGATATCGATACGAAATGGATCGTCCGGTCGATGATCGGATCGGAAGCCAAGGATTTTGCCAAGGGCGACAGCCACACGATCGGTAAGGAAGCCTTCCGTGCCGAGGAGATCAGCCTGCCGCGCCCAACCGGCGGCCTTGCCGTCGATCACGTCTCGCTCTCCGTTCGCGCCGGCGAGATTCTCGGCATTTATGGCTTGATGGGCGCGGGCCGCAGCGAGTTCTTCGAATGCGTCATGGGTCGGCACGTGCATTCGACCGGCAAGATCTTTATCGACGGCGTCGAGGTTCGCGAACGCGATACCACCCGCCGCATCCGGCGCGGCCTGGCGCTGATACCGGAAGACCGGCAGCGCGAGGGGCTGGTGCAGGTGCTGTCCATTGCCAGCAACCTGACGCTCGCAAGCCTCGGACGCTTCGCCCGCTTCTTTCACATCGATGCCGGCGCCGAAAGGCGGGCCATGCGCGACATGATCCGTGACCTGTCGATCAAGGCACCCAATCCGGATTTCGAGGTGACATCGATGTCCGGCGGCAATCAGCAAAAGGTCGTCATTGGTAAGGCGCTGATGACAGACCCCAGGGTGCTTCTGATGGACGAGCCCAGCCGGGGCATCGACGTCGGCGCCAAGGCCGATGTCTTTCGTACAATGCGCAGGCTCGCCGGCAAGGGCCTGGCAATCCTGTTTTCGACATCAGACCTGGAAGAGGTCATGGCACTTTCCGACCGTGTCGCCGTCTTGAGCAATGGCAAGCTGGTCGCGGTCTTCGAAAGAAGCGATGCCACGGAAGAAGCCATCATCGCCGCTTCGGCCAAGGGACACGGACATACAAAGGAACTCGCGTCATGACGGCAGATACCTCTACTTCTTTTGCGGCCAAGCGGTCGAATGGTTCGGCACTCCTGACGCTGATGAAACTCAGAACCTTCATCGCGCTCTTTGCCGTCATTATCTTCTTCGCCATCTTCGCCCCGAACTTCACCTCGACCGCGAATATGATTCTAATGTCGAAGCACGTTGCGCTTAATGCCTTCCTGGCGATGGGCATGACCTTTGTCATCATCACCGGCGGCATCGACCTCTCGGTCGGCTCGATCGTCGGCCTGTGCGGCATGGTGGCGGGCGCCCTCATCCTCAATGGCGTCGCATTGCCGATCGGATACACCGTCTATTTCAACATATACGAGATCATCCTGATCACGCTTGCCGTCGGACTGTTGATCGGGCTCATCAACGGGCTACTCATCACCAAGCTTAACGTTGCCCCCTTCATCGCAACGCTCGGGACGCTCTACGTTGCTCGCGGCCTCGCGCTGCTATCCTCGGACGGCCAGACCTTTCCGAACCTGGTCGGCAGGCCGGAGTTCGACACGACCGGTTTCGACGTCTTCGGTGCCGGCAGGCTGCTCGGCCTTCCCGTTTCCATCTGGATACTCATCTTTCTCGCGCTGATCGCCGCCTATGTGTCCCGCTCGACGCCGATCGGCCGGCACATCTTCGCCGTCGGCGGCAATGAGCGCGCGGCACGCATGTCGGGCATCCGCGTCGATGGGGTGAAGATCTTCGTCTATATGTTCTCAGGGCTGTGTGCTGCGATCGTCGGCATCATCATTTCGTCGGAGCTGATGGCCGCTCATCCGGCGACCGGCGAGAGCTTCGAACTCAACGCCATCGCGGCTGCTGTTCTCGGCGGCACCTCGATGTCGGGTGGACGCGGTACGATCGGAGGCACGATCATCGGCGCCTTCGTCATCGGCATCCTGTCCGACGGGCTGGTGATGATGGGCGTATCATCCTTCTGGCAGATGGTCATCAAGGGGCTGGTCATCATCATCGCCGTGGTTGTCGACCAGGCGCAGCGGCGTCTTGAGCAACGCGTTACCCTGATGCAAATGGCAAGGGCCGGATGAAATTGCGGAAATCCGGCGTATCTTGAACAGTCTTAGCAACACCCGAGTTCTTGAAAACACGATATTGCTGACCTGCATATCTGATGGCTGCAATGACGCTTGCGATCGCTCGATTTTGTCACCGAGGTGCTGTCGCAGCCTGTCAGCAATATAGGGCCACTCGCCAGTGAAACACGGACTACAGGTTTCTTGTTGTCGACATTTCTGGCAGCAGATTCCCGCCACGAGCAAAGCTGCGTCGGAAAACCGTATCACGCCCGGATCATGTTACCGATGGCCCAATTCTACATCTCATCACCTCCATGACCACCCCTCATAAGCGGCGTCAATACGTGACAACATCCTTGATTATTATCAACGCATGTTGATGCACTTAAAAAAGATTAAGTATATTAGCTAATGGTCGAAAATACGATAAACCTAGACTGAGGAGAACAATATGAAGCAAGAAGCAATGCCGAAATTTAGACAAGGGCTTTGCTATCCAAAGAATAGAAGTATTCGGGCGATCACAAGAAAAATAAAGGTCACACTAAAGGTTGGGGGTATCGACCATGAACGGACAGTCATTAGCGAATGAGAAATTCGCTTCAGAAACAGCAGCGCGCATCATTTCAGTTCGAACACCGGATTCATTGAGGCCGTTTGTTGCCTCGGGCATCGCCGGCGCGGCAGAATCAGAGGACTATGTCCTTCTGATCGATTCCAGGGCTCTGGGTCGCGAGTATTTTTCAAGAAGTCTCACAGACTATGACGACAGCATGAATATCGTCACCGTAGCGTCGTTCGAGGAATGGCAGATACGGGACATGCAGGTCGCACCGTCAGCCGTTCTCTTCATGATTGGCGGACGCAAAGTTTCCGACTCCGAAATCAGCACGAAAATTTGCGCCTTGGTGGAGAGATTCAAGGCCAGCCCCGTGATCGTCGGCGCCGACAGCGACGAGCTCGCACAGCTTTTGCAAGCACTGGAATGCGGTGCCCGCGGCTATATTCCGACCAGTGTCGACGTCAAGGTCGCAGCGGAAGCGGTGGCCCTTGCCCGTGCGGGAGGTGTATTCGTGCCTGCCAGCAGCATTCTGGCTGCCAAGGGGTCGATTACTCCCGCCGCGAGCAAGAATTGCTACCTCGATAGTCTGTTTACACCGCGCGAGGTTGTCGTTGCCGAGGCGCTGAGGCGCGGCAAGGCAAACAAGATCATTGCCTATGAAATGAACCTCTGCGAGAGCACCGTGAAGGTTCATATCCGCAACATCATGAAGAAGCTCAATGCGACGAACCGCACGGAAGTTGCCTACAAGATCCGGGAACTCGTGCAGTAACGCTTTTCATCGCGCCGGCGAGCTTTGGTTGCTGCCCACCATGTGGCATCGCCAAAGATAGCGATCGTCGGCGTGAACTTGATATGGCGACGGACGAAGCGGCCTCAGCCAAGGCATGCGTCATCGCCAACACCGGATCTTGCGCGCCTTGTGAGGAGTCGAATGGCGGAGTCGAACGCTCCAAGCGGTTGGAGGCGTGGTTAGACTTCATCGTGGAATCCTTCCCCGATCGCATTTTGTATGTTGACCCGGTGGTTGACGGCTCGCTGGAGCGCTTGAGGATGCCAGCGCTGCAAGTAGCCTGATAGACCGTTGCTGCGACCAGCTCTTCGGCCACGAATGGAAGAGCATTCACTCGGCCTTCGATCCTTCTGCCGGATAATCACATAATGATATACTGCTCCTGATTACCTCGTCCGGCCAGTGCCGGTGAACCTCAAGTCCAGACTTCGTGGTCGCTAGAACCTCCAATGTACTCTCCATGGAGAAACTCCCTTCGCTCATCCATGGAAAGCCGATCACAGATTACAGCGGCTAGGACAACGTGGTGCCGGAACGGCGGTTACGGAAAGACGCAATCGATCAGTTTTGCACATTGAAGCAGCAGACCTGCCACTTCCCTGGTCAGCGGTGAGTCGGCGCCGGTTACGTCGAGCTAGAAGACGATGTCGAGATTTTCTATCAATGGCGCGACCGTTTCACGATGCGCCTGCCCTAGCCCTTACTAGGGCTGAGACCATCGGTCTGATTGTGAATTGTCGCTCTGTAGCTCGTTTTGTGAGGTTGCGGAGGTAAGCGCCTGCAGAGTTGATATGACCTCCCCTTTCAAAAATGCACGCAATGGCGACGCCGGCATTTTCGGGTCCCATGACCTGGCAGGCTTCATGGAAAGCTGACGGGCTTATTTGAAGCATGGGTCGCAGAACAGCTGTTGCAGTCAGGAGGTCGTGCCATGTCCGGATCTCTCCACCCGGACCGTAGGGAGCGATTTCAAGGCATGCTCGAAGCACAGTATCTAATGGAACCGAGGGCTGAAGCGACTTTAGCGGCACGCCAGTAGTGTCGTCGGCGGATGGGCGGATTTTTTTCACGGCCTCAAGCGCGGCCGGTGAACCAAGAGGCTTGGTCGGTTGCGCGTCCTGGACGGTTTCAGATTCAGAAATGGATTGTGTTTGTGAATCCTGTATGTGGCGCTCATTTTGGGATTCTTTGGCGCACATATTTTGCGTTTTATCGTGATCGTCCAAGAGCTTGACGATCATTGTGCGAAGCTCAACTAAACGGCCGAGGAGAAATTGGAGCTCTTCGAGCGACGGGCGGCGTGGCAAAGATGCAAGGGACGCGCGGAACCGGTCGTGGATCAGGCCCCACTCGCCTTCTACGTGACCGTCTAGCGCCAGCTGGATAAGCTTGGTTATGTCGCGCCGGCATAGGCTGATCCGTTCTCTTGTTGCGTGAAAATACTCCCGATCGGCTGTGATTTTCGCGGCGATCCCCTCGATCTCCCTTGCGCGTACCAGCAGCGGAGCCAAATTGAAGCCGAAAGCTTCGTTGATCTCCCCTGCCCTGCTCCGCCGTGCAAATCGCTTGCCGTTAGCGCTGTCTTTGCGAAGGATAAGGCCAGCGTCGACGAGTGCGGCCAGATGACGTCTCAACGTAGCTGCAGTCATACCTCTTGCGCGTATCGAAAGCTGGGCATTCGACGGAAAGACGATGAGGTCGTTGTTCGCAGTGAGTTCATCGGACGGGTAGAACGACAATAGAGCATCGAGGACCGATAGAGATCGATCGGACACATTCAGTTCCTCGCGAGCCTCGCAAATGGCCCTGAAGAGCTTCCATTTATTTCGCTTGGTCTCAGGCTTTGCTTCGCTGATTTGTCGTTGCCGTGCCAACAAGGCAAACGACATCGACCGCCGCCCAAAGGGCGTCGTGACATGTCCACGTTCCATTTCTTCACCTTTCATAAGGCAAAAGAAATCCGCTCACCAAAAACGGTGCCAAGACTCTTGACTGTGATTCGTGGAAATGCGATTCTCGATCTTGCTTAAGGACTTGAGGAAGGCTTCCACGACGGGAACGTTTTGGTGGCCTTTTTCTTTGCGCTATTGCTCCTTTTGAACCAGATAGACTGCTTTACCAGACCTCATTTTACGCGGCCCAATTGATGATCGTACTCCCGTACGAGCTCAGGCATCCGCTCCGCCAACCAGCGAGCGAACGCATCTTGCTTTTTCGGGATAGTGACTGTGGTACCTGTGGACGAACTTTTCATACGCCCGAACAGCCGTTCTCCGAGCGTAAAGTTGATCACATTGGACGACTCGTCCGACTCTGTAGGAATGATGCCACTGGCCCTGTCCATTGCCATCCCGATACGGCCCGCTCCGTCTTTCGACAGAAAATCGGTGGTGTCCAGGATCTGGCGAACAGCGGCGATCTTGCTGTCGTCCTTCAGAAGCTCGGCGAAAGCAGTCCACTTCGGACGACCGACGGATTTGGCGCGACCGATGGCAAAGATGATGTCAGCCGGAATGACGGAGGTGACACGAAACAGGTGTGACACGGCCGCTTCAGACAGAGCCAATACCGGACAAATGGCACGATGAGACAAGCCGGCTTCCTTTAACTGAACCGCCCACATTGCTTGCTCTATCCAGGTCAGGTTTTCGCGCACACCATTTTCGACAGCCTGTTCTTCGATGAGCTGCCGATCCGTGAGATTGCGGACATGCGCCTTTATTTTGACGGTCTCTGGTCGTTCGGCGTCCGCCATCAAGGATTTTATGGCTGCCAGACGGCGGTGGCCATAAGCGAGCTGGTAGTAGTCAGGTTTGCTTGGATGCGGCCGAACGAGGACGGGTATTTTCTGTCCTTCGGCCGCGATCGAAACCTTCAAGGCCTCAAGTTCGGCTTCGGCCTCGTGATCGTTGTTGAATCGGTCCTGGTAGGGTGAGCGATCGATTCTAGACGGATCGATCGACAGGATGCTGTCCTCACCAAGGTGCGCAAGGGATTTTCCGACGTTGGCGATAACAGGCGATGAATGCCGTCGTGAAGGGACAGCCCTTTCAGTGGCGTCAGCCTCAACCGTCTCGGTGCGATTGACGGCCTCCTCGGCCATTCGTTGAAGGATGCTCTTCTTCATGGGCTGCGTCCCCAAATTTTGTGAGCGAGTGCCAGGATTTCGAAATTCACCCGATCGGCGCTTTCGAGCGCGCGCTTGAGGGCTTCCCTGCCGACCTCACCTGTTTCCAATTCATAAAGGGTTTTTTTGGCGACGGCGGCCCCGGCGATTGCCGTGGATTCGAGGGCTTCGGCCACAAGGACGTCGTCACCAAACAGTCGCCGCATCACGCCGCCCATGTATTTTTGTGGGCCGTCGTTCGGGTTCACGCGCGTGAGCAGGAAACGAAAGAAGTCATGCTCGAATTTAGCTCCGAACTGTGCGAGCACTTCGGAAAGATCCGAGATCATGATCAGGAATTGATTGCACGAGGCAACATCGAGCATGGCTGGATGCACAGTGATTATGAGGGACGTTGCGGCATACAGGGCAGCAAGCGTCGAGTAGCCCAGTGAAGGTGGTGTATCCAGAATGACGAAATCGTACTGATCATCGACGCTCGCTATCGCGGTATTGATCCGCTCAAAGAAAAGACCAAGCTCGTCGCGCGTTTTCGATGTCAGATAGGTTGGTGTATCAAACTCGAAGTCCATCAGTTCGAGATTGCCGGGAACGAGATCGACGCCTGGGAAATAGGTCGGTTGGATTATATCCCGGAATGGACGTCGCTCGTTGTCGTATCGTATCGCAGCATAGGTGGTCTCGTTATCGTTGAGATCGAATTCCGGTTGGATGCCGAACAGTGCGGTCATCGAAGCCTGGGGATCAAGATCAACACAAAGGACCCTATAACCTTGCAAACCGAGAAAATGTGCAAGATGGATGGATGTTGTGGTCTTTGAACTTCCACCCTTGAAGTTCGCGGTCGCAAGGATCTGGAGCTTTTCGCCCTTTCGGCGATGAGGCACGAGGTGTCCGGCGTCGTCGGGTCGCAGCGAAGCGAGAAACGAGCGTAGTTCTCGAACTTGTTCGATCGTGTAGGTACGGCGGTTGTTCTCCGCTCGATCAGGAAGCGGCCCTTTTCCTTCGATAGTGAGTTGGCGTAGGGTGCTCTCGGGCACGCCGAGGAGACGAACCAGATCGACGGTCGAGAAAGTCTTTGAAAATGTCTTTCGCGCTTCAGGCGGATAGACCGCCTCGCGCATGTCGCGGAGCTCCGCAGAAAGCTTCGACGTGTATACGCCGATTTTCGATGCGGTATCTGTGACGCTTTTGGATACCATCTGATGCATCCGGTCCTCTTGACGGTTTTATTCATTTTGCGGGGGCATTTCCGTCATGATTGGCAGAGGTCGTCCGATTCGACAAGCCATTTTTAGTTAATGAAAAATAAACGCTCCGCTGGCTTCAACTTACTCAGCTCTGTGGCAGTCGCCTTGAGTCGCTGCAAAGACTTTACAGTTGTAAAGTTGCGCCGTCCCCTCCCCTCGCAGTAGCCGGGACTTTACAGCTGTAAAGTTTGAGTTGGCCCGATGCGCAGGATGGGCGTGCGAATGCTTGCTATCGACGCTAGCCACCCAATGCTGACCGGCGCGTTTCGCCAGCTGCGGATTTTCCTCAATGTGATCCGCTTCCTCGCCGCCGACCTGAAGGTGCCGTTGATCTATACGGGCATCGATCGTGCCCGGTGAGCGCTTGTCACGGACCCGCAGCTCGCTGGACATTCGATCCGTTACGCCTGGAGCGCCGGTGGAATAATCAGCGCCTGACGTAGCTTCATTCCAGTCTGGCGTCCATTTCTCCCCCATGCCGGCATCGGCAGTGACATCTCCGGCGGTTCGTCTGCGGGTTCTCGAGCTTGCGGATGGCATGACTGGGCGCATATTCCGGTTGATGGAAACCGTTGCTAACGACGCCATCCGCAACGGTAGTGGATGTATCGCCGCGGATGGCTTCAGCCGCCAGGACCTTGTGTTGCCGCTTGTGGCTATGGTTCGACGGTCGGAGCATTTGCTACAGTGGCGATCGGTGCGGTGATGCAAATCCTCCTCTTGGCGATCGCGGAGGTCCTACGCTGACGAGCTAACCTTGTCCTGGCAGGCCGGAGTGGCTTGTCGCTCTGGATGCGCGTCGGGCGAAATCGAGCATTGGCTAGGGCATGAGGATTGGCCGCCGGCGTTCGGAAGTTTCGAGTTGCGGGATTTTCGCCCGGATCCTCTGGTCCTCAGATCGCGCGAGCGGCCAGATTAAGAATCGCCGAAATTGAGCAAATGATTCTGAGCTAATCGCTGATGTCGATAGACCGGTATATTGCAGATCGCCGTGAGCAGGGGGTGCCCTGATTGCCTTGATGAGCACGTGTCAGCTGGCCGGGATCACTATCTTCGTCGCGAATGGGCTCATGTCGAAACGGCGGTTTGGCGGAAACATCGCCGAAGGCTGCAAGACCTCTGCGAACGCTGCTTTGCGCGGACCCAATTTCGATTCCAATGTGTCGAGGAAAGGGTGCGGCTCATTTGCGGTCAATGTGCGAATGCGGTCTCGAGCGGAAAGGAAAGCCAAGAGGATCCGGCTCGGTTGGGTTTTCTACTCGCGCTGACGGCAACTATCGGGGCCGCCATCATGGAGAGAGCGGATGCCGTGGCGCGGAACGACACAAAGGATGCGGTCCAAGTCTTGTGGGCGCCGTCGCAGGCGAATGAGAAGCCGTTCATTGCGTGGGTTGACTTAAAGCTTCCCTTCGGACGCCACCCGTTTTCACCGTCCAGCAACCCTCCCGGCGACTTGTCGTCGGCGTGGCGCACGGTCCATTGATAGCTCCAGCGCAACTGCTCGATCTAGTTCAAGCAAGAAGGTTCGCAGATAGTTTGGACTTCCTTGAGGATGCGTCGGTTAACACGTTGATTGTGATCGGACCGGGTTGGAGCGCTCGAAATCGCGCAAGGCTCGGTATGCTGCTGGCCACACTTTTGATGGCGCGAGGGCTTGCAACACTGTGGACCGCCTGGACCAAGCTTCAATCTCTGTTGCCGCCCGATCCGCTATCCCCGACCGCGACGGGCGCCGGCGCGCTGATAATCAACCTTTCTGTGCTTTCCTGTCAGCGCCGTGCCGAAGCTATCGAGGCGGTCTCACCAAGGCAGCCTGCCTGTCTGCTCGAAGCGATGCGATCGCCAATATCGCAATCATCGTAGCAGGGCTGATAACCGCATTCCTGCGGTCGCCGGCCTGGCCTGATCTCATCGTTGGGATTGGCATTGCCGCAATGAACGCTGATGCTCCACGTGAGGTGTTCAAAGCCGCCACGGGCGAGCACCGCTCCGGAGTTGAAGCATAGATTGATGAGCCCGCGGCGCTATCCGTCGTGTTGCCGCCCTCATTGGAAGCGAAAAATTGAGCCTAGCGTGCGGCTTCTGACCGATCTTATTCCGATCTCCGCTAGGGGCTCAATCGCGGATCAATCCGAAGCGGCGAGCTTCGTCGAGCAGCGCCCTGACGGAAGACGGCTGCCACTTCCGACCGCCACGTGCTGGTGGCTGGTGCATCCGGTCCAATTGGGCAGCGATATCGCGCAGCGACAGATCAGGATCGGCGATGGCGATCCCGGCGACCAGCCGCATCAGATGATCCTCGGGCCGGCGGCGAGGGGAGCGCTTGATCAAGTCCGACTCGACGAGTTTCTCGCGCACCATCCGCTGGACCGCCCGGCGCAATCGCTCAGCTGTCCAGTCGTGGCCTTTCCGATTGAGGATCCGAACGATGTCGTCCCAATTATGCTGCGGGCGTAGCTGGCGCACGGTCGGCAGCCATGTCTGGGCCGACGCAATCAACTCGTCCAGATAGGCGCGGCCGCGAGCGGCTGAGACCGCACGCACTGCCTCCGGCCGACGTTCGCGAAGCCCGGGATTGCCAGCCAGCCTGCCACGCGCCTTGGCGGCTTTCATGCCGGACTTGGTCCGCTCCGCGATGAGGGCACGCTCGAGCCGGGCGATGGCGCCGAGCACCTCGAGGGAAAACATCCCCTGCGGCGTCGACGTGTCGATCGGATCGCGCAGAGAGCGGAAATGCACGCCGCGCTTCTCGAGATCTTCGATCACTTGAAGCAGATGGCTGACCGATCGTGCCAAGCGATCGAGACGAACGACGACCAGCACGTCGCCGGCGCCAAGTTCTTTCAGCAGTTTAGCGAGCACCGGCCTTGCGCGTGAGGCTCCCGATCCGTGCTCTTGATGAATGCGGTGGCAACCGGCGGCGCGCAACTCGTCGACCTGAGCGTCATTGAGCTGGTCCTCTGTCGAAACGCGGGCATATCCGATCAGCCTTTGGGTCGGGGGAGGGGGCTCGGCCTTCGCTGCTTTCGCCATCGATTTATCGGTCCATCTTGATCGACGTTTGTACAGATAAGGAATGCATAAGAAAAGGTACCTTTGCAAGCGTATTTTATGACCATAATGGAAGGCCGCACAGCGCGTTTTCTGGTGTGAGGCAGGCGCTGATACGTCGCAACCGCAGAATATGCGTCAGTGAGCCTCTATGGAGGAAATCGCGCGAAGCCATCTACTTCGAAAGTGGTTAGTGGCGGCCTATCGCTACAATGGGTTGTCGGCTTCTTGCCGGATGGGCCATTATCGACTTCGTGAGATCTGGGCCTCGGAGCAAACCAAGTATGGTGTTGAATTGCCGACAAGCCGACCGCGCTCGCGGGCGATGCATAGGGAGTCAGGACACGCCTTCGAAAGGTCGTTGCATGGTCGCTGGCTTGTAAGGGTGCGTGGAGCAGAATGGGTGGCACTCTCGGTTTATGTCGGATCGTGCTGAGGATTTAGTTGTGTTGTGCGATCAATTTGGCGATGCAGCGGCAATCCATAGAGGCTCCTGCTCGCCGTTACCCAGAGAAGCGTTCGACCGTCAAGAACAGCAAATCAGCCCAGAAATGAACCGCGAAAATATCCGGTACTTTCTGTTTAAGTATTGGAGTGAACCAATTTTGCCGGGCTTATAAGTGGAAACGACAATCCGGGCGACAACCGCTGAGGGCTTTGGCGAGGCTTCCGTTTCGCTGAACGAAGATTCTCCGTCCAGTCCAAACCGGGGTCGCGGTTTTTTTGTAACCAAGCGCTTAATCGCTTTCCCCGCGCTCATGAAGGAAATGCAGTGAACAGACTTCACCTGACAACTATGACCCTCGCCACCATGCTTCTGACCACTGCGTCCGTCGATGCTGCCGATTTCTCCGTCACGCCGCTGAAAGAGGGCGACACCTTCACCGGTTGCCTCGCTCAGAACCCCGCCACAGGCGTCGGTCTTCTCGCGGTTGGCGACAAGGTCGTCCTGTTTGCCAATTCTTCGAAGTTCACTTTCGCCAAGGGCGATCAGGTGACCGGCTCCTGGTCGATCGATGGTGGCACGGCCACAAATTTCTCGTCGACTGCTGACACGGCAGCAACGGCAACGATCGACGTCCCGAACACGACCGAGGCCGTCATGGCACTGACCAGCGGCAAGTCGCTGAGCCTGACGGCCAACAGCACTACTGCCGATTTCAGCCTTGCGGGCGGCGAGAAGGCCTTCATGGGCCTGTCCGAATGCATGACCACCCAGGCGGCGCCGGCCGCTAACTAAGGCGCACCCATTTGCGAATGACATGGCGGGTACCATGGTGCCCGCCACATTTATGGTCAGCCCAAGCTGTTGAATTGCGTGCAAGATTCACCCAGTTTGCCATCTCGCCATGATTCAGCGACTGCTATGAAAATCAATGTTTTTCATTGCCTTGTCTGAAGCTTGGCCTGCTCAGGATCAAGCAGAAAACCGGGTTAATTCATGTCTCGAGTCAACAACCAAGCTTCGCAGTGCCTCCAGCGAAAGCGTATCGGCATGCTCAGGGGAGGCGAGCCGTTTCCTTGCCATCCCGGGACTGAATCATGATTTGCCCCGGTCAAGGAATCCCCAGGCCCGCAACCAACTCGCAGAGCGAGCGCTTGTGCACAGGTCTTCAAGAAGACGGCTGCAGATGAGCGCGACCCTGAGCAGGCGAAATAGGCTCCCCCGGGGATCGATGACCGTCTAGGTCGATCCTTGACACGAGCCGGCACAAACATCCTTTGCATTCGATGGTGATCGCTATGCGCACCAAGGCGAGTACTGTTTGTGATGTCCGGCGACCGTGGCTTTCACGGCCCCTTATTTTGTCCTATTTACCTTATAAGGTAGCTCTCGTGCTGTTTTGGAGCAGGTTTTTACTGGTTGATATAAAAGAGAAAAATCTCTATACGGAAGTGTATTGAATACTTCTTTCTGCAGGCCATGCGCGACAATGGACTTGCTCTGCTTGGGTATCATCCGTCTCGCTGGACGCCCGTTTCGAAGCGTGGATCATCTTAAACCCTGCGAAGCACTTGTCAGCGGAATTCGTCGCGGGAACGCCACAGGGGCGGCTGTTCCCCAGGGGATACTGACCGCGCCGTAATCTAAGCCCCGCATTGAGAGCGAGAAAGGTGCCGGCAATCTTGGCGCGGAGCGATCGCGCCGGCGAGGGCGGGAAATGTATTGAGAGCTTTTGCAATGGAAAAGGGATTACGGACGAAATCAAGCAACTTTGCTGCAAACAGACAGATGATTTCGGCCTTAATGTCATGGCTGCCGGCCTTGAGCTTAGCGAGCAGCCTCAGTTCTGCGTGGAAACCAACAGCCAAGACATTGGCCGAAGCCGTGCCGATCCAGACATCAGGTTTGAGAAGCAACGGTGGTGACCGTATTCCATCTACTGCCATTTTGCTGCAATTGTCAGGCGTGTAAACTTCTTCCTATTACTTCAGGCCATGGCTTCGCAAACTGCTCCACATATCCCATATGTCCTCGTTCCCGGAGATGAGCGCCCAGACGATGCGGGCATTCTTGTTTGCAAGAGCGACGGCTGCGCCACTGGGATGGCGTCGCAGACGAACTCGGCTAAACTCAAGCTTTCCAAACGTGAGATCGCCAGCCTGTCGCCGGCAAGCCTTGGCCTGACGAGCGAAAAGATCGCGAAGGCAACCGGCTACCGCGTCAATACCGTCAATAACTACCTGATTTCGGCAGCCAAGAAGTTGAAGGCGGGCAACCGGACCAAGGCGATTGCCGACGCCATCAGACGCCGGCTCGTCGCCTGATCGGCATTCAAGGCAATATTTCGACGAAATACAAAAGATCTAGCGAAGTAACTTTTGCACCTTTGTTTATTACTCTGCGTTAGCGAAAAATAAACCAATACACCCGAATAATCGGGTTACAGAGTCATTTGCCATGAGGGTATTTGTTCCTCTGTCCTGTCCAGACGTTTCCAGTGTGAAGCATTCCGAGCCGCGCTCCTTGCGAGCGGAGGTCGAACGAACTTGCCCGATGGCCGATCACCAGCGGATAGAACATTCCGGCACGCGAACCTGACTAACTGAAACCTGACCGCGCGCTCCCCTTGGGATCCCCGGGATCAACCCGCTCCCATTCGCTGTCCCTTGGGGCGAAAGGCAAACTGCTTCGCTTTCGCCACCGTTCGATCATCAAAGGTTCGACAATGTCCGCATTCACCAATCTGAAGATACTCACCAAGATTTCCTTAGCCTTTGCAGTCGTCATCCTCCTGAGTATCATCGTCTGCGTCATCAATCTGAGCGGTCTTGCCCGCCAGAATCAGGCGGTGGCGATTACGGAACACACCTACCTGGTTCTTTCCAACCTCGATAAGATCGTGGCGTCGATGGTCGACCAGGAGACCGGGTTGCGCGGTTACCTTATCGCCGGCGACGAAGCGTTTCTGGCTCCGCAGAAGGCGGGACAGGCGACTTACAGGCAGGCTCTCGGCGACGTCAAAAATCTGACGGCAGACAATCCTGTCCAGCAGAAACGTCTGGTCGATCTCGACGGTTACGTCTCCGACTGGACCGACAAGGTGCTCGAAAAGGAAAAAACGCTGATGCAGGCCTCCGCCACCCGGGAGCAGGCTCGGGCGATGGAGAGCGCCGGTGCCGGCAAGCAGTTCATGGACGCCATTCGCGCCAAGGTTCGCGAGATGCAGGACGAAGAGCGTGACCTGCTCGGCAAGCGGAACGTGGAATCGAAACAAGCAGCCGACCAGACCGCATTCAGCAACTATTTGACCAGCGGGTTGACCGTGACACTCTCGGTGGCGGCTCTGTGGCTCGTCTTTCTTCTGGTCGTCAAGCCTATCCGCAACATCAACGAAGCCATGCGCAAGCTTGCGGGCGGTGATAATTCCAGCGCCATCCCTTATATCGAGCGCAAGGATGAAGTCGGAGAGATGGCGGCAGCCGTCCAGGTGTTCCGCGAGAATGCCATTGAGCGAATCCGGCTTGAGCAGGAAACGGAAGCCAATCGCTCGATGAGCGAGAAGGAACGCATCGAGCGTGAAAAGCAGAGGGCGAAGGAAGCTGCCGACATCCAGTTCGCGGTCGACAGTCTCGCAGCCGGCCTCTCGAAGCTGTCGGATGGCGATGTCTCCTACCGCATCGCCCAGCCGTTCACCCAGTCGCTGGATGGCGTTCGCGGCGACTTCAATCAGTCAGCCGAAAAACTGCAGGAAGCCTTGAAGCGGGTTTCCGAGAACGCCCGCGGCATCGATGGTGGCGCGAACGAGATCCGTTCGGCTGCTGACGATCTCGCCAAGCGCACCGAACAGCAGGCGGCCGCCGTCGAGGAAACGGCCGCAGCATTGGAAGAGATCACCACGACCGTCAAGAACGCCACCCAGCGGGCCCAGGACGCCGGTCAACTCGTAGCCCGCGCCAAAGCTGGTGCGGAACAATCCGGCGAGATCGTGCGCCGGGCAGTGATTGCAATGGAGGAGATCGAGAAGTCGTCAGGCGAGATCTCCAACATCATCGGTGTTATCGACGAAATCGCCTTCCAGACGAACCTGCTTGCGCTGAATGCCGGCGTCGAGGCGGCGCGGGCGGGCGAAGCCGGCAAGGGCTTTGCTGTCGTTGCCCAGGAGGTACGCGAGCTCGCCCAGCGTTCGGCGACCGCCGCCAAGGAGATCAAGGCGCTGATTACTACCTCCAACGACCAGGTGCATCAGGGCGTGCAACTCGTCGGCGATACCGGAAAGGCTCTTCAGACGATCGTCTCCGAAGTGCAGGAGATCAACCGTCATGTGCTGTCGATTGTGGAATCGGCCCACGAACAGTCCTCCGGGCTCCAGCAGATCAATACCGCCGTCAATCAGATGGACCAGGACACGCAGAAAAACGCCGCGATGGTGGAAGAATCGACGGCCGCAAGCCATAGCCTTGCCAGGGAAGTTCAGTCGTTGAACCAGCTTCTTTCTCAGTTCAAATTGGGCAGCGGTTCGGCAGGTAGCATCCGCCCTGCGTCCGGACGCGAGGTCCCTGCCGCTTCTCCGGCCAGAGCGCTCGGCCGGAAGATCGCGTCGGCCTTCTCCGGCAACGCAGCCATCGACGCCGGCAAGGACGGCTGGGAGGATTTCTGATGAACCAGATGCTCAGCCACGACGCCGATACGCTGGAGATCATCGCCTTCATGCTGCATGAACAGCAGTTTTGCGTGCGCACCACCTCCATTCGCGAAATCCGCGGATGGGCGCCAGTCACCCCTCTACCGCATACGCCGGCAGAGGTTATGGGGGTGATGAACCTTCGAGGCACGGTGATCCCGATCGTCGATCTCGCGGTCAAGCTCGGGATGGCGTCAGCGGAAACCAGCGAGCGTAGCGCGATCGTTGTCACTGTCGTCAAGGACAAGACCATCGGCCTTATGGTCGATCGTGTCTCGGACATACTGACAATCCGGGGTGACGAGCTTCAACAAGTCCCTGCCGCGGCCGGCATATCTGCCAACGGTTATGCCGAGGGGATCTTCGCCCGCGACAAGGACATGATATGCTTCCTCAATCTCGACGTCATATTCGCTACCGGCGAACCGGATGAATGGGAACAGGCTGCCTGATTTGACATCGGACGCATCGGTGCATGCGATGCGTCCGATAATGCTGAGATTTGCAAAAGCCGCCGGGAGCTTCCATTGCGAAGACGTATTCATCTCTATCAGCTGAAGCTCGGCATGTTTGTCGAGGAGCTGGTCCGGCCGCAGCGGCGATGAACCTGTAGGCAAAAATCGCCTGGACATGACACACAAAAGAGGCCCGCTTCATGGTCGCGCCTTTTTGTCGTTAAGTTTACGATGCCGTGGCAGGTTGTTCTGTTGCATTGCGCATGATCCTTGTTGCGCGGTGTCAGGCGTGACGCCGACGCGGACGACGCGTGAGAGAAGGCAGGAAAGCCCCTGCCATGGCGGCTGCGACGTGGAAGGCGAAGCGTGACATCCGTCACCATGCCGGCGGCCGCAGTTGCGGTATCGCCGACCACGCTGGCAAACAGTGCACTCATCAGTAATGAGCCGGTGATCAGGCCGAGATTGCGGGCGAGCGCCAATGACCGCGCGGGGGCGTGATCTTGTTCTTCTCCACCGGTCATCAGCAGTTTTGCCAAAAATGTCGCCGGTAACCGCCTTTAGATGTAGCTGTGACGATCTGCGATTTGCTGGATGCCGGAAACGTGGTAGCTTCTACTTTCGCAGTGAAGCGGCTCATGTGGTAAAAGGGCCGGGATCAAGCCGAGTTCAAACTTCCGCGAATCGACTGGCAAACTCCATCTCGAAGTGAAAAGCACAAATCTCGTCGTATGATCGAGATCAAGCCAACGTTCCGTCGACCAGGACAAATGGGATGCCTCTTGAGCAGGTCTCAACGCGTGATGAGACCCCGTATGCCCGCGCGATAACCTCCGGCGTAATCACGTTTGCTGCCAGACCGCTGGCGATAATCTCCCCGCGATCGAGGACTGCAAGCTGATCGCATGTCCGGATCGCCAAATTGATGTCGTGGATCGCGATGACTCCCACGGCGCGGCTTTTCTCCAGCATGCGTCTGACAGCTGAAATAACGGAAAGTTGCCAGCGCAGGTCAAGGGCACTCGTCGGTTCGTCGAGCAGAAGCAGTTGCGGCCTGCGGACCAGAACCTGTGCCAGACCGACCATCTGGCGCTGCCCACCGGACAAATGGCTCATACGCTCGAGAGCGAGATGCCGTATTCCCAGATCGTCAAACGTGCTTTCGATCGCATCCTCGACCGTGGCCTCCCGGAAATTGGGCTGAACAGCTCTGCATGCTGCCATGACGGCCTCGTAAGCAACAAGGGAGGTCGTTCCCGGCAAGGATTGCGGCATATAGCCGACGAGGGTCGCGCGTTTCGCGTGAGACAGGAAGTTTAGATCCTCATCGTTCAATTCGATCTGGCCCGAGCTCCGTCCCTGTCCAGCGATTGCCCCTAACAGAGTTGATTTCCCTGAAGCATTTGGACCGAGCAGCCCCAGTAACGTGCCCGCCGGGACAGCGGGAAGAGACAGATCGCGGATGACTTGCCGCTTGGAATATCCCGCCGAGAGATGGCGGACGATCAGACCACTCATATGCGCCGGTCCCTGGTCAACAGCAGCGAGAGAAACAGCGGGACGCCGACGATCGACGTTACAATACCAACAGGGATGATCAAGCCAGGTATGATCGTCTTTGAGGCGACTGACGCCAAGGAAAGAATGAGAGCGCCCGCCAACGCTGCGCCCGGAAGGAAAAAGCGATGATCCTCGCCGAGAAGCAGCCGGGCGATGTGCGGCCCGACCAATCCGACGAAGCCGATTGTGCCGACAAACGAGACCGCAACAGCCGCGAGAAGGCTGGCGCGCAACATGACGTTTCGTCTCAGCCGGTTGGTATCGATACCCAGGCTTTCAGCCTGTGCATCACCGGCCCGAAGCGCAGTCAGCTTCCACACATTGCGCAGCGAAATCGGAAAGGCGATGACGAGTACAGCCGCAACGATTGCAATCTTTGGCCAGGTCGAGCGGGAGAAGCTGCCCATGCCCCAGAAAACGATCTGCTGCAGCGTGTCCGCATCCGCCACGAACTGCAACAGGGCGACGACGGAATTGATGGCAAACACCAACGCTATTCCGAACAGGACCACGCCATCGGCCCCGTTGGTACGGGTCTGAGCCAGAAAATGAATGAGCATCGCTGCCATTGCCGCCAAGGCAAATGCACTTGCCGGCATGATGACTTCTTGTGGAAGACCGATCGATGCAAGTCCAAAAACCAAGACAAGCGATGCGCCAAGCGTGGCGGCGGCGGAAACACCCAAAGTGAAAGGGCTGGCAAGCGAGTTATTCAGCACGGTTTGCATTTCTGCGCCGGCCAGTCCCAGGGAGGCTCCGACCAGCACAGCCATGATGGCATAGGGCAAACGAACGTTGAACAGAATATAGCGGACTGGACCCGGCAGGTTTTCCGGGTGCAACAAACCATTGATAACGGAAATTGGGGATAAGGCCGCAGGGCCGGTAAAAACGTCGAGCGTGAAAGCAACAACAAGAAATAGCGCCAGCAGGCCCAGGATCGCTAGACGCACACGTACGAAAGCCGCGTAACGGCGCGCCAAAGGACCAGCAGGTCGAACTGCCGCCTGGGAATATCTCGCACTGTGGTTTTCCATGTCGTCTAGTTCCACGGGATCGTCGCAGCGAGTTCAACCGCGCGATCGCTGTGGCGAGAGACGATACTGAGCGGTGTGGTATCGGGATCAAGCTCACCGGCCTCCCGGATCAGGTCGTTTGGCGGAACGTCTGGCGATGCGGGATATTCATAACTTTTGTCGGCATAAATCCGCTGCGCTTTTTCGCCGGCCAGAAATTCAAGGAATGCAACGGCCAACTCTGGATGGCGAGCGTGACGAGCGACGGCGGATCCGGTGATATTGACGGGGGTGCGGCCATTGGCAAATGTCGGGATGAAAGCTCTGAGACTTTCCATCCACGCTTGCTGCTCTGAACCGCTGACCCCGGAGCGCATTTCTCCATAATAATATGAATTCGCGAGCCCGATCTCGGCATTCTCATCTGCGATCGCGCGCGCAACGTTCCGGTCGCCGCCCATTCTAAGGGGGCGATTGGCGGCGATTCCCTTCATCCAGGCCTCGGTAGCACCATCGCCGTGTTCTGCGAGGTAGGCTGCGATCAGCGCCGTGTTGAACATGTGACCGGCCGACCGGATGATCATGCGGTTCTTCCATTCGGTTGCTGCAAGATCGTCGTAAGTAAAGCTGGTCTGGTCCAAGGCTTTCGCTGCGAAGATCAGTCGAGCGCGCATCGACTGGGCGAACCACAGCCCCTGCGGATCGCGCAGATGCTCCGGCACCAGCTGATCAAGAACGTTCGATCTGACAGGCTGCGCCAAGCCGAGCTCCGCCAACGTTATCAGCCGACGAAAATCCAGGGTGACAATGACATCGGCAAGGCAGTCCGAGCCTTCCGCCAGCATGCGTGGATGCGCATCCGACTTGATGTCTGTGATATCCACCGCGACTCCGGTTTCCTCTGTGAAGCCATCCGCAAGAAGCTGCGTAAACTCGCGGTGCCGGGTGGAATAAATGTGCAGTCTAGAAGCTGATGTCACGACAATGCTTTCACAAAATTACGTCTCGGGGGTAAGCGCGACGCTGTATACGCCATCCTGCGGCAACAACGGATACCGCTTGCGGAAGTCGCTCAGCGTTCGCTCTGCATCGAATTCACCCTTCAGGCCGGGATTGAGCCAGCCCGCCAAAGCTTCCAGCGCGACAAGGTGCAATGGCGTCTCGTTGAGGCCATGCCAGAGTGCGTACACGCGTTTGTTGCGGGCCGCTGACATCTGGGAAAGACCTTCGTCCGACACGATCCGTGCCAAACTCTCTCGGGCGCGGCTTTCATCGACATTCGCGCCTATAACGATGCCGCCGGCACCCTCGCCACGAAGCCCGCCCGTCGCTACATAGACGTCGGGCTGACGGGTCAGAATATATTCGAGGCTGAGCGGCCCGACCGCTTTTTTCAACACGTCCCCGGCGATGCTGTGACCGCCGACCATCTCCGCCAGATCCGCGAAACTGCCTTTCCCAATGCTAGCGCAGCACGGCATCACGCCGGCGTGGCTGTGGAAGAGAACGTTCACCGGGTTCACCGGTTTGCCAACAAAAGGTGACACGATGCGCTTCAAGGTGTCCTGATAGAATGAGATCGTCTCATCCCCCCTCGACTGCTGGCCAAGGAGTTGGCTCAAGATCCGCAGGCTGGGCACGGTGTCGTTCAGCGGGTCCTGCGCGAAATCAATCACGGCCACAGTCAGCCCCGAACCTGTCAAGGTATCGATAAAGGCGGTACTCCCATCCTTGTTGACCGGCCCGGCTGCAAACCGGCTGATCAGCACCAGATCAGGCTGAAGCATCAGAAGGTTTTCGATTGCATAATCGCTGCCTACGCGGGCACCGATGACGGGGAGAGACTTCAAAGCCGGGAAACGATCAATCCACGCTTTGGCCTCGTTTGGAAAGGTGCTGTTCAGATCATCAGCCCAGCCCACCAGCAACCCCAGCGGATCCGGATGCACCATGCTGATCATGCTCAGAAAGCGTCCTTGACCAAGCACGACCCTGCGTGCCGGCTGCGCCAAGCGAACCTCACGGCCGAGCAGGTCACGAACGACGACTGGCGTCTGCGCCCTTGCAAAACGAGGCGTAGCGAGTGCCAGACCGATGCCGATCAAGCTTCCGCCCAAGAAACTGCGCCGCGATATTGCCATAATGTCACTCTTGCCCGCTCTTTCACAATCCGTCCGTTCAGAACTTGACTCAAAACGTCCGCTTTTCCTATGGCTCGTATAGCAAGCTTGGCGGTTAGGTCAACTTGCTCCGATAAAGCAGGCATGGGGTTCGCAAATTGATCAATCGGCTTCTTTTGTCATCCGGCTCGCGGATCGTTCTTGTCACGGCCATCGGTCTACTGCCAACGGCCTATCCAGGGTACGCGCAAGAGGGCGGCACGGTGCTGGCGCCGATCATCCTGAGCAGTGAGCGCTCCGACGCCGAGACGTTCCTTGCCAAAACAGCGCGCTCTGCCACCAAGACGTCCACCCCTCTGCAAGAAACCCCTCAAGCAATCTCTGTGGTCACACAGAAGGAAATGGAGGCGCGGCGCGTCCAGTCGGTCGGCGAGGCAATCCAATATACGTCCGGCGTCCGCGGTGACTATTGGGGTGGCGTTGACCTGCGATACGACAAAACCCTGATTCGTGGCTTTGACGCTGCCCAATATCTGAACGGTCTCAAACTGACTGAAGGCACCTTCGCTGGACTGGGCCGCCCTGAACCTTATGGTTTGGAACGGATCGAAGTCCTGAAAGGACCTTCGTCCGTGCTCTACGGGCAGAACGCGCCCGGTGGCCTGGTCAATCTGGTCAGCAAAAAGCCGACAAGGGATCCCGTTCATGAGGTGGACGTCTCTTATGGCTCCCATGATCGCAAGCAAACCTCGTTCGATTTCGGCGGCCCTATCGATCAGGACGGCGAATTGCAATATCGTTTGGTCGGGCTGGCACGAGACAGCGGCACGCAGATCAACTACGGCAAGGACAACCGGCAATATATTGCGCCTTCGTTGACTTGGGAGCCTGATGCCGATACGCGGTTCACGATCCTTGGCAGCTATCTTCGGGAAGATCTTGGCAACCAGGTTAATGTCCTGCCGCCGATCGGCACGCTGACGCGGGCACCCTACGGATTCATCCCCACGAGTTTCTATGCAGGTGAACCGGGATTCGACAGGTTCATCCGGACCTCGAAGTCGATCGGATACGAGTTCGAGCATCGGTTCAGTGACATCTGGACCATAAGGCAGAACCTGCGCTACGACCGCCAGGACGCTGATTACCGCTATGTGAGTTATTCAGGTGCTCCGGTGGTCGGTAGTAGGATGGCGCGGCGCCGGTCTTTTGTCGATCAGCAACTGGGCTCGTTTTCGGTCGATAATCAGGCGGAAGCAGAGTTTTCGACAGGTCCGGTCGATCATACTGTCCTGATCGGCGTCGATTATCGCAACGTGCAATCCGATTTCCTTTTCGGGACAGCAGCAGCGACTAGCTTGAATATCCTGAACCCTGTCTACGGCGCTACGACGTTGATGCCCCCGGTTACCCGCAGCGAAGAGTCATCTTTGAATCAGACGGGCTTTTATCTTCAGGACCAGATGCGCGTTGACAACTGGGCGTTCACGCTCGGTGGCCGTTACGACCTTGCCGAATCGTCGACGAGAGACCGGCTTGCCAACAAATCCGTGCCGCAGGACGATGGCAAATTCACATGGCGTGCGGGCGTCGTGTACCTCGCCGACAACGGGCTCGCCCCTTATGTCAGCTACTCGACGTCATTCGAGCCGACTCCTGGCAGCGATTTCGTCGGGACGCCGTTCGAACCGACGACGGGTCAGCAATACGAAGTGGGGATCAAGTATCAGCCGATCGGCTACGATAGTTACGTCACGCTTTCCGCCTATGATCTCACCCAGCAAAATGTCGCGACGACCGATCCGCTGCATCCCACGTTCAGCGTTCAGACCGGAGAGGTCCGGGTGAGGGGCTTTGAGGCCGAGGCGGTCGCCGCCCTGACTGATGGTCTGAGCTTGCGCGCCAGCTACACCAACATGGATGGTGAGGTTACCAGGAGTAACGACTATAAGGGAAACAAGCCTGCTCAGATCCCACGCAATATCGCCAACCTCTGGCTCGATTATACCGTTCAGGACGGTCCCTTGAGTGGACTGGGCCTTGGGGCTGGGGTTCGCTACATCGACGCGCATTTCGGCGACGCCGCCAACAGAATGTTGCTGCCAGCCACCACGCTTGTCGATGCTGCAATCCGGTACGATTTCGGTGTCGCAAATCCGGATCTGAAGGGTGTGAATTTAAGTGTCAACGCATCCAACCTCTTTGACAAGACGTATGTTGGACAATGCGCAAGCACATTGTTTTGCCAGTACGGCGCTCGCCGCAGTGTCCTGGCGCAGCTAAGCTATAAATGGTGAAATCTAGTTGAGGATTAGACCAGGGGCCTATCGCAATCCCATGATGCTGACGTGTGTCTTGCGCATAGGGTTCTTTGAGCGGGCGCCGGTGCTTGGAATATTCATCCTTTGCTGGCAGCCCTCGACTGGAATGAATAGCGTGCATGGGCCCACCCCAAAGTGGACATGGCACCATCGCGCCGACGGTTCCAATCTGTTCAAGAGCATAGAACGTCTGTAAACCCGGGCTAGGTCGCTAAAAGCTCAGGATGAGGCCTGGAGTGGTAAAGCATTCATGGTTGTCGTACGCGAGTGCCGGCAGGCCAGCGGCTGAACAGGTCGTCGATGTCGTCGTATAGCTGGCCATTTCAGCCATGCTTTCCATGTCCTTCACGCAGCCAATCTCGATTTTGACGACTGCCTTGACGGGACTGGCACCGCTGGCGAAACGCATGATTGCCGTTAGCTCGGTGTCGATGGCATCGTCGATCCATTCCTCCAGTGCCTGCGAGCTCGTGCTGCGCAAGATGCCGTTGAAGCGCATGGCCAAGCCACGCATAATGGCGAACGCTCGAGAGCCCTGCTTCAAAGCATTGACCTTTCTGGCCTGACGATCTGTCAGCACTCCGCGCGGTTTTACGCGCAAAGCTGCGGTCTTCCAAAACATCGAAGCAAGTCATCCATATCCTGAACTCCAGTCAGACGGCCCGCGGCTTGGCGGGCCGTCTGTTCGCTTTACTCCGCAACTTGTACCTGCAGGACGTTGCCGGGCTTGCCGTCTTCATCCGAGGCAACAACGAGGTAGCGACGCTCGTCCTTGTGCTTGGATTCGACGATCTGACGGATGGGGCCAACGGCATTGACGATTGCCGAGCCGGCCGGGTTCGTCATGAAGTTCGACAGACCCTGGAGCGGCCCGCTGCCATCCGCCTTATCGGAAAGTGCCAAAACATACATCTTCTTCGGCTCCAGGCCCGTGACGGATGCCTGAAGAACCTGGGTCAGACCCTGATCGAACAGAGATACACTGGTCGGGGCCTTCTTTTCCTTGTCACCCTTCGTTTCGAGCTTCAGGTGAGCCGCGACGCCCGCGGTCCCAAGTGGTTGCAGGTTCTGCAGGCCATCGCCCTCCGGTACCGCATTCGGCACGTAATTGACCGCCTGCGCTGCCTGGCCGATCGGTATCGTGGCGATCACCTTGTTGGTCAGCGTGTCGATTGCAGCCATAGCGTCGGCGTTTTCAAGGCCGACATAGACACGGGTGCCATCGCCTGACGGCCAGACGCCATGTGGCAGATTGCCGACCGGGATCGTCGCAACCTGCTCGAAATTGTCGGTGCGGAAAACCTTTACCTCGTTAAGACCGCCAACGGTAATATAGGCGAAGCTGCCATTCTTGTTGGTGACGAGGTTGACGTGATTGGTAATCGGGCCGGTATCGATCGTCTTGATCAGATCGAAAGGCGGCTGGGCGTTGAAGACCTGAGTCTTGCCGACATCCTTCAGGGTGAACCAGACCTGCTTGCCATCCGGCGATGCGGCGATATTCGGGCAGAACGGACTTGCCTGCTTCACGTGGCCAACGATCTGATGATCGGCGACGGTAACGACGACGGTCTCGGGGTTAAAGGACGAGCAGATATAGCCGTATTTGCCGTCCGGCGAGAAGATCTGCATGCCGGGGCCGGCGGGAACCTTGATCTGCGCCGTTTCCTCAAAGGTGTTGGCATCGATGACGGATATATAATCCTCACCGCGAACCGTTACCCAGATCTGCTTTCCGTCGGGCGTATAAAAAGCCTCGTGCGGCGAGCGGCCGACATAGGTCGTGTGCTTGACGGTATTGGTCGCCGTGTCGATGAAGGTGACGGAGTTCGAACCGATCGAGACGACGGCGATCGTCTTCTTGTCCGGCGAAAATCCCATGCCGTGGACGAGGACCTGGCCCTTGTAGAGCGGCGAAAGGTTGCCGGGCTGGGGATCGCCGAGCTTGATGACGCCGAGAAGCTTGTTGGTCGCGGGATCGGTGACCGAGACCGTATTCGAAAACTGCTCGGCAGCGTAAACCCGGTCCTTGCTGCTGACCGGAATATCCGGATTGGAAGCTGCGAAGGGCGCCTGGCCAGCGAAGGTAGAAAAAGGCAATAGCACGCTGCCCGCCAGCAAGCTGGCGGCAAAAGATGTCCGAATGTTCATGGGAAAGACCTTTAGGTTACATCTTAATATTGGGATCCATGCTTTGCATGGAACGGGCGGGGGTATCCTCCGGTGCGACCTGGGTTGGGGCAGCTTCGGATGGGGGAAGCGGATCGCCGATCGCAAGCTTCATGGCCGCGATCTCCTGCTGTTGATCCACGATAATTTCCTGCGCGATGCGCTTGAGTTGCTCGTTCTTGCCGTATTTCAGGACAGCGAGCGCCATGTCGATGGCGCCCTGATGGTGGGGCGTCATCATCGCCACGAAGTCACGGTCGACGTCGCCTGTCGGCTTGACCTCCATGTCCGCCATCATCTTGTCCATCGCGGCATTGTTTTCCGTGAGGTAAGCGGTCTCCGGGCCGTCAACGGCGGTCTGCGAGGTTGAGTGTTCATGCCGCGCCGGATCGTGGGCAAAGGCGGCGCACGCCCCAACGGTTGCCAGCATGGCGGCCGCAACGACCGTCGACTTTCGGTAGGACAAGATATTCATCGACTTCTTCCTTCTTATTAGTGAGGTAGACACGCGGGCGCGGCGTCTATTCCCGAAGAGAACAAAAATTATGTCGTCGGATCATCAAGACCGAACGAGGCGACAATCCCGAATGCGAGCAGTCCCAGGCAAATCTCGAGCATCGCGCCGGCGACAAGCAAATGCGTGGATGCGTCAGGATAATTTTGGCAGAGCGGTACGATCAAATAGCGATTGGCCAAAGCAAGACACGTCATCGCCGTAACCGTAGTGATTTTTAAGAGAAGACCAGCCTGGTAGGGTGAGCTGGATCGGGACAGCGGCAATGGCGGCAGTGGCCGCGATCGCACTCGAGACGAGCACCGGCCCACGCATCCATCGCTGAAGCTGGGCTCGCGCAGGGCTGGAAGCAAGCTGTGTGAAACCCAAGCCACCCCAGACGACAGAGAGCGCCGAACTGAGCATGAAACGGTCCAGGATTAAGGCGTCGTGAGGTGTCATGGCGTCACCGTGAAACTCCTCGTGCCACTGGTCTTGTGACCGTCCTTGGAGAGAACGACCCATTTGATCGTGTAGCTGCCGGGCTTAAGTGGGGACGAGGGACTAGCGGAAAGCTCGCTATCTCCTGTTCCGCCGACGTGCTCGCCATTCAGAGCGACCGGCTCGCCCGACGAAGCCGATACGGTCATGTGAGAGAAGACCGGCTCGAGCCCCTCGGAGAAGCCCAGCGCGAATTCAGTCGGCGAGGCGTTCAGAAATTCTCCGTCGGGCGGCACCGACCGTGTCAGACTTGCATGTGCGAAAGCAGCATTTGCGATGCTGCAGACCGAGATGGACAGGATGACGGGAACGGCGATGCGCATAGACTTGGCCCTTCGGCTTGGTTGCAGATCAGTTCGGCACATCGGTAGACATCGCCGCCACGGTTTTATTCCGATGCGTCAGTTTTTTTGGTTTCTGGTCGTTCAGGTCCCGGACGGCTTGGCTTGAGGGGACTGAGGCGCAGGCCGTCCGGTTCACGGCTTCACATGGTGGCGAAGGCCTTGCGGAGTTCGTCGGTGAAGATATCCGGCTGCTCGAAGGCTGCGAAGTGACCACCGTGGGCGGCCTCGTTCCAATAGGTGAGCTTCGAGAACATACGCTCGCCCCAGATTCTCAAAGGACGATAGAGCTCAGCCGGAAACACGCTGATAGCCACGGGGATATCCAGCTTTTGTGGGCTAAAGTCCGTGTCGAAGCTTTCCGCATAGAGCCGGGCGGACGAGGCAGCGGTATCGGTCAACCAGTAGAGCATGATGTCGTCCAGCATCTGATCGTAGCCGAGTTCCTTTTCAGGGTGATGATCGGAGTCTGTCCATTCTCCAAACTTCTCGTAGATCCACGCGGCTTGGCCGATTGGTGAATCCGTAAGCGCGTAGCCGATCGTCTGCGGGCGCGTCGATTGGATCTTGGCGTAACCCGAACCGTGGGCTGCGAATGCGACGAGCTGGGCGATCGAAGCCTGCTCCTCGGCGTTTGGTGTTCCCTCAATCGGTGGCGGGAAGAGAAGCGGCAGGTTGAGATGGATGCCTTTCAGGCCAGCGACGTGCTGCTTGGCCATCCATGTCGTAACCCCGGCACCCCAGTCGCCACCCTGCGCATAATATTCGGTGTAGCTGAGGCGCTGCATCAGCTCAGCCCAAGCCCTGGCGATCCGCGGCAGACCCCAACCTGTCTCCTTCGGCTTGTCGGAAAACCCGTAGCCTGGAAGCGATGGGAGGACGAGGTGGAAGGCATCCTCTGCCTTTCCGCCGTGTGCTGTCGGGTCTGCCAACGGTGCGATCACGTTGAGGAACTCCACCACCGAGCCCGGCCATCCATGGGTGAGAATCAAGGGCTTCGCATTCGCATGCTTCGACTTCACATGGATGAAGTGGATACCCAGTCCTTGAAGTGTCATGGCTTTTTCCTGGAGAATCTTAGTTGAGGAAGTCGGTGATGTGTTTCAGGGTTTCTTCCGGCTGCTCTTCGGCAATGAAGTGGCCGCTGTCAGCGATCTTGAAGACCTGCAGATTGGTCGTCTTTCGCTCAAGGGTCGTCTTCAGCCAGACGTAACCGGGGCCGCCGAGCGCCAGAACCGGCATCTCGAGTTTGGCGTAGTCGCCATCATCGATGATGTCTTGTGGAAAGGCCTGATACCAGGCGTTGCCGGCGCGGATTGCATCGCGGCTCGCGTAAGCGTCGCATAGACGGCGCGGTCGCGGGCGTCGATCCTGCTTTCATCCTTCATCAGGTAGCGGAAGAACCACTTTTGCTCGATCTCTCATGTTCTGGTTTTATGATGGTTGGGTTGTCGACGATCCGTTGAAATATCGGATCAAGATTAGACCTGCGCGTAGCGAGCGCCGATGTCTGGATTTGCTCCGCCTGGATGTTCTTGTTCCAGATTTCGGCTCTCGTGCCGCAACGGGGCAGCTTGCTAGTAGGAGGAAAGCAGGACCGTCCCAGTCTTGCCAGGCATTTCGACGAGCGCCGCCGCCTTGCCGACGTCTGCCAGATCGAATGTCTTCTCGACCGGGAAAAGCTCCGGTTTGCCCGCGGCCAGTTCTATCGCCAGCCTGAGATCGGCTTTGCGGATTTTGACTGGTAGGCTTGCCCACCGCCCAACGGTCACGCCCGATATCCGGATGTCGCGCGTCGAAAAGTAAAGTGCGGAGACCGAGATCGGCTGCCCGGACAGATCGCCATAGGATACAAGGCTGCCACCTTGAGCGAGCAGCCCGGCGGCCGCACTGGCAGTCTCGCCGCCAACAGGGTCGAGCACGACCCCGATCGGATGACCGTCCGCCGCAGATATGACATTCTCCTGCCAGCCGGGCTTGTCGGTCGAGACAACAGGCAGATCCGGGAACACCACGTTGAGTTCGTTCACGCCGGCTTCCCGCCGGACGACGCCGACCACGTCGAAGCCACGATCGAGAAGCAGTCCGATCAGGAGTCTGGCGACCGCGGATCCGGCGGCGGTGAGAACGAGTACGTCGCGGCCCGGCTTCGCGCCGGATGTTTCGACGGCGCGCAGAAGGAGCGCCGCCGTCAGCGGATTGACGTGAAGCTGCGCTGCGGCTTCATCAGATACGTCATCGGGGATTTCGGTGACGTATTCGGCCGAGACGATGGCCTTCTCGCTCCACGCGCCCTTGCCGGGAAAAAAGGCGACGCGGGTGCCCGGCTTCAGGTCGACGCCATCACCTGCTTCCTCGACGATGCCATAGCCCTCGAAGCCGACACGCGCACCCTCGTTCGGAACCACCGCTCCCGACTGGTAGCGTCCCGATACGCCGAGAAGGTCGCCGTGGTGGACCGGCCGAAGCAGCACCCGGATCAGCACTTCGTTGTGCTCGGGACGCTTGGGATCTTCGACTTCGACAGCCTGAAGAACGTCCTCAGGCTTTCCATGCTTGAAATAGACTGCGGCACGCATCGCGGGTTCTCCTTGAGAATGAGAATGGGAGCGGCTGTTGGCCGCTCCCGCTGCGGGAGTTAGACTTGGGCCTGGCCGCCGTCGGCGAAGAGCTCGGCGCCGTTGACGAAGCTCGCATCGTCGGAAGCAAGGAACAGGGTGGCCTTGGCGATCTCCTCGGATTCGCCGACGCGGCCGAGCGGGATGCGCGAGGCGAGATAGTCGAGCAGGCCCTGCTGCTGTTCCTTGTCGTCACCGGCAAGCTCGACGAGGCCGGGGGTGCGTGTTGCGCCGGGCGAGACGACGTTGACGCGGATGCCGGTGCCCTTCAGGTCAAGCGCCCAGGAGCGGGCCAGGTTGCGGACGGCGGCCTTGGAAGCGGAGTAGACAGAGAAGGCAGCCGTACCTTCAGTGCCGGCGGTCGAGCCGGTCAGCACGACCGACGAGCCCTTGCTGAGCAGCGGTAGCGCTTTCTGAACCGTAAAGATGACGGCCTTCACGTTGCGGCCGAAGGTGTCGTCGATCTGCTCCTCGGTGATCTGACCGAGCGGCAGCATGGTGCCGCCGCCGGCGTTGACGACGAGGGCGTCAAGGCGTCCCTGTTCCGCCTTCACCTGGGCGAACAGCTTGTCGAGATCATCGTTGCTGGAGGAATCGGCCTGGACGCCGACCGCGCCACGGCCGATCTCGGCCACTGCCTTGTCGAGCGCATCCTTGCGGCGGCCGGTGATGTAGACGCGTGCGCCTTCGGCGGCAAAGAGCTTGGCGGTCGAGAGGCCGATGCCGCTGGTTGCCCCGGTGACGCCGGCGATCTTGTTTTCAAGCCTGTTGGTCATTTTATTCTCCTGATGCTGGGCGCGCAGAAGGGTTCAGCCCGAATGCGCGGCCTGTTGAAAATCTAAAACTGTTCGGGAGGTGGCGTTGGCCGTTGGCCTCGTCGCCGTCCGATGAAGAGAAATTAGTTCGTCAGATCGTCGGTGAGAAGCCGCTCAGGGTAGAGACATTATCCATGTGGATGGATGGTCTGCATCGTCACATTGCGTCGCGCGTCGACGGCTTCGAATACCTTTGCCGCCCATTCCGTGAAGGCGCGCAGCCGCGGGTTTGGAAATCGATCAGCGGGATAGACGAGGTGCAGGGGATGATTGTCCGGCTTCCAGTCGGGCAGCAGTTCGACCAGCGCCCCACTCTCGAAATGAGGCCGTGCCAGGAAACCGAAACTTTGGCCGATCCCCAGTCCTGCGAGCAGCGCGTTCAGGTGCGCGGTGCTCTCGTTGACAGAAATGCCGCTGGAGGTTGGGAGATACTCGCTTCGCTCTTCGCCGCGCTGAAAGCGCAATGGAAACCGCTTTCCCGATGACGCTGAGAAATAACTGATGATCCGATGCTTCTCGATATCACCAGGCCGCTCCGGCAACTCCATGCCATCCAGATAGGCGGGCGACGCGCAAATCACGTAGTCCAGTTCGCACAGCTTCCGCGCCTTCATCGACGAGTCACCGAGGGCTCCGCCGCGAATGACGCAATCGATCCCCTCGCTGATGAGGTCGGCGGGGCGATCGCCGACGCCGAGCATGAGGTCGATATATGGGTACTGGTGCTGAAAATCGGAGAGCGCAGGTATGAGGATTTGATTTGCAAGCACCGAGCCAATATCGACGCGCAGCTTTCCCTTAGGCGCGCTACGCGAACCAGCGACAGTGCCGTCCATGTCATCGAGATCGGCGAGGAGCTTGAGCGCGCGCTCGTGATAGGCGACGCCCTCGGTGGTCATCGTGACTGATCGCGTCGTGCGCTCTACGAGCTTTGTTCCTAGATGCGCCTCGAGATCCTGCACGAGCTTGCTGGCGGAGGACCGGGGCAGGTTCAACGTGTCAGCCGCCCTGGCGAAGGAGCCGGCTTCGGCGACGCGGACAAATGTTCGAATAGCAAGTAGCTGATCCACGGGAGACCTGACAGATAGGTGAAGGTATTCTTCATCTACACTTGGTCGGCGACGAGCACTATGCAGGTTCTTGAAAAAGGTGGACAAATTTGCGCCGTTCGATGGGATGTGGAACGCAAGCAACTGATAACGTTCGATCTTTTCTAACGGAGTGAAGGTTCACAATCCATCAACTGCATGGGTTGGGGTAGTATGCTCTGAGGGCTAACGCGGTCCTAGAAACTATCGTTTCGGAATGCCTTAATCGGACATAGTGCAGGCATCATCGCTGAGGGACCCTGGAGGGCGAGAAGAAGCGGAAAGTTTATGCACAGCCCCATGCCGATTATCGCAAGCGAGGGCAGCTCCTGTTCTAACCCCTCTTCCAGGAACTGGACTCGGCGCAAGCATGGCGAAGGAGACAGCCCAACTTCTTTCGCCACGTCGATGTTGGAAATGCGTCCGTTCCGGAATCAAACTAATAGCGTCTGATATCTGTCTGCAGGGCTGATGCGCGCTGGCCCTCACAGCACTGGCTCGCGTTCCTAGTCCAGCGACTTCGATTGAAAGAGGCGCAGGCTGAGCCGGGCGCTCAAGCCGTGGCCCGAAGCGGTCTCGCCGAGAGTGATCAAGCCGCCATGGAGATCGGCGATACGGCGCGCGATCGCAAGACCGAGCCCCGAACCCGGCTTCGCGTCGCCACGGGCAATCTGGTAGAAGCGTTGAAAGACACGACTACGTTCCTCCTCGGGAATACCCGGCCCTTCATCCTCAACCGCGATTGTCCCGGTCGTCGCGTCCAGCATCACGCGCACCGTTACGCAACCGCCTTCGGCACTGTGTGCAATCGCGTTATCGACAAGGTTGGCAATGATTTCCCTGAGAAGCAGCGGATTGCCCGTGACGTTGATGGGGTCGTCCGGCGCATCGAGCACGATGTCGACATTGCGGTTCAGAGCCTTGGGGACGTGCTCGGCCAGGACGTCGGCGGCAAGGCGGGCGAGATCGACGCGCTGATCTAGATCGACCGCGCCGCTCTTCGCATCGACTCGCGCCAGCACGATCAACTGCTGAAGCGTGCGTTGCAGGCGCGTCACACCGTTCTGCGCTTCGCCGAGCGTTGCCAGAAGATTGTCCTGGCCCACCGCCTGCCGCTCCAGAAGCTCAAGATGCAGCTTGATACCGCCCAGCGGCGAGCGCAACTGATGAGAGGCATCGGCGGTAAAATCGCGCACGCCGGCGATCGTTTCATCCAGCCGCTCCATCAACGTGTTGATCGCCGAGACGAGATCGACGGCCTCTTCAGGCACCCGTGCGGTATCGATGCGGGCAAAGGGGATGGCGCCCGGTGGCGCCCGTCCCAGAAGCTCCTGACTGATCTCGGTGAGCGGCAGAAGCCCGCGCAAAATGGCCAGATAGGAGAGAATGGCGGCAGCACTCAGGAGAACGGCTTCAAAAAACACGAGGACGACGAGCATCCGCGCTTCCATATTGAGCCGGCTATTAAGCGTCTCCGCCATTCTGAAGGTGAGCGGACGTGCAAAGCCTTCGATGGTGCGGCTCGTCATCGCGATCCGCACCTGGTTGTCACTTAGATCGGCCGGCACATGCGTGATCCGGCCGAGGGGCGCGGGGCGCGTGTCCAGCGCACAGAGCTCCCGGTCGCCTCGCTGAAAGCCGGCATCGTCGGATATGCAAAAGGCAAATGTGTCATCTGTCTCGCCGCCCAGGATCTCGATGGCGCCCTGCGCCACCGTGTTGTCGAGATGCGCCGGCCCCCGTGCCGTCGCCCGATCGATGATAGAGACGAGCGCCGCATCAAGTAGGCGATCCTGGGTCAGGCTCACGACGCTATGGATGAGAAATGCGCCGCCGATGCCGAAGACGATCGCCAGCACAGCGACCGGCAACACCATATTTTGCAAAAGGCGCCGACGGATGGACGGCGCGGCGCTCGCGTCCATTTCACTCGACCTCGAGGATATAGCCGACCCCACGGATTGTGCGAATATTGGGGCCATGTGGCTCAAGCTTCTTTCGCAGGCGGCCGAGATGCAATTCCACGGCATTGGGCGTGAGCGCATCGTCGAAATTCGAAATCGCCGAAGCGAGCCGCTCCTTTTGCACAACCTGACCTGCTCGGCTGAGAAGAAGCACCAGGACTGAATATTCTCTTGGGCGCAGAAAAAGCGTGCGTCCGGCCAGCGTTACCGTGCTTGAGTTACGATCAATCGATAGAGCGCCTACGGTCAACATCGGGCTGGGTTGGTTCTGGCCGCGCCGGACGAGCGAGCGCACGCGGGCCTCGAATTCCTCGAGCGCGAAGGGCTTGGTCAGATAGTCGTCGGCTCCCACGTCGAGCCCGGCGACCCTGTCGGGAATGGCATCGCGCGCGGTCAGGATCATCACGGGCGTTGTCGAACCGGCCTGCCGCAGCGCTTTCAGGACCGTGAGCCCATCCATTTCGGGCAAGCCGAGGTCGAGCACGACGAGCGCATAGTCTTCCTCAAGGGCTGCGGAGAGCCCGTCGCGGCCATTGTCGACACGATCAACCGCATAGCCGGCGGCCACAAGGGCCGCCACGATCCCGCGCGCCAACGAGGGGTCATCCTCCACAATGAGGACCCGCATGCCTTCCTCCCTGGTCACGATTTGCTTCGGCCTAGATCAAGCACGGAGGATGGGTCCGCGACAAGACAATTTCGTGCCGCTCCGGCGGCGTGACAGGATGGTGACAGGAAATCCGATGTAAGCGGTTGGAAATGAGTTTGGTAAAGCGGCATGTCGCGGCCTGCCGTCGATAAGCGGCGTGGGCTAACACGACTGACGCGCGACCGTTCGCATGGAGACCGGAGGACCCCAAGCTGGGTAGGTCTCATGCATAGGGAGAGACAACCATGACAGTAAGTACACGCTCATCCCGCGTTGGCACCGTATTGCGCGTAACAAGCGGCAATTTCCTTGAAATGTTCGACTTTTTCCTCGTCGGCATCTATGCCAGCAACATTTCCAAGACCTTCTTCCCGTCGAACAATGAAGTTGCATCGCTGATGCTGACCTTCATGACCTTCGGCGCGGGCTTTCTGATGCGACCGCTCGGAGCGATCTTTCTCGGGGCCTATGTCGACAAGATCGGCCGCCGCCAGGGCCTCATCGTCACGCTCAGCATCATGGCGCTCGGCACCGTGCTCATTGCCTTCGTGCCCGGCGTCCAGACGATCGGTCTCTTCGCACCGCTTCTCGTTCTAATCGGCCGCCTGTTGCAAGGCTTTTCCGCGGGTGTGGAACTCGGCGGCGTCTCAGTCTATCTGGCGGAGATGTCGACGCCCGGCAAAAAAGGCTTCTATGTATCATGGCAGTCGGGCAGCCAGCAGGTTGCCATCATGGTCGCGGCCGTCCTCGGCTATGCGCTGAACTCCCTGATGCCACCGAGCATGATGTCGGAATGGGGCTGGCGCATACCCTTCTTCATCGGCTGCGGCATCGTACCGTTCCTGTTCTATATCCGGCGCTCGCTCGAAGAAACGCAGGAATTCGCCGCCCGTCAACATCGCCCGACAATGACGCAGCTCTATCAGACGCTGGCCACCAACTGGGGCATCGTTCTGCTCGGCATGCTGATGGTCGTCATGACGACGGTCTCGTTCTATGCCATCACCGTTTACACGCCGACCTTCGGTAAGAGCGTCCTGAAGCTTTCGGAGACCGACAGTCTTCTCGTCACGTTCTGCGTCGCCCTATCGAACTTCTTCTGGCTGCCGGTCATGGGCGCTGTTTCCGACCGCATCGGCCGCAAGCCCGTACTCGTGGTCTTTTCGGCGCTCTCGCTCGTGACAGCCTACCCGGCCATCGCCTGGCTCGTCGCCGCACCGAGCTTCGAGCGCATGCTGATCGCCGAACTCTGGCTCAGCTTCCTCTATGCCAGCTATAATGGCGCTATGGTGGTTGCCCTGACGGAGATCGTGCCGCCGATCGTGCGGACAGCGGGCTTCTCGCTTGCCTATTCACTGGCGACGGCGATCTTCGGCGGCTTTACGCCAGCCATCGCCACCTGGCTCATCCAGGAGACCGGCGACAAGGCAGCTCCAGGCTACTGGCTCGCCTTTGCAGGCGGTTGCGGTCTGGTGGCGACGCTTCTGGTCTACCGCAAGGTGACGGACGGCGCGCGGGCCAGCGCCATCACCGCGAAGGCATGACAGACGACGCGGGACGGCGCCATTTTCTGTCCCGCTCTCTTCACTCAGTCTCTTTCATTGAAATTCAATCCCAACAAAGAGGAGTTTTTGGGATGAAACGCATCGCAGCGGCCTTCGCCGCCTTCTTTTTGGTTGTCGCCCCCAGTGCATTTGCCGATACGATCAACGTCGTTTCCTCGGGTGGTTTCGCTGCCGCCTACAAGGAACTCATTCCGGAATTCGAGAAACGGACCGGCAACAAGGTCGTCTCCCAATGGGGCCCGTCGATGGGCACGACCAAGAATGCTGTGCCGCAGCGCTTGGCCCGCAATGAAGATATCGACGTCCTAATCATGGTTGGCGAGGCGCTCGACAATCTGATTGCAGACAAAAAGGTCATTGCCGATACGCGCATGCCGCTGGCCCAGTCCGGCATTGGCATTGTCGTCAAGGAAGGCGCGCCGGCTCCTGACGTCAGCACGCCCGAAGCGCTGAAGACAGCGCTTCGCGGTGCCAAATCCGTCGCCTATTCGGACAGTGCCTCCGGCGTCTATATCGAAAAGGAAATGTTCGACAAACTGGGCATCAAGGCCGAAATGGCCGGCAAGGCCAAGATGATCCCGGCCGTGCCGGTCGGTTCGGTCGTGGCGTCGGGCGAATATGAGATTGGCTTCCAGCAGGTGTCCGAGTTGAAGCCGATCACGGGCATCAAGCTCATCGGTCAGGTACCCGGCGACCTGCAGAAGATCACCGTCTTCTCGGCGGGCGTGGTTGAAGGATCTCATCACGTAGCGGCCGCCCGCGCGTTGATCGACTTCCTCGCCGATCCCGCCAACGCCGCCGTCATCCGCGGCAGCGGTATGGAGCCGCTCGGCAAGGCTGCGGCCAAGTAATCCGGGCGGCACCGTAACGTTATTCGAGCATCGCTCAAAATGTGGGATCTGGCGGCATGACCAGATCTGCACGTGATCCTCTCTATCGTCGTCACCGGTTTCCGGCGGAGGTGATTGCCCATGCCGTATGGCTCTATTTCCGGTTTCCGCTCAGCCTACGAATGGTCGAGGATATGCTGGCAGCCCGTGGTGTCATCGTCTCTCACCAAACCGTAGGACTGAGGGCCCAGATCGAAGCCCAGGCTCATTTGATTTCTCGATGAAGATGATGATGAGATTTAATTTCTCAATTTGTTCAGCTTTTGTCAGTCTCGGGAAACCGAAGGAGACGAGAGATGACACTGCCTGGAGCCAGACCAGCATGGTTGACCTTTGATTGCTACGGAACCCTCATCCAATGGGACGAAGGGCTGCTTGCAGCGATGGACCGGATATTATCCCCGAAAGGTCGCGCTATCGATCACAAGGCTTTCATTACGGTCTATGACCGCTATGAACATGCGCTGGAAGAGGAGCGTCCTCACCGAACTTTTGCCGCGGTCAGTGCCCTTGCCCTGGAGCGGGCCATGGTTGAATTCGACCTGCCGTTCACGCCTGCGGATGCCGGGATCCTGACATCCTCGATCGGCAAGATGCCGCCGTTTCCAGAAATCGTAGCGACGTTGGAAAAGCTGAAGGCTGCGGGTTTCCGCCTTGCGATTATCTCGAATACAGACGACGCGATCATTGCCGGCAATGTCGCCCAACTTGGTGGCTTTATCGACCGCGTCATCACGGCTGAGCAGGCCGGGGCCTACAAGCCATCCCGGCAGATCTTCCATCATGCCTGGAAAACCCTGGGCATCGGTATGGAGGATTTGGTGCATATCTGCGCCAGCCCGCATCTCGACCTTGCGGCGGCGCGCGAACTCGGCTTTCGTACGGTCTGGGTCGATCGCGGAACAGGCCGCAAGCCGCTCGCTGACTACCACCCGAACGAAATCGTGCCAACCCTCGGCAGGGTGCCTGCCGTCCTTGCCGCAGCGGGCTGGATGTAACTTAAGGAGGTGGAGATAACCATGGCTCACGAACTGAATGTCTCAAAGGCAAATGCCGCTGTTCGCCGCAATGTCTCGCTGGAGACCGATGAGATATGGCAGGCACGGGTTGATCTGGCTGCCTGTCTGCGGATGGCGGCGCGTCTGGGGTTGGAAGAGGGGATCTGCAACCATTTCTCGGCCGTCGTTCCCGGCCACCCCGATCTCTTTATCGTCAACCGTCTTGGCTGGGCCTTCCAGGAGGCAACGGCTTCATCACTGCTGATCTGCGATTTCGAGGGCAATGTGGTCGCCGGCGACGGCGTGCCGGAAGCGACCGCCTTCTACATCCATGCCCGCCTTCACAAGATGGCCCCTCGTGTGGGGGCTGCCTTTCATACCCATATGCCGAATGCAACGGCGCTCAGCATGGTGGAAGGCGAACCGCTGGTCTGGGCAGGGCAAACCGCGCTCAAGTTCTATGGCCGTGTTGCGGTGGATGAGAATTACAACGGTCTGGCGCTGGACGAAAGCGAAGGCGATAGGATCGCAGCGGTGCTCGGCGACAAGGATATCCTGTTTATGAAGAACCATGGTGTCATGGTCTGTGCGCCCAATATCGCCGAAGCATGGGATGATCTCTACTATCTCGAACGTGCTGCCGAAGTTCAGCTGAAAGCAATGGGGTCGGGCCGCAAACTGCTGCCGGTTTTGCCCCATGTTGCTGCCGAAGCGGCGCGGCAGATGCGCGAAGGGGATCCGGAAAGTGCCCGCATGCATCTGACAAGTATTCGACGCGTGCTTGACCGGGAGGTGCCGGACTATCGAGACTGATCGTGTTAAGCTTGTCGGTACCCATCACGCGTGGCGCACGGCCTTGGCCCTTCAGCAGCTTGCGCACTAGGCGTTTGGCTGCCTTGGCATTGCGGCGGCTTTTTTTCTTGCGGCGGATCAAAAGGTCAGTCAGAGGCATCATCAAAGCGTCTCAAAGACCGAGATATTCATTTCTGAATAGCCGATAGTAGAATTTAGTAAATTTTGTATGCCCATCGTCGATGTTATCACTCCGACATAACAGTTGGAGATAGGGTTATGACTGGTTTCGTCACTGGAATACCAAAGGTGCTTCTTCGCCTTGAGGGGCTTGGGGTACTCGTTGTCGCCACCGCTTGGTACGCTAAACTGGATGCCAGTTGGTGGTTGTTTGCCGTCCTGATATTGGCCCCCGACCTGTCAATGGTCGGCTACCTAGAGCAGATCTTGTTCATTCCGGGTCATATCCAGCGGCCCTGAAGTAGTTTGCGCATTCCGCCGGAGTGAAGCGGGGTAGCAGAGCGCCG
>NZ_JAAZQP010000021.1:0-68462 GCF_012275435.1 Rhizobium sp. SG741
CGCTATCCCACGACATCCGATATCGATCTCATCGCCTTGCGCCGCGAGCTCACGCGGGTGAGACAGGAAAGACAGACCGCAGCGGAAGATGTCGCAGCGCTTTCCAATGATGTTGCAAGGCTCTCCCAAGAGCTTTCATCAAAAATACAGGAAAAGGAACTGCTGTCCGCGACAAACGCAAGCGCGGCCTTACAATTTAGCAACATGGAGGCAGAGGTGCAGCGTCTTCATGCGGAGCTGGATACCGTCGCCCAAAGGTACCAAGAGGAAAACGCAGCAGAGATTTCATCAAAGGCTAGGGAAAATGAGCTGCTGTCGGAGGCAAATTCCAACATCGCTCTGCAATGCCGCAATCTGGAGGCGGATGTGAAGCGCCTCGAGGCAGAGTTGGAGGCAGCCCAAAAGTATCAAGTGGAAAACACAATCATCCTCAACCGTCTCAACAGCCTGTTGAGCAGCACATCATGGAAATTGACGGCACCCTTGAGGAAGTTACTTGATACTGAGCGCAGTCGATAAATTCCGCTCAGCTCTCTGGGCTCGGTTTCGTCGCGTTGATTTGACCCTCCAACTCCAAAGAGCACGACATATGATTTGGGCTATCACTTCAGTTCTGGCATTTTATCTCGGAGCACTAAGCACTTTGCTTGCCCGAGTGGCGGGGACATGCACCCAAGGAGAGGCGGACCGCCTTTGGGGCGTGGTGATATCTATTCCTTTCTATCTCGTCGCAGTGCTTGGTCTGTTTCAGACAAAATACCTCAGAGCGGCAACGATTGCTTGCAGCCCCGTTTTCCTCTTCACACTCTGGCAAGCTGCCTTCGCCGTCAGACTCTCATTTGACATTCTCGTTTACGATGCCAGTGCTTGCGAGGTTCTCGAGGGCATGCCTTATCCGAATAGCGGAGCGGAGATCGCATTTGCTGTTCTCTGGCCTCTCGTTGGATTTGGAACCCTCGTGGCCTCAACGTTGGTCTACATCCTACGCCGAACGCAGAGCGGTCTCGGTCAAAGATAAAAGCCGACCGACATTTCGCAATTGTAACGACAGGGCGGTCTTCACCGAAGGGTTACAGTTGGAGCAGGGCCGAATGGGATTCTCGGCTTAAGACGCCATCGGCGAGCTTCGGGCGTAGATGGGGACATCGTCAGCATCGCGAAGGCGAAGCGCACGCTGCGCGGCCATTCTCTAAACCTCCAAAATTGCCTTAATCACTCCGCCTTCAGGCCGCAGCCACTCTTTAAACAACGCCGGCCCATCCACGAGTATGCCGCGATGGGTGTTTAGTGCTGCCGCCGGAACCTGGCCGCTTTCCATTTGCTTCACCACTTCGGCAAAATCGTCCGGCTGCGCATTGCGGCTGGCAAAAAGCGTGGTTTCGCGCTTGTGAAATTCCGGATCGGAAAAGGTGATGTCGTCGCGAACGACGCTGACGAGCACGTAGCGTCCGGCGTGGGCGACAAAACCGAAGCCGCGTTGCATGGCACGGGCATTGCCGGTCGCGTCGATCACCACGTCGAAGAAATCGCCGTCGGTGAGGCGTTTTGCATGGGCTTCGGCCTCGTCATTGGCGAGCAGCGTCCGGTTAGCACCGAGCGAGGCGATCGTGAAATCGAGGCGATCCTCACGCATGTCCATGACGGTCACGTCGGCGCCGCGTGCCTTGGCGAAGATGATGGCGGACATGCCGATCGGGCCGGCGCCGACGACGAGAACGCGGTCGGTCGCGGTGACGCCGCCACGCTTGACGCCATGGGCGCCGATCGCCAGGAATTCGATCATCGCGGCTTCGTCCAGCGAGGCCTTGCCGGCAGAGACGACATTGGGCTCCGGCACGCAGATGAATTCCGTCATGCCGCCGTCACGATGCACGCCGAGGACGGCAAGGCTCTGACAGGCATTGGTCACGCCGCGCCGGCAGGCAACGCATTTGCCGCAGGCAAGATAGGGGACGATGTAGACATTTTCTCCCTTCTTGAGGCGGTCCGAACCATTTGCATCCTCGACCGTACCGGAGAGCTCATGGCCCATGACGCGTGGATATTCGAGGAAGGGATGCTTGCCCTGATAGATGTGAAAATCCGTCCCGCAAATGCCGATGCGTCTGATGCGCACCAAAACCTCGCCTTCCGCAGGGATGGGAACATCGCGCTCGATCAGGGATAGGCGGCCGGGTTCGTCACAGATCAATGTTTTCATGGTGATACGCTCTCGATGGGCCGGCGACGCCGACCATAGCTGTTAGAATGCCGTGTCCTGTTGATATCGCAAGTCGGATGCTCGGCGGCTGCTTAGCGTCCGGAATACGAGCCTCACTCGTCTGACGCTCACTTAGCATCTGAATGTCCTGCAGTCTCACGACGCTGTCTCGTTCAAAGGATAACGGGCTGCAATTTGCCTCAGTATGGGCGCCTCCGATACGCTGCCCGCTTTCTCGGCCCAGTTCAGGAAAGCTTGGATGCGTCGAGCGACTTTTTCAGGGTGATGCTGGGCGATATCGGCGATGCGATGATCGAGGAAGGGATTAAGGAAACGATCGAACGTCGTTGTCACATAGCTCGTCGCCTCATCGCCCATGCCGTTTGCGACAAAGCCGGGCAAGACTTCGTTTCGATAGAGTGCGTCCAGCCTTGCGCGAATGCCGGCATCGGCAAGGATGGCGCGCACGGTCTCGTCGGATGGCCGGGCCTCTCTTTGCCAGGTTTCAGCAAGGAACGTATGGCCGAGATTGAGAATATGCAGCTTGAGGCGCTCGTAGGGCTCAAGATCCTCGGTCAGTATGATGCTCTCATGTGTACAAGGCAGCCGGACGCCCGGCGCGCGCTTGATCGCCCAAAGCGCATAGGGCTCCGCGACGGCGCCGATCGGCTCGATCGGCTCGGAGACGATCCGGTCGACCAGGGTCTCGGCGAAGGCGACATTGTCGTCCAGCCAGGCAAGAAAGTCGGGTGCCACGCCGTTCTGTTTGGCGCAATCGACGACGGTTTGCTTCAGGACGCGGCCATTCCCGGTCATCAATTCGCAGGGAAGAATCACCAGCGGGCGGCCGGATGCCTGCCAGCGCTTGACGAGAAGTGCTGCAAGCTTGGCCGGAAACGAGCGTGGAATTCGACCGTCCTCGCCGAAGCCATCCTCGTCGGGCCAGGTTTTATATCCCGTTTCGCCGGTGTTGGAGATGATGAATTCGGCATCTTCGGCGAAGAGCTGCGAAAGCTCTTCCCAATGATCAAGGGCGGACATGCCACGATCGACGCTGGTGACGCGTACCGTGCGGTCGACAGCTTGGCCGTTCGACATGCCGCGGATGATGACCGGGTAGCCCTCTGGATTTCCGAATGCGCCGACGCGCCCGCTTCTATTGCTGGAACCCGAAATCTGGACCACAGTGATCGGGCCGACATCTTGGCCGGATTGCCTGGCCTCGTGCACGAAGAATGCCGCATGCGCCTGTAAAAAACGGCTGGTGCCGAACTGGATGATCCGCGAGCTCACGCCACGGTCTCCGTGCCTTCGGGGCAAGTCACTGTCATTCGCGTGCTGTGTTGAGACGTGGACATCCATCGATCCTCCCGGTGAATGTTTTTTATCTATAGAAAACAGATTGCGTCGAACGTCAAGGGTTTTTAGATGAATAAAGCAAACGCAATGATGTTGAGCTCAGTAGAGGGGACCGAGGTGAGGGACAATCACGACATGCCGGCAATGGAAGCAAACCTGCAGCCACAGCGATCAGCAATTCTTCATTGAAATCACAACAAAATGTCATAAATTATGTGATTTTGTCGCTACTATCCGTTATGAACCAATCGAGATGATGCGTCGCACTATGGAAGCTTCGCTTATGAAACAGACGGCGTCCGATACTTTCCAAATATTGACGATTTTTCGACGCCAGAGACTCCGTTCCCGTGTCGTAAAACAGCGCGCCGCTCAGGGGCATCATCCACGCGATCTTAGCCACCCATCATGACCAGGAGAGAGTTGAATGGCACGTATCACCTTGAGGCAACTGCTCGATCATGCCGCTGAAAACGGCTACGGCGTTCCTGCTTTCAATATCAACAATATGGAGCAGGCGCTCGCCATCATGGAAGCGGCCGATGCCGTTGGCGCACCGGTGATCATGCAGGCGTCGAGAGGGGCCAGGGCCTACGCGAACGACATCATGCTGAAGCATATGATGGACGCCGTTGTCGAAATCTATCCGCATATTCCGGTCTGTGTGCATCTCGACCATGGCAACGATGCCTCAAGCTGCATGACGGCGATCCAGGCCGGCTTCACCTCCGTGATGATGGACGGTTCTCTCGAGGCCGATGCGAAGACGCCCGCGGATTGGGACTATAATGTCGGCGTGACGAAGACGGTCACCGACATGGCGCATCTCGGTGGCATATCCGTCGAAGGCGAACTCGGCGTGCTGGGTTCGCTGGAAACCGGCATGGGCGAGGCCGAGGATGGCCATGGCGCCGAAGGCAAGCTTTCGCATGATCAGCTACTTACCAATCCGGACGAGGCCGTCAAATTCGTGCGGGAAACCAAGGTCGATGCGCTGGCGATCGCGATGGGCACCTCGCATGGCGCCTATAAATTCACCCGCAAGCCTGACGGTTCGGTGCTGGCGATGAACGTGATCGAGGAGATCCACCGCAAGCTGCCCAACACGCATCTCGTTATGCACGGCTCTTCGTCGGTTCCCGAGGAGTTGCAGGCGATCATCAACAAATATGGTGGCCAGATGAAGCCGACCTGGGGCGTGCCCGTTGAAGAGATCCAGCGCGGCATCAAGAATGGTGTGCGCAAGATCAACATCGATACCGACGGCCGCATGGCGATGACCGGCCAGATCCGCCGCGTGCTGCAGGAAGACCCGAGCGAATTCGATCCGCGCAAATATATGAAGCCGGCCATGGCTGCGCTGACGAAGCTCTGTAAGGAACGTTTCGAGCAGTTCGGTACGGCCGGTCACGCCTCGCGGATCCAGCCGCTTTCCGTCGCCGAAATGGCGAAGCGCTACAAGTCCGGCGCGCTGGACCCGATCTTCTCCTGAACTTGAGCGATCAGCGTGACGCCGGGCTCGCGGCCCGGCGCGCGCTTTCCTCGGTCAGGGTCCGGCCATGGAATTTCGACAGCGAGGTGACGACATCGTCGATCTCCTTGGCCAGTCGTTGCGCATCCCACTGCAGGGCTGCCGCCGCGATCGCACCAATCTCGTGCAAACCCTGCATGGTGAGTAATCCCTCGATCGCCATGGTCGTGCGGCGGAAGACGATGTCGGACAGATGCACGACAAGCTCCTGGCGCGCGATCCAATCGATTTCGAGGGCGCTGTGGCGCGGCGCTCCGCTGATGCGCTGGCTATCCGTGTAGTCCGAACGATGGGCGAGGATCGCCGCCGCGGTCGTGCCGTATCGACTCAGCAGCTCGTCGACCCTGCTTGCCTCCACACCGGTCTTTGCGGCGATCGATCGGATCCAGCCCGCGCGCTCGCTGGAGCTTACCGGGAAATTCGATCCGCCGCCGATGGCCAGCCGCTCGGTGGATGTCTTGCGCGTGCGCTGAAGGCGCTTCAGCACGGTATCGGACACTTCCTCGGCGAAACCCCGGAAGGTCGTCCACTTGCCGCCAACGAGGGAAATAACGGGGAAGGGCCGTCCGGCCTGCGCTTCGACGACCGGTGCGGAGTGGTCGCGGCTGATCAGGCCCGGCGACGAGGCGTCCGAGGCGGGCAGGGGGCGGATGCCGCTATAGCTATAGGTCACCTGTTCCCGCTCGAAGTGAAGACCCGGCAAAAGCGCTCGGACGCTATCGAGGAAATATTCAATTTCCGGCTCTTCGCAGCGCACATTGTCGGGGTCGTCGCAGGGAATGTCGGTCGAGCCGACCAGCGCCTGGCCGAGATAGCCATAGACCAGGCAGATGCGGCCGTCATCGGCCTCGAAATAGATCATGTGGCCATTCAGGCTGCGCACCAGTTCGGGGTGATCGAGCAGGATATGCGATCCCTTTGTTCCGCCGATCAGGTGAGAGGGAGCGCCGAGCGCCGCATTGACGTGATCGATCCACGGGCCAGCGGCATTGACGACAAGCTTCGGCTTCACCGAAAAGGCATATCCGTCCGAGCGTTGGAAGGTGAGCAGGCCGTCGGTCGCAGACACCAGCTTCGTGGCGTTTGCCGCCAATGACTTCTCATTGGCCCCTAGTCCGTCGCTGACCAACTCGTAGACCAGCCGTTCCGGCCGGCTGATCTTGGCGTCGTAATAGATGCCGCCGGCGACGATCTCAGGCGTCACATGCGGCATTTCCTTGAGCGCGCGGCTTTTCAGCAGGAACCTGTGGCGCGGCATCACCCGGTTGCGCGAACCGAAGAAATCGTAGAGCGCAAGCCCGATCTTGACGAGGACGGCGCCGCGGCTTCGGGGAGCGGTGGTCGAGCCCGTCAGCGTGCGAAGGGCTGCCCATATGCCGCGCGTCCAGGAGAAGATCGGCACGAATGTCGGCAGCGGTTCGACGCAATGCGGCGCGTTCTTCAAGAGCAGATTGCGCTCGAGCGCCGACTGCGCGACCAGCCCGAATTCGCCGGTTTCCAGATATTTCAGGCCGCCGTGAATGAGGCGCGATGGCGCAGCACTCGTTCCCGAGCCGAAATCGGATTTATCGACGATGAGGCAGTTCACGCCCTGGGCGCAAAGGTCGCGAAACAGCCCCGCGCCATTGACTCCAGCGCCGAGGATGACGACGTCGACATCTCCGTCTTGAAGTCGGGAAAAGCGTTGTTTCAGATCGGCGGCCATATCGGTCATAACATCATGGTCCTGGTGAACGGCCGCGAAAACAGATCGTTCGCGCAGCCCAATTGGCTGTCTAGTCTTGGGAGGGTTGAGCTGCGAGATTGCCGAGCCTCGGCCAGAGCGGCATCATGGCGTCGGCGATGTCCTTGAAGAGTTCATAACGCACGCGGTAGTCGGCGCTGCGGGCGGAATCGGGGTGATAGGTCGTGGCGATCCTGCCGACATCGCGTGGGTCGCTCTGCGGATCGGCATAGATCCCGACGCCAGCGCCGGCGCAGAGAGCAGCACCCCAGGCGGCCGCCTCATCGGTTTCCGTCACAGTGACGGGAATTCCAAGCACGTCGGCAAACATCTGCACGACGATCGGATTGCGCGATACGCCACCCGCAAGCCTCGCCTGATTGAAGGAAAAACCGTCACTTAACGCATCGACATGGATCTTGTGGTTGAAGGCGATGCCTTCGAGAACGGCGCGCAGCATGTCGCCGCGGTCGTGCCAGCCGCCAAGCCCGAAGAAGCCGGCGCTCGCCGCCGCACCGTAGGGGGAGCCGAACAGGTAGGGATGGAACAGCGCGCTCGAGGGTCGGTTGAAGGCGGCCTCGATTTCCGGTGCCAGCAAGGCGTGGATTGAATGGCCAGTGGCTTCGGCGCCCGTGCGTTCGTTGGAGCAGAGCTGGTCCAGAAACCAGTCGTAGTTGGCTGTCGATGCCGGCGAGATCGACATATTGTTCCATTGGCCCGACACGATGGCGTTGCGGCAGAACCAGCGGCGATCGACGCGTGGCTCCGACGACAGCGTTTCGTTGATCGAATAGGTGCCGGCGATGACGGCGACGACACCTTCGGCATAACCCCCGGCACCGAGCGCGGAGGCCGTTACATCGTGGAGGCCGGCGACGACAGGTGTTCCCTCGGCAAGGCCCGTGCGTTTGGCGACCGCTGCCGTCACATGGCCGACGACCTCATCGGATCGCGAGGCGTGCGGCAGCGCGCCCACCAATTCGCCCACGCCGAAAAGCTTCAGCGCATCCGGCGAATAATCCTGAGTCGAGACGTCGGTAAAGGAGGTGCTGGCCTCGGTGCGGTCGGTTCCGGCGACGCCGGTCAGGCAGAAGCGCAGCCAGTCCTTGCAGCTCAGGATATGGCCGATCTCAGCGAAGCGGGCCGGCTCGTGCTCCTTGATCCAGGCGAGCAACGCCGAAGGGGCTGATACGTGCGGCACCTGGCCTGTGAGCACCAGGGATTGGTCGGCGACCGGCCCCGTCAGCCATCGCTCCACGATCGATCCGGCACGGCTGTCCAGCGAAAGAATGGCGCGTCCGAGCGGCTTCTTTGATCTGTCGAGTAGATAGATCCCGTCGCCATGCGCAGTCGCGGCAATTGCCTGAATGTCGCTTGCGGGGCGATTGCTGAGCTTGATCGCCTCGGCTATGGCGTCAGCCGTCGCCGTCCAGAGCTGGTCCATGTCGCGTTCGACATGGCGGGCCTTGGGCATGAATTGCGTCACGCGGCGGCGGGCGGCGGCAAGCGGCGTTCCGTCGATGTCGAAGATCACCGCCTTGGTGACGGTGAGACCGCTGTCAATTCCGAGCAGACTCGGCATTCCTGTTACTCCTGATGGTGGACGATCTCAGGCCGCCCCGCGGGGCTCAACCGTCAGGATCGCTCCTTGTCGCTCCTGGCGACGACCACATTGATATTCTTGTTCTGCATGCGCTCGAGATGGGCAGCGGGGGTCTTTTCATCGACGATGACGACATCGAACTCGCTTAAGGACGCGAAACTATGCAGCGCCCGGCGGTCGAATTTCGTGTGGTCGGTGAGCAATATGCGTTTGGCGGCACTGTTGAACATGGCCCGCTTGATGTCGACGATCTCGGGAGACTGGTGAAACACCACGTCGTCGATGATGGCCGACATCGAAATGAAGGCAACATCGGCTCGCAACCGATTGATCTCGTTGATGGTCATACGCCCCATGAAGGCGTTGCACCAGTTATAGTACTGCCCGCCAAGCGCCAAGAGCGTCACGTCGTGCATGTCCTTCAATGCGTTCATCAGCGTCAGAGAATTCGTGATCGCCGTCAGCGGCACCTTGGCCGGCAGTTGCGAGGCCATCTGCAGCACGGTGGTGGAATCGTCGAGGAAGATCGCCTGGCCCGGTTCGATGAACTGGATGGCGGCCGCGGCGATCAACTTCTTTTCGCTCGCCTGCCGGTTGGCGCGATAGACATCGCTCGATTCGATCAGGCTGGTGGCGGTCGCCGTGACGATGCCGCGCGTCTTGCGGAAGAGACCGCGAGCCACCAGTTCGTCGACATCGCGATGCGCCGTCATCAGGCTGATGCCGAAGCGCTCGGTGAGATCCTCGATCCGCATCGACCCCTCAGCCATGACGGCCTCGGCGATCAACTGGCGCCGGGCGAGCTGGCGGGAATGCCGGCTGTCGCTAGGCAGTTCGTCTTGCAGGAATGATGCGGGGCTTGTTTTCTGGGTCACTTTGGCCTCTGAGGCTGAGCCTTACGGGTGTCCGCTTGGTGCCATGAATATCATGTCAAGGCAAAAAGACTATAGAGAACAATTTGCTATTTGGTTTACCGAAAGTTCTGCTTGATGTCCGGTAGGGTCTTCAAGCTGTAACGACGCAAAGGTGGGGACGCCGTTGCCGGCGTCCCCGATATCATTACTGCGACAGGACGAACGGTCCGGTGTACTTGTCGACATTGTCCTTGGTGATCAGGATGCAATCGAAGAGCTGCTTTTCGCTCGTGGCGCCGGTCTTGCCCGTCTTGATGAAGCTGTCGGCTTGCTTGACGGCCTCTGCGGAGAAGACGGCAACCGGCTGCAGAACCGTATATTGCAGTTCGCCGGCCTTGATGGCGGCAACTGCGTCCGGGGAACCGTCGAAGCCGCCGACCTTGATGTTGGCGAGCTTGCCGGCTTCCTTGAGGGCCGCAATCGCGCCGAGCGCCATTTCGTCATTGCCGGAGATCACGCCGATGATATCGGGGTGAGCCTGCAGCATGGACTGCATCTTGTTGTGGCCCTGGGTGCGATCCCAGTTGGCGACTTCCTTGGCGACCTTCTTCAGATCCGGATACTGCGTCAGAACGGTTTCATAGCCGTTAGAGCGGGTGGCGGCGTTGTTGTCGGAAGGCGCACCGAACAGTTCGGCATACTTGCCTTTATCGCCAACAGCTTCGACCCACTGCTGTGCACCGATAGCGGCACCCTGGGCGTTGTTGGAGACGAGCTGTGCCTTGGCGAGGCCTTCCTGGTTGATTTCAGCATTGACCAGGAAAACCGGGATGCCGGCAGCAACGGCCTTCTTGACCGCACCGACGGAACCATCGGCATTGGCCGGGTCGAGAATGATAGCAACCGACTTGTTGGTGATGGCCGTGTCGATCAAGTTGCTCTCGGTGTTGGTGTCGCCCTTATGCGCACCGACCGTTGCCGTATAGCCGAGCTTTTCGGCTGTTGCCTTGGCGACATTGCCTTCCGTCAGCCAATAGGGGTTGGACGGATCGTTGACGATGATCGTCATCTGGCCGGCGGCCCATGCTGCTCCCGTCAGAAGCGGTGCAACCGCAACCGCTGCCATGATAATTCGCATACCTTTTTTAAACATTAGTCTCTCTCCCTTTTGATGAGCTTAGATGTTACCGGCGAACCGGCGGTGCTTTCTCCGATCGGTTGTAATCACCGATCGGTGACAAGTTGGAGTGCAATGCGTCAGCCGGATTTGGCCCGACGTCCGTATTGGATGCTGTTCATAAGCACTGCGAGCACGATGACCGCGCCGGTGAAGACGGTCTGCCAGTAGGCCGAGACACCGATGATCACCAGGCCGTCCGAAAGGAATCCGATGACGAAGGCGCCGAGCATCGTGCCGCGCACCGTGCCGCGACCGCCTGTCAGCGCCGCGCCGCCGATGACGACAGCGGCAATCGCGGTCAGTTCATAGGTGGTGCCGGCTGTCGGGCCGGCCGATGTCAGCTGCGAGGACAGCACCAGCCCTGCAATGGCGGCGCAGACGCCGGAAAACACGTAGACGAGAATCTTGACCTGCTTGACCGGGACACCGGAAAGATCGGCGGCGCGCTCATTGCCGCCCGAGGCATAGAGCCAGCGGCCGAAGGCGGTGCGGCTGAGAACGATCCCGCAGATGATTGCAAGCGCGGCGAGCACGATGACGCCGATCGGGACGCCGGCGAGACGATTGAAGCCGAGCCAGTCGAAGCCGGTATTGCCGAGCTCCGGCCGACCGCCGAGATTGTTGTAGGTAAGACCGTTGGTCATCAGCAATGCGATGCCGCGCGCAACATAGAGGACGCCGAGCGAGGCGACGAACGCCGGAACCTTCAGGTATGCGATGAGCACGCCGTTGACAGCGCCGACGACGGCGCCGAGCGCGCAGGTCAAGATGACGACGGCCCAGACCGGCGGATAGAGAATGACGCCGAAGCTCGAAATGGTGACGCCCTGCATCAGGAAGCCGGCGATACAGCCGGCAAGGCCCAGGGTAGATCCAACAGACAGATCAATGCCGCCATTGAGGATAACCAGCAACATGCCAATGGCCAGAATACCGAAGATGGCGACATGCGAGGCCATGGTCAGGAAGTTGCTGAGCGAGAAGTAATAGGGCGACAGGAAGGAGAAGACCGCGATGATGACGATCAGCGCGAAGAAGGCGCGCCCTTCCAGGATCAGCCGCACGAGATTGAAGTTTCGCCGCTGTCCGTTCGAAATGGGTTTCTTTTCAGTGATGTTCGTGACTGACATAATCAGTGCTCCATGAATGCGGCTAGTGCGCGACCACTGCTTCGCCGGAGGCGGCCATGATCTTCTCTTTGGGGACGTCGGGACCGAATTCGGCTGATATCTTGCCGCGGTGCATGACGATGATGCGATGGGCGATGCTGAGGCACTCGGCGACTTCCGACGTCGAATAGATCACCGCCAGGCCTTCCTTGGCGCGCTCGGCCAGCAACTTGAAGACTTCGGCCTTCGCGCCGATATCGATGCCGCGGCTCGGCTCGTCGAGCAGGATCACCTTCGGCGCCGTCGCCAGCATCTTGCCGATGACGACCTTCTGCTGGTTCCCGCCCGAAAGTGAACCGATCGCAGCGTCGCCGCCATCGGTCTTGATGTGAACCTTGCGGATCGAGGTGTCCACCAGCGCCCGCTCGCGGCCGCCGGACGTGAAGAGACCCTTGGTGAAGGCGCCGATACTGGCAAGCGACAGGTTTGAGCCGACGGTCATCGTCTGGACGAGACCGTCCCGCTGCCGGTCTTCCGGCACCAGAACCAAGCCTTGGGCGATGCGGCCGGCAATGCTGAGATGGCCGACGTCGTTGTTCCCAAGCAGAACGTGGCCGCCGCTCGATCTCAGGCGTCCCGCGACGCATTCGAGCAATTCCGTGCGTCCGGCCCCCATGAGCCCGTAGATGCAGACGATCTCGCCGGCCCGGACCTGAAGCGACATGCGGTCGACGGCGTTGTAGGCAGCACCAGACGGGCCGGGAACGGTAAGGTTGTCGATCGTCAGCGCGACGTCGCCCATCTTGTGGCCGGTCGGCGGGCTGCCGAGATCGAAATTGTCGCCGACCATGTTGCGCACGATCCATTCGAGATCGATGTCCTTGCGCTCAGCGTAGGCCGTCATGTTGCCGTCGCGTAGCACGACGGCATGGTGGGTGATCTGCAGCGCCTCTTCCAGATGATGCGAGATGTAGACGATCGACACGCCGCGGCCCGTCAGGTCACGAATGACCTTGAACAGAACCTCTACTTCCGTAGCGCTGAGTGCCGACGTCGGTTCGTCCATGATCAGGATGCGCGAATTGACCGAAAGAGCGCGGGCGATTTCGACGATCTGCTGCTGGCCGAGGCGCAGATCCTCGACAGGCGTCATCGGGTCGATATGCTCTTCGAGTTCCTCCATCAGCGCCCGTGTTTGGCGCTCTTCCTCGGCGAAATCGACGACACCGCCCTTCATGATCTCGCGACCCATGAAGATGTTGTCGCGCACGCTGAGATTGGGCGCGAGGCTCAATTCCTGATGGATGATCGAGATGCCGCAGGAGCGCGCATGTGTCGACGAAGCGAAGCTGATCGGGTTGCCGTCGAGGATGATTTCGCCTGATGTCGGCTGTATGACCCCGGAGAGGATCTTCATCAGCGTCGACTTGCCGGCACCGTTCTCACCAAACAATGTCGTGACTTCGCCGCGCCGAATATCGAAATTCACACCCTTCAGTGCGTGGACGCTACCATAGGACTTGGCGACGTTGCGGGCGGCGAGAACGACTTCGCCTGTGCCGGCTTCTTTTTCCTCTGCCTGGCTCATTTCAGTTCGACCTTCACGGGGGTGACCAGCCAGTTCTTGGGATTGATGAGCTTGAACACGCCGATAACCGTTGCCGTCTTGCCCGTCAGCTTCTCGGGATCAAGACTGCCGAGGGTCGCCTTCTTCATCTCGTTGTTGATGGCGGAGCCGGCATCCTGATATTCGATCTGGTTGGTGAACTGGCCGAATTGGATCTTGCCGGTCGCATCGCGAAGATCGGTGCCGTTGATCGCCGGGCCGGTCTGTACTCGAACGGTGATACCGTCAGGCAGGCCCTCCACCTTGAAATCGTTGAGGTTGGCCTTGCGGTCGCCAAATGTACCTGACAGCGAGACGGGAAGCACGGGGCCGGTGCTGGTGGCGACACCATATTTCGTGCCGGCGGCCTTCTTGTCGGCCAGAACGGCATTGCCGAGCGTCACCGCATCGACAGCTCGCTGCTGGACATCTGCCAGAACCTTCGGAAATTCCTGGGCGCCATAGGCTTCCGGCGAGAAGGCCTGCTCGCGCACGTCATGCGTGGAGCCGATCTTGACCACCTTTGTATCGGCGGCAATGGCGCCGATCACGATCACGACGGCGGCAATACCGGCGACGATCTTGAGCTTGGAGCCGGTCGGCTTGGCGGTTGCGTATTGAATTTGCGTATTCATGTTCAAACGACCTTCGGCATATCAGCCGGATTGCCTGATGGAGAACGAGAAGAAAGGCGCTGCGATCGTGGCAACGATCTAGCGAGGGCCTAGCGCGCCACATCGGGCACGCAGACGCTCCGCTCGGTTTCGGGACAGGCCGTCACCGGAAGGAAAATTCAACATCAGGAGCCTCCTCAGCATGCGGGCGTCCGTCTCCTCCAGCCGCCCAATGGAACCCACAATCATCTCGTTTCCGTAATAATTGTGATAGAAGTGTGTTAATAACTGCAAATCATATGTTATAAATTTCAGAGCGTGTCAACTGCCATCTGTTGCGTTTCGTGAGCCGGCCATCTCCCCATACGCTGGCGTTCCGTACTTCGAGTATGCCGCAACCCCTCTTTAATGAACCAGTTTTGCAGCCACGCCGAATTGTCTGCATATGAGACGCGTTCTCAAAAGAAAGCCGTTACAAACAATTGATAAATATGAACATTATTCGTGCCCGTGTGAATGAAGGCTATGCATCGCTTCTTGCGGTACCGACTCTGTTCGCGGGTAGGCGCTCCTCGCATTGCTCTCGCCCAGCTCACTTTCGTAAGCCCTCCTCGGTGCAGCTGGGGAATTGACAACGTTCATTTTATATGAAAAAAATTACAATACCAGAAAAATATTACGACATATGTGATATCTCTGTGGTATAACGTGGCTGTTTATAAACAGGCGCTGTTGCACGATGGTCGGGCGATATGATTTGTGGATTCGAGGGTGAGGTTCTCTTGGTCCGGGATAGTCCGCTTTTCGGTGCTGAAAGTAGCCGTGGTGCAGGCGGCTTGGAGCAAACCCTCAGGCTCTGGGTCGATCGGGGAGGAATGAACGTGCTTTTTGTCGATGCGAACGTCCCAGTCGCGGGGCAGGTTGTGGCGGAGCCGGCGCACAATGCCTAGGAGCGACGGGATCATTATCGGGATCGATGCCGGAACCTCCGTTCTCAAGGCCGTTGCCTTTGAATTATCAGGCAGGCAGATCGCTTCAGCTTCGGCGCGAAATCGATACCAGACAGGCGAAGGCGGCTCGGTCACGCAGTCGCTCGGCCAGACGTGGTCGGACTGCGTCAGCGCGCTGCTTGGCCTTAGCGATAAGGTGTCGGATCTCGCCTCCCGCGCGGTTGCCATTGCCGTTACGGGGCAGGGGGATGGAACCTGGCTTGTCGGTGCCGGCAACGCCCCGGTTGACGATGCCTGGCTCTGGCTCGACGCCCGGGCTGCGTCGACCGTTACGCGCCTGAGCGCTGAGGCGAACAACCGTGCGCGTTTCGAGGCGACCGGCACGGGTCTCAATACCTGCCAGCAGGGTGCGCAGCTCGCCCATATGGATCGCTTCATGCCGGAGCTGCTCGATCGGGCTGAAACGGCGCTGCATTGCAAGGACTGGCTCTATCTCAACCTGACTGGCGTGCGTGCGACCGATCCATCGGAAGCAAGCTTCACCTTCGGCAATTTTCGCAGCCGCCAGTACGATCCCGTTGTTATCGATGCGCTCGGCCTTGGCCGCCGCCGCTCGCTTCTTCCAGAAATCATCGACGGCACCGAAATCAGCCATCCCCTGACCGGCGAAGCGGCCAAGGCCGTGGGGTTGCTCGCGGGAACGCCGGTCTGCCTCGGATATGTGGATATGGTGATGACCGCGCTCGGCGCCGGCGTTCGCACCGGCGGCCAGAATGCTGCCTGCTCGACGATCGGGTCGACGGGCGTGCACATGCGCGCGAAGGCTGTGCCGGACGTCCATCTCAATGACGAGGGTACCGGTTACGTCATCGCCCTGCCGATCCCCGGGATCGTGACGCAGGTTCAGACCAATATGGGCGCGACGATCAATATCGACTGGATCCTGCGGATCGCGGCGGATCTGATGTCCGATGGCGACCGGCAGGTCTCCTATTCGGACCTTATTCCGCGCATCGATGCCTGGTTTGCCGAAAGCCGCCCGACGAACCTTCTCTATCATCCCTACATTTCGGAGGCGGGTGAACGGGGCCCCTTTGTCAACGCGCATGCCCGCGCCGGGTTCACCGGGCTTTCCACGCGTCACGGCTTTGCCGACATGCTGCGCGCCGTGGTCGAGGGGCTCGGCATGGCGACGCGCGATTGCTATGCGGCCATGGGAGATATGCCGTCGGAACTGCGCATCACCGGGGGCGCCGCCCGCTCGCGCGCCTTGCGCAGCTCCCTGTCTGCTGCCGTCAAGGCGCCGGTGCGGATTTCGGATCGCGAAGAGGCGGGCGCTGCCGGGGTGGCGATGATGGCGGCGGTTGCTATCGGCGCCTATCCGGACATGGACAGCTGTATCGCCGAATGGGTGACGCCTTTGCTTGGCGAAGCCGAGGCACCGAATGTCGAGGACGCCGAGCGCTACGACCGGCTGTTCGACGCCTACAAGGATATACGAGAAGCGATCGCGCCCACCTGGGACAAGCTTGCACAGCACTAGCCCGACATGGAGCTGAGGCGCCCTTGAAATTTGATTTGATGATGCCGAGGCATCCGAAGGAGCATGACATGACTGAACCCGAAATCTTGGATCTCTTTGTGATCGGCGGCGGCATCAATGGTGCCGGCATTGCCCGCGACGCAGCCGGCCGGGGTCTTTCGGTCATGATGTGCGAGAAAGGCGATCTGGCGGAGGGAACATCCTCGCGGTCCGGCAAACTGGTGCATGGCGGTCTGCGCTATCTCGAATACTACGAATTCCGTCTGGTGCGCGAAGCGCTGATCGAACGCGAAGTGCTCCTGAATTCGGCAAGCCACATTATCTGGCCGATGCGCTTCGTGCTGCCGCATAGCCCAACGGATCGTCCCGCCTGGCTCGTTCGCCTCGGTCTTTTCCTCTACGACCATCTCGGTGGCCGCAAGAGGCTGCCGGGCACGCGCTCGCTCGATCTGCATCGCGATCCCGAGGGCGCACCTATCCTCGACCAGTATTCCAAGGGGTTCGAATATTCCGACTGTTGGGTTGATGACGCGCGGCTTGTCGTCCTCAATGCACTCGATGCGGCCTCCAAGGGCGCGCAGATCCTGACGCGCACGGCCTGTATCAGCGCCCGGCGCGATAAGGGAGGCTGGATTGTCCAGACGCGCGACCAGCGCTCCGGCGAAGTGCGCACGGTGCGCGCCAAGGTTCTGGTGAATGCATCAGGCCCATGGGTCAACGACATCATCAACCGTGTTGCCGGCTCCAACAGCCGCCGCAGCGTCCGCCTCGTCAAGGGCAGCCATATCATCGTTCCGAAGTTCTGGAGCGGGCAGCAGGCCTATCTGGTGCAGAACCACGACAAGCGTGTGATCTTCATCAACCCCTACGAAGGCGACAAGGCGCTGATCGGCACGACCGACATCCCCTACGAGGGCAAGCCGGAGGAGGTGAAAGCCGATGAGACGGAAATCGACTATCTGATCGCCGCCGTAAACCGCTACTTCAAGGAAAAACTGCGTCGTTCCGATGTGATCGAAAGCTTCTCCGGCGTCCGGCCGCTGTTCGACGACGGCAAGGGCAATCCTTCGGCCGTAACACGCGACTATGTCTTCGATCTCGACGAGACCGGCGGCGCGCCGCTTCTCAACGTCTTCGGCGGCAAGATCACGACGTTCCGCAAGCTCTCGGAGCACGCGATGCAGAAGCTTGCCAAGTTCTTTCCGAAGATGGGCAGCGACTGGACGCGCGACGCCAAGCTTCCGGGCGGCGATATCCCGAATGCCGATTATGTCGCTTTTGCCGATTCCCTGCGTTCGGCCTATCCCTGGATGCCGCGCGCGCTCGTGAACCATTACGGCCATCTCTACGGCGCGCGCACCAGGCAGATTGTCGGTAATGCTACGTCTCTTGCTGGGCTCGGTCGCCATTTCGGCGGCAATCTCTATGAGGCGGAAGCTCGTTACCTGGCGGCTTCGGAATGGGCGCAGAAGGCGGAAGATGTGCTCATGCGCCGCACCAAGGAAGGGCTGCGCATGACGGCCGAGGAAAAGGCGGATTTCTCCGCCTGGTTCGACGCCGAATTGGCGTTGGCCGCCTGAACCATTCGATCATTGCCGGGAACCGATATCCATGCCCTTGACCCTTTCACTCAACACCAACCCGCTGGTAAACCGCTTCGCCGAGCCGGCTGACCTGATCGAAACCGTCGCGCGCGATCTGCGCATCCGCGATCTGCAGCTGACGCATGAGTTCATCAATCCCAGCTGGCAAGCCCCCGTCATCCGCCGTCTGACGCGCGATATGCAGGCCGCGTTGAAGCGCACCGGCGTTCGCGTGACCTCGGGCATGACCGGTCCATACGGTCGCCTCAACCATTTCGGCCATCCGGACAAGGATGTCCGGCGCTACTATATCGATTGGTTCAAGACCTTTGCCGACATCACCGCCGATCTCGGCGGCCATTCCGTCGGCACGCAATTCGCGATCTTTACCTACAAGGATTACGACGATCTCGTCCGGCGCGAGGAACTGATCAAGATCGCGATCGATTGCTGGGGTGAGGTCGCGGAGCATGCCCGCGCGGCAGGCCTTTCCTATGTATTCTGGGAGCCGATGAGCATCGGCCGCGAATTCGGCGAGACCATCGAGGCATCTCTTGCGCTGCAAGACCGCTTGACGAAGGCGCGGCTTGCCGTGCCGATGTGGATGATGGCCGATATCGATCATGGCGATGTCACCTCGGCCAATCCCGACGACTATGATCCCTATGCCTGGGCGCGCGCCATCCCCAAGGTTTCTCCGATCATCCATATCAAGCAGAGCCTGATGGACAAGGGCGGCCACCGGCCCTTTACTGCGGAGTTCAACGCCAAGGGCCGCATCCAGCCGGCGCCCTTGCTTGAGGCTTTTTCAGAAGGTGGTGCCAAGGACAACGAGATCTGCCTGGAGCTGTCGTTCAAGGAGCGTGAGCCCAACGATCGCCAGGTTATCTCGCAGATTGCCGAAAGCGTCGCCTTCTGGGCACCTCATATCGACACGGGCGTTGGCGACTTGCATATCTAGCCGCGGAAACAGCTGAATCTTGATTCTGCAGCCAAATCAGCCACGAGGCGATGTTAGAGGCGTTAAATCGAGATCGGAAAACGAATAGGCGGACCTATATGCGTGATGAAGTAGGGTGGAGCGGCCGATGACCGATGCAGATGCTTCGCTGGCCGTGCGGGCGGCCTGGCTGCACTATGCCGGAGGATTGACGCAGTCCGAGGTGGCCAAGCGTCTTGGCGTGCCCTCGGTCAAGGCGCATCGACTGATCGCGCGGGCGGTTGCCGATGGCGTAGTCAAAGTAACGATCGATGGCGATATCGTCGAATGTGTCGAGCTTGAAACGAAGATCGCTGCACGTTTTGATCTGCAATATTGCGAGGTTACCCCCGATCTCGGCGAGGAGGGGTTCGCCTTCCGCGCTCTGGGCCAGGCCGGCGCCGGCTTCCTGCGACGTGAAATCGAGAGCGGCAACAACAAGGTCATTGGCCTCGGCCATGGGCGCACGCTCTCGTCCGCGGTTCACCACATGTCTCGCGTCAGCGCCAAGGATCTGCGCTTCGTCTCGTTGCTCGGTGGATTGACCAGAAACTATGCCGCCAACCCCTATGACGTGATGCATCGCATCGCCGAAAAGACCGGCATGCAGGCACATGTGATACCGGTGCCGTTTTTCGCCAACACGCGCGAGGATCGGGATGTGCTGTTGGCCCAGCGCGGCGTCAAGGAAGTGTTCGACCTGGCAAACGGCGCCGAGCTGAAGCTCGTCGGCTTGGGCACGGTCGATACCAATGCACAACTCGTGCTCTCGGGCATGGTGGAGCCGCACGAGATCAAGGAGGTCACGGCTGCCGGCGGTGTCGGCGAAATTCTCGGTCATTTCTTCGATGCGGACGGCAATATTCTCGAGACGACGTTGACGGCGCGCACGCTGTCGGCATCGCTGCCGCGTTCGAAGAAAGAGCGGCTGGTGGCGCTTTCGGGCGGCCTGCCCAAAGTCGAGGCCATTCGGGCAGTTCTGAAGAGCCGCTGTCTATTCGGTCTGATCACCGATGAGAGGACAGCACAGGCGCTATTGAAGGATTAGCCCTGGCTCACGTCGAGCGAAACACAAGACCGCATCAACATAACAGAAAAAATGTTGAATTGTTAGATTTTTGTGTTATATTCTATTTGGTTCCATCCGAGTGAAAGCTGGAGTGCAAGGTGAAGCGGGAAGAGCGCCAGCAATCGATCATCAATCTGCTCGTCGAGCAGAAGACCGTCGATCTCGACGATCTGGCTGATCGCTTCACCGTGTCTAAGATGACCATTCATCGCGATCTCGATGATCTCGAGCAGTCAGGCGTGCTGCGCAAGGTTCGCGGCGGTGCGACGATCGATGCCGGCACCCAGTTCGAAAGCGATTTCCGTTTCCGCGAGCGCCAGGGGCACGAAGAAAAGCTCAGCATGGCGCGCTGCGCGCTCGCTCTGGTCGAGCCCGGAATGACCGTTATGGTCAATGACGGATCGATGGCGGCCGTCCTCGGCGAGATGCTGCTGCAGAAGCGGCCATTGACGCTGATCACCAACAATGCTGCGATCATAGACCGCCTGAAAAGCGAAAGCGGCATCACGCTGATCGCGCTAGGCGGCATCTATTCCGCGAAATTCAATGCCTTTCTGGGCGTTGTCACCGAGGAGGCGCTGTCGCGGCTGAGAGCCGACATCGCGTTCCTATCGACACCTGCCATATCAGGCAGGCTTGCCTACCACATGGACGATAATGTCGTGCGCACGAAACGGGCCATGATCGCTTCGGCCGCCAAGACCTGCCTGCTCGTCAGCCATCAGCGCATGGGGCATACGGCTCTGCACGTGATGGCCGATCTTGCCGATTTCGACGCCGTGATCACCGATCGCGCTCCCGATGCCGCGATTCTCGAGCAGTTCCGCCGAGACGGCATCACCCTCACCATTGCTTCTACCCAGGATATGACATGACAGATACGCCTCGCTATTGGATCGGCACGAGCTGGAAAATGAACAAGACGCTGGCGGAGGCGCGCGCCTTTGCCGAAGCCTTGCGTGCCGCCGACGCGCCGAGAGATCCGCGCATCCAGCGCTTCGTCATCCCGCCGTTCATCACCGTGCGTGAGGTCAAGGCAATCCTGTCTGACAGTTCCGTCAAGGTCGGCGCCCAGAACATGCATTGGGCCGACCAGGGCGCCTGGACAGGGGAAATCTCGCCGCTGATGCTAAGGGATTGCAATCTCGACGTCGTCGAGCTCGGCCATTCCGAGCGCCGCGAGCATTTCGGCGAAACCAATGAAACCGTGGGCTTGAAGACCGAGGCGGCCGTCCGCCATGGGCTGATCCCGCTCATCTGCATCGGCGAGACGCTGAGCGATCGCGAAAGCGGACGCGCGACGGAGATCTTGAGCGAGCAAGTGGTCGGCGCGCTTTCGAAGCTTGCAGCCTCGCAGAAGCAGGCGCAGATCCTGCTGGCCTATGAACCAGTCTGGGCGATCGGCGAAAGGGGAATTCCCGCCGAACCTTCCTATGCCGACGCACGCCAGGCCGAGATTATCGCCGTCGCGCAAAACGTGCTCGGTCGAAAAATTCCATGCCTCTACGGCGGATCGGTCAATCCGCAAAATTGTGAAGAACTCATATCCTGCCCGAACGTAGACGGGCTTTTCATCGGGCGCTCCGCCTGGAACGTCGAAGGCTATCTCGACATCCTCGCCAAGTGCGCCGCCAAACTCTGAGGAGACATACAATGAAGCTTGCAATTGCTGGAGATAGCGCGGGCGAGGGCCTGGCCAAGGTTCTCGCCGATCATCTGAAGGACCGTTATGAGGTGAGCGAAGTGTCGCGCACGCAGGACGGCCCGGATGACTTCTATGCCAATCTCGCCGACCGCGTCGCTTCCGGCGTCATCGACGGCACCTACGACAAGGCAATCCTCGTCTGCGGCACCGGCATCGGCGTCAGCATTTCCGCCAACAAGGTGCCGGGCATCCGCGCGGCCCTGACCCACGATACCTATTCGGCGGAACGTGCCGCACTGTCGAACAACGCCCAGATCATCACCATGGGCGCCCGCGTCATCGGCACTGAACTGGCCAAGGCCATCGCCGACGCCTTCCTGGCCCAGACCTTCGACGAGAAGGGACGGTCAGCCGGAAACGTCAATGCCATCAACGAGGTCGACGCGAAGTACAACGCTCGCTAAGGCCTGTCTCCCAAGACGCGGCAAGCCCGGCTAATCCCTGTCGATCGGCCGGGCTTGTCTGTATCTGGCGGCAAGGTGACCGGGCGTTTATCTGGCGCGGCGGCCTGCCAGCCATTGCTTGAACTCGACATTGGTATCCGTCTGGATGGCGCCGACGCCGGCCTCAACAAGCGCGCCCCATACACTTTGCGGATCCTTGACGGCGCGGCTGTCGTTGAAATCGAGATTGTGGGCGACGTCGAGTGTGTTGACCCACAGCCGGATGTTTTGACGCTCCAATTCCTCGCGGCCAGCCGCAAGATCGGCGATATTGGCGAATTTCACCTCGACCATCGGCACGCGCAGCGGCTCGATCAGCTGAAGATCCTCGGCGAACTTGCCGGGCCGGGCGCGGAACATCGGCATATATGGGATGGAGCCGAACCAATCGGCATCGAGCACCGGGAAGTTGCCGGTCTCCGGCTCGACATCGGATTTGATGATCACGTGACCTTCTGCACTTAGCCGCCGGACCGTTGCAATCACCAGCGGGAGTTCGCGTGGAAATTTCGTGTCGATATTGACGAAGACGCGCCCACGCGCCTCCTCGATCGCTTCCTCCAGTGTCGGCATGCGCTCGTCGGTCAGCGGCGCCGTCTCGCCGCCTGCGCCTGCGCGAAGGCGTGCATCGCGCACCGTCGCGAAGTCGGTTGCGCCGACGATACCCTTACCGGATGTGGTGCGGTCAAGCGTTTTGTCGTGGATGACGACAAGCGTGCCGTCCGCGGTTGCCTGGGTATCGATTTCGACAAATTCGACGCCCAGCTCCGCGGCAGCGCGGATTGCCGCCAGGGAGTTTTCCGGCGCTTCCGACCACAATCCACGATGCGCAATGGTAAGAACGTCTGCGTTGGCACGCGACAGAAGCTCGTAAATATCGTCTGGGCGGGACGAGGGCCACGGCGAGGCGGCGTTCTGGCGGGGCATGAGGATGACTTTCGTGGGCTGGATGGTTCTTGTGACGCAATGCATGCCTTGATGTGTCCGAAGAATGCAAACGCGAATGGCTCTGACGTCGACTGGATGCCCTTTGGACATGACGGCGCAGTCATTCAATAATACACATACAGTGTATTATTTGTGACGAGTCGAATAGAAAAAGGGGGCGAGCTGGGAAGGTGGCAAGATCGTAGTAAGGCACATTGCTCAGGGTGCTGCTTATCACCGATAGAGATAACACCATGAATTTTCCAAGCAAAATCGACGGTCGCCAGTTCAAATCCGGCCCCCGCAACCAGTTTCTGCACATCGGGCGTACATACTAGCCAACTGGGAAGAATCCGCGAGCCACGCCAACTCAGTGTTTCTGCAATAGGTCTGTGATTTCAATGCCCAGTGCCTTCGCCAGACGGTCCAGGACTTCGATGCTAGGGCTATAGACGCAGCGTTCCAAGGAACTGATATAGGTTCGATCAAGGTCAGCTCGATGCGCCAATTCTTCCTGCGACATCTTCTTTGCTTGCCGCAGCTTTCTCAGGTTTTTCGCAAACGTCTCCCGTATGTCCATGGGTACGAGAGAAAACACTTGTAGAGTATTCATCCACGGAGTATTCTCTACAATCGTATCATCAGTACGCCTAGCTGCGACGTTGCCAGAGTTGGGTTTACAGAAAAATGATGCCGGGACGGGAGCTGATGAAACTCCTCCACCTGACCTATTCCGTTAAGACTACAGAGAAACCCGCCCGGGGACTGGTATATGCCGATGAAAGCGGGGTTCGCTGGGAGATAATGAGCAACGCGGAGACGCCCGGCAATGCATGATCGCGTGATAGCAACACCGATAGAAGATGTGCAACGCCGATCCTTCCCAGGCAGGGTTGGCGTTCCAAACGCACAATCGATCCGCCTGATCGAGTGCCAGTCGACGAGCAACTTCGGATCATCCGGATCCATTCGAACCGGTCACAGACCGAGTTTGGCCAAAAGTTCGGCTTGAGCTATCAGCAAATCCAGAAATATAAGAGCGGCAAGAATATCATGAGTGCCTCATTCCTCTACAAGGTCGCCAACTGCCTGAATATTCCGATTGCACGCTTTTTCGTGGCTCTGCCGCAAGTTGGGTCGGCATGGTCGGATTGCTGCTTGCCTGAGATAGGCGAGCGTATCGCTTACCTCGCGTCGAGCGGAGGCCGCCGCTTTGGGGAGGAGATTCTGCGTCTTCCTCCGCAGCTCAGAACCCGCACCCTTGCCCTAATCAAGCTCGCGGCTGGCGATGACGATGACGCGACAAAGCCGCGAGACGTTGCCGACGCGGAAACGATCGATTGACAGTGAGGAAGCAAAACATGAGCACGGACTACATCGTGATTGAGGATTGGTACATCCTGACCGAAGCCGAAGCGATCGAGGTTGCAGTCGACCGGCATGGCGAAGATGAAACCACGTCGGTTGCCTATTGTGCGTTTGAGACCTGGGGCGATCGTAACGACCCCGAGTACCAATTTTGGTTCGGCCTGTTTCTCAAACTGATACAACAGAAGCATGTCGGCTGGGCCTAGAGATCAGGACGCCCGCTGCCGCTCTCGTTCACTAGACATGTCACGGACATCGCGCATCAATGCGACTTCTGCATTCCCCTAGGCTTTACAACTGCTGCAAGAGAACGCCGGATTCCAAGCTCCACCCTTGTCGCAAGCAAATCGCCGATGGAATCGGTAGACGTGCAGGATGTTTGCACGAGCAAAGCAGCTATACCTAGCAGCGCTGTCGATTTCATGCGTTTTGCCTGGATCTGCCTTCCTGGAATGGTCAGTAGACACGAGCACGCGATGGCAGCTGAATAGTATTGCAAGCAGGTTCCAAACCATTCGAGGCCGAGGTAATGGATCGTCTCGAGAGATCTGTTTTGAAGCGTTCACGCTTCGAGAAAGCAGCCAAAAACTACTAGGTTGTTGTGACTATCGCAGCAATCGTCCTATGGATCAGGTAACTGTCCACACGACCTAAGGCGGGATCGGGATTGAATTCATGGCCGCGTTTGAGAAATCTCCGTTGGCGAGCGAGAACGAACGCCTCATCCTCGATATCGTTCGTCGGCACGAGCCGATCGCGCGCGCGATGATCACCGCGCACACCAATCTGACTCAGCAATCCGTGCATCGCTTGGTCGAGATGCTGATAGCAGGCGGCTTGCTCCGCGCGGCGGCACCGCTCAGGGGCACGCGCGGTCAGCCAAGCCCGACGATCAAGCTGGTGAAGGAGGCGGCCTATTCCGTCGGCATTTCCGTCAACACCGACGCCGTAACCCTATCTCTCGCCGACTTTGGCTGCAACATCATCGCACAGCAGACGTTGGAGATGGTTCCGAGCGATCGCCGGGTAACGCTTGCAGCACTGTCGCAAACACTTCAGTCCCTTCTGAAGGAGCATGCCGTATCGCGTGATCGTCTTATCGGGCTTGGCTTTGCCATGTCAGGCTTCTTCGTTTCGGACAATCGCGCTTTCAACGCTCCGGAACCCTTAAGGGACTGGTCGCTGATCGACCTGCGACCCGAATTGGAAGGGGTCTTCGAGCTGCCCGCTTGGCTGGAGAACAATGCCACGACAGGCGCTATCGGCGAAAGCTTGCGCGGGGTCGGACTGTGGTGCTCCACCTTCGCCTACCTCTCCTTCAATTACGGATTTGGCGGCGGTCTTGTGTTGGAGGGTAAGCCCTATCTCGGCTTTCACGGTAATGCCGGAGAACTCAGTGCCATCTACACGTCCGAAGGGGCGCCACGACGACCGGCCCTGCAGTACCTGATCAACAGCTTGCGGAAGAATGGTATCGAGATAAGCTCCATCGAAGAGCTGCGGCAAAACTTCGATCCGACCTGGCCGGGCGTGGAAAGCTGGCTCGCCGATACCATGCCGACCCTCGATCGATTGATCGCGACGTTGATTGGCGTGCTCGATCCGCAAGCTATCGTCTTCGGCGGACAATTGCCACCGGAGCTCGGGCGGATGATGATTTCCCGCGTGAGCATGCCCTCCGAACGTCGTCATCGCTACGGAGTCGCCCCTGGCGAGGCGCAGTTAATCCTCAGTGAAACGAAAGGGGATGCTGCCGCCATTGGAGCGGCACTCCTGCCGTTGAAATTCCGCTATTTCCTGTAGCGCGCGCCTCGATTGGCTCATACTTTGCCGGGCAATCTGGCTTTGGCACCCTGCTGAAGTGCTGAGGGGAGACGGCCGTAGCCAACCGCTTGAAGCTATAGCCTCGGTACTCGGCGCAGCCGGATTTTGCTGGACGATCACAATTGACACGCAAGACCGCAGTTCTTGTTGGTAACGGAAAACTGGAAAGTGATCTTTCGGCAGTCGTGGAGAACGCGCAGTTTATGATGCGTTTCAACGAGCCGAGTCTCGCTGACGACATGCGGCCCGCGCACGGACATGCTCATGCTGGCCGCATCGAGCACGGCGCTGCATCAGCGTCTGGCCAATCCGGCCCTTCTGGAGAATGCGGTGCTCAAGTCCACAAAAGTGATGATGCTCACCTATCATCCCGAGATCACCCGCAAATTTCATCCTTGGCCCAACATCCTGCAACGCTTGACGGTGGAGGGGCCGATTGGGCGATGCAAACGATCAAGCGCACGGGTATTACCGCCAAGGAGATCCGTATCACGCCGCCATTCCATGTTGGCGCTTCCATGGGGCTCGGGCTTGCCCAATCCCGAACGCGCAAGGTCATTCCGAGCACCGGCTTCCTCGGCATCTATCATGCACTCGCAAACTGTATCCGAACGGGATGCGAAATTATGCGGTTTAAGCTGGGAAGGAGGGAGGCGGCGTGACTGGCAAAATGAGCGCTCGTGGGCCGAGAACAAGATAATGACGAGCCGCGTCAGCCTGATGGCTTAAACCACGCGACGTTAGCCAGCGGTAAATGCGGGCAGCCTGCGTTTGCCTCTACTGTCCCAGCAATGCACGCAACTCCGATAGCCGGTCATTGACCAGCCAGCCGTAGTAATTCTCCGCCGGCAGCTTCTTGCCGCCGGGAGCGTCTGCCGCCTGCCGCAAGGCCAGCGCCCGGCGCCGCGGCTGACCGACGTTATAAAGCGTGGCCGTCAGCCCGGGATTGTCCGTGATGTCGAAGCCCTCGTCACGGTAGGCGTCTATGGCATCCCTGACGATCGCTGCGATGTAGACGACGCTGCGCTCGGGATCCATGATGTCGCGATAGATTGCCTGCGGATCGTCGGCGGATAGTTTCGGCAAGCCACTGGTCGCGTGCACGAGGTCGGTGACTTCGAGTGCGGTCAGCGGACTGATCTGTCCGAGACCAAAGGTCTGACCCGCAAAGAAGGGCTGGAAGAAAGCACGCTGGAACGTCATGTTGTCATAGGTGACGCCGTCGATGACCCTACCGCGGAAGCTCTTGTCCCAGGTCTCGTCGCGGCATTCCCACAATTCGGCGCTGCCGGTGAAGGCATCGCAATGGGCGAATTCCGGCTTTTTCACAAAGGACTGGACGCTTACGTCCTTGTAGCTGAACTTGAAGTCGGCCTGGGAATAGGCGAGGGCCTTGACGTAATAGGACTTCACCCTGTTGACGATCGTGATGTTGTACGTGTGTTCGCCGACCAGCGCGCCGACGATGTGGATGGGGTCGATCTGATAGGTTTGCGCGGCCTTCTTGATCGAGGCCATCAGCTCTTTATCCTCGCGAAGCACGCCGACGATCTTTTGGTACTTCTCTTCGTAGGTCGTATCGAAAGCCTTCGCTCGCAACGCCGATGTGTTGGGTATCGGCGGCTGTACGCTGTTGCGATTGCCTGGGGGCACCCGGACCAATTCGTGCCCGAGGCAGGCGCTTGTCAGCGTCAGAATGACAAGAAGGCTAAGCGCAGGGATTTTCGACAGGCTTGTTCGCATTCGCAATGGCTTTCAAAATAGTCCCCAGCACCGGGATGATCTTCATATTCGATCGGCTCGCGAAGGCAAGGACACGTGCTTCTTCCACCCGCCGAATCACAATAAACTTTCCGTAGATCAGCTTCCCGCTGCAGAGGCGCGTAGCAGTGCTGCTGGAGCGCGCTGTAAACCCGCCGCGGTGGTTATTGGAGAGGATGCCGGTGAAACATCTTTTAATGGCCGGAGGTATCTTGCTCGCGGCGGCGCCAGGCGAGGCGGTGCCGACGATGGCCGATGTTCCGGCTCTTGCGAAGGCCGCGGTCGCGAGACGCATCGACGCGCCGGCTTCCGCCATTCACATCTTGGCCGCCAAGCCGAGTTCGAAAATGCCCGGTTTCGTCGTCTGCGGCCGCGTTGATGGCACTTCCGACGCGGGAGGGGAAAGCACTCCGGAAGCGGAGCGTTTTTTTGTCATCATACCCGGCGATTTCGCCATATTGGATCAGGACGGCAAAAGCCTTGTTGACACCTATTGGTCCGAAAGTCACTGCGAATGAGTCGTCAGCGCCTTGCTGATCATGGCGAGTTCTTCGGGCGTGCGGCCCGATTCCAGCCGGACCCAGCTGTTCGGATTGGCGGCGGATTGGCGCTTGATGAACGTATAGCCGGTTCCGTCCCAGGTTTTGATGGAGTCGGTGAGATTGTCCAGGATCAGATCGCCATTATTCGTCCGGGCCATTAGCACGAGATGTCCCTCATTGTGCGTGTCGAGGACGACGGTCAATAGTAGCGCCGAGCGCGACCAGCCGGCCTCCACAAGCAGCTTCTTTTTCAGAAGGACATAGTCGTTGCAATTGCCGGCGCCATCGTCTGGGTAGGTCCACCAGTTGATGATGCCGAGTTTGTAGATTCCGTAATGATCGTTGTCGCCGATGCCCTGGATTTCGTGATTGATCAGGCCGTTGATCTGTCGCAGTTGCGCCCGACGCTCCTGGTTGATCGTGATAAATTCTTCGCTCTTCTGGCCGGGCACGCATTCCGCCGGCTGCGCCGCGCAGAAGCCGGTCCAGCCGACGGGTGCACTGGCGTCGGTAATGATTCGGGCAAACTGATGCGCCTCTGTGGCCGCATTCGCGACGGATTTCGCGGTGGTTGCCGTCGAAAATAGCAGGCCGGCCACGAAGAGAAAGCTGGCAGCGACGAGGAATGAACGCATATTCGGCTCCATGAATGCGGTTCATGAAATCCGATGCAGTCAAATTTATTCAGAAGAAGATTATTCGCATTTTAGCAAAGCTGCGTTTTTTGCGATCTTGGCTGTCGTATGCTTGGGTTGGAGCGACGCGGTTGCAATATTGTGAGCCCTCGCGGAGAGGGACATGAGATCCGACGCGCCCTAGAGTTATGTTCCTAGTTGCTTAAGCAGTCAGTCGGAGGGACCAAACCGTTGCCATTCAGCACCGACCGAGGTTGGCAGATCTCTACCCCACATGCCAATCCTGCGAACCGCTGCGCGGCCGGGAGAAATTCACATTTCCGACATGGTGGAGACATATTTCAAGTTGTTAAACCCTCGAAGGTACGCCCAATTCAAAGTGCCATATTTATTTCCTGAAAGGCCGATGCGTGTATGCTGCGATCGCATGGGCTCTAAATTTGAGCCGGTATCTTACACGACGGGGATTCTTATCCACAGTGAAAGCGGCGTTTGCAGATAACTTCAGTTCGCCGGTACAATATAGGATAGGCATGAGCTCGCGTCTAAGGCCGTGTCCGAAATGAACCTTCCATGCTTCCCAACGAGGAATATTTGGTTATGGTCGCAAATGGTCTTGTCGCGCGATGTTGCGTAATCTTTTGAAGGTGAGTGCATGGAGACGCCGTTTCAGTAAAGTGTGCTTGTGATGAAAAAAGCCGCACCAAAATGTACTCTTTATGGTTGTAATAGATGAAAAACGAATCACTACAACATATTTTCTCCAACGGCGAAAAGTCTTCGGACAAATGGGCTCTTTACCTGGATGTTTACGAGAATCTGTTCGCGTCGTTTCGCGATCGACCAATTTCAATTTTGGAGATCGGGATTCAAAATGGCGGTTTTACAGAGGTTTTGGCTGCGTATTTCCCGAATGCGACGCAGATTGTGGGATGTGATATCGATCCGAAATCTGGGGAGCTCGCGTTCAGTGATCCTCGCATATCGGTCGTTGTCGGTGACGCTTCCAACGCCGAGACGGCTGCACGCATAGACTCCATCTCAGCGGAGTTCGATATCATAATCGATGATGGGTCACACACCTCGAAAGACATAGTTGCCGCGTTCAGCCACTATTTCCCAAAGTTGCGTGAAGGCGGTCTATTTGTCGCCGAAGATCTACATTGTAGCTATTGGTTTGAGTATGAAGGTGGACTTGCTCATCCGTTCTCATCGATGAGCTTTTTCAAGCTTCTTACCGATATTATTAATTTCGAACATTGGGGTATCTCACAGCCAAGGACCCGTCTTGTGCAGGATATGCTGCATCATTATAGTCTCGAGATTGCTGAAGACGAGCTTGCAAAGATATCTTCTGTCGAATTTTTCAATTCTATGAGCATTGTCCGAAAGAAGGCTGCCTCGTCAGTTACGCTTGGGAAACGCTTTGTGAGTGGAAACCAGTTTTCCGTTGCAGATAACGCGCGTTTCAATCTGAGCGATGCTTTGCGAAACGATCAGCACGGCAACCCTTATTCTGATCTCGATTTGATAAGCAATAAGCACGTTTTTGGTATTCTTGCCGGCGTACTTTTACACTTGGATGCTTCAAAATTTGAGCGGGCGCAAATTGTGGAGCGTCTTGGTGCTATCGAAAGCCAAATGGTGGCACGCCTTGGCGGTATGGAAGATAAGGTTAGGCAGAGCACCACAATACAACATGCCGAAATATTAGAGAGACTGGCTGCGCTTGCAGCTGGAATAGAAGAGTGCAAGCGCCCGCGGACATTTTTCGAATGGCTGCGCGTAAAGCTTCGACAGGTGCCCCGCTAAAGGTTGTTATGACGTGATTCATATTCCAGTTCAAATATTATCGAATGCGATAGAGTTCGAGCGTTACATCGAGGATTGCGTTCTTGCTCTGCGCCAGCAAAATGGAGTTGGCAAGCAATACAAACTTACCGCCAATATCGTCGTATATGAGCCGGTGCAGCCAGCTACGATTGCGCGAGTCAAGGCGCTCTCAAGCGATCATTTTATAGCGAATGTGATCAGCATAGACAGAAATTGCGGCTATGGCGAAAAGCAGAATTTGATTTGGAAAGAGTACACGAAGAAGCTGGTCGAGCCCTTTGACGCATTCATAACCATGAATCCGGACATGATCCTCATGCCCGATGTGCTCGATAAGCTATATTCGACCTTCATCAGTAGCGCTGGTCGCGCAAATATCGTCGAAGCCCGACAGTTTCCAATTGAGAATCCGCCAAGGGCCTTTGACCGCGAGACGCTGGAGGTCAATTGGTGTAGCGGAGCCTGTATATTGATCTCGGCTGCTTTTTTTGAGCGCGCCAAGGGCTTTGATGAGGCGATCTACCTCTATTGCGAGGATGTCGATCTTAGCTGGCGGGCCTGGCTGGATGGGGGATTGTGTCTCTATCGCCACGATGCCGTTGTTGCGCACATGACGCGTGGGATCTTCGAGGCACGCTACAATTCTCATTCGGTGGCCACTCATGAATTCAACATGGCATTGAGCCATCTGATCCTCACGTGGAAGTATTTTTCGGCGAACGAAGCGGTACATGAAGCCAAGATGAAATTGTTCTGGGATAATCAGTGGATTGCGCGTCATACGAAGGAAGCCGCACTTGCCCAACTCGAGGCCATCAAGCCAAGAATAGAGCGTTTTGCCAAAAGCCATCCGAGAATTGATATCCTTGATTTTGGCCTATATTCCGACATGAGACCCAATCTGATCTGAGGTACGCCATTGAAAATCTCGTTTGACGGCTATGCCCTCAGATTTCCACGCACCGGCATAGTAAATTATAGTTATGCTGTTGCTCGCGGCTATCGTGAACACCTTGCTCCTGAAGATTTCAGGATTCTCATAGGGGATCGTAATGTCACGGACCCAGAGATTGCAGCGTTTCTGCAACGCGGCGACGTCGTTGCCATCTTGGAGGGGAATAAAGAAACGTTCATTGAGAAAATCAGACGTAAGTGGGCCGGAAATTCCTTTCGAAATTATATGCCCGGCGTCGGTTCGGCAATCGCCAAGGCGACAGAGCATTCTGATGTTTATCATTGCATTGATTGGTTTTTCGAACCTCCGTCAAAGACGAGATTCAATGCGATTACTTACTTCGACTTAACGACGACCTTATTTCCTCAATTTCATGAGGAACTGAATATCACAAAAGAACGCATGAAAATGAAGCGTTTGGCGGACTTCGATCATATATTTTGCATTTCCGCAGCAACAAGAAATGATCTTTTGAATCATGCCGATGTAAGTCCAGACAAAGTGAGCGTGAACTATATCGATGCTGATCCGATATTCGATCGGGGTGTATTCTCTGATCGCGAGCCGTTTCTTACGAAGTTCGGCATTCCGCCAGGTCATCGCTACTTATTGTCCGTATCGACAATTGAACCACGAAAGAACTTCCAGCAGGTCCTGGATGCGTTTGGGGCGTTCGTTCGTGCCAATCCTAGAGAGCCATATGTTTTGGTCTGCACAGGCATGTGGGGTTGGAAAAACGACGATCTGAAAGATTATCTTGCAAAATGTGGGTTTGCGGACCGCGTGATTTTTACCGGTTTTGCTGATCTGGCGGACTTGCCGTCCTTATACCATCATGCCGACTGCTTTCTATATCTTTCCCTTTATGAAGGATTTGGTCTGCCTATTTTGGAAGCCATGAAATCGGGATGTCCTGTGATTTGCTCTGATACGTCATCTATGCCGGAGGTTATTGGAGATGCGGGAGCTCTAGTCTCGCCATCTGACGTTGAAGGAACGGCGAAGGCGATTGAAGCGATCGTGCATAGTCCCGCAAATGCCGACAAGATGAGGGCTGATGGTTTGATCCGAAGCAGGAATTTCTCGTGGGACCATCATCTTGATCGCTTGATGCAAGTATATGCTCAGGCCTTGTAAGTCCTACAAGAGAGGTGTTTACAGATGGCCTTGAAGATTGGTTTCCTGACAGAAAGATTGCTTTTGGGCTACGGTGTCGATCTCGTAGTGCACGAGTATGCGTGCCTTCTTGCCAAAAAAGGCTATGACGTAAGCGTCTTTTGTCAGCGGCTCGATAGTTCCGTTCGCCGACCTTATAAGGTGGTCGACCTATCGGCTAAAAAAGAACTTGTCATGACCAGCTCTGCGTCTCGCAACACGGTGACCTTAGCGGACTATTTCAACCAATCGGACAACGACGTCTGGGTCGTCAATACATCGCCATTCTATGACGTCATGCCACTATTGCGCGCGCCTGTGGTGGCTATCGAATACGGAACTCCACCGGGCCGTTTTTTTGGACTGGAAATTGGCCGCAATCTTGACGCTTCCGTCTCATATCGTTTCCAGAACGTATTTCCTAAACTTCGTGCTCAGGACAAAATCCTATGCATTTCCCGCAGCATCCAGGACTGGTTGCCGGAAAGACTGCGCGGCTTGTCAGAGGTCGTGTATCTCGGGTGTGATCACTACGAAAAGGCGACGCCTGAACAAGCTCGCAAGTTCCGTGAAGATCTGAAACTCGAGGCTGATAGTGTCTTAGTTCTCTGGGTTGGGCGTGTTCAGGCCAAAAATGACGAACAGCCATATAAGGGATTCTCTGAATTTCTTGAGCTTGCCGCTCGCGCAAGATCTCGACAGCCGACGCTTCGATTTGTCGTTGTTGGCAGAGGAGGAGATGACGAGGCGAAACTGCTGCGTTCCCGCGGCATCGAGCCTTGTCTCAATCTACCGGCTAGTCGCATGGGGGCGGCATTTGCTGGCAGTGACATTTTCGTCAGTACGTCACATTGGGAAGGGTTGAATTTGCCCCTGCTCGAGGCTCAGTATCAGGGCACGCCCGTGATGGCATACAAGCATGGTCCCCATACCGAGGTCGTTTGCGACAACGAGACGGGTATCCTCGTTGATAGTGCTGAAGACCTGCTGGAGAAGTTATTGTTGCTTGGTAACGACGAGAACTTGCGACAGCGGTTGGCGTCACGCGCACAGGCCTTTGCAGCGGGTTTTCCCTGGAAAAAGAGTGCTGTTGAGCTGGAGACTGCACTGCGCGCTGCGGCTTATTCTGATAAGAATAGTGGGACAAACCAACCGGCCATTGATCTACGTGGGCGCGGGACCTTCTCATTTTTGCTGAGAGACACTTATAATCGTCATGGATTTTTGTTTTTCTTGAAAAGAGCTGCTCTTTCGCTCCGCGTCCGCCTGCGGCGATTTCTTAGATTCGGGAGTAGCTTTTGATATCCATATCACTCGATGATTTCGTGCTTTCCATTCTTGTTGGAGAGCACCATCAAGCAACGGCGGCGACACTAGAGTGCCTAGAGCAGTGGCGAGTAAGAAGCGCGATCACAGTCGATCTCGTCGTCAACCACAATTCTCAGCTCGACTACTTCACATATTTGGAGCAGGTGAGGGAGCGCCATCCAGGCAAGCATCTGCTTATTATGCATGCCGATATCTATTTCGCAGAGGACTTTCTGTATCGGTTGATCGAACAGATTGCCCTGATCGAAGAGGCGGGTTTGACGTGGGGACTGCTGGGTCCGGCGGGCGTCAGCTATCCATATTTCAAAATTGTTCGAAATATGGTCGATTATCATGGAATTCTTTATCCTTTCCCACATCCATTGCCGGCAGTACACCTCGATGGTCACCTGCTCGTAATCCACAAGGATCTCGTTTTCGACTTCAATAAGGATTATCGAGGCTTCCATCACTACGACACGTTGCTTTGCATCCGCTCTTGGTCCCAGAGCTTACCCGTTTTTGTGATCAATCTTCCGCTTCGACATCTCGGCCAGGGTAATGTCGCTGAATGGCAGGAGCGTTCTAAGGCGCTTGGTCGGGACTTGGGAAGAGCCTATGGCAACAAGACAATTGTAACGTCGATGGGCCCGGTGGAGCTCGATGTAGAACCCGGCGTAACGCGTGATTTCTACAAACAAGAGGTAGACTCTACCCTGACTCACCTGTTCCATCATAGAACGTTACGTGATGTCACGCTCGTTTTGCGCTGCGACGATGCGAGCGAAAGCAGCTTCCGGGAGGCATTACTCAGCGTTTGCGGTCAGTTTGATAAACCATCACGGGTGGTCGTGGTCTGTTCAGACCGGCTACGCAAATCTTTGGAGCTGGAGTGCGGCTACTTCGGCATGTTTGTCGACATTCGCATCTTGTCAGCAAATCCGGCAACGATCGTATCTTCCGAAGACGTGTTAATGGGATGCGGCGACGAAATAGCGGCGCTATTGCCGACGTCTGGGCTGGTTTCTTTTCTTGATGCTACGACGTCTTTGTTCCCGAATTACGTTCGGGACGCGCGCCAATTTTATGTCTTGGGCGCGGGTGTTGAGAATGTCGTCGCTGTCCTCGACATGAATTATGCAGTTCTCGAAAGCAACAGACAGGGTGCTGAGCTCGAGGCTAGGCTCATTGAGGGGTGGAAGACCGAGACCATTGAAGACATCGTTTCCGGCGGGGTCATCCCGCTGGCTTCCTTCGTTATGCCAATCGGAACCTTCCGTTCCGTTCTTAACGATCATAAGGGCGGCGCGCTCAGCGAAAGGGTCTTTGTATTTAGGCTAGCCGCGCGCGCACCTGTCTTTTTCTTAAGGAGGCTTGGTGGTTACTTGCGAACAGCTGTCAAACAGTTGTCCGCCGACGCGGGGCCACTTGCCGAGATTGCAATCCAGGGCGAATTCTTACGCTCTTCCTATCCCTTTGCTTATCTCTGGATGAAGCAGCACGTTAAAGCAGCGTCGGTACCTGTGCAGGTACCCACTTTTGGAACCGTGCATCTCTCTCGAGAGCAGTTGCTCGTAAATAAAATCGTGCAGTATCCACGCATCGTCGATGGCATTTTCATGCTCCACGGCTTATTGAAGCGCTTGCGAAAGCGGGTCCTTATGAGATAAGCGCGAAGTGCAAACACCAGCGGCTATGGGACAGACAGGGGATATTTGATGAAAGCGGTCATTCTGGCGGGCGGATTTGGAACGCGAATAAGCGAGGAGTCGCACCTGCGTCCGAAGCCGATGATCGAGGTCGGTGGCAAGCCGATCTTGTGGCACATCATGAAGATGTATTCGCACCATGGCATCAATGATTTTATTATCTGCCTTGGATACAAGGGATATGTGATCAAGGAGTATTTCTCCAATTATTTCCTGCATATGTCGGATGTCACATTCCGCATGCAGTCGAATGAAATCGAAATACATCAGCGCAACGCTGAACCTTGGAATGTCACTCTTATCGATACGGGTGAAAAGTCGATGACGGGGGGGCGCTTGAAGCGTGTTGAGCGCTATTTGCACGACGACACCTTCTGCTTTACTTACGGCGATGGTGTTTCGGATATCGACATAACGGCACTTATTGCTCATCACCGCGCCGCCGGCCGTAAGGCCACGGTGACCGCCATTCAGCCGCCCGGCCGCTATGGCTCGCTACTGATCGAGAATGGCGCAGTTCACCAATTCCAGGAAAAGCCAGCCGGCGACGGCGTTTGGATCAATGGCGGCTTCTTTGTGTTGGAGCCCTCGGTCATCGATTATATCGAGGGTGATCTCACGGTATGGGAACAGGATCCCCTGCAGGCACTTGCACGCGAAGATCAATTGTCTGCCTACAAGCACACCGGCTTCTGGCAGGCCATGGATACGCTGCGCGAAAAGAATTTGCTTGAAGAAATGTGGGCGTCTGGTCAGGCTCCCTGGAAGAGCTGGTAGGCATGTTCGACAACGTTTATAGGAACCGGAAGGTTCTGGTTACGGGCCACACCGGCTTCAAGGGCAGCTGGCTTTGCCTGTGGCTGCGTATGCTTGGTGCTGAGCCGGTCGGTCTTGCTTTGCCACCCGAGACCCAGCCAAGTCACTGGGATCTGCTGGGTTTGGACATGCGATCCGAGTATGTCGATATCCGAGATCGCGTCAAAGTTCGCGAGATCGTTGAAGACAGCCAAGCCGAGATTGTTTTCCATCTTGCGGCACAGCCTCTCGTTCGACGCTCTTACCGTGAGCCCATTGAAACATGGGATGTCAACGTCACGGGAACGGTCAATGTTCTTGACGCGTGTCGCAATAGCAGCGCCGTCAAAGCCATCGTCTCGGTAACCACCGATAAGTGCTATGAGAATAACGAATGGGTTTGGGGATATCGGGAAACCGATCGATTGGGCGGGCACGATCCGTACAGCGCCTCGAAAGCAGCCGCTGAGATTGCGGCCGCGAGCTACCGCCGGTCATTTTTGGATAAGGGCAATCAGCTGCTTGCAACCGCGCGTGCGGGCAATGTAATCGGCGGCGGCGATTGGTCGGAGGACCGGCTTATTCCTGATTTGGTTCGTGCGGTAAAGTCAGGCCAGACCCTGGAAATTCGCTCTCCGGCTGCGACCCGCCCGTGGCAGCACGTTTTGGAATGCCTATCCGGCTACCTCATGCTCGGTGAAGCGTTGCTGTCAGGCGAGCGCAAAGCGGCGGAAGCATGGAACTTCGGCCCTGAGAAAGAGGGGAACCGCCCGGTGGAGCAGGTGCTCCAAGCCGTCAAGGCAAAGTGGTCGGCAGTGGAGTGGCATCGTTCAGCGTCGCCACAGCCGCATGAGGCGAATCTGCTTTATCTGGACAGCAGCAAGGCGCGTGAACTGCTGCGATGGCGGCCGGTTCTTTCCTTTGAGGAAACCGTTGAGATGACAGCTTCCTGGTATCAGGAGTTCATCGAAAATGAAGCGGTATCCTCGATCCGGCAGCTGGAGCAATATTGCGCGCTTGCCTCGCAGAGGGGCGTTGCCTGGTCTGAGGCTGTTGCATGAAATTGATCGAGACCGAGATTGAAGGACTGTTTATTGCCGAAACTACGGTCATTGGCGATGAGCGTGGGACGTTTTCGCGGGTCTTCTGCCAAGACGAACTTGATGACGCGCTTGATGATCGGGTCATCCGCCAGGCGAATATGTCGATGACGGCTGCCGTTGGTACGGTGCGTGGCATGCATTTTCAGTATGCGCCACGTGCCGAGACAAAAATTGTCCGTTGCATTGAGGGGCAGGTTTACGATGTCGCGGTCGACTTGCGGCGCGGATCCCCAACATTCTTGCAATGGCATGGCGTCGAGCTTTCTCCTGAGAATGGTCTCGCTTTCATAATCCCCGGGGGATGTGCACATGGATTTCAAGTGTTGAAAGCCAATTCGCGCCTTCTCTACCTGCATACAGAGTTTTATTCTCCGGCACACGAAGGCGGCGTTCGCTATGACGAGCCGCGGGTCGGTATAGCATGGCCATTGCCGCCAGCTCACCTTTCATCCAGGGATGCCAGTCATCCCTTTCTTGACGCAAATTTCGACGGAGTTGACCTATGAAGTGCCGCCATTGTGCAAACGAACTCAAGTTTGTCTTCCTTGACCTTGGTCACGCTCCGGCCTCGAACGACTATCTCAGTGTCGCAGACTTGACTCGCTCAGAAATTTACAACCCGTTGCGCCTTTTTGTCTGTGACGAGTGCTGGTTGGTCCAGACCGACGACTATAAGAAGGCCGAGGATCTCTTTGCTCGTGACTACGCGTATTTTTCCTCAACGTCGCAAAGCTGGCTGCGTCATGCGCAAGCCTACAGCGATGCTGTCGAAAAGCGCCTTGGATTGTCGTCGAACAGCTTTGTTATCGAAGTTGCGTCCAATGATGGGTATCTTCTGAAAAACTTCGTGGCTAAGGGAATCCCGTGTCTCGGTATCGAGCCGACGGACAGCACTGCGGATGCTGCCGAGAAGCTCGGCGTGCCAACGCTTAGGCAGTTTTTCGGCGCTGAAACGGCACGGACTTTGGTGAAGGAAGGCCGATCCGCCGATCTGATTTGCGGCAATAACGTTTATGCGCACGTGCCCGATATCAACGATTTCACGGCTGGGCTTGAAATCGTTCTCAAGCCCGGTGGAACGGTAACGCTCGAGTTTCCGCATTTGATGCGGCTCATGGAGAGCGTTCAGTTTGATACCGTGTATCACGAGCATTTTTCGTACCTTTCGCTTGGTGCCGTAAAGCGAATTTTTGAGCGCGCCGGGTTGCGGCTGTTCGACGTGGAGGAAATTCCCACCCACGGTGGAAGCTTGCGAGTCTATGGTTGCCGCACTGCGGACACGCGCGATACATCGCCTCACGTGGCTGAAGTGCTGCGGCGCGAGGAAGAGTTTGGTTTAAGCAAAGTCGACACCTATTTGGACTTCCAGGATAAAGCGAACGCCATCAAGGATGAGTTCCTCTCCTTTCTGCTGGAGCAGAAGAAAAAGGGTAAGATTGTCGCTGCCTATGGTGCCGCCGCAAAGGGCAACACTTTAATGAACTATGCCGGGCTGAAGACGGACCTCATTCAGTTCGTATGTGATGCTGCGCCGTCGAAGCAGGGGAAGTTCATGCCGGGCAGTCATATCCCGATACTTCATCCCGACGAGCTGAAGGCCCGCAAGCCTGATTGGGTTGTAATCCTGCCTTGGAACATTGCCGAAGAGGTGGCTGGAGCGCAGTCTGTTATTCGTAGCTGGGGTGGTCGGTTTGTGGTGGCCATTCCCAAGCTGACTGTGCTGCAGTGAAGATCGCCGTATCTGGGGCCACTGGCTTTGTGGGCGGGCATGTCGTAGCCCGCCTCCTTGCCGAAGGGCACGAGATCACAGCTATCGCTCGAGATGCGAGCAAAGCTGCGAAAATGTCATGGTCGAACAAGGTCAAATTCGTGAGCTGTGATCTGTATATCGATCCGGAATCGCTTGCTGCGAGGATGGATCGGCCCGACGTATTTGTTCACCTCGCTTGGCCTGGTCTTCCCGACTATCGTGGGCTGTTCAACCTCACGCATAATCTTGGGGCCGAAATAGCCTTGTTCCAGAGGCTTGTCGAATGGGGTTTGCCTCATTTGGTCGTCGCCGGGACTTGCCTTGAATATGGATTGCAGTTCGGTCCTTTGGCTGAAGACGCGGAAACAAGGCCGACTACACCCTACGGGCTGGCCAAGGATACGGTTCGAAAAACCCTTCAGCTGATGCAAAAAACGCAGCCGTTCACATTGCAGTGGATGCGTCTGTTCTACATGTATGGGCCAGGCCAGTCGGAAAGAAGCCTCCTATCGCAGCTTGATAAAGCGCTCGCGGAAAAGCGGCCGTCATTCGATATGTCACCAGGCGATCAGCTTCGTGATTACCTTCCGATAGAGGAGGTTGCCGAGCGTTTTGCGCGTGTGATCATGCGACCAGACGTTTCGGGTGTGATAAATTGCTGTAGTGGACGTCCCACTTCAGTGTTCGACTTGGTTGATCGACATCTACGGGCGAATTCAGGCTCCATTCGACTGAACCGTGGTGTTTATGGCTATCCCGATTACGAGGCACTTGCCTTTTGGGGAATGCCCGACAAATTGAGAACGCTTGGTTTTTGAACAATAAGATCCAAGCTTTGCCCTAGCGAGCTAATGTACTTTCTCAGCGGCGACGGCTGCGGACTTCGCCGAAGAGACGCGCTTGGTTACGGGCCGAAATAGGCGTCCAGCACTTCGCTCGGTACGCCATCCATCCGCACTTTGCCGTGTTCAAGCCACACCACTCTGTTGCAATTTTTTGCCAGAAGATCCTTGGCGTGACTAGCGATTACGAGAATCTGGGTCTTTTCAACAAGCTCGTTTAAACGCTGGTTGGCTTTGGCCTTGAATCCCTCGTCGCCTGTCGCCAGCCATTCATCCATGATCAGGATTTCGGGTTGAAGAATGGTGGAGATAGAAAATGCCAATCGCAATTGCATGCCTGACGAATAGGTGCGAACCGGCATTTCAAGGAAATCACCCAACTCGCTAAAGTCCTCGATTTCCTGCAGCCTTTCCTTCATCTCTTCCTTTTTGAAGCCCAATAGAGCGCCCCGAAGAAAAATATTCTGACGCCCTGTGGCTTCTGGGTCGATCCCGAGAGAGATGTTGATGAGCGATGTGCATTTGCCTCTTATGTCGACCTTGCCCGAAGTCGGTGCATAAACGCCCGTCAGCACGCGCAGAAGTGTCGTCTTGCCCGAGCCATTGTGGCCTATGAGACCAATCCGGTCATGCCGGCTCAGTTCGATATTGATATTGTCCAGTCCGCGGACGACGACGACACCGCCACTTTCAGAGTTGATCGAGCCACCAGTCGCCATTTTCATAACGCGATTTTTGAGCGACCTGCCGCGCGCGTTATAGATCGGGAAGTCGACTGTGACATTCTGTAGAGAGATGGATGTCATAATTGCCTGCGTTTTCTGAGATGTCTGGTTTCTTTGCTCACAGCCAGTAGGCAATGCGGGCTCTGTATTTTTTCAATAGAAGAAGCGCGAAAGACCAGCCGACAATCGCTATGCCGATAGCAACAACCCAGTTTGCTGCTGTAACAGTTTGCCCAAGAAGCGGATTTCTGACGACCGAAATCATGTGAAAGAAGGGGTTGTAGTCGAGCATGACGTGCGACGCACGTTGCGGCAAATGGTCCGGCATCCACATGATCGGCGTGACGTACATCATCACTTGCATGATGTTCTGCACAATTTGGGTCAGGTCGCGATAGCGAGTGCATAGGATCGCCAGCGTCAATGCGATCCAAGTCATATTTAACGTCACGATGAAGAATCCTGGCACTATCAGTAGTGCCGAAAGCCCTATAGATTTCCAGAATATTAGCAGAACGATCGGAAATATAACCAGGTTGTGCGCAAGTATTACGGAATTTCGATACCATACTCTCAAAATGTATGTGAAGAATGGCAGATCCAATTGCAGTATTATATCGCTATTGGATATAAATCCGGAGCACCCCTCGCTGACGATCTGCGTGTAATAACCCCAAAAAATCAGGCCAACGCATATGAAGGGAAGAAACTCGCTCATAGGAGTATTGAAGATCGTGCCGAAAACGAGACCTAGTGCTCCGATCAAGACGCCCATGTTGATGGTGAGCCAGAACGCGCCGATCCTGGATCGTCTGTAGCGCTGCGCCACATCTTGCCATCCGAGCAAAGCAGCCAGGCGGAAATTCGATAAGGCTTCCGTAATATCCCACACGGCGCCGTGATAAGGCACTTCGTTACTTGCGATTTTCAGATTTCTCACCGGCAATCCATTTTCATCTTCGTCTCCTGCTTCAGCAACAAAGACATGCGATCATTTTAAGGCGAACCCCTAGCAAAGCATGGAAACCGAGAATAGCCCCCTTATGCAAATTTACCCAAAACGGGTCTCGCGACGCCTCATTGAGGACGACGGTTAGAATAAGGTTGCTGGCGGCCAACTCAGAGAGCTGTTCTCTGTTGCGCTGTTGCCTGCTGGCGATTTGAACCAGCCAGTGTTATTCGACAAGCACAAAGGCAAAAGAGAGTGGCTGTCTTAAAGCCGGCGAGTGCAGAAAACTTCGGGAGGTTTTATGATCGACGATATTCTTGACCGGATGACGCTTGAGGAACAGGTTTCGCTGCTTGCGGGTGCCGATTTCTGGACCACCGTGCCGGTTGAGCGTCTCGGCGTCCCGAAGATCAAGGTCACGGATGGTCCGAATGGCGCGCGGGGTGCCGGCTCGCTGGTCGCCGGCGTCAATGCGACCTGCTTTCCGGTTGCCATCGCGCTTGGCGCGACATGGAACCCGGCGCTCGTCGAACGCATGGGTGTGGCGCTGGCCGGCCAGGCGAAGAGCAAGGGCGCTGCCGTCCTGCTGGCGCCCACGGTTAATATCCATCGTTCAGGCCTGAATGGCCGCAATTTCGAGTGCTATTCCGAAGATCCGATGCTGACGGCAGCGCTCGCGGTTGCCTATATCCAGGGCGTGCAGAGCCAGGGCATCGCGGCGACGATCAAGCATTTTGCCGGCAATGAGTCCGAGATCGAACGGCAGACGATGTCATCGGATATTGACGAGCGCGCGCTTCGCGAAATCTACCTGCCGCCGTTCGAACAGGCCGTGAAGAAGGCCGGCGTGATGGCGGTCATGTCCTCCTACAATAGATTGAACGGCACCTATACCAGCGAGCACCCCTGGCTGCTGACAAAGGTCCTGCGTGAAGAATGGGGTTTCGACGGTATCGTCATGTCCGACTGGTTCGGTTCGCATTCGACCGCAGCAACGGTCAATGCCGGGCTCGATCTGGAAATGCCGGGGCCGACGCGCGATCGCGGCGAAAAGCTCGTGAAGGCGGTGCGGAACGGTAAGGTCAAGCCCGAGACCGTCCGTGTGGCCGCCGGGCGCATCTTGACGTTGCTTGAACGCGTCGGCGCCTTCGAGAACACGCCGGATTTGACGGAGCATGCGTCGGATTTGCCCGAGGATAGGGCTCTGATCCGTCAGCTTGGTGCCGAAGGCGCGGTTCTCCTTAAGAATGATGGAATTCTACCGCTGCAAAAACCAGGGCTCGGGCATGTGGCTGTTATCGGGCCGAATGCCGCCGAGGCGCGCGTCATGGGCGGCGGCAGTGCCCAGATTGCCGCTCATTATAAGATCAGCCCGCTTGAAGGCATCCGCGCGGCGCTGTCGAATGCCAACAGCATCCGCTATGCCGTGGGCTGCCGCAACAATCGTCTGATCAATGTCTTTTCCGGCGAGATGCGAGTGGAATACTTCAAGGGTCAAAACTTGGCCGGTTCGCCGGTGGCGGCGGAACCTGCGAGTAAGGGTGAGTTTTTCTGGTTCGACCTGCCGTCACCCGAACTTGATCCGAGTGACTTCTCCGCGCGCATGACGGCTTTCTATACACCGACGGAAAGCGGCGAGCACATCTTCGGCATGACCAATGCCGGCCTTGCCAAGCTCTATGTCGACGGCAAACTGGTCGTGAACGGTTATGACGGCTGGACACGCGGCGACAATTATTTCGGCACGGCCAATGTCGAGCAGCGTCAGGGCGTACACCTTGAGGCCGGCCAGCAATATCAGATCGTTGTCGAGTATTGCTCTTCCGCGACGGTCGAGGAGGGGATCAATCTGACGGCCGTCCGCTTCGGCGTGGAGAAACCTCTCGGCGAAGCGGACATGGCAGAGGCCGTCGAGACGGCACGTGCCGCTGATATCGCGCTGCTGTTCGTTGGCCGCGATGGGCAATGGGACACCGAAGGGCTCGATCTGCCCGACATGCGCCTGCCTGGCCGGCAAGAAGAGCTGATTGAAAGGGTGTCGGCGGTCAATGCCAATACGGTCGTCGTGCTGCAGACGGGCGGACCTATTGAGATGCCATGGCTCGACAAGGTCAAGGCTGTGCTGCAGATGTGGTATCCAGGCCAGGAACTTGGGAACGCCGTGGCCGATGTGCTGTTCGGCGACGCCGAGCCCGGTGGCCGCTTGCCTCAGACTTTCCCGAAGCACCTGGCGGACAATTCCGCGATCACGGACGATGCCGCGATCTATCCCGGCAAGGACGGACATGTGCGCTACGCCGAAGGCGTTTTCGTCGGCTACCGTCACCATGATACGCGCGGCATCGAACCCTTGTTCCCCTTCGGTTTCGGTCTCGGCTATACGCGCTTTTCCTGGGGCGAGGGGCGGGCGTCGATGACGGAGATGGAACCCGACGGCATAACCGTCACGGTCGACTTCACCAATGTCGGCGACAGAGCCGGATCGGAACTGGTGCAGCTTTATGTGCGGCCGCTTGCCGCGACGGTAGAGCGACCGGACAAGGAGTTGCGCGCTTTTGCCAAGCTTCGGCTTGCTCCTGGAGAAACGGGCAGGGCGTCGCTGCTCGTCAAGCCCCGCGATCTCAGCTATTTCGATATGGAGACGAAGGCGTTCCGCGCCCCTGCCGGCCACTACCAGCTTTTGCTGGCTGCCAACGCAACGGATATCCGCTCGGCGATCATGATCGAAAACCCCAGGGAATGGATCGGCAAAACCTCGGATCGCTCCATCTGACGTCGTAACAGGGTTGCCGTTAGTGGTCAGGCCATACAACTGCCGCTAACGACGGCGCATGCGCACGGGCGGGATACGCCCCGAAAATGAGGAGCCAAGCCCGTCGTCGGCAGCATGGTCCGGCTGAAAGATCTGTCCGACCGGTTTTGGCCGTCCAAGAAAGAAGCCCTGGGCCTCGTCACAGCCTTCGGTGCGAAGAATCTCGAGCTGGTGATTGGTCTCGACGCCCTCGGCCAGAACGGGAATTTCGAGGCTCTTGCCGAGCGCGAGGACGGCGCGGACGATCGCCTTCGCCTGGATGCTGCGCTCCACCTCGCTCATGAAGGAGCGATCGAGCTTGATCTTGTCGAAAGGGAACGAGCGTAGCGTGTCGAGTGACGAATATCCCGTTCCGAAATCGTCGATTGCAATGGTGACGCCAAGCGTTCGGATCTGTCGCAGCACATGCAGGGTGCGGCTCTTGTCGGCGATGATGGTGGATTCGGTGATTTCCAGTTCGAGCCTTGCCGGAGACAAGCCAGTTTCAAGCAGGATCGAATGGATAAGCTTGGCAAGATCCGCATGGGCGAACTGCACAGGCGAGAGATTGACGGCGATCTTGTAGGGCCTGTCCCATGAGGCTGCCTGCCTGCAGGCTGTTCGCAACACCCATTCGCCGATCATGAGGATGGTACCGCTTTCCTCGGCGATCGGGATGAATTCCGATGGCGGAACCTGGCCATGTTCGGGATGGTTCCAGCGCGCCAGCACCTCGTAGCCGCAGATCTCGCCGGTGCTGACCGAGGTTTGCACCTGATAGTGCAGTTCGAGCTGATCCAGTTCGACGGCACGGCGCAGATCCTGGGCCAGCGTGTGTCGGGCGCGCGCTGCCTCGTCCATTCTGGATTCGTAGAAACAGACGGCGCGGCCGATATCGGCCTTGGCACGATACATCGCGAGATCGGCATTGCTGACAAGGCGCTCCTGGTCGATGCCGTCATCGGGATAAACGGCGACGCCGATGCTTGCTCCGGTCACGGTCTCGAAATCGTCGATGCGGATCGGCTCAAACATGGTCTTTTCCAGACGCGCCACGAAATCCAGCAACTCGCTCTGGTTCAAGAAGCGCTTGGCCGCCGCAAACTCGTCACCGCCGACGCGCGCGACAAACTCGCCGTCCTTGATGAGGCGAGCAAGTCGGCGTCCGATGGCCTTCAGGGCCTGATCGCCCGCCTTGTGGCCGCGCAGGTCATTGATCTCCTTGAAGCGGTCAAGATCTATGCCGATCACGGCGAGTTTTGCGCCGTCTTCCTTGGCGCGCTCCATCTCGCCGCGAAGATAGTCGCTGAAGCTGCAACGATTGGGCAAGCCGGTCAGCAGATCGTTGAGCGCCATATGCTGAAGCTTCTCGATGGATTCGCGCGAGGCGCGTTCATCGATCATGTAACTGGCGACGCCGGTGCCGATGATAAGCAGGCCGCCGCCGGCGACCGCAACGGCCATGGCCCTCAGCGCGTAGGAATCGGCAAGGCCGGCGTCAGTTGCCAATGGTGTGACCGATACGGCGCTCATCGCGGTAAAATGAAGTGCGACGACCGCAAGAACGAGGAGGACAAGAGCAGCCTGCGGCGCAAGACGCCAAGGTCGACGGATCGCCTGATTGAAGGCAAATGCCGCCAAGGTGACCGAAAGCACGACGGAGCTGATGACATAGCTTTGGTTCCATTCGACGATGCCATCGACGTGGTAAGCCATCATGCCGGTATAATGCATCGTCGCAATGGCAAGGCCGACGCCGGCGCCACCCAATTCCGGCGCTAGCCGCGGTGTGCGGGACAGCATCACTGCGAAACCAACGCTGGAGCCCGCCGCGGCCAGCAGAAATGATGCCATCGTAAGGATCGGATCGAAGGTGACAGGAGCGCCGACCTCATAGGCCAGCATGGCAATGAAATGCGTGCACCAGACGGAGGAACCGGCGGCGACTGCTGTCAGGAAGATCCAGCCGCCGCGCTGCAGTCCTTGCGTTTTTTCTGCTCGCTGCAGCAAGCCGAGCGTGATCCATCCACCGCTGATACAGACGAATGCTGCAAGAAGAACGAGCCACAAATTATGTTCTGTGACGATGCATGAAAGAACGCGCACGCAGAAATCCCAAATCTATTTTGTGGCAGCGACAGATCCTTAATAGGCCGTCGTCGCGCCGGAAATCGCCGCGCAGATCCTTCGTGGATGAACACTGAAGATCGCGTAAAGACGCTTGCTACAAATCGCGTGAAACTGCGCTTCCGCACTGGTTTGTGATCTCATCATCACGTCGCGGATCAGCCGTTAGAGCCGCGCTTCCCGCCATTTCAACGATCGGCTCGAATTTGGCAAGCAGCGATGGTGATCTCTCGTCAGAACTCTGATCCGAGAACTGACTCCAATATTCGAAGCTTAAATTTGGTTTCAAGTAACTCTGTTGGAAATACAGCAAATCCTAAAATGTAATGCTGGATATTAGCCGAATATCAATCTTTATCCGCGACAATGTATTTAAGTATATTTGAAAATTATACTAAGCATGGATTGTGCTTAGTATGTTATGCAATTTCCATTATATGAAAGCTCGTTCGTGAAGAGACCGAAAGCCCGCATCAGACCCTTCCGCAGACTTCAGCAGCTATCGCGAAAGCTGATGGCTGATCGAGCCGGGAACTTCGCTACGGTCACGGTCTTGCTTGCGGTTCCCCTGATTGCCGCTGCCGGAATGGCAATAGACATCACCAACGCGCTGATGGCCAGAACCGAGCTTTATAATGCGGCGGATGCTGCAGCGCTCGGCGCGATTGCTGACTCGTCGCCAGCGGTCGCCGCCGCGCTGAAGATGACCAGCGACGGCACCGTCAGCGTCGGTCAGGATGATGCACGGAAACTCTTCTTCGGCCAGACGTCCGGCGACCTGCAAAATGTGCCTGTCAACGTGAATATTTCGGTCAACAGGGTTTCGAATGTCGTCAAGTCGACGGTGAACTTCTCCGCCAGCGTGCCGACGACTCTGATGCAGATCATGGGGCAAACCTCGATCCCGATCAGCGGCACGGCTTCCGCGCAATATCAGACGGCAAGCTTCATCGATTTCTACATGTTGTTGGATAACACGCCTTCGATGGGTGTGGGCGCCACTTCGGATGACATCGCGATGATGCAAAAGAACACCACCGACACCTGTGCTTTCGCTTGTCACAATCTGGATACCACTAATAATTATTATAACTTAGCGAAACGTCTTAATGTCAAGATGCGTATCGATGTGGTACGGCAGGCAACGCAATCGCTGACGGATACGGCTGTCACTAACCGCTCGACCCCCGACCAGTATCGCATGGCCGTCTACACGTTCGGTACCAAGGCGGAAAGCGCGGGTCTGACCAGCGTGTCCGCTCTGTCTTCCGATATGGCTCAGGTTAAGACCTCCACCGGCGCGGTCGATCTGATGACCACGCCCAAACAGAATTACAACAACGACCAGGACACGAGCTTCGACACGATGTTGACGCAGCTCCAGCCGATCGTCGGCACGGGCGGCGGCGGAACGACAAGCTCGGATCGCGCTAAAGTGCTGTTCTTTGTGACCGATGGGGTTGGCGATAGCTACAAGCCCAGCACGTGCACCAAGCCGACGACGGGTGGTCGCTGTCAGGAGCCGCTCGATATATCCTTCTGCAAGCCACTGAAGGACCAGAACGTCAAGATTGCCATTCTTTATACGACCTATTTCCCGCTGCCGCAGAATGCTTGGTACAATACCTGGATCGCGCCGTTCCAATCGCAGATCGGCACGAACCTGCAAAACTGCGCGTCGCCCGGCCTCTATTTCGAAGTCAGCCCGACACAGGGTATTTCAGATGCGATGAATGCACTGTTCCTGAAGGTCATTCGGACGCCTCGACTGACAGGCTGACGGCTGCATCCGATGACCGACCAGGTCGTGCCGTCGCACGATTGTCTGCGCGGCCGCGCATGCGAGGGTGGCTCCTGGCTCCAACGCGATAGAACTCGCTCATCATGCGGGTGCTTCGGGTTCGAGACGGAGCTGGTTTCAACGAGCCTCTTATTTGCAACGACTGTGACCTGCTCGCCATCCATCGCTCACGATGAAGGAATTTCGATTTTCTGAAGGGCTTATAGCGCGCCACTGAGCATCGCGACGCGATTTGCGCTCGCAGATGAGCTGCTTCTATCGGTCTCTCAAGCGGTTGGCTGCCGCCCGGTCAGAGCATCGCGTGGAGCGCGCGACGGCATATGCCGCTTAGGGCCACGGGTGGGCTACGCCGCGACCAGCGTTTTGACCAGGCCTATGATCTTCTGCCGCGTCTTTGTGTCCTTAATCTTCGCAAAGGCGCGATTGAGTTCGGCACCTTCATCAGATGAAAGGAAGCTGACGAGGTCATTCTTGACGCCCATTGCCTCGTTTACCGAAGCATTGGAATGGGCTACCGGGTTGTCGAAGAAATGCGAAATCGACACGCCGAGGCAGTCTGCAACACGCTGCAACCGGCTGGCGCCGACGCGATTTGTGCCCTTCTCATATTTCTGGACCTGCTGAAACGTCACGTTCAGCCCTTCGGCAAGCGCCGTCTGGCTCATGCCCAACATGCGCCGTTGCATCCGGATGCGTCTTCCGACCTCGATATCGATTGGGCTGGGTGGCTTTCGCTTCGACGTATCTTGCATAGACCCTCTTTCTGGCGATGGTGCCGCCCATCGAACTGCGGGGGGCGACGGGCGGGAGGCTGCGGGATCCTGGACATCATGTCGGCAGAGCCCTCGACTTATGACTGCCGGGTGTCATATGAGACGGCAATGTCAATTCATCCCGGCCGTCGTCACAGCATCCGATTCTTGCGCATTTGGTACAATGTTTGCGCTATCTGAACATTGCGAAGGGCGTCAAGTGGACACCCCTAGCCCGATACGCGGCCTAGTTTGCAGCCGATTCGCGGCCGATTTGCCTTATCGTATCGATAAAGGCCCTGAGTTTTGGCGCCAGCTCGGCTCGACGCGGAAAGTATAGAAAGAGGCCGCCCTCGGTGACGGCGTAGTCGGCCAATACATGAACCAGTCGGCCAGCCTGGATGTCCGCCTGCACCAACGGTTCGAAGGCATAGGCAAGTCCGATGCCTGCCAGTGCAAGCTCTATCGCCGAATGCGCTTCTGTCACGATCGCTTGACCGCCGACCGTGACGGCCACATCCCGGCCGTCCTCGACGAATTCCCATTGATAGAGACCGCCGGAGCGGATGAGCCGGTAACCAATGCAATTATGATTGGAAAGTTCTCCCAGTGTCGCCGGTCGTCCATGGCGGCTGATATAGGCGGGGGAGGCGACCACGACCGAGCGAAAGGGAGGGGTGAGACGGATCGCCACCATATCCTGAGCAATCATTTCGCCGATACGTATACCGGCATCGAAGCCCTCGGAGACGATGTCGGTCAGTCGCTCGTCGGAAAAGATTTCCACCTCGACCTCGGGATATCGTTCGGCCATCGCTGCGATCACCCGCGTGACCGCAAGCGGCAGGCAGACGCGCGCGGCATTGATGCGCAAAAGGCCGCTTGGCCTTCCCTTGACGGCGCGGATGCGCTCGATCCGTTCGTGAATATCCTGCAAAGCTGGCGTCACCGTGCCGATCAGGCTCCTGCCTGCTTCTGTCAGCGCCACGCTGCGGGTCGTCCGCGCGAAAAGCGGCTGGCCGAGCCGTTCTTCCACTAATCGGACGGCATGGCTGACAGCAGATGCACTCATCCCCAGTTCACTGGCAGCGGCGGCGAAACCGCCGCGGCGAGCCACGGCGACGATAATGGGAAGGTGAGGCAGCAGATCGCGATCCATTCATGAACTGTATCGCACAATGCATGCGAATTAAATGATCTTATCGCAGGGCGGAAAAGGGGGGAATCCTCTGCAAGTGAAATCGCCGACGGGCTTCATCGACCATCCGGACGCGGCAATGAGGAGCACATCCATGAGCATGGAATTCTACACTCTCGGCAATAGCGGCCTGAAAGTAACGCGGCTTGCCCTCGGCACCATGACCTTCGGCACGGAATGGGGCTGGGGGTCGGACAAGGCGACAGCTCGCGCCATCTTCGACGCCTATGTCGAGGCTGGCGGCAATTTCTTCGATACCGCGGATGCCTATACCGGCGGCACGTCGGAAACCTGGCTCGGCGAGTTCATCGCCGAACGCGGACTGCGCGACGAGGCGGTGATCGCGACTAAATTCAGCATGAACCTTCAGGCACACACACCGAACGCCGCCGGCAATGGCCGCAAGAACATACTGCGCGCCGTCGAGGGCTCGCTGAAGCGGCTCAACACCGACCATATCGATCTTTACCTGATGCACTGCTGGGACCGCCTGACACCGCCCGAGGAGGTCATGCGTACGTTTGACGATCTCGTCCGTTCGGGAAAGGTGCTTCACGTCGGCCTGTCGGACGTGCCGGCCTGGTACGCCAGCCGCGCCCAGGCCATTGCCGAACACAGAGGCTATGCGCCAATATCGGCATTGCAGCTCGAATATTCGCTGGCGGAGCGCAATATCGAGAATGAGTTCATCCCGTTCGGCACGCGCTATGGCGCCGGCATCATGGCGTGGAGCCCGCTGGCGAGCGGCCTTCTGAGCGGCAAGTACCGCCCGAGCGCGGCGGAGCCGACGGGCGGTCGGCTCGAGACCGTGCGAGGGACGACAAATCCGGGCTTTCAGAAATTCAACGAGCGCAACTGGGCAATCGTTGCCGAACTGGAAAAGGTATCCGCCGCGCTTGGGCGCAGCATGGCACAGGTGGCGGTAAACTGGGCAATGACCCAACCGGGCGTGGCCTCGATCATCATCGGCGCCACGAAGCTGGAGCAGCTGAACGACAACCTCGGCGCATTGGATTTCGAGATTCCCTCGGAGTTGCGGCAGAGGCTCGACGATGTCAGCGCCTTGCAGCCGACCTTCCCCTATTCCTTCTTCGGATCTGAGATCCAGGGCGCTATGACCGGCGGTCAGACGGTGGGCGACAAGCCGGCCGGTTATTATCCGGATCTGAATATTTCGGGGAAGTTTGCCGGCGTCAGCTAACGTTGCAGGTTAGGGCCTGCCTTGGGCCGGCAGCGATGCCGGCCCAAAACCGTTATAGTGCCAGAGTCCTTGTTTCCGCCGAGTTCTGCTGCTACTGAGCGCGCCGTAGCCCGTAAGGGCAATGAAATCCGGTCGCAGCCCACCCGGTCAAAACAAGGGATCCTGAATTATGAAGACTATCGTCGTCTGCTCCGGCGGATTGGACTCCGTTTCGCTCGCCCACAAGGTGGCGGCCGAACATCAGCTCATTGGCCTCGTATCCTTCGATTACGGCCAGCGGCATCGCAAGGAAGTGGAATTCGCCGCAGCCTGCGCCAAGCGTCTCGGCGTACCGCATGAGATCATCGACATCACCGCCATCGGCAAGCACCTGACCGGATCGGCGCTCACTGACGACATAGATGTGCCTGATGGGCACTATGCCGAAGAGACCATGAAGGCGACCGTCGTGCCGAACCGCAATGCGATCATGCTCGCAATCGCTTTCGGGCTTGCGGCGGCGCAAAAGGCGGATGCTGTCGCTGTCGCTGTCCATGGCGGCGATCACTTCATCTATCCGGATTGCCGGCCGGGCTTCATAGATGCCTTCCAGCAGATGCAGAACCATGCTCTGGAAGGCTATGCCAGCGTCTCGCTCTATGCGCCTTTTGTGACTATTTCGAAGGCGGATATCGTCACGGACGGCGCGCGGCATCAGACGCCCTTTGCCGAAACCTGGTCCTGCTACAAGGGCGGCACTCGCCATTGCGGGCGCTGCGGCACCTGCGTGGAGCGGCGCGAAGCCTTCCATCTTGCCGGCGTCGAAGACCCCACGGATTACGAGGATCCCGATTTCTGGGTAGCCGCGACGACGGGTTTTTCGGCGCAGGAGGTGAAGTGATGTTCCGCATCACCAAGGAGTTTCATTTCTCCGCCTCGCACCAGCTGGCGCATCTTCCCGACGATCATCAATGCGCGCGGCTGCATGGGCACAACTACATCGTCGTGGTGGAGCTTTCGGCCGCCGAGCTCGACGGCAATGGCTTCGTGCGTGATTATCATGAGCTTCAGCCGCTGAAGCGCTATATCGACGACAATTTCGACCATCGCCATCTGAACGACGTTCTTGGCCATGGCCGCGTCACCTCGGAATGTCTCGCCAGGCATTTCTACGATTGGTGCAAGGCCCGTCTGCCCGAGACGTCGGCGGTGCGCGTCAGCGAGACGCCGAAGACCTGGGCGGAATACCGGCCATGAGCGAGGCGCGAATTCGCGTCAGCGAAATATTCGGACCGACGATCCAGGGCGAGGGTATCCTGATCGGCCTCCCCACGATTTTCGTGCGCACCGGCGGCTGCGACTACCGTTGTTCGTGGTGCGATACGCTGCACGCGGTCGACAGCGATTATCGCGATCAATGGCGGCCAATGTCGGTCGAGGAGGTCTGGCTGGAGGTGACGAGGCTTTCCGGCGGCAGGCCGCTGACGATATCGCTCTCGGGCGGCAATCCGGCCATCCAGCCACTCGGTCCGCTGATTGCGCACGGTCATAGGGAAGGCTATCGCTTCGCGCTGGAAACACAGGGGAGCGTCGCCAAGGAATGGTTCGCTGAGCTCGACACGCTGGTGTTGAGCCCGAAGCCGCCATCAAGCGGGATGGTGACGGATTGGGACGCCTTCGACGACTGTCTGCGCATGGCAGCGGAAAAGCCGCAGGTCGCGCTGAAGATCGTCGTGTTTGATGATGTCGATTATGCCTATGCGCGCTCGGCTGCCTCTCGCTATCCGCAACTGCCTGTTTATCTGCAGCCCGGCAACCATACGCCGCCGCCGCCCGATGCCGACGATGCTATCGTCGACATCGAGGGTGTCATGGAGCGAATGCGCTGGCTCGTGGACAAGGTCAGCGATGACAGGTGGTTCGAGGCGAGGGTCCTGCCGCAATTGCATGTGCTCATCTGGGGCAACAAGCGCGGTGTTTGAGCAGGGCCGGAGCCGGGGAGGCGGTCGCCTTCTCTTCTGCCGCCGCAACATAACTCAACATTTTCGAACACAGCTTCACGAGGCACCTGCTATTTTCCCCTCGCTTCAACTTTTGGAAAGGCATCGTGTCGGAAAAATCCAATGGCCGAGCATCGGTAGCGCTTGTCACCTTCTCGTGGGAGCTACATTGCTGACGTGAACGTGGCAGATCAGCGGTCCGGTGAGATAATTTTGTGCGCGAAGGATCGCGCGACCGGCATTCCAGCGAAGGCAGCGACCCGCGACATAGCGTTTTCCGCACAATCTCATATTCTTATCGTCGAGGACGACACGATATAGCGGGCATGCTGGTCGAGCTCATAACCAGCAACGGTTTCAGGGCAATCTCCGCGCCAGACGGCGCTGACATGGATCGCCTGCTTGCGCGCCAAAAGTTCGATCTCATCGTGCTCGATGCAATGCTTCCCGGCGAGGACGGTTTCAGCATCTGCCGGCGGCTGCGCGCGGATCGAACCGTTCCAATCCTTATGCTGACCGCCCTGCACGAGGACGTCGACGGCCTCCAAGGTCGGCATTCGCAAAGGCGCCGATGCTTTGCTGGCGGAGATGAAGTGACCTGATGCCTGCGCTCGCCGCTATCATCCGATCGGCTTGCGCAGCAATTGCCCGCACAGCCTCAAGATTTGCTGCGCTCGGAGCTATCGGCGACGTCTTGCGCCGTGCGGTCCGGATCGGCTTCAAAGATCTCCGATAGGGTCTTCAGGATGCGCTGCACGCCCGGATGGTCGCAGGTATAGTATCGGAATTGCGCTTGACGGCGCACCTTGACGATTCCCGACTGATGAAGCCGCGTCAAATGCTGGCTGAGAGCCGATTGCGATATTCCAAGCCTCTTGGCGAGGCTGTTGACGTCCTCCTCGTGATCCGACAGGTGGATACAAACCTCCAGGCGTTTCGGATTGGAGAGTTGGCTTAGAAGATCTGCATGGTAAATGAGGCGCTCATCTTCTTTTGTCTGATCTGAATACATGACGCGACCGATCGTTATTAGCGAAGCTGTTCAATCTTCGGAGGTCAGGCGACATGCGATAATAAACGCGAACGTTGCAAAATTATATTCTGATTTGTTGCAAAACGTTGCGCCGACGCGGAGCAACCGGACCTCCCACTCAGGCCAATTGTCGTTTATCGGCCTTTCGTGACGCGACAACTAGGGCCTGAGCGCAATTTGGGAATATGTGCGCAAGTCGTTTTGCAATTATTCTGTAACAAAATCGAACCGACTGCCTTGTTTTTGTCCGGCTTTTGACATCGCAATGCTAATTAAGCGGTTTATCTTCTGCTCTAACGAACAGGAGCAAACCATGACCCACAGGGACTTGACGATCGCTGAAGTTCTTGAAGATCCGCTGATCCGACAGGTCATGCGCGCGGATCGCATATCTGTCGCCGGAATGGCGAACCTGTTGCAAGATGCGGCACTCAGACTTCAGCGCGCGGAGACGGTTGGACGCGATGCCGGCCAGGACCTGTCGGTCGGCCTGAAGCCGATGGCTCGCATCCGCCTGCGTTCTGGCACGCAGGCCGATCTGCGCTGAAGCCATGAGTTGCGTGTGGCGACGACAATCGCCTCGTAATCGGCGATTGTCGTCGCGAAGATTCAATTCTCTGTAGTTGAGTAAACAGGCGGCCCACGGCCCAGGATCGAGAGCCTGTCTACCGGCGGCCGTTTATTAAAGCGTCCCGCTGCGGTTGAGCGAAATCGCATACACGCTTGTGGTCGCTGTTATGAACAGCCTGTGCTTGCCGCGCCCGCCGAAGCAAAGGTTGGAAACCGTTTCCGGCACCAGGATCTTGCCCATTACATGCCCGTCCGGCGCGATGCAATGCACGCCGTCGGCCGCCGACGACCAGAGATTGCCGTCGGTGTCGAGCCGCATGCCGTCGGCGCAGCCTGGCGAAATCGCATGGAACACTTCTCCCCCCGATAGGCGCCAGTTTTCGCCGACGCTGAAGACGCGGATGTGCTGCGGATCACCGCTATGCATGCGGCCAGTATCGGCGACATAGAGCTTTTTCTCGTCGGGGCTGAACGCGAGCCCGTTCGGGCAATTGAAGTCCGTCAGCACCGCCTGCATCGCGCCGGAGGGATCGACGCGATAGACGTTGCAGTGCAGTTCCTGCTCGCTTCTATGCCCCTCGTAATCCGTCGCGATACCGTAATGGGGATCTGTGAACCAGATGGCGCCATCCGAGGCGACGATGACATCGTTGGGCGAATTCAGCCGCTTGCCCTCATAGCTGTCGGCGATCACCGTGATCGATCCGTCGAACTCTGTGCGCGTCACGCGCCTGCCGCCGTGCTCACAGCTGACGAGCCGACCCTGCCGGTCGCGCGTATGGCCGTTGGAGAAATTCGACGGCTCACGAAAGACGCTGGTGCCGACACCCGGGATCCAGCGCATGATGCGATTATTGGGGATATCGGAGAACAGCAGGCAATTCAGGTCTCCGAACCAGACCGGGCCTTCCACCCAGTCGAACCCCGTGGCAATCTGCTTGACGGGAGCGTTGCCGAGGACGAATTTCCCGAAGGCCGGGTCGATGATCTCGAAGAACGACATTGTGACAATACCTCCCATAATGTTACATCGCCTAATCGATGTGTTATCGATAACATATCCAACTCAGTCCGCAAGCAGGGAGGATTGTGCATGAGCCACATTCTGGCGTCGAGTATCTTGAGCGATGAGGGTGTGATGACATTGCTGACGTCCGCAATTTCGGCCGCCGCCGCGATGGGTCAACCGCAATGCATCGTCATCGTCGATCAGAGCGGCGTGACGCTCGGCTCGTTCCGCATGCGCGGCTCGCGTTTCCAGTCGCTGAAAAGCGCGCTTGCCAAGGCGCGGACCGCTGCCTCGATCGGCGCGCCGAGCCATTCCCTGCCTGAGCATGCTAGGTTGCTGCTGGCTGCCGCAACGCAAGGGGAGGCGACGGGATTACGCGGCGGACTGCCGATCCGCTTTTCGGGTACGGTCGTTGGCGGGATCGGTGTCGGATCGGGCTCCGGCGAGCAGGATGAGCAGGTCGCCCTTGCTGCCCTTACGGCGATTGGTGCCGATCTCGAATAAGATGAGCCTGTCGGGTGAGATCCGCCCTCGTCTTGGACGGATATCAGGCCGTTCCTCGTCGGTCAGGCAAAGACGATCTGTGCCTTCATAGCCTTGCTGCGATCCGAGGCGATCTCGAATGCGCTGATCGCATCGGCAAGCGGCACCGAATGGGTGATGAGCGGGCGCACGTCGATCAGGCGCTTGCGCATCAGGTCGACGCCGACAGCAAATTCCTCATGGAAGCGGAAGGAGCCGCGCAGTTCCAGTTCCTTGGCCGTGATCGCCATCATCGGTAGCGTCATGTCGCCGCCGAGACCGAGCTGCACGATAATGCCGCGCGGCCTCAGCGCCGCGATCCCACCGACAAGAGCGGCAGCAGCGCCCGAGCACTCGTAGAGTACATCGAAAGTACCCTTGTCGGCCGAATAGGCGGCAAGGGCCTCAGGCTCGTCCTTGGTGTTGATGATCCTGTCGGCGCCCACCTGCTTTGCGAGCGACAGCGTGAAATCCGAAAGGTCGGTCGCCACGATCTCGGCCGCGCCAGCGCGCCGCGCTGCTAGGATCGACAAAACGCCGATCGGACCGCAACCGGTCACGAGAACCCGCTTGCCGAGCATCTCGCCGGCGCGTCTCGTCGCATGCAGGGTGACGGCAAGCGGCTCTGCCATGGCCGCTTCGCCGGGTGTCAGGCCATCCGCCGGAACGCATTGGATCGCGTCGGCAACCAGCGTCTCGCGAAACGCGCCCTGGATATGCGGAAAGGGCATGGCGCTGCCGTAGAAGCGCATGTTGAGGCACTGATTGTGCAGTCCCTGCTGGCAGTAGCGGCAGGTCCTGCAGGGGCGGGAAGGGGAGACGGCGACGAGCTGGCCGATCTCAAGGCCCTCCACGCCGGACCCGAGTGCAACAACAGTCGCGCTGACCTCATGCCCAAGGATCATCGGCTGCTTCAAGCGAACGGTGCCGAAGCCGCCGTGATGATAATAATGTAGGTCGCTGCCGCAGACCCCGCCGATCGCCAGTCTCAACTTGACCTCTCCAGCGCCCGGTTCCTCCTCCGGATACTCCTCGATCCGCACATCCTTGGCGGCGTGAGCGACGATGGCCTTCATGTCTTTCTCCTCAAAGAACGGGTGTGGGCAGCGGCTGGCCGGCAAAGTGTGCGGTGAGATTGTCGCGCACGAGCTGGCCCATGGCCTTGCGCGTCTCAATCGTGCCGGAGGCATGATGCGGCTGCAGCAGCACATTGTCGAGCGCCAGAAAGCGCGGGTTGAGCTTTGGCTCACCTTCGAAGACGTCGAGCGCCGCCGATCCGAGCTTGCCGGTCTCGAGCGCCTCCAGGAGTGCTTCCTCATCGATATTGGAGGCTCTGGATATATTGATCAGCATACCCTCCGGCCCGAGCGCCTCGATCACCTCACGTCCGACGATATGGCGGGTCGCGGCCGATGCAGCAAGCGTCACAAACAGGAAATCAGATTGCCGTGCTAGTTCAACGGGATCGGCCACGAACTTCATGTCGGATGCGAAAGATTTTGCCTCGACATTGGAATAGGCGATCTGCAGGTCGAAGCCCTTCAGGCGCTTGGCGACCTCGAAACCGATGCGGCCGAGGCCGAGCACGCCGGCGCGCCGTCCCCAGACGCGGCGTTTGAGGGGATAGAGACCCTTCCCAGCCCAGCTGCCGTCGCGCACCCATGTTTCAGCGCCCAGCATGCCGCGCGACTGGCACAGCATCATGGCGACACCCAGATCGGCGACGTCATTGGTCAACACATCAGGCGTATTCGTGACACGGATGCCACGTTCGCGGCAGGCCTGCAGATCGACTGCGTCGAAGCCGACGCCATAGACCGAGATTAGCTGCAGATTGGGGCAGGCTTCGATCATGCCGCGATTGGCGCCAAGTTCACCGCGTGTCGCGATCGCCTTGATCGATGGGCCGACCTCGGCCAGAAGCTTGGCTTTGTCGGTAGCCTCGAAATAACGATGGACCTGAAACGCCGCATCGAGCGGTTCCTGATCCCATTGCGGATAAGGCCCGATCTGCAGAATTGGTGGCTTGTCCATCTTTCGTCTCCTCACTTGACATCGAATGTTATCGATAACATAAACAGGGAGAACAGTCTTTGTCGAGATAAAAAACGGAGGAAACCGTGTCTCTTGGCCTCTTCGATCTGAAAGGGCGGCGCGCCCTGATTACCGGTTCATCGCAAGGTATCGGGCTTGCGCTCGCCAAGGGCTTGGCGGCGGCGGGCGCCGAACTGGTGCTCAATGGCCGCGACGAGGAAAAGCTCGCCAAGGCGGCGGGTAGCTTCGACGGCAAGGTACATATTCTGCCATTCGATGCCACGGATCATGAGGCCGCGCGCCGTGCGGTGGATGCTTTCGAGGCGGACAAGGGCGCGATCGACATCCTGGTCAACAATGCCGGCATGCAGTTCCGCACGCCGCTGGAAGATTTCCCCGCGGACGCTTTCGAACGGCTGCTGCGCACCAATATATCGAGCGTCTTCAATGTCGGCCAGGCCGTCGCGCGCCATATGATCAAGCGCGGCGCCGGTAAGATCATCAACATTGCCAGCGTCCAGACGGCGCTGGCACGGCCGTCGATCGGGCCTTATACGGCAACCAAGGGCGCCGTCGGCAATCTCACCAAGGGCATGGCGACGGATTGGGCCAAATACGGGCTGCAATGCAACGCCATCGCCCCCGGCTATTTCGACACGCCATTGAATGCAGCGCTCGTCGCCGACGCCGATTTCTCCGCGTGGCTCGAAAAGCGCACGCCGGCCGGCCGCTGGGGGCAGGTCGAAGAACTGGTCGGCGCCTGCATTTTCCTGGCGTCCGACGCATCCTCCTTTGTCAACGGTCATGTGCTTTATGTCGATGGCGGCATCACAGCCTCGCTCTGATAAGTTGCAGCCACGCCGCTTCGTCGTCATGGGCGTCAGCGGTTGCGGCAAGTCCTCGGTCGGTGCAGCACTCGCTGCTCGTGTTGCTGGTGTCTATATCGATGGAGACGACCTGCATCCGCCGGCCAATGTCGCCAAGATGAGCGCCGGCATCCCGTTGAACGACGCTGATCGCTCGCCATGGCTCGACAGGGTCGGCGCGCGCCTGGCACTGGCGGACGATACGGCGCTGATCGGATGCTCAGCCCTGAAGCGCGTCTATCGCGATCGGATCCGCTCCCTCGTCGGCGCGCCGGTTTCCTTCATCCATCTCGACGGCACGAAGGAGACCATCCTTCGGCGCCTGGAGGCGCGGCAGCATCATTTCATGCCGTCTGCCTTGCTGGAGAACCAGTTTGCAGCACTTGAGCCGCCCGGTGCAGACGAGCAAGCTATAACTGTCAATATCGACCAGCCGCTGGATATGATCGTGGCGGCGGTCATCGCCGCATTGGAGGAGGAGCAGTCATGAGCAACAAGGTGGCGCTGATCGGCGCCGGTGCGATGGGCGGTGCCATTGGCGCCCGCCTGGTGGAGACTGGCAACGAGTTGACGGTTTTTGATCTCGACAAGGAGAAGGTGGCCGCGCTCACAGCCAAGGGTGCACATGCCGCCGACAGTGCCGCAGCGGCAGTCGCGGCATCAGATTTTGTCATCCTGAGCCTGAATTCGCCGAAGGTCGTCCACAGCGCGGTATTCGGGCCGGGTGGGGTTGCCGAAGGGGCGAAACGCGGAACCTTGATCATCGATATGTCGTCGATCGATCCGGATGCGACCAAGGCGCTCGCCGGCGAAGCGGCGGAGAAGGGGTTGCGCTGGGTAGACAGTCCACTCTCCGGCGGCGCTCCGAAGGCGCTGATCGGACAGTTGACCTTGATGGCGGGCGGTGATGTGGAGGACGTCTCGGATGCCCATCAGGTGCTGCGCCATGTCGCATCGAACTACACCCATATGGGGCCGGTCGGCGCGGGTCAGACGACCAAACTCATCAATCAGGTCCTCTGCGCATTGAATTTTCTGGCGGTGGCGGAGGCAACGCAACTGGCGCTCGACGCCGGTGTGGATGCCGCCAAGATCCCGCAGGCATTGAAGGGCGGTCGGGCCGACAGCGCCATTCTTCAGGAATATATGCCGCGCTATGTGACCAAGGATTATCGCCGCACCGGCCGGATTGACAACATGGTCAAGGATCTGAACGGCGCCCAGGATCTTGCCCGACGCACCAACACCGCCATGCCGCTGACGGCTGTCTGCGCCGAGATACATCGCATGCTGACGGCCGCCGGCCTCGGCGGCGAGGACCAGGCTGCATTGATGGAATTCTTCAAGGGACCGAACAAGGAAATCGCCGGATGATCACCCGATACGCATTATTCGAAGGCAAGGTCAGGGAAGGCGAAGCGGAGGCCTTTCGCGCCGCCGTCATGGAGACGATCCTGCCGAAATGGAAGCAGTTTCCCGGTGCGCTCGACGTACGCGTTACCTTTGCCGAAGCGCGTGACGAGGGGGCTCCGGAATTTCCGATGATCCTCGCCGTCAACTATCCGGATCTGGCGGCTGTCGAGGCTGCCCTTGCCAGCCCCGTGCGTAGCGAAGCGCGGGCGGCAACTGAAGCCGTGCTGTCACGCTTTTTCGAAGGGCGCATTCATCATCACGTGACACTCGCCCATGAGTTCCAGCTATAGGCCAATCTCCTGAGACAATCGTTACGCGGGGCCGAAAGGCTCCGCATTTCTCATTGTCTGGATGGACGAAAGACGCACTTGCTATTAGCGGGGAAGCCATATTACTCTCATGGTAACGATAACATAAGGCCATTGATGAGTAGCAATCGCAAACCGCCCACTATGGCAGACATAGCCCGCGTCATGGGAGTTTCTCCGATGACGGTGTCTCGTGCGTTCAAGGCGGACAGTCTCGTCAGCCCGGAGACCCGGGAAGCGATTCTGAAGGCGGCGGAAGATCTGGGTTATGTTTTCGACAGCACGGCCTCCAACCTGCGTTCGCAAAAGTCCGATTTTGTCGCCGTCACCATTCCCTCCATCAACAACGCCAATTTCGCCGACACGGTCGGCGGCCTTTCCGACACGCTGGCCAAGCGGGGAATGCAGATCCTGCTTGGCTATACGAACTACGATATCGATGAGGAGGAGCGGCTGATCGAGCAGCTTCTGCGCCGCAAGCCGCAGGCTCTCGTGGTGACCGGTGGCTCGCACACGGCGCGAGCGCGCCGGCTTCTACAGACGGTGGCCATTCCGATCATCGAAACCTGGGATATTCCAGCCGATCCAATCGACCACTTTGTCGGTTTTTCCAACACGGCGGTCATGCGCGATATGGTCGACCACTTCGTCGCCTCGGGCTGTCGGCGTATCGCCTTTATCGGTGGCGACGTTCAGCGGGATTCGCGCGGCAGCGAGCGTCGACTTGGCTTCATTGCAGCGATGCAGGCGCATGGCCTCGACGCTTCGAGACTGATCGCCGCTGGGCCGCCGCCAATTTCAATGCGCGAGGGCGCCAATGCCATGGCGAAGCTGATCGAGATCTATCCGGACACAGAGGCGGTCGTTTGCGTTTCCGACCTTGCCGCTTATGGCGCGCTGACGGAATGTCGCCGGCTGGGCGTCCCCGTGCCGGAGCGCTTTTCCATCGGTGGGTTCGGCAATTATGAAATCGGTGAGGTATGCGTACCGACGCTGACGACGATCAATGCCTTTGCCAGGGAAATCGGCGAGCAAACCGCCCAGCTGATCCTCGATATTCTCGACAATGCGCAGCCGGTCGGCAATGTCAGGATTTCAACTCAACTAATCGTCCGTGATAGCAGCCGTCAGCTTCAGCTTGTCCCTTAAGTGAAACGGCGCGGCCCCAAGACCGCGCCGTTTCCGCGCAACTGGGATCATTTGCCCCAGATCTTCTTGTACTGATCTCTGTAGCCGTTATCCGGATCGAAGCTGTTCTTCGGGCCGCCGTCGGACTGTATATTATCTGATGTCACCACATGCAGCGGCGACAGATATCCGGACCACTTCTCGCCGGAAAGAGCCCGATTGAGTTCGTCGACCAGCTGCCAGCCCTGGAGATTGAGCGGCTCGGCCACGGTCACTTTCTGATACTGGCCGGCGCGGATGCGCTCATAGGCCGATTGCGAGCCATCGCCGGCGGCGACGTTGATCGGCGCATCGGTTCCGCCCTTGCCGGCTGAGGCGAGCGACGGACCCATGAAGTCGAAATAGAGGTCGTTGATGGCAAGCGAATGGGTCCAGCTGTCTCCATATTTCTGCAGCAGCGACGTGGTCAGCTGCGGCATGCGCTGTGACGTCTCGGCGATCGGCGTGTCGACATATTCCAGCACCTTGCCGCCCAGGCGTTCAATCTCGACCTTCATCCTGTCGGCCTTGGCAATGGCGATCGCATAGGTCGAGTCCGTGAAGATGATCACGCCCGGCTTGCCCTTGGCATCGACGAAGGCCCAGTCGGCGGCCGCCTTCGAGACTTCCATGGCATCGGTGCTGACATTGGCGAACAATCCGTTCTTATCGTCGGGGCCGATCACCGGGCCTGCATGCCAAGCGACCAGCGGGATTTTGGCAGCCTTTGCCTCTTCAAGCGCCGGTGCCTGCTCGACCGCATCGAAGCCGTCGATGATGATGCCGTCGGGCTTGAGCGCCATGGCCTGACCGAAAGCGGCCGTGCGTCCGCCGATCGAGCCCGCGCCATCGAGAACCTTCACTTGCCAGCCGATGGCCTTGGCGGCTTCCTCGACGCCGTTGCTGACGCCGAGAATGCCGCCGTTCTTGAGATCGCCGGCGAGAACGACAATCGTCTTGCCCGCTTGCGCCTTCGGGCCGGTCGCCGGGCCGTCCCACTTGGTGACCGCCGTTGCGTATTTGTCCACGACGGCTTTCGCATCCGCCATCGCATCGGCATAGGCATGGCTGGCGCACAACACGAATACGGCTGTCGTTGCCTGCAGGAATTGTCTGCGTTTCATTTCGTCTCCTCCCATTGGACGTTCAAACTGAGCTGATGTTCATTTCTCCGCTGGCGCGGCGGACAATTGCGGCTTGTGGACCGGGGCCATGCGCCCGGCGTGACTGCGCCGGCGCTGCGCATATCCGGCTATGCCGATGGCCACGAGCAGGGTGACGCCGTTAAACAGCGGCTCGACATAAAAGGAGCCGCCGAACTGCTGGATGCCGGCGATACCGACCGCAAGAATAATGACGCCGATCATCGTGCCCCAGACATTGACGCGGCCGGGCTTGATCGTGGTAGAGCCGAGGAACGCACCGACCAGCGCCGGCAAAAGATATTCAAGCCCGACGCTTGCCTGCCCGATGCGCAGCTTGGAGGCGAGCAGGACGCCGGCAACGGCGGCAAGCGTGCCCGAGGTTACGAAGGCGCCGATGACGAAGCGGCGGACAGGGATGCCGTTCAGGGCGGCGGCCTTCGGGTTGGCGCCGATGGCATAGATGTAACGGCCGATCGGCAGATATTCGAGGACGATCCACATCACGAAGGCAAGCACGAGGACATAGATGCCGGTGATTGGCAGGCCGAATACCATGGTGCCGTTCAGTGCATAGAAACCCTGCGGCAGCATGCCGACCACCTGTCGGCCGCCGGTATGCCAGAGCGCGATGGCATAAAGCACGGTGCCGGTGCCGAGCGTTGCGATGAAGCTGTCGATCTTGGCGATTTCCACCAGGAGCCCGTTCAGGAAGCCGGTAAAGGCGCCGAGCAGGATGACGATAAGCACCGCGACGGGCCAGGGTAGGCCGAACATCGTCTGCAGGCTGATCGCGAGTACATGCCAGAGCACGATGCCGTAGCCGATCGTCAGGTCGATGCGGCCCGCCGCCATCGGGATCATCGCCGCCAGCGACAGGATCGCGATAATGGTCTTGTCGGAGATGATCGAGCGCAGATTAAGCATGGTCGGGAAAGTCTGCGGCAGCAGAACGGAAAACAACAGGATCAGCAGGGCCGTCAGGATGACGAGGCCGTAGACCGGCAGAAGACGCTGGATTTTCTGGCCGAAGCTCATTGCCGACAGCTCGGAGCGTGTGGGTTCGAGCGCATTGGATTCGATCGATTGCATGGTTTTCCTCTCCGGTTCAGGCCGCTTCGGATGCAGATGCGGCGGCGATCACCGCCGGTGTAGTCAGGTCGGCACCGCTGAGTTCACGCACGATCTGGCCGCGCGAGAATACAAGGGCACGATGGCAGATGTGGGCGATTTCCTCGAAGTCGGTGGAAACGACGAGAACGGCAAGGCCGCCTTCCACCGCCTCGGCGATCAGCCGATAGATATCGGCCTTGGCGCCGACATCGACGCCGGCGGTCGGATCTTCGGCGATCAGCAGCTTCCGGCCCGTCGCCAGCCACCGTCCCACAACGACCTTTTGCTGGTTGCCGCCAGATAGGGCCTCAATCGCAAGGCTCTGGTCGTTGGGCCTGAGGCCAACCCGGCTGCCGAGCGAATAGGCCTTCTCGGCTTCGTTGCGCGGCGAGAGGAACGACATCAGGCCACGCCCGGAGGCGCCAGGATTGAGAAAGGTGTTTTCGCGCAGGCTGAGCGACATCGCGACCGATTCTTCGGTGCGGTCCCTGGCGATCAGGCCGATGCCGGACGCCATGGCGGCGACCGGGCTCGAAAGGTTGGGTTCCACACCGTTGAGTCGCACCGTGCCGCTCGATACTTCGCAGCCGAACAGCGCGCGTCCGATCAGTTCCTGGCCCGCGCCTCGCAATCCGACAAGGCCAAGAAGCTCCCCTTGCCGGATATCGAAGGATACCGGCCCGGCGCCGCGGCAGGCGAGATCCTTGACCGAGACGATGGCCGGACCGGTCATTCGTTCCGCCTTGACAAACAATTGGTCGGCCTTGCGCCCGACGATCATCCGGATCAGCTCGTCTGACGTGGTTTCGGAAACGGGCTTCTGTCCCACCAGTTGTCCGTCGCGCAGCACGGCGACGCGGTCGGCGATGCGGAAGATCTCATCCAGCCGGTGCGAGACGTAGATCATCGCCACGCCGCGCTCCTTGAGCGGGCGAATAGCCGCGAACAGCTTCTCGACCTCATCGGCGGGCAGGCTGGCTGTGGGTTCATCGAGGACCAGAACATCGGCCTCGACAGCGAGTGCGCGGGCGATCGCCACCAGCGACTTTTCCGTTCTCGTCAGTTCCTGGACGCGCGTCGAGGGATCGAAATCACAGCCGACGAGCTTCAAGGCCTCTGCCGTGCGCCGTTCGGTCGCCCGCCAATCGATCAGCCGGCCGCGCAGCGAATAGCCCTGCGCAAGCCCGACATTCTCACCCACCGTCATCCATTCGATCAAGCCGAGATCCTGATGGATGAAGGCGATCGGCTGGCGCTGGTTGGGTTGCGGCGGACGATGCTGATATGGCTTGCCGCGAAACAGAAGCTGTCCGCCGTCCGGCCTGTAGATGCCTGCCAGTGTCTTGATGAGCGTCGATTTGCCCGCGCCGTTTTCGCCGAGAAGCGCGAGGATTTCACCCTCCTTCAGATCGAGCGATACATTCGACAGGGCACGCGTTCCACCAAACTCCTTGGTGATATCGCAGAATTCGAGCAGCTTTCCGTCGTCCATCCCGCTCCTCCCAAAGCTTCGATGGGAAGAGGCTATGTTATCGATAACATTCCGTCAAGAGGCTCCACGCTGACATGATGCTTCCCGCCGGTTCCGTGCGTTGATGGGAAGGTTGTCGTCCGGCAGCAGGGATGAACTTCTTTATGATTAAAATAAATCTCCAGATGTTCGCAATCATCACATGAATATCGAAACAATCGCTAATTTAATTCATGGTACTAATCACGGCAGTACTATTGCTATTTGGGTACAATATTTCTTGGGTAGTGCTTTTCGGCCAAGAATGCTCTAGTGTTAATTTACAGCAAGGGTGTAAATTAAGATATACTCGCGTTGTCGTTGAGCAATATCTCGGGAGGCGCGCCCTTGGCGCTGGAGAGGGCTATATTTGAGATACGCTACTCAATCCATGTTCAAGATCGAAGATGCCGATGCCGAGGAGATGACGGCACACTATGCCAGGACCTTGTTTCCCGCCGTCGTCGAACCTTTGCATCGGCGCGCGCTGATCTCAGTTGAAGACCGTCATTACACGGTGGGCTATTGCAGCATCTGGAACGGTAAATGTAATTCCGGCATGAGCGTATCACTCTCGGGCGGCCCGGATGCCTACGGGCTTTACATTCCATCCTCGGGCGGGATGGCGATCGATGTGGGATCCAGGGAGCTTGTGTCGAAGCCGGGCGAGGGGCTGGTGGGTGATATGTCCTCGTTCGAAAAGCTGACATTGCACGAGCAGCGCAGCCATATGGGGATTGCGTTCGAGAAATCGGCGCTTATCCGGCAATTGAGTGAACTGCTCGACGCCCCTGTACTCGACGATCTGGAATTTACCGATACCGTCGACCTGTCGTCGGCAAGAGGCATGCAGATCGCGACCCTTGGAAATCTTATCTGGCAGAGCCTGACGGTGGAAAATGCTGACCGATCCTCCTCCGCATTCACTGAGCATCTGTTGCAGGCGATGATGATCGCGCTGCTCGAAGCCGTGCCGCACAACTATTCGGAACGAATGCTGAAGCCGGCTTCACCGGCCATACCCAGAAGGTTGAAACGGGCGATAGAATACATGCATGCCAATGTCGGCTCGAATATGGGTATCGCCGAAATCGCGCGTGAGGCCGGCACGAGCGTTCGTGCGCTGCAAGCCGCCTTTCAGCAGTTCAAGAATACGACGCCTCTCAGCTACTTGCGAACGATACGCCTACAAGGCGCACGCGGGGCATTGATGGATCCGGCCCGTTGTCAAGCGGTCGCCGAAATTGCGCGGAGTTGGGGATTTTCACATATGGGGCGCTTTGCCGCCTTCTATCATCAAGCCTTCGGCGAAATGCCGTCCGATACAGCCAGACTACGCCGAAGCGACGACCGATAGGGTCACTCGGCATTTGCATCGTCAATACGGACAGACGCCGACCGGTTGGAACTATTCGCCGACGGCGACTTGATGGATCTTTCCGGTCTCGTCCGTACCGTGAAGGACGTTAAGCCGGACGAAGTACGTTCGCGCCATGTGGCTGATGCTGCAGCAGGGCGCCGCTGACGACTATGTCATTGCGACCGGTCGGACGACGGCCGTGCGCGACATGTGTGCCATCGCCTTTCAGCATGTCGGCATGAAGATGGAGGATCATCTGGTGATCGATCCTCAACTCTTCCGCCCGGCGGAAGTGGATGTGCTGCTCGGCAACCCGGAGAAGGCTCGCAAGACG
>NZ_JAAZQP010000022.1:0-62542 GCF_012275435.1 Rhizobium sp. SG741
ACGTTACTGCGTATGGCCAATGGATGGCCCGCTCACGACATCGACGCTCTGATGCCTTGGAACTTCAAGACAGGCGTGGTCGGCTGACCGCTTACCAAACATCGCAGAATTGGCACTGATTGCTCAGAAGGTCAGAAGCAGCAACAAACCGCCCGGGAGGTGAAGCTAGCTTTCCTATAAAAGAGCGTTTGACACACTCCTCCGGGGTTTCCTGGTTAGAATAAGTTGGCAGGCGTCGTAATTTCTACCATTATTCTTGAGTGCCCGGGATAGTCTCGCGCTCACTTGCGTCTTCAACGTCGCTCGCGACAGGCAGGGTATCCCGATGCTCTCGGACGAATTCCTTTCGTGCGGCGAGCTTGGATACTTCGTCGTTCCCAATCGCTACACCACCAGGCGCGAACTCACCGTCAATCTGCTTCTCCGCCCGTTCCCAATGTTCAAGGTGTTTGCCCTCGGGCTTTCCTTCATGCTCCCATATGGCATACGCCCGCTCTCGGATCTCGTTTTCGCAATCGCGGACGTTGGACGGCTGCGAAGTTTCAACATTCCCACTAGCTGTAGGGTCGATTGATGATTTGGTTATCCTGTCGCGTGCCATGATGATCTCCTCTTTGGGTTATCAACAAATGTGAGGAGCGAATGTTCCAAACATGGTTGCGCTATGCGCACGCCGGGCGCGACCGCTTCGAATACGGGATCGAGGACCGATCGCTGGGAGGAGGCGCCGTTAAGTGCCCTAGCTTCCGACGCGACGGGAACGCAGTTCCACCCGCGAACGTTGCGCTGCTCGCGTCCTGCCGGACCAGCCGCACCAAACCCACCACCAAAGAAGTTAGCTCGCTCGGAATAATGCGAGGAGCGGGATGTCTACCCTCATGAACACTTCGAGAAAGATCAGGATATGACAGTGACAGCCTTCTTTTGCGGTATGCGCATTCTGGTGGCGACATCGTTCCTCGCCATCGCGCCGTTCATGGGTCGATGAGACGTATGTGAAGGTCAAGAGCAAGCAGGGCGTCTTTACCGAACCGTCGGCAACACCGTGATTCGATCGATCCCTTTCTGTCCCCGAGCTACAATACCAAGGCCGCAAAGCGCTTCCTAAGCAAGGCACTTTCTAGCTTGATCCATCAATGAGAACGGCGCCTTTCTAGTTGCGCAGGCGGTGGAAGATGCCCAGCCAGAATTGATATTCTTCATCGTCACCCTCGCACCAAGCCTCAAATGCGCACCATGCCACGGTCGTTGGCGCGCTGTCTCCGCAAAGCGCGATCGTGTCATGGACTATTTGATGATTATTACGAGCAGTATCGGATTTGCCGTCAAAGCAGCCGCCAGAACGCGTCGTTGAATTTCGAGACAAGTCAATACCTCCTGCGTCCGGCGCAGGGAGTTGATTTTGGAGCCGGACGTTGGAAGCTCATTTAGGAGCTGCGAAGGTCGATCCAGCCGACCATCCTATCGTCCTAGGCATTTTGCTCGTGACAAACATGTCACGCCGAAAGGGCTTCGTGGAAGAAATCCGAATTCTTAATTCTGCGACTATGATCGTTTCCGTGAGCGGCGATCGGCTTCTTCCACCTCTATCCTCAATACTTCAAGATGATCCTGACAGACTGCTTCCACCTGATCGATCAAATCCGTCGTGCGGTTCAAGAGCCAGGCGAGCGCCTCACGGCTTATCTCATAGTGCTTTGAATAGCGCGCCTTGACATATGCTTCATTGAGAATGTTGAACCAGGCGACAAAGCGCTGCTGATCGCGGGGCCAAGCGTTCGCCAACTGCTGCGCCTGACTTTCAGCGAGGCCACGCAGGTGCTTGAGATTGTGGGAGGCTGGGCTGTAGTTGGTCAGCACGAGCAGCAATGTTGCGTAAGCCTGCTCGATCGATTGGTGCAGTAGGAATGCCGCTTCCTTAAGCTTGCCTTTCGCCGTAAAAAACACAACTCCCTCCGAGAAGCTCTTCGCGAGAGGCAGCCGATCTTCCAAATACTCTGCTGCAAATTTGTAGGCGTCCGCAGGGTGAAGAAGATTGGGATTGGCTAGCGGCGTGTCATCAAGCTCATATAGCACAATGCCATCTCGGCGGAGGTCGACGAACAAATACCGGCCTTGCTTGAGTAGGGTGTTTACCTCGCGAAGTGAATGCACGATGAAGTTCACCGGCGTCTTGATTTCCGGCAAATGCATGAACCGATCCGCCGCCTTCTGCCAATAGCCGGAGAAATCGGTAAGCTTGCGATTGCTGACGACAATCAGCAGATCGAAGTCCGAGCGGTATCCTTTTTTGGTATACGGCTCGTCGACCCAGCTACCCCGCGCATAGGATCCGAACAGGATGATTTTCAGGATGCGGCCACGCTTCTTGAAGTCCGCTGAGCCGCCCTTCAGCGCGTCTTCAAACTCCTCATGTAACACCTCGAGGACCCGAGCGGGCTCGCGCTGCTTGAGCGGCGGTAGATGGTCGATGCTGGACTTCATAAACAACGGCGGCTCTTTCACGGACATTAGATAGGCATAAAGGAGCTTGCGCTCCAAATCCACAGGGTGCGCTAAGGCTGCGAGAAAAGCAACAAAAATGTTGCATCAAAAATCGGAGAAACATACTAGACTTTTATGTAGGAAATGTGAATATTGAACGATATAGCGCAAAAATCGACAGAAATATGCAAAATGCGACGATTTTTCCGCTATTTTTGATGCAGCATAATTCCAAGTCATTGATCTGGTAGCTACAAGAGAAGGGCTGTCGTATGAACCCAGAGGTGCTTTTCTGGTCGCAAAATCCCGACTTTTATCTCGTGTTCAGCCACATTCTCGCAGTGGAGGGGTTGAGTTGCGTGCTCTTGGACGAGGAAGAGGTGGGAGAGCTTGCAGGACGCACATCTGTATTAGCGATTGTCCTCGACACCGAAAACAATGCTGAGCATGCGCTGCGCGTTTGCAGCCTGATCAAAGCCGATCGGACAACGGCGCATATTCCTTTGCTCGCGCTGATTCCCGGCGGCGATGAGCGGCACTATCTGGATCTCCTCAAGGCCGGTGTGACCGAAAGTTTTGTTCGCCCGATTTCGCCGGCAAGGATATTGGGCTATCTGCAATCTCTCCTGTCGGGATTGCCTCTGGGAATGGGAGGCATTCGGCGGGACGGCAGTACGTTCAACGTTTGGAAACTCAGTATCGAGGTAAGCAAGAGGCTGGTCAGGCACGGTTCGAAAGAAATTCAGCTAGGCCCAATCGAATTCAAGCTTCTATGCCGTTTGCTTCAAGCACCAGGCCGCGTCTTCAGCCGATCGGAACTCATCGAAGCAGCCTGGCCTCCAAATTACTATGTCCAGCCAAGAACGGTCGACGTTCATGTCGGCCGGTTGCGCCGCATGCTGGAGCAGATGATCGGTCGCAACATTATCCGCACGATCCGGTCCAGCGGTTACGCGGTTGAATTTGGCTAGTCCCTACACAAACAGCTTCACATACGATCGACTATGTCACATCAGGCATATTGTATATTGCAGAAGATTTCCGGCCTCGTTTATTGAAGTTGCTGGGGCGATGATTTCAACCTCCGGTCTGCACACTGACCGACCGGAGTTTGAAATATGGAAAAGAAGATTTCCGCACGTTCTAATCGAAACGGGAAAGCAACTCATCGTAATACGGGCAGCTTGATCGATACGGCTGGGCGCCATTTCGAAGCTGCCCATTACCAAGGTATCATGTCGATTTACGCCCATCCGTCGCAAGGCAGGGCCTTCAGGCCGAACTTCGAGGATCGCGTGGTTGTCGACTTTGTCCGATGCTCCTATTTGGGTCTGGACAATCATCCCGACATTGTCGAGGGTGCCGCTGAAGCCGTACGGAGTTCGGGCACACTGCATTGGTCGTGCGCCCGCACCCGGTTGAACTTTGCAAGTCTCGGTGAATTGGAAGAATCCCTCTCCGATCTCTTCGCCGCGCGGGTGATCACTTACACCACAGTGCTCGCAGCCAATATGAGCGCCCTGCCGTTGGTCGCATCTGGCCATCTTACTGGTGGTCTTAAGCCCGTCATGGTGTTCGATCGCCTAGCGCACGCAACCCTTGCCCACCACAAAGGAACCATTGCCCAGGAGACACGTGTCGAGACAATAGCCCACAACGACCTCGATGCTCTCGAGCGACTATGCCGCCAGAATAAAGCCGTCGCATACATCTGCGACGGCGTCTACTCCATGGGTGGCAGTGCTCCGATATCCGCGCTGCGCCGTCTCCAAGAACAATATGGCCTGTTTCTCTATATTGACGATGCGCACGGAATCTCGCTCTTCGGCAGGCGTGGTGAAGGCTTTGTGAAGTCCCTAATTGGTGAATTGGGCGACAGGACCATTATCGCAGCCTCTCTCGGCAAAGGCTTCGGTGCATCTGGCGGCATGCTCATGCTGGCTACGGCGCATCAGGAGGTCCTGTTCCGCAGATTTGCAGTGGCTCATGCGTTTTCGGCATCGCTCAACACGGCCGCTATTGGTGCCGGCCTGGCATCCGCACAATTGCATCGAACCGATGAATTACCCCATCTGCAGCGAACGCTACAGCAAAAAATAGCCTTGCTTGACGGTCTGCTGCCGACGGAACAGCATGGAGCCCGGCTTCCGATCCGCACTGTCCATTTTGGTGATGAATTACTCGCGATTGGCGCCGCGACAAGTCTCTTCAGGCAAGGCTTTTACACCTCGGCGATCTTCTTTCCCACCGTATCAAGGGGCAACGCCGGCCTGAGGATATGCGTCACTGCAGGCCACGCAGATGAGGAAATCCGGTCTCTCTGCGCAGCAGTAGTTGCGATCCAGGATGAAATCCAGGCAAATTCGGAATAATCGGCGAGCAGATCTCGGCGACGAGTTCAAACGGCACATCTGACCTCGCATCTTGCAAACGTCATTCTGTGATCGGCGACCATTTGGAGCGCCGGCCTAGCAGTAGCTGCAAGAAACGAAGAGCCGAGGCGTATAAGTGGATTTAGTCCAAATCGCTTGAAAACGCTCTATAGAAACGCAGGTTCTCGCGGGGTTTGGCGAGCCTTTTTGACGAGCGACGCGAGCCAATCGTTCGTCCGCAGTTAGAAAGCGCTTATTCGACATCTTTTCTGCGCAAAGCCGATATTGCAGATGCGAGCATCTGCAATCGGCCATCGAATTATAGTGCATTATAATATATAGTATAATCGCACCCTTTGCCCGTGCTAGTTACTCTGCCCAAAGGCTCGAAGCTTCTCAAAAATCTCAGGTGCGATCTCGAATTGACGTGCCTTGCCGCGTCCCATGGAATTCTTCACGAAGGTCTCCGTGAGCATGCCACGTTTGAGTAGCGGCTCTATGACTTCCGAAACGCCCATACGCGTCAGCTTCGTAATTTCAACGAGATTTGAGATCGTTAGGGCCTGATGTCCCTGATTCATGATGTAGAGAATGCTCATCATACCGACCTGCTTCAGTCTGGATTGCGGCGTCTCGTCTTCCTGCGGATGGTCCATGATTTCGCGCAGGATGAAGGCTGCGAACGAAAGACTGTGCAATTGTGTGTTGAAGGTGCTTGTCATCTTTTTAACTGCATTATATAAGTTAGTATGAGCGACGAAGGACTTCCCAAGGGAAGTCGCGACGATCGCTTGATGCTGTCACATCGAAGGGTCCTAGCCATGAAAAACCTTCTGGTTGGTATAGTCTCCGCCGTTGCCGGCTGTGTTCCCATATACCTTATTTTAGGGGGTGATGCGCGCGCCGATGACTGGGGATGCCGGGTTATCCTGTGTCTTTCCAATCCGGGTGGCCCAACGCAATTTGCCCAATGCCGCCCACCGATCAGCAAGCTCTGGCAGGCGCTCGCCAAGGGAGCTTCCTTTCCAACTTGCAGCGGCGTCGGCTTCCGGGCCTCCCAACCCGGCTATGAACCCTATTCATGCAATGACGGCTATAGCCTGACCGCACGCTATGGTGACCGCGGCCAGGAGGCCATCTGTATTTCCGCAACGCTTCAAAAGGTCGATGCCCGATATTGCCGCTCCGGCCGCGATAGCGCTGCCGAAAACACCGATTTGGTCGCCTTGGCTCGATGGCAGCGGAGGGAAAGGCACCTGCAATGCATGGGTTATCCGACTGAGCGACCGAGCAGGCGCTTGCAGCCGCATTACGTCGACGTGACCATCGACGGTGTCGGTAGCCAACGTGTGTGGTATTGATCGATGACCATCGCCTTCGCAGATCTTGCTGAAACCTGCGCGCCAGCGGTTGCGATGGAAACGCTGGCTGCCGTCGTCAGCCTGGAAAGCAATTTTCAGCCCTTCAATATCCGCATCAATAGCGGCCTTCCGCTTGAGCGGCAGCCAAAAAGCAAGGCGGAGGCGATCGAAACCGCAGCCACGCTGGTTGCTGAGCACCAGGACATCCAGCTCGGGCTTGGCGGTGTGGGGATCGAGGAACTGCGTAAGCTCAATCTAACAATCTCCGATGCTTTCGATCCCTGTCTCAATCTTAAGGCGACCGCGACCTTGCTCGACGGTTACTATCGTCTGGCGGTCCGCGCAGGTGCTGCTTCGGGACAGGCCGAGCGCGTGATGCTGCAATCCTATTATGGGCGCTCCGATCCTTCCGTCGGGAAAATGGTTCGATATGACGAGCAGATCCGGCATGAGGCAAAGCGGCTTTCGGCGAGATTGGCCTCGTTGGCGATCGGGCAGGGACCTCACAGGCCGGACGGTGTCGGCGCCAAGGCATTTGCGATACCTTCCGTCGCTAAGGCCGAGGCATCGCAACAGCCGGTAGCGAGAGCGCCATTCTGGGATGTGTTCAATGCGGCGCGACGCTCGTCCGCGCTCGTTTTCCAAAACGATCAACCGGAGCAGCCTGAATGATATCAAGGATTAACATCCGTGCACTTGCGGCCATTGTCTCTATGGCTGCTGTGTTTTCGGCAGTCACGATCGAACCCGCCTTCGCCCAGAGCACCGGCGGCATCGAGACGGTTCTGCAGAACATCGTTACATTGCTCACGGGCAATGTCGCCAAGTTGCTCGCGACGATCGCCGTCATCATCGTCGGAATTGCGTGGATGTTCGGTTATCTCGATCTGCGAAAGGCAGCCTATGTCGTGCTTGGCATCGGCATCATCTTCGGTGCCTCGCAGATTGTCAGTACGATCTCAGGGGGCTGAGAGAATGCCAGACCAAGTCAAACTTGAGGAAGACACGCTTTTTCTTGCTTGCACGCGGCCGGCGATGATTGCCGGTGTCACAATGGAAGCTATGGGCGCCAACGTCATGATGACGACAATCCTCTACATCATCGCAGGCTCGATCGCCTACGCGCTTGTCGGTGTAGTCTTCCATCTCATCTTTCGCGCGCTCGTCAAGCATGACCACAACATGTTCCGCATTCTGCTCGCCTGGATCGAGACGCGCGGCCGTTCGCGCAATGGCGCCTACTGGGGCGGTGCTTCGCTGACGCCATTGAGGCTCGTGCGGCGCTACGATGAGAGGGACTTGGGCCTTGCATAGCGCTTCTCTCCTCAAATCCCGCGAACTCGATCCAGAGACCTTCATCCCCTACATCCGTCATGTAGATGAGACGGTGATTGCGCTCGATTCAAGAGCTCTAATGGTGATGATCTCAATTGAGGGCGTATCGTTCGAGACAGCCGATAGTCTAGATCTGAATGGCCTTTATCGCGACCTCAATACGCTCTACCGCAATATCTCCGACGAGCGTTTGGCAATCTGGACCCATATCATCCGGCGCCGCGACGACACCTATCCCGATGGCGAATTCTCCAATCCTTTCTCGGCATCGCTCAACGGCAAATATCGCGAGCGAATGGTGCGGGAGGACTTGTTCCGCAACGACCTCTATCTCAGCTTGCTATGGTATCCGAACCGCGATCCCGCTGAGAGGTTTGCGAGCTTATTAGTGCGGCTGCGCAAAGCGCGCAACACAGCTTCCGAGCTCGACGCGGATGGGGTGAAGCATCTGCGTGACAAGCTCGCTGATCTAATGGCGGGGCTGCAGCGTTTCGCGCCCCGCGCGTTGTCGATTTGCGATGAGAAGGGCATTCTGTTTTCCGAGCCCAGCGAAGTGTTGCATCAGATCATCGGCGGTCGCCGTGAGCGTATTCCGCTGACACAGGGAAGGATTTCCGCCGCCATTTATTCTGATCGCGTGATCTTTGGACGAGAGACGATTGAGATCCGCCACGAGGGCGCCAGCCGCTTTGCCGGCATGTTCGGCTTCAAGGAATATCCGGCGAGGACCCGCAGCGGCATGCTCGACGGCATTCTATCGGTCCCTTTCGAGTTGATCCTGACGCAGTCCTTCGCTTTCACCTCAAAAACGGATGCGCGCTCCATCATGGGACGCAAGCAGAACCAGATGGTGAGTGCTGGCGACAAGGCGGCGTCACAGATCGAGGAACTCGATGCGGCGATGGACGAGCTCGAATCGAACCGTTTCGTGCTTGGCGAGCATCATCTGACGCTTGGGGTATTCGCCTCCACGGTCAAGGAACTAACCGACAATCTCGCCAAGGCTCGCTCCCATCTGACCAGTGGTGGCGCCGTCGTTGCACGTGAGGATCTCGGGCTTGAGGCGGCCTGGTGGGCACAATTGCCGGGTAATTTTCGTTATCGAGCACGCTCAGGCGCAATCACATCGCGGAATTTTGCAGCACTCTCGCCGTTTCATGCCTATCCGTCGGGCAAGAAGGACGGCAATGAATGGGGGCCGGCCGTCGCCATGCTCAAGACCGCGTCAGGTGCGCCGTTCTATTTCAATTTCCATTGCGGCGATCTCGGCAATACTTTCGTCTGTGGCCCGTCGGGCGCCGGTAAGACCGTGCTGGTCAATTTCATGCTCTCACAGCTCGAAAAGCACGATCCGCACATGGTCTTTTTCGATAAGGACCGTGGCTCCGATCTCTTCGTGCGCGCCGCCGGCGGCATTTATCTGCCGCTCAGGAACGGGGAGCCGACGCGATGTGCGCCGCTGAAGGCGCTGGAGTTGACGCCGGCAAACAAGGTGTTCCTAGCCCGCTTTATCGGCAAGCTAGTCAGCTCGACGGCACGCGATCTCTCCGCTCGCGAAGCCGACGAGATTGCTCTCGCGATCGAAGGCCTCGCCGATTTGCCAAGAGGACAGCGCACGATCGGGGCGCTGCGCGCGTTCCTCAATAATGCCGATCCGGAAGGGATTGCCGCCAGACTGCGCCGCTGGGAGAGCGGAGGGCCACTAGGCTGGGTCTTCGATAACGAGGCCGATGACATCGGCATCGGTTCCAAATTCCTCGGCTACGACATGACGGACTTTCTCGACAACGAGGAGATCCGCACGCCGCTCATGGCCTATCTCTTCTACCGCGTCGAACAATTGATCGATGGCCGGCGCATCATCATCGTCATCGACGAGTTCTGGAAGGCGCTACAGGACGAGAACTTTATGGATCTCGCCCAGAACAAGCTTAAGACCATCCGCAAGCAGAACGGCTTGATGCTTTTTGCCACGCAAAGCCCTCGCGATGCCATCAACTCAGGGATTGCGCATACCATCATCGAACAATGCCCGACGCAGGTCTTCCTGCCGAACTCGCGTGGCGATCGTGCCGACTATGTCGATGGCTTCAAGCTTACCGAACGGGAGTTCGAGTTGCTTTCGCGCGAGCTCTCCATCGAGAGCCGCCGTTTCATCGTCAAGCAGGGGCACAACAGTGTTGTCGCCGAGCTCGATCTGGGCGGCTTCGATGACGAACTCGCAATCCTCTCCGGGCGGACAGCAAATATTGAACTCGCCGATGCAATCCGCGCCGAACTTGGAAGTGGCGAGGATGACTGGTTGCAGCCTTTTCAGCAAAGAAGGAGTGCAGGCTGATGTTTCGACCCAAACTGGCTACCCTGACGATGGCGGTCGCCCTAATTCTTTCAACCAGTCCCGCGGACGCACAGGGCATACCTGTGATCGACCAGGCAGCGATTGCCAAACAGATCGAAAGTATCATTCAGCTCAAATCGCAGCTTGATGCGCTGAACCGGCAGATCCAACAGGCTCAGCAGCTTTATGGCTCTCTGAACAAGCTGACAAATATGGCCGATATTGCCGGCGTCTTAAACGATCCCTCGATCCGAAAGGCGTTGCCTGAGGATTTCTCCACTATTGAGCGCCTTCTTAAAGGTTCAGGTTCAGGTGCGCTCGGTGACGCCGCCTCAAAATTCTTAAGCAACAATTCGACCTATAAGACGAGCGCCAATGATTTTTACGCCCAGGAACTGTCGCGCGTTCAGAACAGGAATGCCGGACAGATGAGCCTCGGTCAGCAGATCTACGACGCCGCAACCAAGCGGATCGACGGCATCGACCAGCTGCGCCAACAAATCTCGTCAGCAAGCGACGCTAAAAACATTGCCGACCTACAGGCGAGGTTGCAGGCAGAGACGGCCTTTCTCCAGACCGATGTGCTGAGAATGCAAGGCCTGCAGATGGTGCAGCAGGCCGAGAGGCAGATCGATGAACAGCGCAAGGCCGAAGATTGGCGCAAGCGCATGGATGCCATGGGAGCGGCACTGCCATGAAGTTTCTTGTTCTCTTCACACTGGTCGTCTCATTGTTCGGCTGCTCAAAGGAATCCGAGCGTGTCCATTCCGTCGAGGAATTTCTTGCGGACGAGCAGCTGCTTGCCAACACGATTGCAAAGTGCCGCAACAATCCGGGTGAACTCCAAGGCACGCCAAACTGCATGAATGCCGCAGCAGCCGGTTGGAAAGCTCGCCTAGAGCGCATGGGTAAAGCGCTCGGGGGCTAAGCCATGTATCAGGTCTTTGCTTTTGTCGATGGGCAGTTCAAGGCGCCGCTGGAGAGCTTCATTTCCTCGGGCACATCAAATATTGCCAGCTGGGTCGCCGGCCCACTAACGGCGGCTTTGACACTTTATGTCATTCTCTATGGCTTTCTGATCCTGCGTGGGTCCGTGCACGAGCCGATTATGGATTTTGCCTTTCGGGCGATGAAGCTCGCCATCATCCTGATGCTGGTCAGAAACGCCAGCGAGTATCAAACCTATGTCAGCAAGATCTTCTTCGATAGCTTGCCAAAGGAGATCTCGCAGGCGCTGAACTCCGGAACCGTTCCAAGTGCCTCGACCTTCGATAGCCTTCTGGACAAGGGTCAGAAGTGCGCGAGGGAAATCTGGTCGCACGCCTCATGGGGCATCGACATCGTCACTGGTATCGGCGGTATGCTGGTAATTTTGGCAAGTTTCGTGGTCGCCGCGATCGGCTATATCGTCTCGCTCTATGCACGGCTCGCGCTGGCGATCGTGCTCGCCATCGGACCGATTTTTGTGGCGCTCGCTATGTTCCCCTCGACGCGGCGCTTTACCGAGGCATGGATCGGACAGCTGACCAATTTCGTGGTTCTGCAGGTACTGGTTGTTGCGGTCGGATCGTTGCTGATTACCTGTATCGATTCCACCTTCACAATGATCGAAGGTTACAGCGACGTACTCATGAGGCCCGTCGCGCTCGGCGCGATTTGCCTCGCTGCCGTCTACGTCTTTTATCAGTTGCCAGGAATAGCCTCGGCCCTTGCCGCAGGCGGCGCCTCGCTCACCTACGGCTATGGCGCGGCGCGCGATGCGCATGAAGGCACGCTTGCCCGGGGGGCGCGTGCCGTCGCCCGTGGCCTGCGATCAAAAGGGGCTGGCTGGTGGTGAATTTCAAGCAACGACAAAATGGCTTCTACAGGATGATGCGAATATTTGTGGTGTTATGCGTCGCGTCGGCACTTGGCAGTTGCGCGTCACTCTCCTATCCCCTGCCCAAATGCGATGGATACTCGCGTCGACCGCTCAATCGAGCCATGTGGCAGTGGGACGGTGATCGTCGACCTACATCGCAATCCCTGGACCGTCCGTCAACGCAATCCGCCGGCACGCCGCATGGATATATCGAGGAAAAACCGGACGGCATTCCAACCGCCTTTGCGCATTTCGATGTCGCGAACTCCTATCGACCGTGCGTGGAGTAATGGCGATGGTCACGACGGATAATCTCAAGAGCTATTTCGAAAAGGCGCGGCGTTTCGATCAGGATCGCATGATTCAGTTGGAACGCTCGGCCCGTATCGCCTGGTTCATAGCGATCGCGGCCGGCGCTCTTGCCGCAGTATCGATAGTTGCGCTTGCCGGCCTCACACCGCTGAAGACCGTCGAGCCTTTCGTGGTCAGGGTCGACAATTCGACCGGTATTGTGGATGTCGCTTCCGCGCTTACCTCAACCGCCGGCACTTACGATGAAGCGGTGACGAAATATTTCGCGGCGCGCTATGTGCGTGCTCGCGAAGGCTACGTCTGGAGCGAGGCGGAAGAGAATTTTCGCACGGTCTCACTACTGTCGACGGCATCGGAGCAGACCCGCTTCACTGCTCTGTATCGTGGCAGCAATCCGGATTCGCCCCAGAACATTTACAGCCGCAGTGCCTCGTCACGGGTCAATATCGCCTCGATCTCGCTGATCAGCGGCAACGTCGCGTCGGTTCGCTACATGCGTACGATCACTCGCGGTGATGAGGCGCATACGACCCATTGGGTGGCGACGCTCACCTTTTCCTATGTAAATGCGCCGATGTCCTCGACCGATCGGTTGGTGAACCCGCTCGGCTTTGTCGTCAGCGATTATCGGTCCGACCCGGAGGCCATCAATTGAAACGTCGCTATTTGATTGTTCTGCTCGCGGTAGCAGGTTGGTCTTCGCCCGTCCTTGCGCTGGAGACGCCGCGCGGCGCTCCGCAAGACGGTCGTATCCGCTTTGTTGACTATCAACCCTACAATATCACTAGGGTCGTAGGTTCGCTGCGTTCGTCGGTCCAGATCGAGTTTGCGGCCGATGAAGAGATCGCTCATGTGGCGCTTGGAAATACCGTTGCCTGGGAAGTGGCGCCGGCCGGCAATATTCTCTTCCTAAAGCCACGGGAAAACCAGCCGGTCACCAACATTTCGGTGATAACCACGCGCCGGGATGGCTCGACCCGCAGCTATCAGATGGAGCTGACGGTCCGAGATGGACCGGTTGCTGCCGGTCAGGATACTTACTTCTACGTCAAATATCGCTATCCGGCCGACGAGGCTGAGCGTCGGCGCCAAGACGCGGCCGCGCACGCGCAGGCGGCTCAAGCAGGGCAAGCAGACCAAGTATTGGCACTGCACGAGCAATATGGACCACGCAACTGGCGATATGCGGCGCAAGGATCGACAGCCCTCGAACCACAGGCGGTCTATGATAACGGCAAGATCACGACCTTTGCGTTCAGGGCCAATCAGGAAATGCCGGCAATCTATATGGAAAACTCAGACGGCACCGAAAGCCTGGTACCAAAGTCGGTCGATGGGGAGCTTGTGCTCGTTCACGCGATCAGCCGCAAGTTCATCCTCAGAAGGGGAGGCGATGTGCTTTGCGTTTTCAACGAAACCTACGATCCAGCAGGCATCAATCCCGATACCAATACCACGTCTCCTTCAGTGGAACGCGTTGTGAAATCGCAGGCACCAGCCGCGCAGCAATAGGGAGACGGGAATGTCTGATGAGATGGAGGAACCTATTCCCGGAGAACGTGCCGAGACCGCTGTCAGCGGGCGGGCCAATAGTAATCCGGTTCTGAAGCGCGGCGCCGTGGTCTTGGCGATGCTTGCTTTCATAGGATTTTCGCTCTGGTCGATGCGCGATCAGCAAAAGCCAGATGCCAGTCAACCCGAGCGTGTCGTCATCCGCCAGAATACGGACTTCGAGCCGGCCAAGGAGGAACCGAAGACTACAATCACTCTTCCGGAAGCGCAGTTGCCAACGCCTTTGGCGAGAGAGCAAGCCGTCGTGACAGAAGATCCGTTGTTGGAGTCTGCCCGTCGTGCGCCCGTGATGGCCTATAATGGGCAGCAGACTTCGCTGCCACAGCACGGCGATGGCGCCGTTTCCTCAGATACTAGCTCCAATTACCTTCCCCACCCGGGAATTTCCGCGGCGCTCAACGGACAGGGTGAAAACGTAGATCAGCGCTTCAATAGGATGTTAACACCGACACGCCTGGAAGGATCGCGCGCCGGCACGCTAGGCAACCGCAATTTCATCGTCGCCATGGGCACGTCTATACCTTGCGTGCTGGAGACGGCCCTTGCATCCGACCAGCCGGGGTTCGCCAGTTGCGTGATTAGTCGCGATGTGCTCTCCGACAACAGCCGGGTGGTGCTCATGGAAAAGGGAACACAGGTCGTTGGAGAATTTCGTGGTGGCTTGACCCGCGGCCAGAAGCGCTTGTTCGTGCTTTGGAACAGGGCAAAGACGCCGAAGGGCATCATCATCACGCTTGCGTCACCCGCAACCGATGCGCTCGGGCGAGCAGGTATGGACGGTTATGTCAACACGCATTGGTGGGAGCGGTTTGGAAGTGCCATACTGCTTTCGATCGTCGGCGATGCCACCACTTATGCTGGCACCCGGCTGCAGGACAGCGATGTCCAGGCGCAGAATACCACGTCAGCGGGCCAGCAGGCTGCGGCGATCGCCGTCGAACAATCGATCAATATCCCGCCGACGCTGACGAAGCATCAGGGCGAGCTTGTATCGATCTTTGTTGCCCGTGACCTTGATTTCTCCGGTGTCTATAGCCTGCACGTCATCGAGCCGCGCAACAAGGTTCTTGATCGGGCGGCATCGGAGGATTTCAGATCTCGATCGACGTTAGTGACGAAGTAGGACGAGGATGACCGAAGCTTCCGACGCAGGCGTCGTCCGTGAGCTGCTTTCGCCACTATCGCGCTTCCTAAAAGACGCATCACTTTATGAGATCGTCATCAACCGACCAGAAGAGGTGCTGACGGAGGGGCCAGAGGGATGGCAGTCTCACGAGCTCCCGGAGCTTGGCTTCGACAAGCTCATGCGTCTAGCGCGTGCCGTCGCGAGCTATTCGAACCAGGCGATCGACGAGTCCCGGCCGATCTTATCGGCTACCTTGCCGGATGAAGAGCGGATCCAGATCGTCGTACCACCGGCAACGACCAAAGGCACGGTCAGTATCACGATCAGAAAGCCGTCGGCGGTGACGCTGACATTGGACGATCTCGAAGGTGCTGGGTTGTTTTCTGAAGCCACCGCCGTGAGCACCGGCGTCGCATCGTGGGATAAGAAACTGATCGATCTTTATGAGGCGGCCAATTACGCGGCATTTCTGCACCAGGCTGTGCTCGCGCGCAAGAATATCATTATCTCGGGCGCGACCGGGTCGGGCAAGACCACCCTGTCAAAGGCATTGATCCGGCACATTCCGGAGCAAGAGCGGATTATCTCGATTGAAGATACGCCGGAACTGGTCATCTCGCAGCCCAATCACGTCCGGCTTTTCTATTCGAAAGGGGGGCAGGGGCTGGCGAAGATCGGCGTGAAGGATCTTCTCGAATCCTGCCTCAGGATGCGTCCTGATCGTATTCTTCTGCAGGAACTGCGCGACGGCGCGGCCTTCTACTATATACGCAACGTGAATTCGGGGCACCCTGGGTCGATCACAACTGTACACGCGGATTCCGCGCAGCTGGCGTTCGAACAATTGACGCTGCTGGTAAAGGAGTCCGAAGGTGGCCGTGATCTTACTCGCGATGATATTCGCGCGCTGCTAGGGGCCGCCATCGATGTCATCATACAGTGTAAGAGATCCGATGGCCGATTTCTCGTCACAGAGATATATTTTGAACCGTCTGTGAGATCGAAGTCAGCGAGATGACCGACGCGACAGGTCCTCGTTCTGGATCGCGACCCCACGTGCTGTCACGAGCATTGGCTTCCTCGCACCTGTTGGAAACCGTCGACGAGGGAGCGGAACCGCTTTAGTTTGTCGGAAGATCGGAGCTGTTGCGGGACGTGAGCCTCAACTTCTCCAGAAACGATTGGCTTTGACAGCCAGCTTCATCTCTTTACGCCGAAAATAAATCGCCCGACCGCAACGGATTGGGCTGTGACCTTGCACGATGATAATCTGCTCATCCTTGCGCATGGACTGGGTGATTTCGTGCGGCAGGATCAGCGGCCGGCGATGGAGGTTAACGTTTTCTGATTGGCGCGTTCCGCCATTCGCATTACCCCAACCGAGGTTGCGTGAACGACTGCGCACCTCGACGGTCATTTCTCCACATTGAGCCGATACGCTTCGAGCGGTTTCCAGCGCCTTAATCGCCGCGTAGGAGGCGAATGCGCATCCGTCGATCCAGGACGTGGCGCCATCTTTCCCGAAATGACGCTCGAGCTGGCCGACCGATTGATACATCAGCATCAAGGTGATCCCGTATTTACGGCCACGGTCGCGTGCCTCTTCGAGCGCGCGCATGTATCCCAGCAGATCAACCTCATCAAGCATGAACAGAGCCCGGCGCTGGAAGTCACCGTCGGCCTGGATCATGGCATTCAGTAGTGACCCGATAATAACCCGGCCAATCCCCGGATAGGAGCGCAGGATTGAGGCGGGGATGTTGAGAAATACATCCTTAGATCCTTTGGCGATGTCACGCGATTTGAAGGCATTGCCGCAGACGAGGCTTGCGTAATTGTCCAGCGAAAGCCATTGCGTGTCCTTGGAGGCGGTCGAATAGACGCCGGAAAAGGTCTGCTCGGTCATATTGGTAAACACGCCAAGGGTTTCGCGGATGAAGGCGGATCCAGAGTTTTCCTGGATGTCTCGTAGCATCGAAAGGACGGATGGCTCAGGCTCGGAGACGATAAGGCGCAAGCTACGCAGGGTGCGGCGGCCGGCATAATCGGGAGAGAACATGACGTGGGCGAGCAGACCTGTCAGAAGATTGTGGGCCTGGTTCTGGAAATAGGCGTTGGTGGAAGATTCGATGCGCAGACTGTCAGACAGCAGCATCTGAGCGATACCGACAATATCCTCCTCCTTGCGCTGCGACGTCTCAATGCCGTCAAGTACGTTGAAGCCCATCACCGGATTGGTCGGGTCGAGCACCATGACTTCGCGGCCAAGAGCCTGCATACGGTGGTCAAGCACCATCGGCGCAACCTCTGTCGACGGATCGAGGCAGATGAGCGGTCCCCGATAGCGTAGCGCGGTCGGTATGACGTTGCTCGTTGTCTTAAAGCCGCCTGAACCGGCAAAGAACAGCATGTGGGTTGAATCAAAATCCTGACGGTAGGTCAGAAGCGGCGCTTTCCCGCCCCGTCCCCAGGTCGGGAGTTTGTTTGGATCGAAGGAAAGACCGCGAACGAGTTCACGGTCGACGCGGTAGCGCTCTCCGACAACGATCTCTCCATCCGCGGGAAAGAGTTTCGCGGCCGCCGCCATGGGCAGCCAGTCGGCATCGCCGAAGACGCCACGCCTTGCTCGCTTGATCGGATCGGAAACGACGACCGATACTCGTGCCGAAGTGGCGACAAGGCCGAAGCCGACGATGATGCCCACCACAGCGAAGGCATCGAGGTAGGATAGCGCTCCATCCCATGTGATGATTTGCCGACCGATTAGCGGCACGAGGCGGGAATATTCGCGGGCGCAGTAGTATCCGGCGACAGTCAAAAAGCAGCCCAGGCCTGCGATCGCTATCGGCTTGCGGCGATGCTGCGGCAGGGCCAGAACGATCAGCAATCCCGTGGCTGGGCCAATGAGAAGTACGGGCACGGGTGCGGCACGAAGGAACCAGTAAGCGCCCTTTATAGGCATGCCGCCGGCCCACAATTGCCATTGCGACGAGACGATTGCAGCGGAGAGCGCCGTGGCGACAATCGGAACAAGGGCCAACAGCATGCTCGAATGCAGCCTGGTACCGAGCGCCATTATCCGATTTCCCTATTGGGCGTCGAGCTCAGTTGAGCTGCAAAAGCCTCAGTGCCGATCCGCGTCAGCCACTGCTGCTCGGTCGAGCTTACAAGGATGTTTGCCATCGGCAAGAAGTCGCCAGAGAGAACGGCGCGGTCTGCGTTCGCCAATCCGGCCCTGACGACGATTGCGCCGAGTCTGAACTTCGTGCTTTCGCCATGCGCGCTCCTAGCCATTTTGGGGAGTCTCGGCCACGGCTTCAGACGCAGGAGCTGGCGATCGAGGTGTTTGAGAGGATAGCTGGGTGAGGTTCTTGACCTCTGGCTGAAATCGTCGGGAGATATCGTCGAAGATCGCATCGAGTTCTTCATCCGAGATATCCAACTCGGCTAGGCCGGACTTTGTTGCAGCCCTGGCAAAGCGCTCCGCCGATTTTACTATTAGAAGTTTTTTGCGGTCTCTGAGTTTCTCGATCTGTGCGTCAATATCTGAAATAGCTGATTTTGCCGGCATTATAAGCATTCTCCGGTGTTGCGCGGGCACCAATGACATCGATTATACTATAATAAATAATATAGTTAAATGGCTATGTTGATTCAGCCTCAAAAATCCATAACCCGTCAGATAGGGCGATGCCCAAGCCGAAAGGCTGCTGACGTGGGTCTGGTGAACCGCGCGAAGACAATGTGACGATTGTTAACCGAGGGAGAAGTTAGGTGCGGAAATCTTCTGCAAACGGAACCAAGGGACAGACCGACTGGAATGCCATCAACTGGTGGCAGGTCAATCGGCGCGTTCGCAATCTGAGACAGCGTATCTTCCGGGCTTGCCGTGGGCAGCTTCTGGGGCTTCTTGGGAAGTGGCAATACTTCCCCAGGCCCTCTCGAGCGTGACGTTGAAGAAAAATCGCAACGCCGAAATGGCGATGTGGATCGAGCCGGGCATCAGCTTCTTCTCGTTGGCGAGATAGACCTGATAGGTCCGAATATCCTCGCGGCCGAGCAAGTCTGGCGACTTGCCGAAGTGTCGGGCGAACAGCGACACCTGTTGCAGATGCGAGAGCTGGGTATTGAGCGAAAGATTGCGCACCTGCATGTCTTCGCTCATGCGCTGGCGAAGTGGGGTCATGATGAGCTCCTCTGTGCGATGGAATGGGCTGGAAAACAGCCGTCCCATCCTCTCGCAGTTGGGGCTCCTACTGAATATCTGACCTACTTGCCGCTCCGGCGTAGCGGAGCGGGTTAGTCCAATGCGGATAACTCAAAGTGGTGAAGGAAGACAAGCGTGCAATCTTCAGCCCCCCTCCCCCCCCCGCCCATGCGCAGCGCGCCGCCGATTTCCCGCGTGGTCTGCAAAGCGTTGCCAAATCCAAGGAAGGAGCCGCCGCGTAAGCGGCGGTTCCCCTTGTTCTGGCGAGAAAAATCGCGCCACCAGAGGCGGGCGCTGGATATAAGAGGTTTGCATATTATCGGATATACTCAATTCTATTGAGTATATTGAGATGTTGGCAAACTTGAAATGGTTTGAGAATCGTGTAATATACTCAGTATGGCTATGCAATCTGCATCACTGTTAAACCGACTTGAGAAAGATCTCCCCGAGGGGCTGGTCGTGGATGCCGCTTGGCTGGAAGAGCGCGGTATCGCCAGTAATTTGCGTGCTTACTACGTCAAGGCCGGCTGGCTGGAACAGCCGGTGCGCAGCGTCTATAAAAGGCCGCGTGGCAGGCTGAGCTGGCAGCAAGTTGTTATCTCTCTTCAGACCCTGCTCTTGCGAACACCGTTCTATGTCGGTGGGCGCACGGCATTGGAGCTACAGGGCTTTGCGCATTATCTTTCGCATGAGACCAAGACTGTTCACCTCTACGGGCCGGGCAAGCCGCCCGCATGGCTGAACAAGCTGAACCTTCCCCAGCGCTTTGTCTATCACAACAGCGCGACCCTCTTCCGGAATGATCCCGTAACAAAGGAGCTCGGCAGTCTTGCCTGGGATATCGCGGACGGAACAGGCCGTGATCTCACCCGCTTTCAGGGCAGCAGCCTGACCTCGTTTGCCTGGGGGCAGTGGGATTGGCCTTTGACGCTTTCGCAGCCCGAGCGCGCCTATCTCGAAATGCTTGATGAATTGCCGCGCCATGAGAGTTTCCATCAAGCCGACATGATCATGCAGAGCGCAGCAAATTTCAGCCCGAGACGGCTGCAAAAACTGCTGGTGGATTGCGGCAGTGTGAAGGTCAAGCGCCTGTTCTTCTATTTCGCGGATCGGCATGGCCATGCATGGCTCAAGCGTCTGGATAAAACCGCCATCGATCTCGGCAAGGGCAAACGCATGCTTGTGCCCGGCGGCAAGCTCGATCCGGCCTATCTCATAACCGTGCCGGAGGACCTCAATGCCGTTTCGTGATCAGTATCAGGCCCAGGTCAGGCTCCTCATGCGCCTTATTCCCACCGTGGCGCGAGAAGCCTGTTTTGCGCTCAAGGGCGGAACGGCGATCAACCTCTTTGTGCGCAACCTGCCGCGCCTCTCCGTCGATATCGATCTGATGTATCTGCCAGTGAACGAAAGGCCGGAGGCTCTGGCGGACATCGACGCCGCCATGAAGCGCATCAAGGCGGCAGCTTTGGCGGAACTGCCCGGCGCGCGCGTTACCGAAAACGTCCATGATGGAGCGATCCTGCGCCTTCTTGTGATGGCCGAGGGAACACAGGTGAAGATCGAAGTCTCGCCCGTGTTGCGCGGTGTGGTTCACGAACCTTCCACGATTCCCGTCACCGAGGCCGTTGAAGAGGTCTTCGGCTTTGCCGAAACCAGCGTCCTATCCTTCGAAGACCTTTTCGCTGGCAAGCTGGTTGCCGCCCTCGACCGTCAGCACCCGCGCGACCTCTTTGACGTGCGCGGCCTGCTCACCAATGAAGGGCTGAGCGATGACCTGCGTGAAACCTTCATCGTGTATCTGCTCAGTCACAACCGCCCCATGGGCGAAGGGCTATCAGGCCGCGTCAAAGACCTTGCGAACGAATACCAGAACGGCTTCGAGGGCATGACCGAGGAGGTTGTTGCCATCGAAGAGTTGATAGAAACGCAGCATGAAATGATCGAGGTGCTAATCGGCGGCATGCCGGATCATCACCGTGAATTTCTGATCGGCTTTGAGCGCGGCGAACCGGACTGGCCCTTGCTCAAGATAGGTCATGTCGCAGAGCTTCCCGCCATCCGCTGGCGGCAGCGCAATCTCGACAAGCTCAAGCCCGAACAGCGTTCCGTTCTGGTCGAATTGCTGCGATCTTCCCTTGAACGGCGCGTATAGAAATACCCGCCCCGTCAGCTCTGAACACCGGAAAGCAGCGATATGGGGAGCGTCAACTGGGAAGGGGGAAGTACGGCAAGATAAAGCGAACCGGGGTTTCGCGCTCGCCTTGCTCGTAAGTGATTGTCTGCAATGTTTTCCAGCCGGAAAACATTGCAGACGCAGCTCGAACAGGCACGCAATGCAGGGCCTGACTTGGATTTACGCTGTACAGATAAGGCCGGCGAGCCGTTCAAACGGCAAGATGTAAGTGTCACTCGCTACACGCCACTGACCCATTATAAATTTGAAAACTGCTTAGTTTAGTGAAGCAACGCCGCCTGATGGCAACAGACTTTGGACCCAGAGTTGCCGCAGAACGCAATACCGGCGGAAACAATCTGATGGCGACCTGGACACAGCACTCCCCGATTGGATCGGTTCACACGTCCGGATGTTCCGTTTCTTCGGCGGCGTTCCACGGCTGATTGGAAGTCAATGTTCCGCCAATTGGAACTTGCAAGGTCGCAATTTGGGGAGAAGGATACCTTCCGGCCGGCGGTTCGCTGCCGACGCACCCTCTGCAGCGGAGAGACCCGCAACGCCCCCTCAGAATTCGGCTGTAAGTGAGTTTGCCGTGACGGTCTATGGCTCGAGTAGCGGCTTCTGGCACCTGCCGCAGAGACCACGATGTCCAAATACGATGGCAACGCTTACTCAGCGTCCACTTGGTCAATCGCGGTAGGCCCAATCGGTGATTTCAGCGACCTGCTCGAAGAAGCTGCCAACGCCGCCGCCGGTTGGATTAGCCCGCTCGAGCCATTCCACCGCCCATGCGATCCATTCTTCAACGCTGTGACCATCGATTTCGGTGGTGGGCGTGACGTTCATTGATCGCAGCGCTGCCAGGAAATCGCGCGCGGCGGCGAGTTGCGATTTCAGATAGGCGAACAGCGGCGGCGTGAAGTTGACGATCGCGATCGCGATGGAGCCTGGAGAGCCACCAAGCTCCCAACGAGCTCCCGAGATCACATCACGAATGAGGCGGCTCACCGATGAGCATGGCGAGCGGGGCGAGCGGCCCGAGGGCGATCAGCTCGAATTCCATCATGCCGGCGACGCCCAGAGGAAGTTTCTCCAGGAGCTCGTGCGCTTCGGCCGTGCTGGTCGCGTTCACGATGAAGACGACGCCGTAGCCCTCGGTCTGGAAGAACCACTGCTCGATCTTTCCGGCGAGATGGTTGCGAACTGTCGCGCGGACTTCGTGGGGCAGGACCGGCGCGATCGCCTTGGGCGTGCCCTTGGCCGTGACCGACCCGATCGCCAGGATCTTGGTCGTCGGAACGACGACGGCGGCAAGCGCGGGCAGTATCTCGGCATGAACGCGCGGATTCTTGTTGGGCATTTTGCTAATTCCTTTTGATATATTGGTCTGGAACACCACGAACTACTTTGCAGGCTCGGCCAAAAGCACGCGAAGCGGCGCAATCGGGCCGAGCGGGATGATCTGGAATTCCATCATCCCCGCCTGGCCGAAAGGAAACTTGCCCAGCAGCTCCAACGCCTCCTTAGGATCGGTGACGTTCATCATGAACACGACGCCGCTCTGGTCCTGTTTGAGGTACCACTGGTCGATTTTCCCAGCGAGATAGAGCCGAACCGTGTCGCGCACTTCGGCGGGGAGGAGCGGCTTCCACTGGTCCGGCGACCCTTTGGCGGTGAAGGTGCCGATCGCCAGTAGCTTGGTGGTCGGCACGTCAAGGCCCGAGGATGGCGGCGCCGACTGAGCGAACGAAGTGGCCGGCCCGATCGCTGGGAGTAGCGCTACGACGACACCGAAGCACGTGAGCCTAGTCAAGCGAGTCGCTTTCACAGCGAGCTTGTCGAGGACGCGGCTCATGACAGCATCGCCTTCGCCACTTGCGCGGGCTCGTCGGCCTGCAGCCAATGGCCTGCCGGTATGAGGGTTAGGGACGCATTCTTGAGCTGAGACTGGCGCCGCTCGGCCATGGCGGCGGGGAAGTAAGGATCGTACTGTCCCCAGATCAGTTTGACCGGAATATCCAACGCCTTGAGCGCCGCCAGATGCTTGGCGTTTCTGGCATGTTCATCGAAGAATTCCGCGGCCAGCTGTACGAAGGCGGGCCCGGCGCCAGGTTGGACGATGAAGTTGTTGATGATCAGCGAACCGATGAACGCGCTGAAATGGCGCTTTTGCTCCTCGGGCAAAGCGTCCAGGAATTTCTTCTGCTGCCATCTCAGCAGCCATCCAAACTGTTCGGGGCTCTGGGCGATCGCCATGGCCAGGGGCTGGATGTTCCGGGTCGCAAAGAGCGTGATCATCTCTGGCCAAAAAAAAGTGGAGTCCTCGCTATAGGCCGAGTTGAGCATGATCGCGGAGTCGACGGCGTCCGGATGCGTGAGTGCGTAGTTGAGCGTCGCCATCCCCGAGGAGTCATGAGCGACGGGCACGATCTTCCCTAAGCCCAGACCTTCAACGACTGCTTCAAGGTCACCCAGTTGCTGCTTGAAGCTATAGGCGGCGCCGGCGGGTTTGTCGGAGGCGCCAAAGCCCAAAAAATCGAACGTCACCACGCGCCGCCCGCTGGCGACCAAGTGCGGAATCAGGTCGTCCCAGATGTGCTGGTTATCGGGGAAGCCGTGCATGAGCACGAAAGTTGGCCCGGTGCCGGCATAGTCTCGAGTGTACACGCTTCCTTCGACTCGCGGAATACGGTGCTCGGTGAATGGGGTGTGATCAGAAGACATGCATCATCCTTTCTTCCTCGCGGAAGGGTTGAGGTAGGCGTTTGATTGGCCGTTAGTGCCGCAACACGATCCGCCTCCAGCGAGGTCAAGGAATAGCCGTGCCGGGCGAGCACTCGGCAGCGTGGCCATGGCACTCGAATTGATGACGACCGACTGGACGCTCCCTTCACTATCCAGGTGGTGAGCAATACCTTGGTTAGGCAGGGCGAGATCTGTATGTTGCTTAAGTCTTAACGCGTTTTGTTGACTCGACGTAGGTCGTTCTTGCCACCATTCGTGACATAGAAGGCGCGAGCCTGCGAAGTCCTCTCGTGGGCACCGAAAGTAGGCTTCCGAACGTATCTCGTGGATGTCACTAATTTAGGGTAGTATATGAATTCCGGACACTAGGAGTGAATATGCATCGGGTCGGTTTCATCGTACCGCGCGGATTCCAGTTGATGAGCCTTGCGGCGCTAACGGCGTTCGAGATCGTGAACCTGCCCCCGGCTGACCAGCGCTACGACATCCATTTGCTGTCTGAACATGGCGGTCCAGTTCGGTCTTCCTCGGGAATGATGCTGGAAACCGAGGCATTTGGAGATCCCGCCTTCGACACCGTCATCGTGGGGTCGATCACCGAGATGGAAATGCCGCCCTCGGATGCGAGCGTGATCGCGTTCGTACGAGAAGCCGCCAAAGCCTCCAGGCGGACTGCCTCCATCTGCAGCGGCGCGTTTGTACTTGCCGAGGCGGGCCTTCTGAATGGCCGGCGCGCGACGATGCACTGGGCCCATGCAGCGAGCTTCAGGATCCGGTTTCCCGACGTCAAAACGGAAGAGGACCGGATCTTCATCAACGATGGCCCGATCTGGACCTCGGCGGGAATGACCGCAGGGATCGACCTCGTTCTAGCATTGATCGATAATGATCTCGGTCCCGAAACCGCGAAGATGGTCGCCAGGCTTCTGGTCATGAACCAGCGTCGGATGGGCGGACAAAAGCAGCATTCCGCGCTCCTCGACATGACGCCGAAATCCGATCGCATCGAATTGGTTCTGGCTCATATTCGCCAGAATCTCCGGAACCCGCTCACGATCGAGGAGCTTGCGGCGGTTGCCAATCTCAGCCCCCGCCAGTTCAGCCGTGCCTTTTTGGCCGAGACCGGGCAGTCACCGGCAAAAGCCGTCGAGCAACTTCGGCTGGAAGCGGCCAGATTCATGATTGAAGAGGGGCGGCACACGGTGAACGTCGTGGCGCAGGAGACAGGTTTTGCCGACCGCGAACGCATGCGTCGAGCGTTCCTCCGGACCTTCGGTGTGCCCGCGGAGGTATTGCGCAGGACCGCGCGACGGGAGGCGGTGGCGGCTGCCTGACTTTGAGCTGTCAAGAATGCAGGCTTTTGAGTCAGGCTCTCAATGTGGCGCCGTGCGGCGTTCTCAGCCGTCCGGCTCACGCGCGGCGGCCCCATTCGATCTTCCTGTGGTTTGACTGTTAAAACCGCAGCATTCGGCGATCCGCCTTTTGATACAATTATTGTCGGTGTGCCTTTCTTCGGTCTCAGTGTGCGGCCGCTCAATGCAAGGCTGGGGAACAGGGTCGGCTTGGTCGCGCCTGTTTTTAGATTGCCCCATGCATCGCCCTGGCGCCAAGCAGCGTGCGCGTCTTGATAGCGCCATCCGCCAACACGATCGGCGAACGTCTGACGTAGCGCACTTCGGATTGCCATTACGGATGCCTTTTGTTTGAGCTGGACGACGATCGGGATTGCAGAGCGTGCAAAGCTGTTACTAATCCTTTTGCTCGAAGTGACGAGTAAATTCATTCCACTTAAGGTGAAATTGTTCTGCGGATGGTGAAGCATTAGCGTGCCCCCGCAGGTCTGCGCCTCCACCTTCCATCCGGTGGCGATCGCGCCAAGACATATCCGCAGTGCCGCAAGGGGACGTAACGGGATTGCGGCCGCTGCTGAAAGGACGCTAGCTCGAAATTTTGGGGGGGCAGATGTTTGCGGATTTAGAGGTCTTTCAACAGGTGTTTGACGTGTGCGTCACGGGCGCAGGCCCGGTCGGTATTTCCGCTGCACTGGAATTGAGCCGGCGAGGCCTGCGAACGCTGCTTATCGAAGCCGGGCCGAAACGATCGAAACGACCTCACCAAAACGAAACAGGGTTCGACGTAGGAGACGATATCTATCACGCTGCGGACCGACTTACTTCGGCCACCGGACTTGGCGGCACGTCCGAACGATGGGGTGGGCAATGCGTTGAGCTTGATGATATAGACTTCGAAGCAAGAGATTATGTCACACACTCCGGTTGGCCTATTGCTCACGAAAAGATTTCGCCTTTCTATCAGCGGGCGCGGTCTCTTTTGAGCAGTAATATCGGCGACCAGCGATCGGATCCGGATCCGGAGCCGGAGAGTGATTTTCCAGCATCCCGGGAAAGCTGGACACGAATACGCAACACAGCGAGAGCCAACAGGGCTGAGATCGCTTCTTCGCAGAACCTCGTCGTCGCTTTAGACGCGAGGGTCAAAGCTCTGGTATTCGACCCAGTAGAAGAACGGGTCCATTCCATGTCGATCGCCTGCCGCGGTGGTTCGTACAAGGTGCGCGCCGACCACTATGTGCTGGCCTGTGGCGGCAGGGGCAATACCCGGCTGCTGCTGAACCTCCAGGTTGCATTTCCGCAATTGTTCGGCGGAAGCGATGGGCCGCTCGGCCGCTTCTACATGGGACACCTCGCCGGACAGATCGCGCAGATCGAATTCGCCACCAAGGAACATGCCGAACGGTATCTTTTTAAGCGCACATCCACCGGAACCTTCGTGTGTAACCGGTTTCAACCCGCCCCCCAATTGCAACGCGCACTCGAGTTGCCGAATATCGCTTTTTGGCCCACAAACCGGAGGGCTGCTGTCGATGAGGTCGATCCGGCGCTCTCGCTGCTATATCTTTGGAACAGTCGGAAGACCGTCGTTCACAGGGCGAGATGGGGCGAAGCCGACCGATCCCGTTACTATAATGTGCTGCATAATGTCCTGCGCAATCCTCTTGGCACGACCTCTGCCGCGCTGGCGCTGTTTAACCAAAAATACCGTGTGGCCGAACCATATGTTCTGCTGCGCAGGCCTGACTTGAGATACGGCCTTCGTTACCATGGGGAGCAAATTCCAAGCAGTTCAAACCGCGCCTTCCTCAAGCCCGTGCAAGATGCGGACGGCCAGTTCAAGCTCGAGGTCTCATTCCAATATTTACCTCAGGATTTTCGCGGCACGCTCCAAGCACATCTCGCCCTTGATCGCTGGCTCAAGGAGCGCAAAATAGGCAAGCTGATATTCGATACAGCCCCCGAGAATCTTGAAGAGCATATCGCCGCACAAGCCAAAGACGGCTACCATCAGATCGGGTTGACCAAGATGGGCGTGGACCGCAACCACGCCGTCGTCGACCACAACTGTCGCGTCATCGATATCGCTAACCTCTACATCGCCGGTAGCTCCGTTTTCGCTACATCCGGACAAGCTAACCCCACGCTTCCCGCCGTCGCCTTGGCCGTCAGACTCGCCGAACATCTGGCTACTCTGGCCCGCCGTCAAAGCACGGCTGCAGGTTTGTCGACGAGCAGCCGCTTGGAACCTCAAAGGGGAACGCCTCTGAGTGTCCCGCGAAGCATTTGCTGATGTCGTGCTGCGTATCGTGCGTCTGATCCGCCGGCTGAGAATTACGCGAAACTCGGCGTTGCTCGCCGAGAAAGTGTAGGGAAGCAGGGTGTGTCCGGCTTTTTTTGCCCCGGTCCTCTACAATCGCTAGATGGTCGAGAAATTGCGCGGCATTCCTCTCAACGAAACGCGAGGAACGTATGACACCATCATCGGTGCCGTCACCTCGGTCGGTAAAAATGTCCTGCCGCGCGTTGCTGCCCTGCACGACGGTCTTTCCAGGATTGTTGTCTTCCTCCCAATTGTGCGATGTTCCTCAGCGAAACGGCAGGATCTGCGCACAAGGGAAATGGGCGGTATGAGCGTATCGGACTTGGAGGGCAGCGGTGGACCGCGCAAGAGGAGCCTTTATGAGGAGCTTCATGGGCGGCTGAAGGCTGAAATCCTGGAGGGTGCCGTGCCGGAAGGCATCGTGCTGACCGAGGCTGCCCTTGCCGGCATTGTCGGCAGCAGCCGCGCGCCCGTTCGGCAGGCGCTGCAAATGCTGGTCGAGGATGGCTTGATCAATCGCTTCGACGGCCGCGGTTTTGTCGTCGGCTCCTCGGGAACGGCGCCCAGACGGGAGAAGCTGGCCGACTATCTCGGCAAGCTGATCGAGGCCGATGCCAGGCCGATGTTTGCCTGGCAGGCGCTTTATGAAAATGTCGAGCGCATCGTTGTTTACCGCTCGTTTTTCGGGCGCTACCGTATCAATGAAAACGAGCTTGCGCGGCATTTCGGGGTCGGCCGTGCGGTGGCGCGCGATGTGCTCCTGAAGCTCGAAACGCTCGGCATTATTGAAAAGGACGACAATTTCCGCTGGTCGATCGTGCCGCTCGACAGCCAGCGCATCCGCGATCTTTACGAGGTGCGCGAGCAGATCGAGCCGATCGCGCTTTCAAGCGCCTTGGGCGGCCTTTCGGATGATCATATCGGCATGATGCTAGCGCGGCTGTCGACGGCGCTTGCTGATTATCCCGACGTTTCGGCCTCGACCATGTACGAACTGGAGCTCGATCTTCACCTTCGCAGCCTTCAGGCTTGCCCGAACAAGGAGTTCCTGAGCATCCTCAGGCGGACCCATTGCATCCTGACGCTCAGCAAGCATGTCGTCGGCATTCGCATCAAAATGCCGGAATACGAGCCGTTTCTTGCTGAACATATCGGTGTCTTCGAGATGATGCGGCGGCGCGACGAGGAGGGGTTACGCAAGGCCATGCGCAACCACGTCCGCAATTCCGAGCCGAATGTCCAGGCGCGCGCTGCCTATATTCGCGAGCATTATCAGCCTGATGATTACAGCTTCATCGCCTAGCAGATAAAAGCGGTATCAGGTGATCGCGCCGACCTGCCAGGGCACGAATTCATTATCGCCGTAGTCGAAGGTTTCGCTCAGCGTCTTCTTGCCGGACGCAACTGCAATGATGTCCTCGAAGATGCGCTCGCCGGCCGCCTCGATCGTATCCTCGCCGCTGACAATGTCACCGCAATTGATGTCCATGTCCTCACGCATGTGATTGTACATCTCGGTGTTGGTGGCGATCTTGATGCAGGGAGCCGGCTTGAAGCCCGACACCGATCCCCGGCCTGTCGTAAAGCAGATCACGTTGCAGCCGCCGGCGACTTGGCCGGTAACGGCAACCGGATCATAGCCCGGCGTATCCATGAAGACGAAGCCGGTCTTGTCGACGATCTCCGAATATTCGTAGACCGCCTTAAGCGGCATGGTGCCACCCTTGGCGACCGCGCCGAGCGATTTTTCTAGAATGGTTGTGAGCCCGCCGAGCTTGTTGCCGTAGGATGGGTTGTTGTTGAGCTCGGCGCCGTTGCGTCGCGTATAGTCGCGCCACCAGTCGATCCTGGAGAGCAGTTTTTCAGCAACGTCAGGCGTTGCAGCGCGCCGCGTCAGCAGGTGTTCCGCGCCGTAGATCTCCGGTGTTTCCGCCAGAACCGATGTCCCGCCATTGCGAACGAGAAGATCCGAGGCATATCCGAGCGCCGGGTTAGCGGAGATTCCCGAATAGCCGTCCGATCCACCGCATTCCAAAGCCAATTTCAATCCCGAAAGCGGCTGAACGGTCCGTTCGGCCGCGTTGACCTCGGGAAGCATATCCCGGATCATCTCGGAGGCGGCGGCGATGGTCTTTCGCGTGCCGCCGAGATCCTGAATGGTCATGGTGCGCAGCCGGTTTCCCTCTTCTAGCTTGTAGTGCTCCAGAATAGGCGCAATTTGGTTGGTTTCGCAGCCAAGCCCGATCATCAGGATGCCGCCGAAATTCGGATGGCGCGCATAGCCCTGCAGGGTACGCGCCAGGTAGCGGTAGCCCTCGGAATTCATATTGATCGCGCAGCCGCCGCCATGGGTGAGCGCGACGACGCCATCGACATTATCAAAGCCTTCCAGGCCGCCGGTGCGGTTGAAGTGTTCGGCGATATATTTCGAGACGGTGGCCGAGCAGTTGACCGTGGTGATGATGCCGATGAAGTTGCGGGTGCCGACGCCGCCGGCACCGCGATCGAAGCCCATGAAAGTGCGACAGTCCTCGCGCGACAGCATTCCCGTCTCTTCGATATCGACACTGAATTGGTAGGGATGCTCGGATTCGATGACGGCGAGATTCTGCAGGTGCACATGGCCTCCCGCCGGAATGAATTGCGTCGCTATGCCGATCGGCTGGCCAAATTTACGGATTTCCTGACCGGCGGGGATATCGCGCACCGCCACCTTGTGTCCGCGCGGAATCTGCTCGGCGGCGATCAATCCTTCGATGCCGGTCTGGTTCCCGGCACGGATCATCGCGCGGGCAACCGCGACGTCGTCTATGGGATTAAGGAGGATGACAGGCGAAACGGCGGACATGAAGGGTTCCGTGAGGTTGGATTAATGTCTATTGCTAGCAATAGACAATCATTCGACGGGGAGGGCGTCAAGCGTGATTGACGCCGGCGGCAAAGTTCTTTCCATCAGCTGTGCGGCTGGCGTGCAAGCCAGGCGCTCAGATCCGCCTCGGCCCGCTCCAGCGCGCTGTGATTGAGTAGCTTTCGAAGGAGCGCGACGGCAATGGCTCGCGCCCGCAGATTGAACCGGCCCTCGTCGCTCTGGGCACCGAGCGGCTGATAGACGCCAAGTTTGATGTAGAGCTGCTGCAGCCGGTTCTGCACGCTGCGTACCGACAGATTGCGCCTGTGCGCAATCGCCCGATCGGTGAGGCCGAGCGCGATGTCGACAAGGATTTCATACTCGGCCTCGGTGAAGCCGTTGATGGTGCCGAGGCTTCTTTGCTGCATGCCGCGCACTTCGCGGTCGATCACGCACTGGCTTTCGATGAAAATGCTGCGCAGCGCAAGCTTCAGCCGGTCGTCGGAGGCCGATTTCAGGACATAACCGTAGACGGCACCGACCGGCACGATGCGAGAGACGCCGCGGACATAGGCTTCGTCCGAGTAGTTCGACCAGAACAGGATGCGCGTTTCCGGGCGCTCCTTCCAGATGGTGCGCGCAGCCTCGATGCCGTTGCGCTCGCTCATCTGCAGGTCCATGACGATATGGGCGGATTTGCAATCGCGCGCCAGCCGCTCTCCGGCTCCGCCGTTTTCTGCTTCCAGCACGCCATCGCATTCGGGGAGGGCGGCGCGGATGGCCTCGCTCAGATAGGATCGATGGAGAGGATCGTCCTCGATGATCAGCACCTTCATGCCGCAGCTCCCTTGGCCGATAGCTCTTTGGCGGGCAGGCTGACGCTGACCAGCGTGCCTCCGGAGACCGCTGCGGCTTTGATCGCGAAGCGCGCCGAAATCAATCGCGCCCGCGTCTTCATGTTTTCGATACCGCCGCCAGAGGATCTGTGGGCGTTTCCAAGCCCGAGGCCGTCATCGATGACATCAATGGTGACGGCTCCCTCGGTGGCCTTAAGATGAACCACAATACTGCTTGCCTGGGCATGGCGGATCGCGTTGTTGATGGCTTCCTGTATAATGCGAAAGAGCGCGATGCTGACTGATTGCTCGAGGCGGTCGATGGCACCGCTCGTTTCATCGTTCAGCCTCCATTTGAGCGTGGCTCCGCTTTCCTGGATCGACCGTTCGAGGTGGTTCTCCACCGCCTGGGCAAAGCCAAAGAGCTGAAGGACCGAGGGCTTTGCTTCCTCAATGATTTGGCGAAGATCGTGCATGCTGTGCTGCAGACCCCGGAAGAGAGGTTCGAGCGCCTCGCCTGTGACGTCAGGCTGACGCGCCAGCCGTTCCAGCCGCCGCGAAAGTCGAGTGAGATCGGCGAGAATCTGGTCGTGCAGATCCATGCCGATGCGCTGGCGCTCCGCCTCAAGAGCCTCCGTCAGTTTAAGCGCGCCGAGCCGCAGGCCTTCCTCGCGAGCCCGTGCCTCCGCCTCGACGATAGCGGATCGTTTCGCCTGATCGGCCGCGCGGATGGCGAAGAAGTGCGGAGCCAACAGATCGGCAATCACACGTGCGCTTTCGACATCCTGCATGTCGTAAAAGCCCATCTGATGGCTGGAGCAGGAGAGTGCCCCGATGACGTGGCCTTGGACTTTGAGGGGGACATGCAGGCGGCTGTGCAGCGATTGATGGAAGATCGGATGCGAAAAGGCCCCCTGGAAATGGAATTGCGGGTCGCTCCAGGCGTCATCTGTCAGCAGATGGTCGGTCTCGCCCCACAGAAGCGTGCGGATGGGGCTGTTGCTGACGGGAGCGGGAAAGCGCTTGCCCCAATCGGTCTCCATTCCGCTTTCGTAGGCCGTATGGAATTTTTCATCCACCATGATGATGCAGACATCGAGGTGATCATGCGGGATGACATGGTTGATCTCGGCCGCGACCGCCTGGATGACGGAGTGAAAATCGAGCCGTCCTGCGATGAGCCTTGAAATGTTGAGGTAATGGTCAAAGACCGATTGCGGCGCCAGATCGCGCAAGACAGGCCCTCCCAGGCAACGCGTCGACCTCAACTCCTCCGGCCGATCGCAGCATGTAAATTTCCAACGCTATTAAGCGCCGAACAAAGTCGTTCGTCTTGCGGACTTGCGCATCTTTTCTGCGGGATCCCGCAAGGTCCCGCCCTTTAAGCGCCTGTACAAGCGTCACAATCTCGGACATCCTGTTTCTACTGAAAGGGGAACCTTCAGTGCAAATAATATTTTCGATCGTTCGTTGAGGAGCGCGTTCGAAAATCTTGGCCTGGAAGTTGAAGTACAGGCTCTTTGGGAGGAAAAAATGAATATTACCAAGATGCTTCTGGCGTCCGCCGTCATCGCGAGCGTTGCCGTACCGGCTGCTTTTGCAGATACGTCATCCAAGAAAATTGCCCTGTCTAACAACTATGCGGGCAACTCCTGGCGCCAGGCCATGCTCACCAGTTGGCAGAAGGTGACCGGCGAGGCCGTGAAAGCGGGCGTCGTTGCCGCCGCCGACCCGTTCACGACGGCAGAAAACCAGGCGACCGAGCAGGCCGCGCAGATTCAGAACATGATTCTGCAGGGTTATGATGCGATCGTCATCGATGCCGCATCGCCGACCGCGCTGAACGGCGCGATCAAGGAAGCCTGCGATGCCAAGATCGTCGTCGTTTCGTTTGACGGCATCGTCACCGAACCCTGCGCCTGGCGCATTGCCGTCGACTTTAAGGGCATGGGCGCAAGCCAGATCGAGTATCTCGCGAAGAAAATGCCGAAGGGCGGCAATATCCTGGAAATTCGCGGGCTTGCCGGCGTTTCCGTAGATGACGAGATTTCGGCCGGCATCCACGATGCGGCCTCCAAATATCCGCAGTTCAAAATCGTCGGTTCGGTGCATGGTGACTGGGCGCAGGATGTTGCCCAACGCGCCGTCGCGGGTATCCTGCCGAGCCTGCCTGACATTGCCGCGGTCGTGACCCAGGGCGGTGACGGCTATGGCGCCGCGCAAGCATTCGCAGCCGCAAAGCGCCCCATGCCGACGATCGTTATGGGCAACCGCCAGGACGAGCTTGCCTGGTGGAAGAAGGAGAAGGACGCCAGCGGCTACGAGACCATGTCGGTTTCCATCGCGCCCGGCGTCTCGACGCTCGCCTTCTGGGTCGCCCAGCAGATCCTCGACGGCCAGCAGGTGAAGAAGGATCTGGTCGTGCCGTTCCTGCGCATCGATCAGAACAATCTCGAAACCAACCTCGCCTCGACCCAGGCTGGCGGCGTCGCCAATGTTGAATACACGCTCGACGATGCCAAGAAAGCCATCGCCACGGCGAAGTAGTCGATATCAACCTGCTATTTAAAACCAGCGCTGCCCGATGAGAGGGTGGCGCTGGGCAGACGCAACGCCCGACCGGACGATCCATGATTGCAGTCAAAGACAATGCTTCGATGAGACAGGATGCCGAGCCGCAAGCGGTCGTCTCGGCCCGCGGCATTAAGGTACATTTCGGTGCCGTCAAGGCGCTTGATGGCGCCGATGTTACAATTCTTGCCGGCGAATGTATCGGTCTTGTCGGTCACAATGGCGCCGGCAAGTCGACGATCGTCAACGTGATCAATGGCGGCCTGAGCCCGCACGAAGGCATCATCGCCTATGAGGGCGACGATAAAGTGCATGGCATCAACGCTGCGCGTGCGCATGGCATTCGTTGTGTTTTCCAGGAGCTATCGCTCGCGCCGAACCTGACCGTCGTCGAGAACATGCGGGTCGTTCACCGCAGCCTCGCCGGCTGGAACTGGCGGCGGCAGGCTGCAGCGATCATCCGCGCCAAGCTCGACGAGATTTTCACCGGCCACAAGATCGATGTCATGCGCACTGTCGGCGAACTTTCCATCGCTGAGCGGCAGATGGTGGAGATCGCGATTACCTTTTGCGCCGTGGGGGAAGAGCCGAAGCTCGTCATTCTCGACGAGCCCACCTCTTCGCTCGATGCCGGATTGGCGGCGCAACTGATGGCCTATGTCCGGGCTTTCGTTCAGACAGGCGGCGCCGTGATGCTGATCTCGCATATCCTTGGCGAGATCCTGTCGACCGCGAGCCGCATTCTGGTCATGAAAGACGGCCGCGTCGTTGCCGATCGCGTGGCTCAGGATTTTACCGTGCACAGCCTTGTTCAGGCGATGGGTAGTGTCGTCAAGGAACAGGATCGCAAAGTGAGGAACGAAGAGCGTGTCGCGGTATCTCCCATTCTTGCGTTGCCCGCGCGCGGCGGCAAGGGTCTTGCCTTCGCGGTCCGCAAGGGCGAGGTGATCGGCCTTGCCGGTCTTGCTGGCCACGGCCAGACCGAAATGCTCCTCGATCTCCATCGGTCGCTCTCGAGCAACTGGCTGCCGGGTAGGCAGGACAAGATCACCTTCGTTGCCGGCGACAGAAGCCTGAATGGCACTTTTCCCCTGTGGAGCATTTTGAAGAACCTCAGCATCGCATCGCTGAGCGAGCTCTCGCAGAAGTACCTCGTCAACAGACAGCGGGAAGAAGGCCTGGGAGCCGACTGGAAGGGTCGCATCGAAATTCGCACGCCAGCCATGGAAAACGGAATCCTGTCGCTATCGGGCGGCAACCAGCAGAAAGTTCTGTTTGCTCGTGCGTTAGCGACCACGTCGCCGATTGTGCTGATGGACGATCCGATGCGCGGCGTCGATATCGGCACCAAACAGGAAGTCTACAGGATCCTGAACCACGAAGCAGCGGCCGGGCGCACCTTCATCTGGTACTCGACCGAGATGGATGAGATCCGCCTCTGTGATCGCGCCTATGTCTTCCGCAATGGCGCCATCGTTGCGGAACTTGTCGGGGACCAAATCACCGAGGAAAATGTGCTGGCCGCTTCATTTGCCGGAGAAGACGCATGAACCGTCCATCTTCCTCCACCCTGCGCCTGCTGATCCCGGCGCTCTCGCTTGCCGTCCTGCTCGTCGCGGTCTTCTATCTGCAGCCGCGAGCCATGAGCTATATCGGCCTCAATCTACTCTTCAATCTTGCCGTGCCCATTGCGCTTGCGACGATCGCCCAGATGTTGATCATGTCGGTCAACGATCTCGATCTGTCGATGGGAACCTTCGTCAGTTTCACCGCTTGCGTGGCGGCGACCTATCTGCAGTCGTCCCCGCTCATTGGCATCCTCATCCTGGCTGCAGCGATTGCCGTCTATGCCGTAATCGGCATCATCATCTATATCAGGGATCTGCCGTCGATCGTCGTGACGCTCGGCATGAGCTTCGTCTGGGGCGGTCTGGCGGTCCTTTTGCTGCCGGCACCAGGCGGTACCGCGCCGGATTGGGCGCGCTGGCTGATGACCTCTAAACCGCCACTTGTCCCCATAGCAATCGTCGCGAGCGTCGTCATCGCGTTGATTTCCCACCTGATTGTCATGCGCTCTTCCTTCGGTGTTCTTATCCGCGGTGTCGGTGGCAATCAGCGATCGCTCCAGCGTGCGGGCTGGTCCGTCGTCAGCCTGCGTGCAGCGGCTTACGCTCTGGCCGGCCTCTTCGCCGTGCTGGCCGGTGTTGCGCTTGTCGGCCTTACGACCTCAGCGGATGCGAATATCGCGCTGCGCTATACTTTGCTGTCGATTGCCGGGGTCATCCTTGGCGGGGGCGAATTCACGGGCGGGCGCGTCTCGCCGGTGGGTGCCGTGATCGGCGCGCTGACGCTGACGCTGGCGGGCTCGTTTCTGTCTTTCCTGCGGATCTCGCCGGACTGGCAGATCGGTGCGCAGGGTGCGATCCTGGTCATCGTGCTTGCCCTGAGGCTCTTGCTCAACCGTGTCGAAAAGCGGGAGAAACAATCATGATCGCTCTTCGTGCGCTCGGCCGGAAGCCCTGGATCTGGTCCTTTGTCGCTGCCATCCTCGTGTGGATCATCACGGTGCTTTTCACCGGCGGCGCCAGTTCGATCGGCCTGTCGCAGGCCGCACTCACCTTTGCCGCCTTCTCCGTCATCGTCGGCATCGGGCAGATGTTCGTCATCACGCTCGGGCCCGGAAATATCGATCTCTCGGTGCCGGCCACCATGACGCTTGCCGGTACGATTGCGCTGAAGCTGATGAATGTCGAGGACGGCATGGTCGTGCCGGGTCTGCTGGTGTCGATCGTGATCGGTCTCGGCATCGGGATCGGCAACTATGCGCTGATCAAGCTGTTGCGCATTCCACCTATTATCGCGACCCTCTCGATGAGCTTCATCATCCAGTCGGCGGCCATCTGGAGCAATCGCGGGCTGCGTATCAAGCCGCCCGAGCAGCTGGCAGATTTCACCACGTCCGGTGTGCTCGGCATTCCAAATGTCGCCATCGTCGCCCTGCTGCTCTCGGCGCTTGCCTGGGTCTTGCTGGAGAGGACGATCTACGGTCGTTGGATCTCGGCGATCGGACAGAGCATGTTTGCCGCGCGCATGGCTGGCATTCCCGTCGATGGCACGCGGCTTGCGACCTATGTACTCTGCGCCATTCTCGCATCGATCTGCGGCTATCTTCTCGCCAGCTTCTCCGGTGGCGCAGCTCTCAATATGGGGGCCGAATATCTGCTGATGTCGATCGCCGTCGTCATCATCGGCGGCACGGCGGTCGCCGGCGGCGATTCAAATGTGCCGGGTATATGGGGTGCGTCCCTGTTCATGTTCCTGGTTGTTTCCATGCTGAACACCTATGGTTTCGGCGCAGGCCCAAGGCTCATTCTCACCGGCTTAATCATCATTGCCGTCATTCTCGTTGCCGGCGGCCGTCCCATCGGCGGGCGCTGACACTGTTCCCAGCGGTCTTTACAGGAAAATAGCAATGCCAAACGACGCACCGTCCATCTACGAAATGTACGACGCGCGGTTCCGCGATCTCGTGGTTCTCAGTGCCGGTCTTGAGGAACTCTATTCCGATTGCCGCTGGGCGGAGGGGCCGGTCTGGTTCGCAGATACCGGATGCCTGATCTGGAGCGATATCCCGAACGAACGCATGCTGCGCTGGGTGCCGGGTGGGAGCGTGTCGATCTTCCGCGCTCCCTCGAATTTCGCCAACGGCAACACGCGCGACCGCCAGGGGCGATTGGTATCCTGCGAGCATGGCACCCGCCGGGTGACGCGCACCGAGATCGATGGTTCGATCACCATTCTTGCCGATAGCTACGAGGGCAAGCGGTTGAATTCGCCCAACGATGTGGTCGTCCGCTCCGACGGCTCCGTCTGGTTCACCGATCCGACCTACGGCATCCTGTCGGACTACGAGGGCTACAAGGCAGAGCCGGAACAGGCGACACGCAATGTCTACAGGCTGGACCCGGCGACCGGCGAACTGGAGATCGTGGTCGACGATTTCCGTCAGCCGAACGGCTTGGCCTTCTCGCCGGACGAGACGAAGTTCTATGTCGCCGACTCTGCCGCAAGCCATGACATCAATGCTCCGCGGCACATTCGCGTGTTCGACGTGATTGATGGAAACAAGCTCGCCAACGGCCGGGTGTTTTGCGACATCGACGCGGGCATTCCGGATGGATTCCGCGCGGATATTGCGGGTAATATCTGGACGAGTGCCGGCGACGGCGTGCATTGCTTCGCGCCCGATGGCACCTTGCTCGGCAAGATCAAGATACCGCAGACGGTCGCCAACCTGACTTTTGGCGGGCCTCGCCGCAATCAGCTGTTTATCGCTGCGACGCAATCGTTATACCGCGTCTACACCACAGCCACAGGCGTCCAACTGCCCTAGATGTGGTTGGCCCGTTCAGGCGCGTTGAAGTTGATGGTAGCAGTCCTCCGTTACCATCAAAACAGCTGACAATTGCGGACAGCCAGCCCTTAATTTCGTATTGATATTTTTCGCCTGCTTGGCGCAGGTCAACGATTACGGCTGAGACGACTTCTCTGAATGCTTTCGCCGGGCCGGACACGACTGCCAGATGGGCCACACCATTGGCATTCCTTCTCTTGGAATAGAGAAGCGGCTCTGCCTTGTGGGGCAAGGCAGAGCCGGGAGACCTATAACGGCTCACTTAGTGCGACCAAGTGTCAGGGGTGTGAACTTGTCCGTCCGCTAATATTACACTACTCAAGGGTGAATTCCTAGATAATAAATCATCCTTTCGTGATGCGGCGCCTCCGGGTATGTGGGCCTGAGCTCCTTAGTGAAACGAGGAAAATTACAGGGATGACGCGAAATTCTTGGCGACGGTGCGACGACGTTCCGCCGATCGACGGCGGTCCCTCTTCATCAAATTGGCGGTAAATTCAGGCCGGATATGGTCGAGCCCGCGAGAATCGGGCCGGCTGGCATCTATTGCAGCTTTTGCCCGTCAAGAAGACCATTCTCATAGGCAGCCGCAAGAGTGCTGTTTTCCGGATATGGATTGGGCCTATCGTTCAGGTGTCGTCTTCCTGCAGCAATACCTTGTTCATAGGCTTCTCTTTCTCTTTCCGATGGGGTCCTCGGCATTTCTCGGCCGAAGCGCCTAATGGCTCTCGAGGTGGCGAGATCGCGTAGTATATTGCAATCAACAATTCCACTTTGGTAGAGCTTGATCAGATCCACCGCAAACATCTCTCGGTTGACATCGTTCAAAACGAACCAGGGCTGAGCAATGATAACGTCGAAAATCTTTTGAAGATTGTCGATCTCCTCTGGTTGAAGAACGCATTCGATGAGGTAGCGACGCATGACCTTCCTCCATCGTACAAGATACTCTCTTTCAGCCTCCCGTGAAATGATAATCAATGGCAGAACTGGAAACCCTATTGTCTCTTGCAAACCCCAAATTGCGGTACATGCGAGCCGAAAAATGTAATCGTTTGCACGACATCGCATTTGCCCATGAGGTGGGCGCGAGTGTTCACGATCCCGTCTATCCGTGACCTATCCTAAGTTGCCAGCTTGGAACTATGCGGTTTCAAATGCTCTGCAATCAGTTCCCGAGCCGCTGCGAATACGCCGCTTTGGTCATCGCCCTGGCTTTCCTCAAGCATTTGAAGGGCGTTCTCATACATATCGCGCTCTGCTTCCGCGCTGACCGCGCCGATCCGCCGAAGATGACCGATCAGCGCTGCAAGCATGGCGGAATTCGAAAGCGCCACCGCGCCGGCTGACAGGGCGGCGGCATCACGGTTGTTCGGTTTCCCGGTCATGTGTTCCTCCCGACGGTGAAGTTCCTCCCAGAACTGTCGTCGCTGTAAAATAGAAAAAATATCAGAAGCCGCGCGAATGTCGATGGCGAGGATTCGCCTTCAAGTTACGATCGGGCGCTTTTAGCTGAGGCGGGCAATCGTATCGTCGAGGTTGTCGATCGCGAGTTGTTCGCGGGCGATCATGCCGTCAATATCGATATCCTCGTTGACCCATTTCGCAGCTGCGCCCTGCAACTTCATCGCCAGAAGCTCATTGCGATGGGCGACTTTTTCGTCTCTAATCTTGACAAGCTTTAAGCGAAAATCATCATTCATCTCAAATCCCTCCGCCGGGGGTGGTTGCTCATTGATAACTCGCGTCAACCGCGCGTTCCGCGACTGTTGATCTCACTCGTGCCCACGTCCGCGATAGGTCGTTGGAACGCCGGCAGCCTCATGGCATTGTGCGAGAGTTTCAAGCCACGCCGCCAATCCAGTCGGCACTTCGGCATTGCCTGCTTCCAACGCCTCCACCCACGACAAGTCGCATTGCAGGGCACTCGCCAGATTGATGGGCGTCCAGCGAATATGCAAAAGGCATTCGGAAAAACGTTCTGGGGTCATGGATCTTCCTATTTTTGACGTAACATTTACCGTGCCAGAGGGACACATGAAGTCAAGTACGATGAAGGTTCCACTGGTCTCGCAGATCATTGCCGAGTTGCCGCAATGCCATTGGCTTGCCTGGATGAAGAAGGTATCCGACCTCAACTACGGCATTGTGAAGCGGTGCATGCCGATGACAAACGAGAAGAGCTCTGCCTCGTGGCATTGAGGCAGAGCTTAAAAAGGCCTATTGAAAAGACCTCCCTGTGCGAACCTCCGGCTGGGGGGCGCGAGTGTTCGCACGATCCGTGCTTTATCGGAGCTCGCTTAAACGAACCTGAAGGGCGAGTGGGCGCCAGCCTTGTCCGGGGACGTGGACCTCAAAGCCTGGCACTGCGATCATCGGTCGTGACATTCACCTGCACGGACATGTCGTCGAAATCGGATGCGCTGCCATCATAGCTGCCCCACAGGGGTATCGCCTGTTTCGGGTCGCGGGCGACGCCGACCCGGATCAGGTCGCGGTTGCCGACGATACCGTTGGTGGGATCGAACTCTACCCAGCCGGCGCCCGGAAGGTAGATCTGGCACCAGGCATGGGTCGACCCGCCCCCGAGCGTCAACGAGCCGTCACGGTCGGGAACATAGATATAGCCGGTGATGAAGCGGGCAGCGAGCCCAAGCGATCTCGCCGCCTCCATCATTAGCAGTGCAAAATCGCGACAGGTTCCACGCCGAAGCTGCAGAGTTTCCAGCGGAGTCTGCGTGCCATGCGCCAACCGCCGAGCGTAGATGAAGCTCTCGTGGATCGCGTAACATAAGGTCATCAGCAAGTGCCCGGTTTCGGTAGGCTGGCCGATCCGCACGAATTGCCGCGCCCATTTGCCGACCGTATCCCCCGGATCTGGGTAATGGCGATGAATTGTCCGCTCCAGATCAAGTGCTTCCTCCGGATCGTATGCAAAAGGATAGGTCAAGGCCGCCTCGTCGATCTGAAGGTCGATTGCAATGTGAGGCGTATGGTCGAGGCGAATGGTTGTTTCGAAGCGAAGTTCACGCGAGGCTTCCGCAAAACCAACCAGGGCGACGCAATTGCCGAACACGTCATGGATCCATCGGACGTATTCCGGCTGCGGATCGACCTGCAGGTGGGAGCTCAACAGCGTCTGGTCGAAACTGTCCCTTGGCCTGAACATCAGCCGGTGCTCGCCAAACTCCACAGGTCTTGTGTAGCGATAGGAGGTGATATGCCGGACGGAGAATGTGGTCATCCAATCACCGATGATAGTTGCGAGGGCAGCGTTACCTATAAATCCTGCATCTCTTTTTTGCTTGGAAGCGATGCGAGAGCCAATGCCATAGCAGACGCCGCCTGACGATCACAGGCACAAACGCCGGCAGTCGCCGATATGCATCTGCTTCGTAGGGTTTTCCGAGCTTCGATCGGAAGTTTGGCAATTTTATATTGGGTTTCTCAAGGAAAAAGTGCACCATCGCGCTCCGCGCGGGTCCATATGCGAACCACTGATATCGCCGCCGGGCAGGCAACAGCGGAGTCTAAGCGTATTCGCCTCGACATGTAAATTGGGATGGGTAGTCGAAGCACGTTGCCTTGCTTGTCATTATCCCCACCGCCGCCACCAGGCTCAATTTATCGTCGACGCCGGTCAAATCAGTTCTTCGATACTGAGACTGCTGCCCGATATCTCGCATTGCAGGCTCACACGCTCTCTGGAGTTATCGTCTCAAACGGCACGATACGTTGGAGAATTGCCGGGCTGTCGCGATGGGTCAGGGAGGCAATCATTGTTGCGACCAATTCGTCAGAGATTCGGTCCATCGGATGACACAAAGCTGCAGTGATTAGGCCTTCCGTCAGTCCCTTACGCGTCTCCGGACCAAGGTCGCGGCAGACCACCTTCACCTTGTCTCTTCTTTCGGGAGCTGCCTCGCGCAGTGCCCTGAGAACCCCCGAAATCCCGCCTCCAATTATGAAGATACCTCTCAGGTCATCGAGTTCGGACAGCAATTGGCTAACGATCCGATGAGCCTCCTCGGGCTCTTCATGAGTTGGCCGGCTATCGTCGATTTGGATGTGAGGCGCATGCTCGCGCATATATGAGCGAAAGCTGGCATCCGAGACGTCCTGGCATTGGTAGCGGTGATTACCGATGAACACTGCAACTCGCCCGGGCGATTGGGCAGTCTGGGCTAAAAACCATGCGGCAGTTCTGCCCAGTTTCCAATTGTCGGTCCCGACGTAGCCGGCGCGATCTGGGGCGCTCTGATCCGTTATATAGGCAACGGTCGGCTTGCCTCTAAGCTTGAGAGAATGAATTGTCTGTCCGATCAGGGGATGATCTCCCGCAATGACAGAGACCGCATCGCATTTTTCTCCCAGGGCATCCAATCTGTTTGCGATGTTCTCGGGACTTAAAACGTCGACAAATTCGACCAGCGCCTCGACTTTCTCACCGGATCTCTGCTGACATGCATTGACGATGCTGGAGCCGAAGAGGCGGTATAGCTCTCGGGTCGACTGCTGCAAAAGAAATCCGAAGCAATATGAGGGGCGGGCATTTCTTTGCCGGTCTTCGATGACGCCCCGACCATAGAAGCCGATTTCCTCCGCAGCCTTTTGAACTCTCTCGATTGTCCTCGGTTTCACAGAGGATGAACCATTAAGGATCCTGTTCACGGTGGAAATGCTCACCTTGGCGGTACTGGCCAAATCCGCGATCGTAGGGCGTGCCTTCATGACATTATCCAATTCATTTTAGAATGGAATAAAAGATACAAAATATTCATTCCATTGCAATAGCTATTTCGAACAAGCAGTTCATTTGGTACTACTGCCTGGCGTTGCCGAGATCGATCAGAGGAGATGTGATCTCGAGGGCAACTTTCGGGAGGAAATCTAATGAAGTTCTTTAAGGGTGCCCTCAAAGGGGTATTGGCGGCGTCTGTTGTCGCCCTTTGTGCCTCTGCCGCCCTGGCCGCCAATATCGCCGTGGTCGGTGGCAAGACGGATGACGAGTTCTGGAGCCGCATCAAGAAGGGTGTCGATGATGCGAGGCCCGTTCTCGAAAAGAACGGCGGTACGGTAACTTATCTCCAGCTGCAGACCTATGACAATCTCGGTCCGGACGCAGCGCAGCTCGTACGCACCGCGATGAGCCAGGGTGTGAAGGGCATCGTGGTCCCTGACTGGGTGCCGGCGGCAGAGGATGAAGCGATCAAGGCTGCTATTCAGAGCGGGATCAAAATCATCCTCATGAACGCCGGCAATATCGATAAGGCGCGCGAGCTCGGCGCGATCAACTATGTCGGCTCGGACGAATATGTCGCCGGCAAGGCTGGCGGCGAATATATGGGATCAAAAGGCGCAAAGAATGTCATTTGTGTCAATACGCTTCCAGGTGCTGCCAATCAGGAGGCCCGGTGCAAAGGCGTGATCGATGGCATCACCGCTAGGGGTGGCAAGGGCAAGCAGTTGCCGCTGCCGGCCACGAGCTTCGGTGATCAAACGGCAATTGCCGAGGCGGTGAAGGCCACACTCATTCAGGATGACACAATCGATGGCGTCCTCAACGTCGGAGCGACCGACGCGGACGCCGCTGCGAGCGGGATCAATCAAGCAGGCAAGGTGGGGAAAGTCGTCCATGGCACTTTCGATCTGAATGCATCGGGATTGGCGCGCATCAAGGACGGCTCTCAGACCTTCGCGATCGACCAGCAGCCCTATCTCCAAGCCCTGCTCAGCGTAACGCTACTGGCATCCCATCTGGACTTCGGCACCAACCTGCCCACGGCGCCGGTGCTGACGGGTCCGGGTATCGTCGATGTTTCCAATATCGACGCGGTCATGGTCGGCGTCAAACAGGGCGCCCGATAGATCGGGTAGGCTTCGCTCCGGCCCGCGAGAAACTCGCGGATCGGCAATGAGACGTCCCATGCTTCGAAAAGAAGCCTGATTGGGGATACAGCAAATGAACAATCTGTCTGTCGGCAACCTCTTGCGCCGCCCTGAGGCGGGTGCCTTTCTCGGGCTCTTTGGAGTGCTGGCGTTCTTCATCATCTTCGGAAGCGCCAAGTTTCTGGAACCTGCCGGGGCCGCGAGCTGGCTGAACGTCGCTGCCAATCTCGGCATTGTCGCTTTGCCGATCGGACTTTTGATGATCGCCGGCGATCTCGACATTTCAATCGGCGCGATGATCCCCGCCGGTTCGATGACGGTGGCGATCATATCCGGCTATTACGGTTTTCCGATCTGGCTCGGCATGCTCGGGTCGATCGGCATCGGTCTCATCGTCGGTCTGACCAACGGCTATCTCGTGGTGCGCACGGCGGTGCCATCGCTGATCGTAACACTCGGCACGCTCTTTGCGGTCCAGGGACTGATGCTCGGCGTCTCGGTTCTGGTAACCGGAACGACCAGCGTCGCCCTGACCGCCGATCCGTGGGCAAAATTCCTCTTCGGCCAGTTTCTATTCGGGTCTTTCCAGGTGATCATCGTCTGGTGGATCGCGATCACCGCTCTCTTCGTCTTCTTCATCCATTTCTCGCCGTATGGAAATTGGGTCTTCGCGATGGGTGGAGACAGGGGCAGCGCGCGGAATGCCGGCATCCCCACGGCGGGACTGACCATCATCCTGTTCGTGCTCTCTTCCACGAGTGCGTCCTTCGTCGGCATGTGCCAGGCCATCCTCTTCAATTCGGCGCAGGTCTCCGGCGGCATGACCTTCATCTTCAACGCGATCATCTCGGTTGTCGTCGGCGGCGTCCTGTTGACTGGCGGCTTCGGTTCCGTGATCGGGATCTTCTTCGGGACGATCACCTTCGCCGTTGTGAACCAGGGCATCTACTTCACAACCTTCGACCGCAACTGGTCGAGCCTCATCATCGGCGTCATGCTGCTGATCGCGGTGCTTATGAACAACACGTTCCGTCACATGGCGCTGACCTACTCGCCGAAGAAGAAGTGAGGGATCAGGATATGAGAACGCCTATCCTTGAACTCGAAAACGTCAACAAGTCCTTTGGTCCGATCGATGTCCTTCATGACATCACGTTGAAAGTCCATCCGGGGGAGGTCCTTTGTCTTCTTGGAGACAATGGTGCAGGCAAGTCCACTCTCATCAAGACATTTGCCGGCGTCTACAAGCCGACGAGCGGGACCGTGAGGTTCGAAGGCAAGCCGCTGATCTTCAACAACCCGCGCGAGGCCGCCGATATGGGCATCGCGACAGTGCACCAGTTCGGCGGCACGTTCCCGCTGATGAGCATCGGCCGCTCGTTCTTCGTCGGTCGTGAGCCGACCAAGGGCTTCGGCCCGTTCAAGATCTACGACCGCAAAACGGCAAACGACATCGCGGTGAAGGCGGTGCGCGAATTCGGCATTACCCGTATCGACGACGGCGATCGCCTGATCGGCGGACTGTCGGGCGGGGAACGCCAGTCGCTGGCGATTGCCCGGGCGGTCCATTTCGGCGCCAGGGTGCTGATCCTCGACGAGCCAACGGCAGCACTCGGAGTCAAGGAAGCCGCCCACGTGCTTCGCATCGTTCTCGAAGCGCGGCGTCGCGGACTGGCAGTCATCTTCATTACGCACAACGTCATTCACGCGATGACGGTCGGCGATCATTTCGCTGTCCTGATCAAGGGCGAGAAGGCGGCCGACTTCCGCAAGGGCGAAAAGACGAGGGAGGAGATCACCGATCTCATGGCAGGCGGGGAGGCGATGGCCGAACTGGAGGCTGAGATCTCGGCTCATTCATCCGCGAATGACGACCATTCCCCGGCGGTCTGAGCGATCGGCCAAACGAACACCGCCAGACAATCGAAACCGGCTCACCCGCCATCGCGGGTGGGGCTGTCAAGTGCAACCATTTTAGAGGTGATCAATCATGAAAATCGCGCTCGACCCATTTATGCATCGACATCTTTCCCTTGAGGAACTCCCTTCGAAGGTTGCCGAACTTGGCTACGAGTGGATCGAACTCAGCCCCAGGGCGGACTTCCTCGAATGGTTCAAGGCGCCGCGCGTTTTCCCCTCGCGGATCAAGTCCTTCAAGAAGGCGCTCGCGGACGCGAATGTAGGCATTGCCTCTCTCCTGCCGATGTACCGCTGGGCGTCCAACGACGAGGCCGAGCGGCAGGCCGCCGTCAAGCATTGGAAGCGCGCCATCGAAATCTGCGTCGAACTCGGCGTCGATACTATGAATTCCGAATTCGGGCGCGGTCCTCACCCGGATAGAGGCTCCTGCTATTGCTGCCATACCGCATCGATGATCGAAGCCTGCGAGGATGCCTGGTGGCGCTCGATGGACGAACTCGTGGCGGTCCTCGAACGCGAGGGCATCAACATGCACGTCGAACCGCACCCGGAAGACTGGTGCGAAACGCTTCAGCCGGCATTGGATATCATCCGGACCGTGAACTCGAAGAACGTCAAGTTTCTCTATTGCGCGCCGCACACATTCTACTTCGGCGACGACACCAAGGCGATGCTGCGCGAGGCCAAGGACGTGCTCGCCCATGTCCACGTCGGCGACACCTTCAATCATAGGGCGTCCTCCGGACTTCGGTATATCCTCAATCCTCCCGGCACGAACGCCCGCGTGCATCAGCACCTCAACATCGGTCAGGGCGAGGTTCCGTGGGACGATTTTTTCGGCACCCTGGCTGAGGTCGGTTTCGACGGTATCATGACCGCCTGCGTCTTTGCATGGGAGGACAAGGCCGACCACTCCGGCAAGTTCATGCGCTCGGAGATGCAGCGTTTCGTCGACAAGTACTGGGCGGCCAAATGACAGCGGATAGGTCCGTCTGCAGCCAGCGCCCCAGTGAGCCCTCGGCGCGCTGTAGCCGAGGCCGACGCGGCTGTGCCGCCACTTGAAATTCACAGACACTACTCCTGGAAGGACAGAGGATGATCAACGGAGAAAGACAGATCGAGCGCCCCCTGCGCTGGGGCATGGTCGGCGGCGGCCGCACTGGGCAGGTGGGATACAAGCATAGAACCGGCGCTCAGCGGGACGGCACCTATCGGCTGGTCTGCGGAGCCTTCGACCTTGATGCCGAGCGCGGACGCGACTTCGGCATGAGGATCGGCGTCGCGGCGGACCGATGCTATGCCGACTACAAGGAACTGATCGCCCGCGAGGCCGGACGCGAGGACGGCGTCGAGGTCGTTTCGATCGCCACGCCGAACTTCACACACTACGAGATCACCAAGGCCTGCCTTGGAGCCGGTCTCCATGTGATTTGCGAGAAGCCTCTGTTCTTCACCGTCGCGGAATGCGACGAGGTCGCGAAGCTGGCGGAGAAAAACGGCCTGATCGTCGGTGTCACTTACGGCTTTACCGGCCATCCACTAGTTCATCAGATGGCGGCGATGGTCAAGAAGGGCATGCTCGGCGACATCCGGATCGTCGACATGCAATATAGCCATGGCTTCAACGCGGGCGACGACACCGGCGCAGGGGAAGCCCTTAAATGGCGCACCAATCCCAAGACCGCCGGCTCGACCTTCGTGCTTGGCGATATTGGGACGCACCTTTACTACCTCTCCGAAGTCGTGCTGCCGCACATGAAGATCGACAAGCTGCTTTGTGACCGCAAGGCCTTCATCCCGACCCGGGCTCCACTCGAGGACCATGCCACCGTTCTTATGCACTACGACAACGGCGCCCGCGGTCGCCTCTGGGTATCCTCGGTGAATGCGGGGAACATGGGTTCGCAGCGCTACCGCTTCGTCGGCTCCAAGGCGTCGGTCGAATGGTCCGACGCTCAACCCGACCAGCTGATCTACGAAGTGCAGGGCGAGCCGAACCGCACGCTGCATCACGGCATGCCATACCTCGAGGAGGAAAGCCTTGCCGTCGACCGCATGGGCGCGCTGCACACCGAGGGCCTGGGGGATAGCTGGTCGAATATCTACCTCTGGATTGCCCAGGCCATAGATGCCAAACGCCGTGGAGACGAGGCTTTCCTTCAGGGCCATCACTATCCGGGCATCAAGGCCGGCACCGCAGGTGTGCGTTGGCTGGAAAACTGCGTCCGCTCGGCTGACGCGGGCGCCGCTTGGGTCGACTTCCAGTGACCCAGCAGAGGACGTGCCGGACTTCCTCCGTCCTACTCCTAGGCGCGTCCTCACCCTCCTTGTTTTGAAAGACAACACGATGAAACTCTCTATTTGTACTGACGTGATGGGCGACCTCTCCTTCACGGATATGCTCGACAAATGCGTGAAGCTCGGCGTCGAGGGTATCGAGATGACCGGCGGCGGCTGGTCACGCGGTCCGCACTTCCGGGCCGATGAGCTCCTGGCCGACAAGGGTCTGCTCAAATCCAAACTCAAGGAGATCGAGGTCCGCGGCCTGCAAATCGCCGCCCTCAATTGCTCCGCCAATCCCCTCGATCCAGGCGACATGGGCAAGCGCCACCGCAAGGAGATGGAGGACACGATCCGGCTTGCAGGCGAAATCGGTGTGAAGAAGATCGTTACCATGTCCGGTCTGCCGGAGGCCGGTCCCGGCGACATGGTGCCGAACTGGCTCGTCTACACCAAGAGCTGGCCGAACGAGATGCCGGAGCGCGACCGCTACCAGTGGGAAGATCGCGCCTTTCCGCTCTGGCACGATCTTGTGAGGCTTGCAGGCGAAGTCGGCGTCGAGAAATATGCGCTGGAGAATTTCTCGGCGATGCTCGTCTGGAACCCGGAGACCCTGTTCCGCCTGCGCAACGAGGTTGGTTCGACAGTCGGCATGAACCTCGACCCGTCGCATCTGATGTGGATGGGTGCTGATCCGATCGCATCGGCGCGCGCGCTCGGGAGCGCGATCCACCACTGCCACGGCAAGGATACTCGCATCGAACGCGGCCTGGCTGACGTGAATGGCTTGCTTGAGCTGAAGGACGTCACCGACGTCGCCAACCGCACATGGAACTATGTCGCCGTCGGCGCCGGCCATGATCTGCAATGGTGGAAGGAGTTTTTCTCTGTAGTTCGCATGGTCGGCTACGACGACTGGGTCAGCCTCGAGATGGAAGATTTCACCATGTCCACGGATGCAGGCATCCAGTCCTCCATCGACGCACTGCAGGCGACGATCAGCCGCTGATCAATGATCGCGGGTGACACTTCGCCCGCCTTCCTTCCGGTTTGTTTTCGACGAGGCCGGCAATATCCAACCTGATCACGATTACCGATGTGCCGCATTGCTGGGGGGTGGGTGACGTAAACGCCCTCCGATTTGCCAGGTAGGGAAGCAGCTCTGGACGAGTCCACCGCAAACGAAAATTCGCCATCCCGTATGGGCATTTTCCGTTGCAAGAGTGTCAACGGCCGGAGATTGATCCATCGGGAGGGGCCGAGAACATCTCGGACAGCAGAGGGCTTCGCGACCTTAGCTTGGACCATCAGGTTCTCGTAGGCGATGGAATTGGAAATGGCGGACACCGGCTCGGCGCAGCGCCGATGCCGGGGAGGGTCGCTTCTAGAAAGGATGTTGGCAAGCTTGTAGGCTTCTGATAAGTTACATGTAACCAAAAATGATGGAGAAATACGTGGCCCTTATATCAAAGCGCATTCCCTCGCGCGTGAAGGTCGGAGAGCATCGCGCCCGATTGCGTGCCCAAGGTTTGCGTCCGATCCAGATCTGGGTTCCGGACGTGCGTGCACCATCGTTCAAGGCCGAGGCCCACCGCCAGTCGCTTGCCGTTGTGGCAAGCGTGCATGCCGACCAGGATCAGGCATTTGTCGATGCTGTGTCTGATTGGGGTGATGGGTGAGGCGCGGCGATATCTGGACGGTCGCGGGTGGCAAAGATCATGCGGGCAAGCCGCGCCCCGTCGTGATCGTGCAGGACGACAGTTTCGACGCCACGGATTCGATCACTATTTGCGCCTTCACATCAGACGAGACGGAGGCGCCGTTGTTCCGGCTTGTTGTCAAGCCGAATGACCGCAACGGTCTGCGCACGGCATCCCGGCTGATGGTGGATAAGATCACAACCGTTCCGAAATCGAAGATCGGCGGGCAGGTCGGACGGCTTGACGATGAGGACATCGTGCGCCTCAATCAGGCGATGCTGGTCTTTCTCGGGATGGCAGTGTCGCCAAGAACAAAAGGAGAAGTTTGAGCGTCAGAGTGTGAAAAAGTGCAAAGATGACCCCGTCGAGAGAGCCCATATACAGAGGCATTTGCTAAGGATCTGGAAGTGCACTTCCTCCAGTGAGGAAAGATGGCTCTGCCTTTTTCCCCAACAAGGGCAAAAACTGTCTCCCCATTCTTCGTTATGCAAATGCGTGTCCTTGAGAACGAACGCGTCACTGGGCAAAGGGTGAACTGGGGGCATCGTCGAACGAACTATCCTCTGTCTTCACATGCGCACGACTACCTTTCCACCGGCCTCGTCCGTCTCCATCAGCCTGTGCGCTGCCTGGATATCTTCGAAACGAAACACGCGGGCAGGCTTTGCCTGATAGAGTCCTCGGGCCGCATTGTCGGCGATTTGCTGGAACGGAATCTCGCTGAGTGGATAATCCTGGGTGCCGAAGACGAGCGCGCTGGCGAATGCGCTGAGGTGGGCGCCGCTCGGCATTTGGAAGACAGGATCAAACTGGGGCAACGGCGCGCCGCCGCCAAGAAACCCTGCCAGGCAAACGCGACCGCCCCGCCGAACCGCCGCCAGAGAATCGAACACGGTCGTGGTGCCGATAAGGTCCAGCACCGCATCGACGCCAGTCGGCGCGATATCATGCAACTTCGCCGCCAATTCGTTGCCGCCAACTATGACATGCGCCGCGCCGAGCCGGTACAGCATATCAGCGCGATCCCTTCGGCGCGTGGTGGCGACCGTTCTCACTCCCAAACCTCTTGCGATGTTCAAGGCCGCCTGGCCAAGCGCAGAAGTCGCCCCTCGGATCACCAGCGTCTGGCCGGGAGCCAGTTGGAGATTTCCAACCAGGCATGTCCAAGCAGTGGCGTAGGATTCAGGAAGAGCCGCAAGCTCTTCCCAAGGCAGGTCTGTGTCGATGGCGACAACGTTTTCCCGAGGCACGCTCACGAACTCCGCGTAGGAGCCGTTGCGGGTGCGGCCCATCCCGCCCATAAGCGCAATGACCTTTTGCCCCGCCGCAAAGCCTCCCTCGAGATCGGCCTCGACGATGCCGGCACACTCGATGCCGCTAATCTCCGCCACCTTACCCCAGGCACCGCTTCGAAAGTAAAGCTCCGCCCGGTTCAAGCCAAAGGCCTTGACCGCGATCAGAATTTCGCCTGATCGTGGATCGGGTCTCGGGCGTTCCGAGAGACTAAGAACTTCGGCGCCGCCGGGGCGGCTTATGATAATGGCGCGCATGTGTGTGCTCCTTTTTCCTCTCAGAAGACATACAAGCGCCCGGCAAAAAGTATTTTACAAAGTTTCTCCAAACATTGTAGACTTTATCGCCATGAATGGTCTCACGCTCGCCCAACTCCGCTCGATCGACGCCGTCGTCTCCGAGGGATCGCTGCAAGCTGCCGCGCTGCGGCTCGGCCGCACGCACCCAACTCTGCATACGGCCATCATCAACGTCGAACGCCAGATCGGCTTCCCCCTGTTTGATCGAACTGGGTATCGCATGGTCCTTACGCCCGCCGGAGAGGCGTTCCTGGCGCGTGCCAGACGCGTGCTCACCGAAATGGTGGACCTTCAGGTCTATGCCGCCCAGCTCGCCGCCGGTGAGGAAAGCGAGTTGCGAGTCGTGATCGGTGATCTATCGCCGCTTCCCGAAATGCTCCAACTCCTGCGTGGTTTCTTCGATGGTCGGCCGGCCACTCGATTGCATCTTCAGTTCGCGGCGATTTCCGGGCCATGGGAATTGCTGTTGGAGGATCGTACAGACCTCATTCTGCATCACGTCGATCAGAGTGATCCGCGCTTTGAAACGATCAGCCTTCGTCCTGTTCGCCTGATTCCAGTCGCTGCCCCGAACTTTCTGCCCTTTTCGACAGAGGAGGCGTCGCCGGAACGAATGCGGGACCTGGTTCAATGTGTCATTCGGGACAGCGCGCAAAATTTGCCCGAGAGAAGCTACTATGTCATCGAAGGTGCGCGGACTTGCACGGTCAGTGATCAGCTCATGAAGAAGGAAGTGATCCTGCAAAGCCTTGGCTGGGGCCACATGCCGGATTTTCTTGTCGATGCCGAATTGCGGGAAGGCCGTTTGATTTCTCTGGCCAACGGCTATTTCGGCGGCGGCGTGATTGAGCTGGTCGCCGCCCGGCGGTCCGGCCGGGCACATGGGCCAGCAGCGTCGGCACTCTGGCGTCTGCTGCAGGCGAGCGCTGCGTCGACGTTAAGTGGCAAACCGTGACGATAGTACTGATCGACATTAGCTGGTGTATAGCATAGCAGATGATGTCAGCAGACCTTGCCTCATGCCGCCAGTGGTTCGTCATATCGCATCAGCCGCCCGGCGTTCGCCAGCACCAACAGTGTGCTGAAATTATGCAGGAGGGCGGCGACAACGGCCCCCGCCGCTCCGAGAAAACCGAAGCCCGCCAATACGACGATCGCCACTGTCCAGCCGAGGCCAGTGATAACGTTGGTTTTCAGCGTCCGGCGACAGAGCCTGCTGAGCCGGATGCATGTGCCGAGCCGTCGCAGATCGCTGCCGATCAGGATGATGTCCGAGGAGGCAAGCGCAATATCGGCGCCGCCCGCGCCTAAGGCAATCCCGACGGCACCGGCCTTGAGGGCGAGCGAGTCGTTGATCCCGTCGCCGACGACAAGAGGTTTGAAGCCGCTTTTCGTCTCGCTTAGCACGCGCTTCAGCTTGTCTGCGGGCAAGGCCTCAGCCGCGATGTCGGTTATGCCGATCTCGCGCGCGAGGGTATGTGCGACCGATTGGCGGTCGCCGGTGAGTAGAAGCTGTCGATGGAGCCCGAGCGCCCGCAACTCCGTCATCGCAGCCGCTGCTTCGGGCTTGATCGTGTCCGACAGGAGAAGCCAGGCGACAAAATTTCCGCCGATCGACATGCCCGCGAGCGGACCGTCATGCACGGGAACCGGGGGAACGACGACGGACAGGCGTTCAAACAATTGGGGACGTCCAAGGGCCACTTCACCCATTGCCGTGCTCGCAACGACGCCCAAACCTTGAAATTCCCGAACGCTCGTCAGGGGGTGATAAGCATCATGGGCGACGAGCAAGGCCAGCGCTCGGCTCACCGGATGACTGCTGGCAGCGCCCAGAGAGGCGGCCAAGGCCCGAACGATCTCTCGATCCGTATTGGCGGTAAGCCTGATGTCCTTCAGCCGAAGCCGGCCGAAGGTGAGGGTGCCGGTCTTGTCGATGACCAAGGAGGTCAGGTCTGCCAGCTCTTCGAGAAATGCCGAGCTACGGATGAGGATGCCGTGGCGCGCGGCGACTGCGATACCGGCAATCGCCGTTGCCGGCGCGGACAGGACCAGGGCGCAAGGGCAGGCAGCAACCAGGATCGCAAGCATGATCTGGTCATTGTAGGTGAGGAACCAGGCGATGGCCGCTATCGTCAACACGAATGCCAGATATTGCTGGGCGTAACGCTCCAAGAAACGGGTAATAGGCGGCTTTGAACTTTCCGCGCGCTGCATCAGCGCGATGACTTTTCCAAGCGTCGAATCCTCACCTGCTCGGGTCACCTCGATCTCAAGACGACCGTCCAGGTTAATCGCGCCACCGAAGACGTCCATCCCCGCGGAGACTTCGAGAGGCACGGATTCGCCGGTGATTGGCGCGGTGTCGAGGCTTGCCTGTCCCTCCCTGACGCGACCATCGGCGGGAATGCGGTCTCCCGCTCTTACCTCCACCAAATCGCCGGGCTTTAGAGATACATTGTCGACTTCACGCGTCCGGCCGTCCGGTGTGATCAGCCGCGCGTGGCTGCGGGTCAGACGTGCCAGCGCCTCCATCGCTTCTTTTGATCCGATGACGCTGCGCTCCTCCAGCACATGGCCAAATATCATGATGATCGGCAGAAGTGCGGCGGTCAGCAGATCGCCCGTCGCCCAGGCAGCCAGCATCGCCAGGGCGATCAACTGATCGGTGATGCCGTGCAGGCTTGGATGGCGCAGACTATGCCAACCGGACCGTACGACCGGAACTGCGACGATCAGCGAGGCAGCCGCCAGCAGAAGCTGGCTGACGCCCTCTTCGTCAGGCGCAAGCCAGCGCCAGCCGATGCCGAGCGCGAGCAAGCTCAAGGCGATCATGGCGAGTGTGAGCTGAACGGCCGCCGCCTGCTTTTCGTTGGCGGTCAGCAGGCCGGCGCTGAGCATATGGCCATGATGGTGCGCGTGGCCGTGGGAGCCGTGCGAATGATCGGTCGCGACACTCATTTGTCGGCTCCCTGCAGAATGAGCCGTGCGTCGTCCCGGGGATCGACCGTGACCACCGAGCCTGCCTGCGACAGGATTTTGCCAACGCGATCCCGATAGAGGCGCCAGAGAAGACCGGGGTCGCTATCGGACCCTTGCGCGTTGGCAAAACCGGTGACGGTGGCCGTGTCGGCACGCGCCTTTGACAGCCGTTCGCTGGATTGCGCTTCCGCCACCTGCACGATCCGGTCGGCTTCCTGATCGGCGGCCTGCTTGTCCTTTTCCGCGTCGTTTTGCGCTGACGCAATGGCCTGCTCCGCCTGCTGGCTCGCCGTGAGCACCCCGTCGAATGCGCTAACGGCCGGCGTCGGGAGCGCGGATTGAACATCGGCGCGGTCGATCTCGATCCCGAGACCTGTGCCCTTCGCTTTCAGGGAGTTTAGACTGCTATTGATGCTGCTCACCAGGTCGGCGCGCAAACGCTCGCGACGCTCGGCGATATCGCTGCCGGCGGAGACCAGCTCCGGGCGGGCGACCAGAACGCTGTCCAGATCGCGTGAGGCGCAGATCACAACGGCGCTTCGGGTCACGAGGCGGTCCAGTGCCGGAAGGACGTGCTCCTCTTGCAGGACGTAGGTGAAGGGGTCGGTCACCCGATAGAAGACGCGGATGTCGAGCTGAACGACACTCGCGTCGGCGGTCAGCAGGTATCCCGATCCCGCCAGGGTATCGCTTTCCATTGAAGCGTCGGCCTCGCCGCCCTGAGCCGGAGGCGAGCGAAGCAATCCGTTGATCCGGCGTTCCAAGACCGTTGCGGCGTTGGGCAGAAGCAAAACCTTTTCGAAAGGCGCGGGCAGGGCCCATAGCAGGCCAGATTCCTGTACCCTATCCAAGGCGCCCAGGCGCAGGACAACGGCCCGGCTTTGCGGTGCGATCTCCCTGATATTGGATGTCGCCCAGCCGACGGCCGCCAGCACCACGATGGTGGACAGCAGCACGGAAACCAGACGAACAGCCTGATGTTGCGCCGCCGAATTCCTATCCCCGACCGCATTCATCTCTAACGTGCTCCGCCTGCCGATGCGGCGCTGGGTGGACCATCGATCAAAGCCCGGAACGGCGCGGCATCGGTGCGTAGGACAAGGCGCGTGTTGGAATTGACGATCGTGCCGAGCGTGTCGAGCGAGCGAAGCAGTTCGTAAAGCTCCGGCGCGCTCTTATAGGCAGTTCCATAAATCTGCGCCGCTTCGACGCGAGATTTGGCCTCTATATCGGCAGCCTTCACGGTCGCGTCCGCCCGCAGGACTCTCGCGTCGCGTTCGGCTGCGGAGCGAATTTCCGCGGCCTGACGCTTGCCGACCGCCGCTCGCTCGGTGGCGATGGTCTCACGCTCGGCCCGCATGCGGTCGACGGTGGCGTTTAGCGTCACCGACGGTAACGTCAGGCGCTCGATACCGACATCGACAACCCGCAAGCCATAAGTGTCGAACAATTGCTGCGCGATCTGGGCCTTGAGCTGTGCTTCCAACGCATCGATCCGAAGCTTGCTCGGATCGGGATTGATCAGCGACGACAGGTCGAAATTGCTGGCTGTGGTTTCAAGCGATGACCCGAGGAACGTGCGGATTTGCACTGCCGCCTGATCCGGCTGGTTCTGAACCGACCGCACGAAGCGCTTGATGGCATCCGGATCGGAGGGAACCTGCCAGATCGCATAGGCCTGCGCGATGATCCGCAGCCCATCCTTGGTCCCGACATCCTGCAGGCCGCTGGACGTTGATTTGGCGCGCAGATCGACGTCGATGGTCTTTTCCAGGGGAATGGGAAGCCGGAAGGCGAGACCCGGATCGATCAGAACGCGAGCGGGATTGCCAAACCTGGTGATGACGGTCGCGGCTCCCGATCTCACCTGGACGAGGCAGGCGGCAACCAGAATGATGGCGACGACGATCATCGCGACGATCAGGCGGGACCACCGAAAGGGCATCGTCTCGTTGTGATCATCGCCGTGAGAATGATGATGATCGTGACCGTGATGGTCCGAGTCCGGATGGGCGTGCGCGTCAGTCATCGGTCGGTTTCTTCGCTTTGGTATGGAGTGTTAGGCTCGGCATTTGTTTTGGGATCGACCGGTAGCATCATGCTCCGGAGATCGAGGGTCGGAGTGATGCTCCCGCCGATGCGGTGATCGATGACAAGAGCCTTTGAATGGGATAATCCCATCGCTAGTTGATTGAAGTATTCCTCTGTCAGAAATGCCTGTCCCGCCTCGTGGAAGGCCGATTGCTCGGCCTGGAAGCGCAGCTTTGCGACCTCCGAAGCCGCAATGCCTTCCCTTGCCTTCGCGATCGCATCGTCCTGTCGGAGGCTGGCATTCAATTGCGCCTCGTTCGTCTGTTCGGCTGCGGCTCCCCGCTCGCGCGCAACCAGTGCCTCGGCGCTGATCTCTGCCGCCTGGACACCGTGAAATGCATTGGCTGCGCCGGCGGGTGGGTGGATGGCCTCGATGACCACCGCCAGGATTTCGACACCGCTGTTCAACTCATCCATGCTCTTCTGAACTGTTGAGGCAATATCGCCTGCCAGTGACAACCGGCCCTCGCTCAAGACATCGCTGAGCGTTCTTCTGGCAAAATCATGCACCAATACCCGGTTCGCTGTGCTTTCGATCAAGGCCGGCAGATCGGCGACCCGATAGGCGGCCTTCATTGCCGCCTGGTCCGAAAGACCGATACGGTAGACGAAGCGGACGTCCATGTTGACGATCTGAAAGCTTTGCTCGCCGCCGGTGCCGCTGGCGATGACCTGCGATTTCTCGCTGATGTGCGAGGCATCCCATAGCCGGTTCGCACTTTCCGGCGCTAGTCCTTCGGCATCGGCCAGCGGCTCGCCATTGCCGTTCGTGCTGACGGAGGTTGCCAGCTCGTGCACGCTGCCGTTCTCGATGGCAATGACACGGCCGAACGGCCACGGAAGACCGATGTGAAGGCCGGAATGCAGAATGTCCTCAGCCTTGCCGAACCGCTCATAAACGCCACGGCCGGTCATCGGAATTTCGCGCACGCCGCTCAACAGCCAACCCAGAAGGAGTGTTCCAAGAATGATGGCCGGAGCGGTCTTTCGAATGAACGAGAAAGCCCAAATCTGCCGAAGGTCGATGCCGTGTTTGGTTCGCAATTCAGATTGGATGCCGACCAAAAGCTGAGGCGGCCACTGAAGCGTGCCGGCGACAAGGCTGGTGGCGATCAATGTCGGCTCGCGGCTGTCGTTTTGCGGGCGGAACATGGAGGCGATCGCGCGGAACAGGAACTCAAGCCCGACGAGTGCGACAAAGCCTCCCAACGCCGCCAGGAGTTTGATGGGCAGTCCCGATCCGCGCGCGCTCAGGAACAGGCAGAAGCAAGACAGGACGAGCACGAAAATGGGCACGCGCGCCAATTGCGAAATTGCTCTTGCCTCGGGCCACTCCGCTGCATCGGTCGCAGCGAGTCGTCTTTCCGTCACAAGCAGAAGAAAGGCGAAAGCCAGACAGGCCGCAATGACGACGAGGAACGGCGTTCCGATCGCAGCGCTATCCGCCTTCAATGTCCAGCCGGTGTAGACGATCAAGCATGCGAACATGGATAGACCGGCGACCCGGAGCGGGCTGGCTCCGATCCGCAACAGGAGTGATCGCCCCGCGAAGAAAGCGCTTCCCGTCCATCGCTCGATCAGATCGGGCCCTTCCGTCTCCCGCTGCGACCACGGCGACGTCACGAAAGCAATGAGCCATTGCGCGGGTTTCCCGAGCCGCATACCGGCGAGACCGGCTTTCTTTCGACGCCACTCTGCAACGTCGTAGGCAGATCGAAGCCCGGTGCCAAACAGGATAAGTGCAGCGGCGTTATTGCAAAAGAAAGCCACCCAAATTGGGTTAAGGCTGAACGTATTTGCAATCAGAGCACAGAGCAAAAGCAGGGCCGCAAAGATTGAAACGCTGAAACCCTGGTTTGCAATATCATGCGCTTGAACCGCGGCAAGTTGGAAGTCTGCTCGGTTTTTGATCTCAGGAAGCTGCTGCGCGTCGTCGGAACTAGTTTTCGGCATTCCCATACTTTATGCGCTCTTCCGCGCCGCATTGAAGAAAGGTTTTCTATCTATTTCGCCAGCACCGCAGTCATTTGGGTGTAGGGATACGTTATTACGTATCGTACCCTTATCTGCAAGGCTTCGCCTTGAAAAAGGAAAGTCGGCTGATCGGCATCACTTGCGCCGTGTAGCCCCCCGGAAACAAACATAGTTTAGCCTACGACGGGCTTGGCCGACGGCGCCCGTTGTCTGGACAGAGCTGACCTTATGCCACGCGCCGGGTATCGGATCTTCGCAACGCGGCGGCGCGGGTTCTTAAATCCCTGACCCGTCGAGCTGCTGGGTGTCGTCGCCTTCCCAGGGTGAGGGCATCGAGGTGCGATTGAGATTAGCCGAGGGCATCGGCATCCAGCACTTCAGCTCCGGCTCGGCATATTCGATGACGCGGCCGGGCGAGGAATCAGAGGCGCGCCAGCCTTCTACGCCGAACTGATCGCCATTCGACCAGTAGGCGAGGTCGACTTCTGCCGGCCCCTGTTCGGACGGGCGGACCGTGACGAGGATCCGACTGCCGTCTTTCGGCGCGCTTGCCATGTGGCGCCAGCGGTCTGGCTCGTCCATCATTTTTCCTCCTGCCTTGCTGCGGGTTGAAGTGTCGCCTCACCATCGAAAGCGGTCAACCCAAACTTTCCACAACCCATCCTCTATTGGTCGTACTTCGTTTAGAACAGTTGCAGGAACGCAAGAAGCATGCCGAACCCGGACGCATTGCTTCGTCCGCCGGCCTCCAACAGGGCTAGCCGGGGCGGGCGTTTCGAACACGGTGCCGCCAAAAGGCAACCGCCGTCCGCGGCGCTCCGACCGTCACATAGACCGTCGCCCCTCGCGCGGAGGTTCCTTCTCACATCGTTGCGACCCGCCAGACATCGTTTCGCCTTTCAGCTATTTGGCGTTTGTCGTTCCGACCACCGTGTTCTAATATGATGAAAGACATGCGGACACTCCGCCACGGTTGACGGCGACGCCCCGTTCAATCCGCCATAGCGAGCGTCAGGGATATGACCTTATGCTCATCCGCTATGGGTACGACATTACCGTAACTTGCGCACAACCGACACCGATGCTGACCATGCTGACGCCGCGTCCCGAGCGCTCGGCTGATGTTCGATCGCCGGATGTTGTTGTGACAAGCCCTGAGATAGCAACCACCACCTATCTGGATTTGTTCGGCAATGTCTGCCGCCGCTTCATCGCGCCGACGGGCGACCTGCAGATATGGGGGGACGGAACCCTTGAAGACAGCGGTACCCATGATCCTGCTTTTTGGGATGCGCAGGAGATCGCAGTCGGTGAGCTGCCGGACGATTGCCTCATCTACCTGATGGGAAGCCGTTATTGTGAGACCGACCGTTTGAGCCAGATCGCATGGGACAGGTTCGGCAACGTCGCGCCGGGATGGGGCAGGGTGCAGGCGATATGCGATTTCGTTCACCAACACATCATCTTCGGCTATCAGAACGCCCGCTCGACGCGGACGGCGCTGGAAGCCTACGAAGAGCGTATCGGCGTCTGCCGCGATTATGCTCATCTGGCCATTGCCTTCTGCCGCTGCATGAATATTCCGGCACGCTATATCAACGGTCACTTGGGCGATATTGGCGTGCCGATCCTCGACCCAATGGATTTTAGCGCCTGGATCGAAGTTTTTCTTGGCGGTCGATGGATGACGTTCGATCCGCGCAATAACGTGCCGCGCATCGGTCGCATCGTGGTCGCCCGAGGTCGGGACGCAGCTGACGTCCCGCTCATAGTTTCCTTCGGTCCACACGTCTTGAAGTCTTTCCGGGTCTGGACCTATGACGTCACCGATGCACAACCTCCGGCCACCCAGTAGCAATGGCTGGGCGCGACGGCAGCCCGGTTCCGAGAGCTCGCCGTTTTGTGCATCGTGTAAAGTTTGGTCCCGTTGTAACGAATACTGCCGCGCCGTCGGGTCGGGCACGCACCGCTGACAGCATCGGCGGCTTCTATACTGATGCCGGAGCAGCAGGGAGCTTTCCGCGCCGGCTATTCGGATCCGCCGATTACCCGGCGGGTGAAAGCGGCTGTATCGTCGGCGACGTCAAACAAGGCGGGCATGCTGATGGAGTCTAAATGCAAGAGCGAGTTTCAGACTTTAGCGGCGCACGTTTTGCCGGCAGCTCTGAAATCGCATCGGGTGTGAGCAGAGCATGTTCGAGACGCTGAATCTGGCAGTGGGCCGTTCGGATTTGTGCTGACTACGCCGCCTCGGATACAAGATGGTAAGGTCGGACTAGGTAATCGGAAGGGATGCCCCATTCCTTGTTCAGCTTGTGGATCATATCCACAGTGAGGGCGCGCTTCCGGTTCAAAATCTCGGAAGCGCGCGACTTGGAGCCGAAGAGTTTAGCTAGATCGGATTGCTTTCGCCCGCTCATCTTCATGTGGGCCTTGATCAGCTCGACGGGCTCCGGGGCTTCGATCGAATAGTGACGATTCTCGTAGGCCTCGATAAGAGCGGAAAGGATATCGAAGCGATCTGCATCCTGCGTACCCAAGGCGGGAGGGTTATCGAAATACCGCTCAACCTCGCCAGTAGCCCAGGCAAGGTCTCCATCGTTCCTGATGGCGCGGATGTTGTCCATTACACTGTCTCCGGGATGATATGATAATTCGTATGGGTACCGACGAATTTGACCAGCACCCGTTGACATGGATGGGCGATGTGGACGATCAGGCGATACTTGTCGCCTGAGAAATCGAAGATGATGCGATTATCGCTGACGAAATCGACGTTCGCTCCAAACATCTTTTTGACATCTGCAGGGCCGCTCCGGGCCGCTTTACCGGCAATCGCATACCAAGTCTTCAATGGGGTTTTGGCTGGGGATGGATTTCCCAGAACTTCCTCAATGTCGACTTGGCGATGATCTGCATAGGGATTGTGTAACATATTCCCATCTTGGGAACAAGAAAGATTTCCCAAATTGGGAATGCTGGCCGTGTCGGCAGTCGCGATGTCAGACGGTTCCCTAAAGTCATGGAATGCTATCTGACGACGGGAGAACGCGATGCTGTCCTTCGCATCGTCACTGCCGATCTTGATAGCTATCGGCGATTTCGGGCCGACCACCGACATGGATCCCGAACGTGTCGAACCTCAAGGCCGATGTTTCGATGGGAACGTTGAAACTATGTTGCGAACCCCATATGGATTACTTCACCAACGAAGGTTGGTTCACCGTGACCGAAGCCGAAGCGATCGAGATGGCAATCGACCGGCATGGCGAAGATGGAATCACATCTGTCGCCTATTGTGCGCTTGAGACGTGGGATGATCATGGTAACCGCGAATGCCATTTTTAGTTTGATCTGTTTCTCAAACTGATAAAGGGGGAGCATGTCGGCTGTGCCTAGAGATCACTGGCCCGCCGTCGTTCTTGTTCGCCCGACACTTCACGGACATCATTTATCGATACATCTTCTGCATTTTTCTGATGACAGCATGTATCAGCCATCGACGAAGGCGCGCACGCATGATTTCGAACGGCAGGATACTCTGCCGCAGGCTCGGAATTTCAGATGCGACGTTTCGGGCGCACGGTATCAACCAATTTCCTCAAAGGAGCCGTCAATCGCCATGATTTGCTATTCCGCAGATTGCCAAGCCGACCAAGAATAATTGCGTTTTCCTCTTCGTATTTTTTGGCTGTCTCCAACTCAATTTCGAGGCGCTTCGCCTCAGCTTCGATGGTGTTGCATCGCGCGGAGAGCCTCGCAACATCGTTGGAAAGCCTCGCGACATCTTCCGCTGCGGTCTGTCTTTCCTGTCTCACCCGCGTGAGCTCGCGGCGCAAGGCGATGAGATCGATATCGGATGTCGTGGGATAGCG
>NZ_JAAZQP010000023.1:0-56222 GCF_012275435.1 Rhizobium sp. SG741
GTCACCGCCTACAAGCCTGGTGACACGGTATCGCTGGCTTTGCGCCCGGAGGCAGGCTCACTGGCCGAATCGGCCAAGGGCGACACGGCCCTGACGGGCGAGGTCATATCAGTGCATTTTCTTGGCTCAGTTGTTCGCACCCGCATGAACGTCGCCGGCAACACGATTTCTTTCGACATGTTCAACAACCCACGGCGCACATCGCCCACCGTGGGTGAGCGGGTGACTATCAGCTTCAAAGCGTCCGATTTATTGGTCTTGCCGTGACTGATGGCCGCGAACTCAGTGCCTTTCAGTATCCCCACCGGACGGCTGAGATCGGACCTTTTAGTCATGCGCGGTCAATGCCGCCTGGGGGATCGGGCTCGGCGTCCGCTCTGCAAGTGTTCGCCGCACTCTTCCAGGATGGGATGAGCAGCAGCTGCGACCAGGTGGGAATTGATCCGCTTGAGATCACGCAATAAGTCGAGGTTGTGAAAAAGCATCCAAGGATGACCCTGCTGGTATGAGGCTTAAGTCATTGAAATATATTCCATGCTGTGGAGAAAGTGGCGACCACACCGGCGTTGCGTATGAACCGTTGGTGGTCCGATGTTCCTATCAATTTCAAACCGTTACAGGGGATCTCAACGGGGTCATTGTTCAGAGCCGGTTTACAAACATGACATCGCATCCCTCAATCAATCGTTCCGATTGAGAGAAGCACAAATCAAAACATCGGTCTAACCATACCCAAATAGGTCTCCTAACTTGCGCTAGAGGCCGAGCGAGTGATCTCGTCCCTTCGGCGGACACAACAAACTACTGGGTGGTTGAGCGCAGCAGCGGCGCGCTTCGCTGATCGTGCTCGATCATCGATTTGATCAGCGGGATGCTGAAGATGGTGGCAAGCATCAGAATAACAACGATCAACAAAAGATGATCGATGAGAAACCAGCGTACCCATCGTCCCGCGGAAAAATGAATCATGTCATTGCTCCGATCATGGGTCATGAGCCAATGGCAACCTTTGTTCTACGGCACTTTCCCAATCTTCCACAAAGCCACAGTGTATACCGCGTCAACGAAGCGGCTTTGCGAAGGATCAATTTTCTGCTCACCCGATATCTCGGCGGCTTCGAAGGCGTTATTGCTGCCGAGGAATCCAAGACGATGAAAACCCGCCTCGACATCATGGAGAGCACGCAATTCGAGCGCGGCTATGTTTTCGCTTTATTTCGCAACGGTCGCGAAGAAGATGGGCGCATTTTCGAGGGTGCCCGGATCCCGATTTTCGAGTGGAAAAAGCTTCCACACTCGGCGAGCTGACTGGTCTGATCGAGGAAAATAGCCGAACCCGGCAGACCGCTACTCGTCATCGCCGAAGATGCGCAAAACGAGACACTGTAACCTTGATCGTCAATCAGGTCCGAGGCACCTTTCGCAAATGCGCGATCGGGGTCCACGGCTTCGGCGATCGCCGCAAGGCGATGCCGCGGGATCTGGCAATCCTGACGCGAGCTCAATCTGGCGAGATCGCAGCGTCAGGCTTAACACGGCAACGCTCGGGGACCTCGCGGCAAGGCACGTCCGTCTTTTAGGCGAGCGCGAGGACCACTTTAGGCGGCGGCTTACAGAAATCTCCGGTGAGGTATGCGATGGGCGCAATGTAGGAAGCAACCGTCATCGCTGAACGGCGGCTGCGAGCAATCTGGAGAAGCAAACGCCAGAAATATCGCCGGAATTAGCTCCGTGCTTCCGTATGGGGCGCGCCGATGACCATTCTCGCTTCGGAAGCAGCCTCCACGAAAGCCTCCCGCGCCGTTTCGGGAGAAACCTGCCCGAGTGCCGCAGCAGCACAGATCTCTCTTGCAAAGCTGTGCTTCTTCCGCGAGCCTTTCCACGCGTTGGCGAGGAAATTGAGTGCCTCGGTTGGGTTGTGTATGGTGTCAGGCGCCCGCCTTGACACCTGAACATAGACGGGCTCATTCCAGTCCGATCTTGTCTTTTCCTCTAAAACCATCGTTTCTCTCCATGAATGGGGGTGAACAATTCTCCAGAATAGTCCGTCCCGTGGAAGTGGTCGCGAAATCCTCTGCGTTCGCCGGCGCCGCCGACACCAGCAAGTTCAGATGCCGTTCCGCTTCGTTGAAGCGATAAATCGGTCCAGGTAACCTATTTTAGCAATCGCCTTCTCCTGCGAGGAGGAGTGACCTGAATGGCGCCAACGTTACGGATGCTACAAACGTCTTCAGTATGACCCATTCCCTCCTGTTCGATGATGGCACCATTTTCGCGCTGGCCCGATTTCCGCGCATTGAGCTTGATCAATTAGTCCGTCGAACCGAAGTTACTGCGTTGATGTACAAGAGAGCGGGCTCCGTCTTGGAAGGACATCACATCGTTCGCAACTGGTGGCGGAACAGGTAGTCCGGAGCTCCTTGATGCAGACCGCTCTACAAGTTCGACTTTCTCGGCTACACTTCCCGCCCGAGATGGTGAGCAAGAGGGTCCGGGACATTCCAGTCCCGCTGCCAAACCGACGATGACTAAGGCGTTTCGGGGCACCATCCATAATTGGTCCCCGCACCTTCGCGGTGACAAGGCTCATCGATGATCTGGAGCGGATGTTCAACTCGCACCTCCGCTTATGGTTGGGTCTGTCCTTCAGTTCTCCAACCCCCGGCAACATCGTGCCGCTGATACTGTAAACCTGGCGCAAAATCGCTGTGTCGATCACTCGGTGATCATTCCCTGTCTTCGACCTCTATCGATCCGGGTCGAATTAAGACGGCGTGTCATGTCGCGTTGGCGAGCCGAGTCACTCGAAGCGCTCGCTGATGCTGCTGTCTGCGGGCACAAGTATCAGGAGCGCAACGATGCCGACCACTGCGAAAACTGCTCCATAGATGAACACGGCCTGATGGCCTAGGTGATCCAAAAGCACCAGCCGATGCCGCCGGCGCGCAGTTCCTGGGGCACGAAGTCAGAAGCGAGCGCCTTTCCAGCGGTACGGAAGGTACCCCAATAGGCGCCATAGCAGACGAACACTACGGCCACGATTGGGAATGCTGCAAGGCGCCTCCTGGCTGGGATTGACCAGGGTCAATGCGGCCTCACGGGATGGGGGAATATCTTCGTAGCGATCTAACGAAAGAGGACAATGTCATGAACGATGCTATCATTCCTTATAATGCTTGGATTCTCGTTTCAGATGCCAGCAAGGCACTTTTGCTCCGCAATGTCGGGAACGCGTTCAATCTGATGCTTGAAGTCCAGCAAGTCATCGAGAGCCCGCATAACGCCCCGGCCCGCGAGCAAGGAACGGACAAGCCGGGCCGTGTTGCGATGGGCAGCCATCGCAGTAGCGTCGGGCAGACGAATTTTCATGAGCAGCAAGAAGAGCGATTCTTGTCGATGGTTGCCGAAAAGCTGGAGGCAATTTGCGAGCAAAACGATGTTCACAAGCTTTTCGTGGTTGCTCCCCCGAAGGCGCTTGCTGACCTGCGGCGTGCCATGCCGGAGACGACCAGGAGACGGATCGCAGCGGAATATGATAAGGACCTTGTTAATCTTCCGCTGAACGAGATCGAGAGGCATTTAGCTGCGTGATGCGGCAATCGAGAACCGCTGCTTGGGGGTGGGCAGGCATTCCGGAAAGCCGGAATTTATCGCGCGAGGTGTCCAAGACGGCCCAGCGTGGTCAGATCGAACTTTTGAAGTTCTATAGGCGCCCGCTTCAGTTGTGCGAGGCCTTTTTTGACGACCTTGTGGAGGCATTTGCCGCCTGGACCTGCGCTTGAGAATGACCTGCAATGCATAGGTCGCCCCAATGTGGGGTGTCCATCGGTGAGCGTGCGATTGGAATGCCGATATATCGGCCGAGGGTGCACAATCGTCCGAGGAGACCGAGGTGCGCCGCATGCGAGCTGCTGCAGCCCGGACACCGTGGCGAGTGCATTTTAACGCCGGTGGATGGCCGCCAGCACGGCAGGAACTCGGACAAGGCGGGGAGTGGCTTTTCGCCTAGTTTAGCAAAGCGCGTCTTCGAGCCGCGGCGGAGAGGAAATGAACATCGTACCAGTCATCATCTCGGCAGGCATGATTTTGTTGGTTGCAACGCAATTCGTAAGCGTAGCGCTAGCGGTTTTGCGGAAGTTGCTCTGGAGAAGGTCGGCAAAATGCGGCCCTGACGGAGTTACGATCATAAAGCCGGTCTGCGGATTGGAAAACAACCTGCGCCGCACATTACGAAGCAGTTTTGCCATCGACTATCCTCAGTACGAGTTGATTTTTTGCGTAGCCTCACCCGATGACCCGGCTATACCGCTTGTTCGTGAGCTCATAGCCTCCCACCCTGCCGCGGATGCGCATCTGCTCATTGGCGACGATAAAATATCACAAAATCCGAAGCTGAATAACATTTGGAAAGGCTGGCGCGCCGCGAAATATGATTGGGTTGTCATCTCCGACAGCAATGTTTTGGTCCCTCCCGCTTATATTGATGATCTTCGCGAGCGCTGGTCCTCCGCGACCTCTGTCATTTGCTCGCCACCCGTCGGCAGCGATGCAGAAGGGCTGGCGGCGGCCTTGGAAGCGGCGTTCCTCAACACATATCAAGCGCGTTGGCAGCTGGTGGCCGACTTGCTGAGGTACGGTTATGTGCAAGGCAAGACGATGATGCTCTCTCGGCGGGAGTTGGAGCATTCGGGCGGATTGTCAATACTAGCAAGCGAGGTCGCCGAGGATGCGGCTGCGACCAAGATCGCTCGCCGGACGGGCAAAAAAGTTGCCGTCGTCCGTGAGCCTTTTCAGCAACCACTGGGTCGCAGGACGTGGTCTCAAGTCTGGAGCAGACAATTGCGTTGGGCACAATTGCGGCGCTCCTCTTTTCCGTTGGCTTATTCGGCGGAAATTTTGACAGGCATACTGCCGGTGGCGATTCTGTACTGCATCCTGGCAACGATGGATGTGCTGGCGTGGATTGGACTTCCTCTGCTCATCGTCTGCTGGTATTCGGCGGAAGTCGCCCTCGCGGTTGTCTATCGATGGCCGCTCGGATTAACATTGATACTTGCCTGGATCTGGCGCGATATCTTATCGCCCCTGCTATGGTTACAGGGTTGGCTCCAGCGCGGCTTCACCTGGCACGGCAATAACATGACGTCGCTTAAGCGCTCGAAGCTGAAACGAGGGGTGGTAGGGTCCCAAATGTGATAACCAAACACGATCGACTGTCTCAGAAGCTTCTGCCGATGGCAGCTTCGATAGCCCTGTTGACTTCGGGCGCATCGAGCCGGGGGATGAGGGCTGGAGCGGTTAACTAGGCGCCGAGCTCCCTGAAAGCTCTGTCACCTTGGACCGTCAGGAGGCGCCAAGACATCGTTCGGCATCAATCTATTGACGAAAACAGCCGGGAGCGAACGCGCGTTGCATTCGGGCGTCTCAGATGACGGCTCCAACAAGATGGCCTATGCCTGCCGTCAGCGCCATCGCGAACGCACCCCAAAATGTAACACGCAGCGTTGGCCTCACGACACCAGCCCCGCCAGCCCTCGCCCCAATGGCGCCAAGCAGCGCCAGGAAGGCGAGCGATGCCACAGAGACGGTTATGACAAGCATGGATGCGGGCGATACGATCACCATGAGCAGCGGCATTGCGGCTCCAACCGCGAAGGTTGCGGCAGAGGTCAAGGCAGCCTGGATCGGTCGCGCAGTCATCATTTCGGAAATCCCGAGTTCGTCGCGTGCATGGGCTGAAAGTGCATCTTTCGCCATCAGCTGATCAGCAACCTGCCGAGCAAGAACGGGCTCAACCCCACGATCGACATAGATTTGCGCCAGCTCTTCCCTTTCGAAATCCGGTTGTTTTATAAGCTCCTGCCGTTCGCGGCTGAGGTCTGCCTTCTCCGTGTCGGACTGCGAGCTGACCGAGACGTATTCGCCCGCCGCCATAGACATGGAGCCGGCGACAAGCCCCGCAATACCCGCTACCAGAACTTCCGAGCTTGCCGTTGAGGCCGAGGCGACCCCTACGATAAGGCTTGCCGTCGAGACGATGCCATCATTTGCGCCGAGCACGGCGGCCCGCAGCCAGCCTATTCGGTTTACGAGATGCAATTCTCCGTGGCTTCTCATCGGGACTTCTCCGGTTTCGTCGTGCTTAGCGCGGATGTTCGGAGGATACTACTTCGCCGGCAGCAGCATGCGCTTCAACGTTCCATCTTTGAGAACGAACTGATGAAACAGCGCGGCTACGGCATGAAGTGCAATTAGAGCGATAAAGGCGGGCTTGGCGAGCTTATGAAGATCGCCGAACTCATCTGAGACATAAATTGCCAGCAGACCCGTGGCCGGGACTGCGACAAGGAGGATGTAAAAAAGCCAATGTGACGCCTTTGCAGCGTACGTCATCCACGTTGTATCGCTGGCGGACTCTGGCGCGCCCTGGACGATACGCAGGATGAGCCTAATGGCCACAAGACAGAGGATTGCTATGCCGACCCAATAATGGGCGACACTGAGCGTGAGATCGCTCGGCGAGGCAGTGGTTCCTTCTTCGCCTGCGTCGACGATCGTCGTCATACTCTCTCCAAACAGGAGCTGGAAGAAAATCAGTGCCGCGACTGTCCAGTGCAATGCGATCTGAAGGCTGGAATATCCATTGGTTTTCTGTTCACTCATGGTCGACTCCTCAAAAAAAGGGCGAGATACCCAGTTTGTTAAGCTTTATGCCCTTTCGGCCCACTTATGTGCTCGCAGGGAACCACGGCCATACGGATAGGCAAAGCGCCGCAAGGGCTCTCCACGATTTCGATGAATTACCGTGAAATGAAAATCGGATACGCCGCCAAGTCCGAACTGGCCGTCAAACAAGGGCAGGTCGATCGATAGACCAATCGGGGCGAGGCGAGCAGGATGTCGGGCTCCAACGCATGGAAATTGCTGATCCATAGGATATCACCGATGTCAGATACTCGCTATAACTTGCTCAAGCTTCGCCCGAACATTCCCTGCCACCTGCTTTAGTGCGGCGTTTTCGATTGCTCGCATGGAGGCAACCGGATCGATTGCGCTGATCATTATATCGCCGCCGCCAAGGGATCTGACGATTACATTGCAGGGAAGCATTGCGCCGACTTTTGGCTCCATATTTATCGCTTCGAAGGCCATGCTCGGATTGCAGGCGCCCAGAATGAGGTAGTTGTCAATGTCAGCATTAAGCTTCTTCTTCATCGTCGCCTTGACGTCAATCTCCGTCAGGATGCCGAAGTCTTTGCGCGCAAGTGCTGCTTTCGTCCTTTCGACTGCGGCATCAAACGAGCTCCCGGATAGGGTCTTGTCTAGAGTATAAGTCATGGCTTTGGCTCCGATATAGGTTCTTGGCGCTGACTTCCGAGAGAAGTCGGATGGGACCTCGTTGGCAAATCACTGTCGCCGACCTGGTCAACACTACCTAGCGACGAGTGGCGTGAAGAAAAATGGATGCACGCCTTGATCAAGGGGCCGCGACGAGTTGACCTTGGTCAGCAGTTTTTCCTACCGCGCAATCAAAGACAGAAATTCCCGCAAAAGGATTTGACCTACATCAAGGCGGATACTCGCAGGCAGGCCATTATTCGGGTCTAAACAACAGGAGGCATCCGATGTCACAGCCCAAACTGCCCACCATAGTCGCGCTGGCCGCCTTCCTAACTGTTGGGGGCATTGGCGTCGCTACAGCACAGTCCAGAGCTCCAGATCAGGACCGATGGGGAAGATCGGCGATAATGCCCGATGAAATGGAGCACGCAGATATGATGGATCGAAGTGCTGCGCCCTGCGGCATGGCTGAGGGAATGCCCATGGGGAAAATGCGCGGACATATGATGAGGATCATGTTCGCCATCGCGGATACCAACGGTGACGGCGCACTTTCATTTGATGAAGTAACGGCAATCCATAAGCGGATTTTCGACCTGATTGATGCCAACAAGGATGGCAAAGTGACGCCCGAGGAAATCCAGTCCTTCATGCAGGGTCAATAGTCTCCAGGCTCTACGTCATCAGCTATCAGTAGAGATCTCAGCGGCGCGATCCCAGACGGCCTGGGTAGGGACGATATCTAGAACCGCAAGCTTTGTAATTGTAGCAGGATAATCGAGCGCCATCCGGTGAGCGACACGACCGCCGCGATCATGACCGGCGATCATGAACTCGCAAAAGCCGAGCTTTGCCATAACCTCGACCATCTCGGCGGCCATCGCTCGTTTTGAATAGGGCAGGTGATCTGGAGTCGACGAGGGACAAGCGCTGGCACCGTATCCACGTAGGTCGGCACAGATGACAGTGAACTCGGAGGCAAGCAGAGGAGCGACGCCGCGCCACATAAGATTGGTCTCTGGGAATCCATGCAGCAATCGAACCGGCGGGCCGCTCCCGGCAATGGTGGTGTATATCGACCCACCCGATACGGAGATTGTCTGTGTGCGGCTGAGGTTTGGCACGTTGTTCCCCTGCAAGGCGATCAGACTCACTCTCAATAGAGCGGAGGCGTCGCACCACAGTCGATCGAACGTGATCCAGTGAACTGGCGGATTTGGTTTTCGTCCCGATATTGTTCACCAACGCGGAGCTCCGCAATGTGAGCGTTCAATTGAACGGCCAGCCGGCTCCGGCAACGTTCACTTCGACGGAAACGATTTGACCTGTGCCGGCCATTTGACTCATCTTGTCCATGCCGAACCATTGTGCGGTGGTGACGAAGAGGGTGGATCGATCCTCGCCGCCGAGCATGCAGGCGAATGCGCCGCGATCTACCTTGACCTCGTCAAGCATTTCGCCGCCTTCTCGTACCCGGCGGCAATAGGCATTGGGGACATCGGCATACCAGATGGCTCCCTGACGGTCGAAACATATTCCGTCTGGCGGGCCGGGAAGCTCTGACCAGATCCTCCGGTTGGAAAGGCGGCCGTCAGCGGCCACATCGAAAGCAGTCAGGTGCTTGGCCCAGCTTTCCGCGCAGACCAGAGTGCGGCCATCAGCAGATAATGCCATGCCATTCGGGAACTGAAAGCCCTCGGCCTGCTTTTCAACGCTGCCATCAGGGAGGACCAGCGTAATCGCTGGCCCATTGACATAGATCCTGCCTGCAGCGTCGGCGAGGATTTCGTTCCACGCGCCCGACCCCAGTGCGGCGAATTCCTTCAAGCCCATGCCATCATAACGCATGAGTGATGAAGAACCGGACTGGATCACGAAAAGGTCGTTCTCTGGGCCAAAATCGAATGACAATGGTGGAGCTTTCGCCGGAATCACGAGCCGCGATTGGTTCCCGTCTTCAAGGACCCGTATCTCGCCACTGGTCCAATCGGCAAACCAGAGCTCGCCTCGATGCCAACGGGGACATTCGACAAGTCCTCTTCCCTTCAACAATACATCTGCGCGCACGTTCGTCTCCTTGGTCCTCTGCACCTGCGAAGGACGTGCGACGCCCAATCGCCCCGACAGGTTGAAAGCAGATTTTGGCGTTTCGCTAATTTTTTACTAGCCGCGCCGTGACCCTGGACGGCGAATTTCCCATTTCGGATGCTGTGCTGGGGCAGGAAGACGAGTCGCCCTGCCGGCTGCGGAGGAGTTCGACCTGCAGCATTCTTTCCGGAGCGACGTTGACATTGGCAGAGATGCTCTGGGCCATCCTAACGTCGATGATCGCGGTTGGCGTATGGCGCGGCGATCAGGGTGAGACGCTAGCAACAATCTAGATGAGACTCTTAAAGTCGCGTTCGGATGTTGATTGTCGCTGGCAAGCGTCTCATCGGTTTCTGATTGCCGCTCCGCGACAAACGGGACGGAGCTTTTGATTGTCGCGAACGAGGCGGGCCTTCCACGCTGGCGTTTGGCTTCCATGGCTGATCTGCGCCGCCCGATCCGCAGCCAGGAGCCGGGGAGGTCCGGGTGAGGGTCGTCGCCTCCGGCATCAATCCTTCTGACATCGAGACCAGAAGAGGTTTCGGCGCCAAGGCAATGCCGTTCTCGTGGATTATACCGCATCAGGACGGGGAGGGCGTTCGGTACCGCGGCGGAATTCGTCGTCTTGCCCTCCGTGCAGTCCGTCAGGCTGGCCGACAACGTGTCCTTCGAGGTCGGGGCGTCCCTCAGAGTTCCGGCGATGACCGCGCACCGATGCCTGTTCGCCGACGGCGGCGTTCGCGGCAAGCGAATCCTCGTCCAGGGTGGAAGGGGCGTCGCGGGCAATGCGGCGATCCTTCCTGCGAAGCGGGCGGGGGCGTGGGTGGCGGCGACGGTGAGCCGCGACGAGCAGGCGGACGTCGCGCGAGTGGCCGGGGCCGATCTGGTCATCAACAGGCACGAGGAGGATGTCTCCTGAACGGTGAGATCGGCGGCGGCTGGCCACGGAGTAGATCGCATCGTGGACGTTGACATCTCCGCGAACATCGACGTGGCGATGGCCTGTCTCGCCCGCGACGGATTCGTCTCGGCCTACTCGACGGAGTCGCCGCAGGCCTCTCACGATCCCGTTCTTCCCGGCGCTGCTGGGAGGCTTCTCGTCCCGTTTCGTCTACGTCTACACTATGCCGGAGGCAGCGATGCGGCAGGCGGCCGTGGAGGTCTCGGCCTGCGCCGCCTCCGGGGCACATGCCCCAAAGATCTCGAAGACATTTGCCCTCGATGCAGTGGCCGAAGCACACGAGTTCCAGGAGAGCGGCAAGGCTGTTGGAAAAGTCCTCGTTCGATTGCAGAACCCGTAAGCCGCACACTTCAGACGCTGCCTCACGTATCGGTCGTCACAAGATGACGGCTTTCGGTTCCAGGAACGCCTCCAGTCCGAACACGCCATACTCGCGACCGATCCCCGACTGTTTGAACCCGCCAAATGGAGCGAGCGGCTCATGGGGCGCCCCGTTAACGACCACGCGGCCGCAATCCAGTCGATCCGCAAGCGCCTGCATGCGTGTGACGTCGGTGCCATGAAGATAGGCCTGAAGCCCGTACGGGGTGTCGTTTGCGATGGAGACGGCCTCGTCCTCGTCGCGGTAGGCGATGACCGACAGGACCGGACCAAATATCTCTTCTCGCGCGATACGCATCTGGTTGTCGACGTTGGTGAATATGGTCGGCTTCGTGAACCAGCCGCGATCCAGTCCGGCCGGACGTCCGAGACCGCCCGTCAGGAGACTGGCACCCTCCTGCATCCCTAGTTCGATGTAGGACTGGACGCGATCGTACTGTTTCCGGCTGACCATCGGACCGATCATTGCGTCCGGATCATCGGGGGCGCCGACCTTGAACGTCTCGACCTCCTGCCGCAACCTGGCCAGAATCTCGTCGAGCCGATGGTTCGGTACCAGAATGCGGGTGCCAGCAATGCAAGCCTGGCCGCTGTTGATGAAGCCCATCCTCAAGACGGCGGGGATGGCCACCTCCAGATCGGCGTCGTCGAGAATGATGTTCGGACCCTTGCCGCCAAGCTCCAGCGTGACGCGCTTGAAGGTGTCGGCCGCGCCGCGCAGGATTTCCCTGCCGACTGCGGTTGAACCCGTGAAGGTCACCTTCGCGATGTCCGGATGCCCGCAGAGTTCCGCGCCGACGACATTGCCGAGCCCGTTGACAATGTTGAACACGCCCTTGGGCAAGCCCGCTTCATGCAGGCACTCTGTCAGGGCCTGCGTCTGTACTGCGCTCATCTCGCTCGGTTTGATGACAATGGTCGAGCCGGCAGCGATGGCCGTCGTGAGCTTCGAGGTGATGAAGCCGATGTTGCTATTCCACGGGGTGATGGCTGCGGCTACGCCGATCGGCTGCATGACCACCCGCGCTCGACCCATCCTGCGCTCGAATTCGTATTCCTCCAGAACGCTCGCCATGGTGAGAAAGCTCGAAGCAGCATGGGAAATAGCGAAACGCGTAAAGGTCTGCGGAGCGCCGTATTCGAGCGACATCGCTTCGGTGAGGTCAGAGACGCGCGCAGCGACGGCGGCGTTCAACCGTTTCAGCATGTCGATGCGCTCGCCTTTCGTCGTTCGCGAGAACGCAGGGAAGGCCCGTTTCGCCGCAGCGACGGCGTCGCGCGCGTCCTCGACGCCGCCTAGCCGCACCGTTCCAATTCGTTCTTCCGTGGAAGGATTGTAGAGATCGGCCGTCTCGGTGCCCTTCGGGGTGACGAACTGGCCGTCGATGTAGATTGTGTCGATGTCGCGCATGTCGAACTCCTTTGGATTGCTACGGCATATCTGGCATTTCGGGATTGTCCTGATAAGTTGGTCATATATGCTCAGCCTGATAGGGAATTGCGGACAATGATGCGTGGCTCTCTTGCCGAACTAGAGGCGGTTCTCGCCGTCTCCTCCCACGGTGGGTTTCGAGCTGCGGCTCGCGAGCTAGGAATCTCGTCGTCGTCGCTTAGCCAGCAGATCGCCGCTCTGGAGACCCGCATGGGGGTCAGACTGTTCAATCGCTCCACACGCAGCGTCGTCCTTTCAGCAGCAGGCGAACAGTTTGTGGCAAGTGTCGGTCCGGCGCTGGAGGCGATCCGTAGCGCTGTCGAGCATGTCGACGAGCACCGCGCAGAAGCGACGGGCACCCTGCGCATCAACACATCAGTGGGTGCGACCCGGATGATCCTGACGCCGCTAATCCTGGAATACATGCGCCGGAACCCGCAAATGTCGGTAGAAATCGTCACCGAGGGCGCGCTGGTCGACGTCAACGCCAAGGGCTTCGACGCCGGGATCAGGATTCGGGAAGCCGTTCCCCCTGATATGGTCGTCGTCCCGATCGGCGACACCGTCCGCCCAGCCATCGTCGGTTCGGTCGAATATCTTCAGCGTCATGGGAGGCCGCAGGTCCCGGCAGATCTCCAGAACCACATGTGCATCCGCGCCCGAATGGCAAGCGGCGCGATCTACCGCTGGGAGTTCGAGCGTCGGGGAGAGAGCTTCGCGCTCGACGTTCCGGGCAGGCTCACGCTCGATGACAGCGACCTGATGCTCCGGGCGGTCCGCGACGGAGCCGGGCTCGCCTATCTGAACGAATGGCAGGTCGCAGACGACTTCGCTGCCGGAAGGCTGGAGCAGGTCCTCTTCGATTGGACCCCGCCGTATCCGGGGCTATGTCTCTACTATCCTGGTAGGCGCAATATCCCGGCGAAGCTGCGCCGCTTCGTGGACTTGATCAAGGAACTGCGGCAAAGCAGCGACGTTGAAAGGCAGTCTTCGATTTAAAGGATTCTTCGACGAGCTTGGTACTAAGTTCGAGCCAGGGTCTTGGTGAGGGTTGTCTGCGGGGCATGGTCGCACGCCGGGACCCTGTCCTCTGGATGCACCAACTAGCTTTGGATGAATGCCTGCATATCCGCGTTCAGTGTATCGGGATTGGTGGCGAGCATGCCGTGCAGACAGTCTGCGTCCATTGCCGTGGCAGGTCTCGATGCTCACAAGCATAGACGGCAGCGCAAGCCGCCGTCTTTAGCCAAGGAATAGGGGCCGGGGCCGTGCGACCATCAAGCGACGGACCGTTCCGGGTCGAGCAGATCGCGCTGCTTGTGGCTCAGATAAGACTTCAGGTCCTCGATCGTGACCACAAGCAGACCATGGCGCTCTCCAAAGCGTTCAAGGTCCGGCAGGCGGGCCATCGTCCCGTCGTCGTTTGCCACTTCGCAGATGACGCCCGACGGCGCCCGCCCGGCGAGTCTTGCCAGATCGACCGCGGCCTCTGTGTGTCCGGGACGTCCGAGCACGCCAAGAGGATGGGCGCGCAGAGGGAAGATGTGCCCCGGCCGGGCAAAATCGTCAGGTTGAGTTCCTGGCGTGATAAGAGCGCGAACGGTCGCAGCCCGGTCTGCCGCCGAGATCCCCGTCGTTGTTTCGGGGATATAGTCCACGGACACCGTGAAAGCGGTTTTGAGAATTTCCGTGTTGCGCGGAACCATCAGCGGGATGTCGAGCTCGTCGAGCCTCTCGCCCTGCATGGGAACGCAGATCAGCCCACGGGCATGGTTCATCATGAACGTGATCGCTGCGGGTGTGACTGCGTCCGAAGCAATCACGAGATCGCCTTCGTTTTCTCGGTCCCGATCATCAACGACGATCACGATCTCGCCGCGCGAAATGGCTGCGACTGCATCTTCGATTTTGGCTATTGCCATGTGTCTTGCCTTTCAAGGGTTAGCTGCCGTGGCAGCATCATGACCTCTTTCGAAGCCACCGTTTCCCTTGGGCGAACAAGCATGCGACCCGCCACGGACAGGTGGCGTTTGCAGCATTGCCCTCTTCCATCCGGACTATACCGTCGGCTCCGGCATCTCACCGGATCTGCTGACCCTTCCGTCTTGCGGCGAAAGGCGCTCGCGGGCTCCGGGCTTTCGCCCAATACCGCCGGTGGGGAATTTCACCCCGCCCTGAGAACGTTACCAACATAGGCGATGGGGACCCCGCCCGGCAAGGGGTGCTTTGACGCCGGAGCCATTTGGGGCACTTCTCCTATTGAACAGACTGTTTCCAATTCGTCAGGACATGATCAATCCGCCGTCGACGTTGATCGTCTGACCGGTAATATAGGCCGCGTCGTCGCTCGCAAGGAAGGTGACAAGCCCGGCTACATCTTCGCCAGATCCGGCGCGTTTCATCGGAATTCCGTTCACCCATTCCTTCATGAGTTCGCCGGGCGCGTAATTTCCGAGCAGCTTTCCCCAAGCTTGGTCGTTGTAGGCCCACATGTCGGTTTCGATGATGCCCGGGCAGAATGCATTGACGGTGATCTTTTCGGCCGCAACTTCCTTTGCCAGGCTTTGCGTAATCCCGACAACGCCCATCTTCGACGCCGCATAGTGGGGCGTAAAAATGAACCCGTCGCGCGCCTGACCGGACGCCGTGTTGATGATACGTCCGCCCCGAGCATGCTTGCGCATTCGTGAAATTGCCTCCTGCGCGCACAAGAACACGCCCTTGGTGTTGACGGCCATGACCTTGTCCCATTCGTCCTCGGTCATATCCTCGATCCTGGCAATGGTAATGACGCCGGCGTTCTGGATGGAGACATCGATGCCACCAAACGCCGCCTCGGCCGCGTCGTAGAGTGCCTTGACGCTTGTCTTGTCTGTCACGTCGCCGACGAAGGAAATCGCCTTGCCGCCGTCTTGCTGGATCTGTTCGGCGACAGAGTGCACCAGGTCTTCATTAGCCGAGACGACGAGATTTGCACCCTCCTTGGCGAAACGTTTGGCGATCGCAGCACCTATACCGCGGCTGGCTCCGGTGATGACGACCGTCTTGTTTTGAAAGCGTTGCATTTTCTCTTCCTTTCGCGGCATAAGCCGAGCCGGGTGCCGATCCTAGACGACCCCACGTCTGTCGTTTATTCGGACGTCAATTGGCGACGGATATGATCCCGGCAAACTCCGCAGCGTTGAGCGAGGCACCTCCCACCAAGGCACCATCGACGTTTTGAACTGCAAAAATTGCCGACGCGTTCGATGCCTTCACAGATCCTCCATAGACGATCCTGACACGACGCCCGTCCTCTCCCAGACGTTCTTCGAGCATGTGCCGAATGAAGGAATGGACCTCTTCGATCTGCTCGACGGTCGGAACAAGGCCGGTCCCGATCGCCCAGACCGGTTCGTAGGCGATGGCCGTGTTGGCACTGTTTGCGCTGTGGGGAACAGAGCCTTCGATCTGGGCGCAAACAACATCGATAGCCTTGCCCGTATCACGATCCTCGCGTGTCTCGCCGACGCAAATAATGCTGGTCAATCCTGCCTCATGGGCCATTGCGGCCTTGGCCGCCACCGTTGCATCGGTCTCACGATAGGTCGAGCGACGTTCGGAATGACCTAAGATCACGAAGCGTGCGCCCACCTCGGCAAGCATGAAGGCAGAAACGTCTCCGGTATGGGCACCTGACGCCTGCGCATGGCAATCCTGCGCGCCGATGGCGATCGTCGAGCCCTTGGCGCGCTCAAACGCTTTTTCAACAAGCGTGAGGGGCGGGCACACAACGATATCGCACGCCGTGTTGCCCGTTAGTCCCCTCAGCGCTTCGATCTCAGTCAGGGAGGATGCGAGACCGTTCATTTTCCAGTTGCCTGCAATCAGCTTGCGCATCGTATCACCAGCAGCAAAAGCCGCCGTCGACGAGCAAATCGACGCCTGTGACGAAGCTGGCGGCGTTCGAGAGCAGGAAGACCGCGGGGCCAACCATCTCGTCGACATTGGCCATGCGTTGCATTGGCGTCTGCTCTTCGAAGAGCTTGGTCTGATGGACCATCTCCGGGCGCGTGTTCATCGGCGTTGCGGTGTAGCCCGGCGAGATCGTGTTGACGCGGATGCCGCGGTCAACCCATTCCATCGCCAATGACTTGGACATGTGGATCACGCCCGCCTTGGAGGCGTTATAATGCACCTGGCTCAGACCGCGGTTGACGATGACGCCCGACATGGACGCGATATTGACGATCGAACCGCCACCATTCCTCAGCATGGCTCGTGCCTCTGCCTGGCACGACAGGAAGATGCCCTTCAGGTTGATATCCATCAAGGTCTGATACTGGTCTTCCTCCATCTCTTCCGCTGGTTTGGCGTTCGCAATACCGGCGGCGTTGACCGCTAGGGTCAAGGAACCGAGCTCACTCTCGGTTTGCGCAACAGCGTCAGCCAGCGAAGACTTGGTTGTAACATCCGCGGCGATCTCGATCGCGCGGCGACCGGCATCGCGTATATGCTTGGCCGTCTGCGCCAAGCCGTCGTCGGTTCTCCGGTCAAGCAGGGCAACGTCCGCGCCGCATTGCGCAAGACCGATGGCGATCCGTTGCCCAATTCCGCTGCCAGCGCCCGTGACAATGGCGATCCGGCCACGGAGGTCGAACAGTTTCGGGGCGTTAAGAGTGATGTCCGGCATCGCTCTTCCTTTCTGTGGTTCCTTAAATTGTTGCCAATTCCATGACCGAGACGTCATTTGCCTGGTCACGGTCGAGTATGCCTGTCTGATTGCCTTGGGACAAAACGAGGATCCGGTTCGAGACCCCCAAAACTTCCTCAAGGTCGGAGCTGACGACGATGACCGCAACGCCCTGGCGAGCGAGATTGACGATGATATCGTAGATGCCTGCGCGGGCGCCGACGTCGATGCCTCGCGTCGGTTCGTCAAGCACAACAACCTTGGGGTCGCGCATCAACCACTTCGCGATCACGACTTTCTGCTGGTTGCCGCCCGACAGGTCGGACGCATATTGCTCAGCACGGCCTTTGACCCCGAACTTCGCCACGGCCTTCTCCGCAAAGGCGCGTTTGACGCGCGATGTGATCCAGCGGCCGCCAAGCTTGTCGAGATTGGCGTAGATGATGTTCTCGCTGATGCGATGGCCGACGACCAGGCCCTGTTCCTTGCGATCTTCTGGCACCATGACGATCCCATGAGCGATCGCGTCAGCAGGATTACGAAGCTTCAGTTCCTCGCCGTCCAGCCGGATCGAGCCGGCGCTGATCGGATCGGCGCCGGAAATGGCACGGACAAGTTCCGTGCGCCCGGCCCCAACCAGCCCGGCAATGCCAAGGATTTCTCCGGCCCGCACGCCAAACGTCACGTCACGGAAGGAATCGTCGGGTGAGGTCAGGCCCGAAACCTGAAGAACCGGACGATCGGTCGGCTCTGGGAGGGCCGGAAACATGCGCTCGAGCGAGCGTCCGACCATACTCTCGACGATCGTGCGCACAGGTGTTGCGCTATCGGCGAACTCCTGGACCCGCTCTCCGTCGCGAAGAACGACGATGCGGTCGGTGATCTTTTTGATCTCTTCCATGCGATGGGAAATATAGATGATCCCGACGCCCTCGGATCGGAGCTTTCTTACCTGTTCAAACAGCGCTTCCGTCTCGGCCCCGCCAAGGGCCGCGGTCGGCTCGTCAAGGATAAGAAGCTTAGCATCCAGCGCCAAGGCCTTGGCAATCTCGATCAACTGCTGATTTGCGGTCGACAGACCTGCGACTTTTCGCGTCGCCGGTATGTGTAGATTGAGCCGAGCGAGCTGCTCTTGAGCGCGCCGAACCATCTGGGCGCGATCGACGACGCCGTTTTTCATGGGCCAGCGCCCGATAAAGACGTTTTCCGCGATGGAAAGGTGAGGCAGGAGTTGAAGCTCCTGATGGATGAGCACCACGCCCTTGTCGATCGCCTCTCTTGGAGTGGCTGGGGCATAGGGCTGCCCCAGCCACGTCATTGTACCTTCGGAAGGTGTGCGTGATCCGGCAATAATGCCTGAAAGCGTCGACTTTCCAGCCCCGTTCTCGCCGAGAAGGGCCAGCACTTCGCCCGCATGGACATCCAGGCTGACATTTTTCAGAACCTGGAGCGGTCCATAGCGCTTCGAAATGCCCTTCAAGGACAGAACCGGATCAGTCACAGCACACCTCCGCAAGTCTTGGATGGCATCAAGGATGGTTGGCGATGAAACCGGCCACATTGTCCTTGGTCGTCAACGTCGCATCGAGCAACTGGACAGGGGGCACTTTTTCGCCTGAGGCAAGCTTGATCGCATTGGCGACCGCATCGCGGCCCATCTTCTGCGTCTGCTGGGTCGCCGTCACGTCAAATACGCCCTTGCCGAGGGCTTCAAGGGCTGCCGTATCTCCGTCGAAACCGCCAACTACGATCTTCTGCGAAGGATTTCCGACCTTGATAGCCTGGGCCGCACCCAGCGCCAGCGCGTCGGCCTGGGCAAACACGATCGACACATCCGGGTTTGCCTGCAGCATGTTCTGCATGATCTGGAACCCCTCGTCCTGAGCCCAGATGTTGGAATACTGCTCAGCAACGATCTTCACATCCGGATAGGCCTTCAGAGCTTCAGCGCATCCCTTGCTGCGGTCTACTTCCGGCGTGGTGCCTTTCTGGCCGTGAATGATAACCATCTTGCCTTTGCCGCCGGCAGCCTTGAGGATGTAGTCGCAAACCGCCTTTGCCGACGACACTGAATCCGTGGCGAGGAAGGTATCGCCCGGTGCGCCCTCGGCATTGCGGTCGACGTTGACGACGGGAACGCCGGCGTTCTTGGCGAGTTTGACCGGAACGCTCGCAGCCGCAGCACCCGCCGGGATATAAATCAGCGCATCGATCTTCTGGGTCAGCAGATCCTGGATCTGGTTGACTTGGGTCGGGCCATCGCCCTTGGCATCGACGGTCACGACCTGGATGCCGCGCTTCTTGGCCTCGTCCTCGACGGACTGCTTGATCTGATTGAAGAAGTTCGCCTGAAGGTTTGCAACGGCCAGACCAATTTTCTTGACCTCTGCGGCATGCGCCGATGAAAGGCTTAGGCCGACGAGAGCAGCCGAAGCGAGCAGAGTGCGCGCAAGATTCATTTTAGTTCCTCCTTTGTTGATCACCCATGGGTAAGTCCTCCCCCTTGGGTCATGAGATCCGCTCCAAACCTTTCGGAGAGGAATTCTTTAAAGTCCGGCCGCGCGCGGCCGGGAAAGTCTCAGGCCGCTCGTCGCCTGCGAATGGTCTCGGCGCCGACGGCGAGCACGATGACAACTCCGATGATGACCTGCTGAAGAAAAGGCGAGACGTTGAGCAGATTGAGGCCGTTGCGAAGCACGCCGATGATCAGGACGCCGATGAGCGTGCCGCCGATCCCGCCAGATCCGCCTGAAAGCGACGTGCCGCCAATGACGACGGCGGCAATCGTATCCAACTCATAGCCGAGGCCGCTCGACGGCTGAACGGAATCGAGACGGGCGGCCAACACAATGCCGGCAAGGCCTGCAAGAACCGCACTGGCGATGTAGACCCCGATCGTCACAATCTTCACCTTGATGCCGGCAAGACGGGCAACTTCCGGATTGCCGCCAACTGCGTAAAGCATGCGTCCCTCGGATCGGAAGTGTAGAAATACCCAGGCCGCAAGGACGACCGCGAGCATGAGGAACACGGTTGCCGTCAGAACGCCGAAATGACGATCGATGGCGAGCATCGTGAACCAGTCGGGAAAGCCAACGATCTGCTGTCCGTCGGTGATCATGTTCGCCACGCCGCGTGCCGCCGACATCATGGCAAGTGTCGCGATGAAGGCGGGCACCCTAAACATGGTCACGAGAAGCCCCACGATCAGCCCGCTTGCAGCCGACGCTATGAGCGCGAAAGCAACTCCGAGAGGCAGCGGCAGTCCCGCGACGTTTGCCGTCCAACCCATGACCATGGTGGACAGGGCAAGTACCGAACCGACTGACAGATCAATACCCCCGATCAGGATGACGAAGGTCATGCCGACCGCCATGATCCCGAGGACGGTGATCTGATCGAGAATGTTGAGGCCGTTGCGAAGCGACAGAAAGGCATCGGTGCTGACGCTCAGGAAAACACACAAAGCAAGCAGTCCAACGAGCGGGCCAGTGGCGCCAGCGAGCTTGCGAAGCCATGTCCCGGACGGACGGCTCTGTTCATTGACGTCGATCGCCACCATCGTTCCTCCCTGGAAATAAGGCCGTTGGCCAATATTCCTTCACTAGAGAATAAATATTCACACGTGCCGGAAAATGCATTAACAAGCCGGTGAGGCGCTGTCAACCGGTCTGTGGAGCATCAGCTGCGTTGGACTGGGGTGTGGAGGGCTTGACTAATACGCTTTGTATGCAAAAATATAACTATGTGAATAATTATGCAGGAGACAGTGATGGAGCCATCGGACCTTGAACGGATCGCCCGCCAGATACGTCTGCGCGACCTTCAGGCTGTGTACGAAGCGGGCGCCGGCCATATCGGTGGCGAGATGTCGGTCATCGACCTTTTGACCGCGCTCTACTTTCGCGTTTTGCGTATCTGGCCGGACCAGCCGAAAAATCCCGATCGCGACCGTTTCGTGCTTTCGAAGGGGCACACCGCCTGCGCGCTCTATGTCACACTGGCCAAGCGAGGATTCATCCCGGAGGATGAGATCCATACCTTCCTACAGCCGCACTCCCGGCTGAACGGTCATCCCAACTGCAACAAGGTCCCTGGTGTGGAGACCAATACCGGCCCTCTTGGGCACGGTCTTCCCGTAGCTGTCGGGATGGCGAAAGCGGCGAAATTGTCAGGAGCCGGCTACCATACCTATGTGATCACTGGCGACGGCGAAATGCAGGAAGGGTCGAACTGGGAAGCCATTATGGCAGCACACCAGTTCCGTCTGGACAATCTTACGCTGGTCATCGACCATAACCGGTTTCAGCAGGGGGCTGCGCTATCGGACACCAACGACGTTGCCCCGCTTCGGCCGAAGCTCGAAGCCTTCGGATGGCGCGTCACGGAAATCGACGGCAACAACATGCATGAGATCGTTCCGGCGCTTGAAAGCCGCGGCGACCATCCACACTGCATCGTCGCCCACACTAACAAGGGGCATGGCATCTCCTTCATGCAGGATACCGTCGATTGGCATCACAAGGTTCCGAACAAGGAGCAATACGAAATCGCATTGGCAGAACTGTCGGAGGCACTTTGATGAACGGGCCCGTAAATACACCCAGGTTGCACGACTGCCGCGATGCTTTCGCAGCCACCCTCGAGCGGCTTGCCACGCAGGACGAAACCATCGTCGCCGTTTGCAATGACTCCGTTGGTTCGTCAAAACTTAGCGGCTTCAAGTCGAAGTTTCCCGGTCGCCTTGTCAATGTTGGCATCGCCGAACAGAATATGGTCGGGGTGGCCGCAGGCCTCGCCAATGGCGGCCGATTGCCCTATGTCTGCGCTGCCGCGCCGTTTCTGACCGGCCGATCGCTCGAACAGATCAAGGCCGATATCTCCTACTCGAACGCCAATGTGAAGCTTGTCGGCATTTCGTCGGGAATGGCCTATGGCGAACTTGGCCCAACCCATCATTCGATCGAGGATTTCGCGTGGACGCGGGTTCTGCCGAACCTCCCGGTGATTGCGCCCTGTGACCGAATCGAGACTGCCGCCGCCGTCGAGTGGGCCGCGACCTATAGTGGGCCATGCTTCCTGCGTCTGTCGCGTGTGGGCGTACCCGATCTCTTGCCTGAGGGTCACATATTCGAACTGGGCAGGGCCAACGTTTTGCGCGAGGGCTCCGACGTCACGCTCATCGCAAACGGCACATTGACCCACCGTATCGTCAAAGCGGCGGAGATTCTGAACGAGCGCGGTATCGACGCGCGGGTGCTCAATCTTGCGACCGTCCGACCGATCGACGAAGCGGCAATCATTGCTGCGGCCAGGGAAACCGGCGCGATTGTGACGGCGGAAGAGCATTCGATCTTTGGCGGGCTGGGCTCTGCGGTTGCGGAAGTCGTGGTTGACTACGCGCCTGTGCCAATGAAGAGATTGGGCGTTCCAGGCATTTTTGCCCCGACCGGTTCCGCCGAGTTCCTTCTCGACGAGTTCGGTATGTCTCCAAAGGCGATCGCCGACGCCGCGCAGGCACTGATCAAACGCAAATAATCTGATAGCAGCTTCATGAGCCGGGGCGCGTATCCGCCCCAGCCGTTCGTTTCGAGGAGATGACGATGCGAGCAATTCTGGCCATCGACCAGGGCACCACCAACTCCAAGGCAGTTCTGGTGTCTGAAGGCGGGGATGTGGTGGCCCGAGGCTCCGCAGCGGTGGGTATTTCCTATCCAAAGCCCGGCTGGGTCGAACAGGATCCGAACAGGCTCTTTGCTTCCGTTTGCGAGGCCGTCAATGCCTGTCTGGAAACGATGCCAGGCATTTCCATCGAGGCAGTGGCAATCTCCAATCAGCGCGAGTCGGTGACCGCCTGGGACGCGGACATCGGAGAAGCCCTCGGGCCAGTTTTAAGCTGGCAGTGCAGGCGCACGGCAACTGATTGCGAACGCCTCATCACCGAAGGGCACTTTGATCGCGTCCAAGCCCTGACCGGCCTTCCACTTGACCCGATGTTTCCGGGTCCGAAATTCCGTTGGCTGCTGGATCGCCTGGAGAGCGGCCGCGGGGTACGGCTGGGTACGATCGACAGTTGGCTCATCCACTGCATGACCGGCGGGCGTCGACATGTTTGCGATGCCTCCAACGCTGCGCGAAGCCAGTTGTTCGACCTGAAGACACAGACCTGGAGCGACGAACTGGGCGCGATTTTCGGCGTCGATACGTCGTTCTTGCCGGAGGTTCTGGACAGTTCGGCGGATTTCGGCACCACCCTTGGATTTGCAGGGGTACCCGATGGAACCCCAATACGTTCTGCGATCGGCGACAGTCATGCGGCCCTGTTTGGCCATGGTGCCTTTACGCCAGGCGACGGCAAGATCACGTTTGGAACGGGCTCCTCGGTCATGACCACGCTTCCGGCATTCATAGCGCCGCGCAATGGCATCACCACCACGATCGCCTGGCGCCTTGGCGGCCGGCCGACCTATGCATTCGAAGGCAATATACTGGTGTCGGCCGCGAGCCTGCCGTGGATGGCGAACATCCTGGGTCTTGCGGATGTCGGCGCGCTTGTCGAACTCGCGGCAACCGCAGAGGCTGGTGGACCTGGCTTCGTGCCGGCTTTCGTTGGCCTTGGCGCGCCATATTGGAATTCCGACGCGCGCGCCCTGTTTTCGCACATCAACTTCAGCACCACGCGCGCGCAGATGGCGCGTTCCGTGACCGATTCCATCGCCTTACAGGTACATGACGTGATCGCAGCGATGCGGGCACAAAGTGGTGGCGAACTTGGAGCCCTCTATGTCGACGGCGGCCCGAGCCAGAACCGTTTTTTGATGCAGTGCGTGTCCAATCTTGTCGAGCATGCCGTCATCCAATGCGAGGCCCCCGAGGCATCGGCTCTCGGCGCCGCCTATCTTGCCGGCCTCTCCATTGGTATGTGGCGTGATCTCGGCGTCATTTCCGACTTGCCTCGGAGCACGCACATCATCTCGCCGGAAGCCACCGACCGATCGGCATTGCTGAACACGTGGAATGATGCATTGTCGCGCTCGACGTTGCGGTCCACACCAGTTAAATGTGAATAAAAATTCACACTGGAACCGATATGGCCCGCTTGCACGAACTCCGCCTGATCTCGAGAGTCGCTCAGATGTATCACATTGAGAAGCGGCGGCAGGCAGAGATCGCCGATCACCTTCGTCTGTCACAGGCAACCGTTTCGCGAATGCTGAAACGTGCCGAGGCGGAAGACATCGTTCGAACGAGCGTCATCCCGCCTGCAGGAACCTATAGCGAGCTCGAAAGCGTGCTTCGAGAGAAATACGGCCTGCCTGAAGCCGTGGTCGTCGAATGTACCGAAGACCGCGATGCGGCCATCATGGCCCGGATCGGCGAAGCCGCCGCCCATTTGCTCGAAGTCACGCTCGCACCAGGCGAGATCATCGGCGTGTCGAGCTGGAGCCAGACGATCTTCAAGATGGTCGAAAACATCCATCCGCAGAAAAGTGCCCAGGTCAAATACGTTGTTCAAACGCTAGGGGGAATGGGTGATCCGTCCGTCCAGACCCATGCAACGCAGTTGACGACGAGACTTGCGCGATTGACCGGTGCCGAGCCGAAGCTGCTTCCGGTTCAAGGATTAACGAGTTCGCGTGAGGCCAAGCTTTTGATGCTCGCCGATCCCTTTGTTCGCGAGACCATGGACCTTTTCGGCAGCATTACGCTTGCGATCGTCGGCATCGGTGCAGTTGAACCGTCCGAGTTGCTGGCGCGATCCGGCAACATCTTTTCCTCGCGCGAACTCGCCGATCTTGCCGAGGCAGGGGCCGTCGGTGATATCTCATTGCGTTTCTTCGATGCAAATGGCCGGCCGGTGAAGACCCCCTTGGACGAGCGGGTGATCGGACTTCCGCTTGAGGATCTTAAAAAAGTTGGCCGCGTCATAGCGCTCGCCGGAGGCGCTAAGAAGGCTGCTGCCATTGCTGGCGCTTTACGGGTTGGGGTGATCGACATGCTGGTGACGGACAAGTTCACTGCCCAACGATTGATCGATCAACCCAATCCCTGAGCTCAGGCTTATGCGATGGATCTGTGCCGCGATACACAGAGACGCGCAATTTGCGCGCTCCGGCCTGTCATTTGCTTCAAATTAACTCAGAGCACGGCAACCACGGCCCTGGCGAGGTCGTCGAGCCTATCCTCTCTGAGGCCTGCGACGTTGAAGCGAGAATCGCTGACCATATAAATCCCGAACTCGTCTCGCAGGCGATCGACCTGCGCTTCGGTGAGGCCGAGGCGCGAGAACATACCCCGGTGGTCGGCGATGAAGTCGAAACGCGAGGAGTTGGACTGGCGACGGAGTGCTTCGGCAAAGCCCTTGCGCAGATTGAGCATACGGAGTCGCATGGCTTCGAGTTCGGACTTCCAGTCGGCGCGCAGTTCATCGTCCTCGAGGACAATACGGACGGCGGCGGCGGCATGATCCGGCGGCATGGAATACAGCACGCGAGTGGTCGCTAGCGCCTGGCTGCCGGCGATCTTTACGCTTTCTGTGTCCTTGCCCATCAGGATGACGGCGCCGACGCGGTCGCGGTAGACCGAAAAGTTTTTCGAGCAGGAGGTGGCGACAGCCATTTCCGGCACCCTGCTTGCGAGCAGGCGAACGGCGGCGGCGTCTTCCTCCAGACCGTCGCCGAAGCCTTGATAGGCAAGATCGATGAAGGGGAAAAGGTCGCGTTCGATGAGAAGATCTACGACCGGACCCCACTGCTCGATCGTCAGATTGGCGCCGGTCGGGTTGTGGCAGCAGCCGTGCAGGAGGACGATGTCGCCGGCCTTCGCCTGCTTCAAACCCGCGAGCATGGCATCGGTCTTCAGCGTGCCGCTGGCTGGATCGAAATAGGGATAGGTCGCGGTTTTGAAGCCTGCAGCCTTCAGGATCGGAACATGATTCACCCAGGTTGGGTCGGAGAGCCAGACGATGGCGTCAGGTCGAGCCTTTGCGAGCAGGTCGGCGATCGTTCGGAGTGCGCCCGAGCCGCCCGTTGTCTGGCACGCGAACATGCGCGAGAGATCGGCCTTCTCGCCAAAAACCAGCTTCAACATGGCCTTGTTGAAACCTTCATCGCCCGCCATGCCGACATAGGTCTTGGTCGTCTGGCTTTTATAAAGGCGCTTCTCGGCGTGACGCACGGCCCGCATGATGACGGTCGCACCCTGGGAATCCTTGTAGACGCCGACACCGAGATCCATTTTCGTCGGCCGCTCGTCGTTCTTGTAGAGAATCGAGAGGCTGAGAATTTTGTCCGGCGGGGCGGCTGTGAGGGTTTCGAACATCGTTTTTCCTTTGAATTGAGATCAAATGCAGAGCTGATTCAGCCGCCTCGCATTGGCTGAATCAATGCTCCAACTCAGTTTGCGATCCGGCGCGGATCGCGGCAAGAACCTGCTTTTGAAGGGCAACGAATTCCGACGTGGAAATCATGTCCTGGTTTCGCGGACGGGAAAGCCCGACGTGGAAGGTCGCGTTGATGCGTCCTGGATTGATGCTCATTGCCACGATACGGTCGGATAGATAGACAGCTTCTTCGACGTCATGGGTGACAAAGAGAACCGTTAGCCGATGCTCTTCCCAGATCTGGGTCAGCAGTTCCTGCATCTGGTGACGGGTCAGAGCGTCCAGCGCGCCGAACGGCTCATCCATCAATAGCATTTTCGGGCGGTAAGAAAGGGCACGCGCAATGGCGACGCGCTGCTTCATGCCGCCCGAGAGTTGCGAGGGGAATGCATCAGCGAATTTGGTGAGTTTTACAAGTTCGATGTGATGACGGGCGACATCCCGGCACTCGGCATTCGGCAGCCCGGCCGCCTGCAGGGCGAATTCGACATTCTGCTGTGCGGTTAGCCACGGCAGCAGCGTGTAGGATTGGAAGACAACGCCGCGATCGAGCCCGGGGCCGACGATCGGCGCACCATCCGTCAGAAGAACGCCATTATCGAAGCCCTGAAGTCCGGCGACGATCGACAGCAGCGTACTTTTGCCGCAGCCGGAAGCACCGACCAACGAGACGAACTCGTTGTCGGCGAGTTCCAGGTCGATATTGCTAAGGGCATGGACGGTGCTTTTCCTACCACCGTACCACTTGTTGAGGCCCTCGATCTTGAGTTTGGGTTCGCTCATCTCAATGCCTCGAAGCGTAACGGAAGAAGACACGCTCGAGGGCCTTCATGCTCTGGTCTGTGATCAGACCGAGTAGGCCAAGGAGCAGGATATAACCAATGATCGTCTGCGTCTGGAAATATCGCTGCGAGACAACGATGCGATAGCCGAGGCCTGATGTCGCCGCGACAAGTTCTGCCAGCACAAGCCAGGTCCAGGCCCAGCCAAGGCTGATACGCAGCGTGTCCCAGATGCCGGGGAGGGCTGACGGCAGGACAATGCGGCGCAGGATCTTTGTCTCCGACATGCCGAGCGTGCGGCCTAGTCCTACGAAGTCGGTTGGAACGCGCTTGACGCTGTCCATAACCATCAGCACCTGCTGGAAGAAGGTTCCGATAAAGATGATGACGAATTTTTGGATATCGCTTGTTCCGGCCCACAGAATGGTGAGCGGAACAAAAGCGACGACAGGCATATAGCGGACGAAGTCGACGAAGGGCTCGATGGCCGCTTCCCAGGTCTTGAAACAGCCGATCATGATCCCAATCGGGATCGCCAGCGCCGATGCAATCAGAAAGCCGACGAGCATACGATAGATACTGATGCCGGCATCGGTCCACAGCGTGCCGTCGATCGCCAGTTCCATCATCTTGGCCCACACTGCTCCGGGCGAGGGCAGGAAAATCGGCTTCACCCAACCGGTGATGGTAGCAACCCACCACACGGCAAACAGCAGGGCAAAAACGGCAACTGCAATCAGTAGAAACGACTGGCCGCTGATCGGATCCCCGATCCGAAAGGCACTGGGTGGTCTACCGACGCCCGCGCGCGATTGCGCGCGGGGTCTTTCCTTGGATGTCGACGACAATTCTGAGCTAGACATTACGGTCCCGTTGGTGGCCAAAGGTCACTTGTTCGCTGCATCGACAAAGGATGTGTCGATCATGCTGTCGGCGGAAACGTCCTGGGTCACGAGGCCGGCCTTTTTGGCTGCCTTCAGAACGTCGGCGAAGGTCTTGGTCTTGAAGTCACCGGCAAAGGCCTTGGCGGCTTCGGCAGAGGAATAATACTGAACGCCGTCGAAGGCGGTTTTCAGATCATCCGGGGCGGCGCCCACGGCCTTGGAGATGATGACGCGGTCCTCTTCGGTCTTAGCCTTGTAATCGGCCAGAGCCGCATCCCAGGCCTTGATCATGGCCAGAACCTGCCCTGGCTTCTGCTTCAGCACCTCCTCGCGAACGACGAGGACGTCGGAGACAAGGCCCGGATCCTTGCCGGCTTCAAAAAGCAGCTTGATATTCTTGTCCTGGGCCAGCGCCGTTGAAATATAGGGCTCGTAGGTGACAGCGACGGGGACACGGCCTGCAATCAGTGCCGTTCCCGCATCAGCCGCCGGCATCGGTACGCGGACGACATCGTCGATCGTCATGCCGTTGCTGGCAAGCGCGTAGTTCAGAAGGATGTCGCTTGTCGTTCCTTCCTCGAAGGCAATGTTCTTACCCTTGAGGTCAGCGACGCTCTTAATGTCGCTTCCGGCAAGAATCGCGTCCGCCTTCAGGCTGAAATCAAGAAGCGAGACGATCTTCACCGGCAGGCCGGCGGCGACCATGCCCATGGCGGTGTGCGTGGCGATATTGGCAGCGTCGAGCTGACCGCTGGCAAGTGCTGCGTTGATGTCCTTGTCTTCGCTGAAGTTGACAAGCTCGACATCTTCAAGGCCGGCTTTCTTGAACAGGTCCTTGCTGGCGGCGACGTGCCACTGACCGTAACCGAGCCACGGCTCTATGCCGATCTTAAAGGTGCCCGGTTCCGGCTTGGACGGAATCTGATCCTGAGCGCTAGCCTGCCCTATGGCGAGGACACCGACGATCCCGAGCGCGATCGCTACGCGGGAAAACTGCTTGCTGATGGATTTGTGGTTCATTGGAAACCCCTCTATTTGTTGATTTTAGCGGATCATGCGGCTTTCATCTTGTGAAGTTTGACGCCACCAATCAAAGTCATGGTGGGCGAATATGGAATGGAAGTGTTTGTCTCCTTTCGCCGGCGGTAGCGGTCACTGTTTGAGTATGAGGTGCGAGCCACGCTCCTTTAGGTCGGCGATCGAGCCGACGCCCATCAAAGCCAAGGTAATCGAGATCTCGCGGCGCAACGTCTCGATCGCACGGTCGACCCCGGCCTGGCCGGCGGCTGCGAGACCATAGGTATAGGCTCGACCCAGCATGACACCATCGGCGCCCAATCCGATTGCCTTGACAATATCGCTTCCCCTTCGCACGCCCCCGTCGAGCATCAGCGTAAAATCCGGTCCGACTGCGGACCGGATGTCGGGGAGCGCGGCGATCGTGCTCATGGCGCCATCGAGTTGTCGGCCACCATGGTTCGAAACCACAATGCCGTCGACGCCGACCGCTTGCGCTTTCGTTGCATCCTCAGGCGAAAGAATACCCTTGATGACCAGCTTGCCTTTCCACCGGTCGCGCAATGCCTCGATGTCCTTCCAAGCGAGCTTCTTGTCGATGCGCCTGGAAAGATTGGCCGCCTGTTCGAGCGCTCCCCTCCCGAAATCTGTGCGATGCTCCACCGCTCGAACGGAGGGCATGCCGCCACGACCGACGTCGAACAGCCAGGCGGGCTTTCGGCAGAGACTTGCGAACAGACGCGGCGTGATGTGGGTCAGGGATCGGAAACCGTTGCGCACATCACGTTCGCGGATGGCGGTGATGGCGGTATCGACGGTCACGTACAGTGCCTCGACATCGGCCTCTTCGGCAGCGCTCAGAAACTCCTCGCAGAGCGTGCGGTCATCGAGCACATAGAGCTGAAAGTGCAACGCGCCATCCGTCGCGCTACGGAGGTCTGCCAGCGACGCGATCGAGAAGGTCGAAAGACAGAAGGGCATGCCGGCAGCGTGGGCGGCGATGGCTGCCTTTTGTTCTCCGTTTCTCGTGTAGAGACCAAGGAAGCCGACCGGTCCCAGCATAAAGGGAAGAGGATGTCGTCGTCCGAGATATTCGGTCGACAGATCAGGCTCGGCATAGTCGTTGAGAACATTTTGACGTAGCCGCAAAAGCGAGAAATCATCTCTGTTTCGACGATAGGTTTCCTCCGCAAAGGAGCCGCCGTCGATGTAATCGAAGAAGAGCTTCGGCAATCGCCGGCGCGCGGCCAGCCGGAGGTCGTCGATATTGACAATCGTCACAACCTACCCCTCCGGATCTATCGCTGCGAGGAAGCGAGTTATCAGGTCCTCGCTCTCATCAGGCTCCGAGCCGACCATCATCGCCACTGAAAGACCGATCAGGGACGATGTCGGATTGTGGCTTGTAGCATCGGCCCGCAGGTTCATGACGAGTGTCGGGCAGAGGAAAAGTCCGAGTCGGACGACCTTTCGCCAATCGGAAGGAAGCATGCCCCGCTGCTTGAGGGCGGCAAGCAACGGTTTCCACATTGCTTCGGCCTTCGTTTCTAGAAGCGCGGCTCGAACCGGGCTTAGCGTCCAATCGAAATCCGCAAAGAGACGGCCGTTCTCGTAGCTGGCGGTTGCATTGAATTTCTGTTCGGCAAGAGCCGGATCATAGAGCCAGTAGGGATGCGCGAGGATATTGTGGAAGGTCGTCTTTACCTCTGCGAGAAGCGTCGGGATGTGCTCGCCGGCAAAGGCGGGGTCAAAGAACGAAAGGCTCGCGCCCCCTTGCTGCTTTTCGAACCAGACATTGGCGTTGTGGGCGTCGCCATGTGCCGTCACCCCGCTATTATCCGCCAGATGGGCAGGGTTCAGTCTTTCATGCGCCGCGTCGAACAGCTCCCCAAGCGTGTTGCGGTATTGAATGCCATTGATGACAAAGTGGGCTTTCGAGAGCGCGTCCCAGGAAAGCGTCACGCCGGGAAGTTCGAACGCCTTGCCGACGTAAAAGCTCGCCAGCCGACCACCAGGGTAGGTTCCGTCCGGGGCCGTGACCAACCGGTCGTAGAACAGCCGGTGGACCGGCTCCTTTGCAACCTGCTTAGGCGTGACGGCATGCAGCGTCTTCAGGTAGACGGACAGGACGGTCTCATTGAGCCGGCGCTCCGCATCCACGGCCTGGCGTGCCATTTCCTCATCATGAAGCTCGTCGAGCGCGCGCAGAACATCGGAAAAGCGCGGATCCGTCCTGCGCCTGTAGACGAGGATCTGTTCGCCGGGAAGGGTCGACATCATAAGTGGTTGGTCGACCGGCAAGCCGGCCTTGGCAAGGATATCGGCACGATAGTACTCACCGCTCATCTCCTCCTCATTTTCCTCCTGATGGAATTTGAAGAAGTAGGGCTTTCCGTCGGCCTCGAAGAAGCCATTCAGCGAATTGAGGCTGTATTGGTCGTGGTTGATCGCCAGATCGCGTGCTTCGATCCCAAACAAATCTCGCAACAGGTCCGCAAGCATAGCCTCGGCGCCACCGTCGCGTTTTTGGGCCTTCTCCCGGATGGCTGCGGTCCGACTGTTGGGCTGCCCCATGATTTCTCTCACTCCTGGAATGACACGAAGGCCGTTCATTTCTTCGGCGGCAAGTATCTGCTGCCAAGCGAATAGCGGCTGCCGACATAGGTGAAGGTATTGACCGTTGCGATCGTCTGCCCTGTCCATGTTTTTCGGTTTAGAACCAGACAGCTGTCGCGCTCACGAATATGGAGGAGGCGTGCATGTCTCTCAGTCGCCGGGATGGCACTGATGAGATGCTCGACTTCGGTTAGCGGTGTACTGTGCTGAAGGTAATCGTAGGTGCCGATGGACGTAAAATCCTGATCGAGATAGTTCTTCACGAGTTCCGTATTGACGTAACGCTCCTCGAGTTGAACAGGGACGCCATTCTCGTAGTGAACGACCATCGAATGATCGACGGGGCAAAGCTTTCTGAACTCAAACGCGTCCAACAGCATTTGGTCCGGCCGCTCGATCCGTTCGAGCAAGATTACCTCTGCGCGGTGTTGGCTTCCACGGGCCTTGATCTCCGTGATGATATTGCTGATCTCGATGAGGGTCGACTGTGCCTTGGGAGGCGAGACGAATGTCCCGACGCCCTGGACCCTGCGCAGATAGCCTTCGGCTGTCAGTTCGCGAAGCGCGCGATGGACCGTCATGCGAGAAACGCCGAGCGAAGACGTTAATTCATGCTCGGACGGGAGCTTTTCATTCTGTGGCCAATTGCCGTTTCCGATGTTGTCGAGGACGAAGTCCTTGACCTTTTCGTAGAGCGGTAGCGCGGTGTTTGAAAGACCGGGCAATTTCTATCTCCGTCTCACGCCGAGGCGTTTGCTTGATCAATCGGCTATTCGAACGATCGTTTTTAATTTGGTTGAGCGACCATCGATCAGTCGGTGGTATGCATCGGGAACTTCGTCTAGCGAGCTCAGGACCTCGCTGAATTGCAGAAGTGAGGACTGCAGTTTTGGCAACAGCGCGATGGCGTCGGCGAGTTCGTCTTCAAAGGCGTGGCAGCCAACGAGGGAAATCTCGCGCTCGACCAGGAGGTTGGGATCCAGATACAGCTTTCCGTGGCTGATGCCCACGAGAGCGAATGCGCCGCCCCCGTCCAGAAGTTCGATGGCTTGCGCGATGGCCTTTGTGCTTCCCGTTGCATCCACTGCGTACCGGAGTCGCGCGTCGCCGAGAGCGGTCCTTGCTTGCGATTTGTCCAGCGCGACCACGGAGCCTCCGCAGAGGCGGGCCACCATCTCGGCACGACTACCATTCAAATCCGCAAACAACAGCTTTCCATCGTGGAGATGTGAAAGCAGCAACCCGCAGAGACCGCCTATCGTCCCACAGCCGATGAGAATAATCGCTTCGCCTTGGGGCGGATTGAGCCGTCGTACCGCATGAAGCGCGACGGCCAAAGGTTCGGCCATGGCCGCCACTGCAGGATCAAGGGAGGGGTCGTGCTTGTGAACGAGACGGGCGGGTAGTTGGGTCTGCCCCGCGAACCCTCCGTCGCATACCTCGCCGACGAAACCGAGATGTTCGCAGATATTGGTCCGGCCTGACCCACATGCTTCACATCGGCCACAGTAAAAGCGGGAGTCAGCAGCGACGAGATCACCGATCGCGAGATCTTCGACACCCTCTCCAATTGCGGAAACGCGCCCACAGAATTCGTGGCCCGCCGTCGATGGACGTCTGCTGATCCACTGGCCGGTTCGGTAGTTGTGAATGTCCGAGCCGCAGATTCCCGCGGCGCGAACATCGATCGTCACGTAGCCCCTGGGCGGCGACAGAGGTCTGTCGACTTCCTCGACCCTGAGATCAAACGCGTCGTAAAGCCGGACGGCCTTCATCCTGTCAGCCCCGCTTTGGCAGATAGTTGTCGCGGACCGCCGAGACTGCATGCGCGTGGGATGAGAAGCCTTCATATTCCGCGAGCTTGTGGGCATGCTTTGCAAACTCGGGATAGGCCGACGCTGTGACATAGCCGATCGAACTGCGCTTCACAAAATCGGTCACCGACAGCGGGCCGAACGTGCGCGCCCACCGGCTCGTCGGCAGCACGGCGTTTGGACCGAGGCAGAAGTTGGCGATGCTGACGGGCGTATGCGGACCCATGAGGATTTCCGCGGCCTCGGTGATCTGTCCGAGATGAGCGAAGGGATCCTGCGACAGGAGTTCGAGATGCTCCGGCGCGTAGGCATTGATGAAGTCGTAGCTTTGCTCGACCGAGGAGGTGAGAATGATCCCACCGCATTTGCCTGAAAGGACGGCGCTCGAGAACTGGACGCGCTGTTCCGTCATGCGCGCCCAGTGTTCGGGCAGCGCGGCGAGGGCTTCCTCGGCCACGCGGCGGCTATAGGTCACGAGATAGGCGGAAGAGTCCGGCCCGTGCTCGGCCTCGATCAACAGGTCAAGTGCTGCAAGGCCGCCATGGACAGTGTCATCCGCAAAGATGATGGCTTCGGAAGGGCCAGCGGGCAGGCCCGTATCGATGATGCCTGACAGGCTCCGTTTGGCTGCAACCACCCAAGGGCTTCCCGGCCCGACGATCTTCAGCGCCGGCTTGATCGTTTCTGTCCCGTAGGCGACGGCTGCAACCGCCTGAGCACCGCCGACCTTGTAGACAGTTTCCACGCCGGCCAGACGCGCTGCGACCAGCGTTGCAGCGTCCACGCTACCGTCCGGCGCAGGGGGAGTGACGATCGCCAGGTTCGGAACGCCCGCAACGACGGCGGGGATAGAGGTCATCATCGTGACGGACGGAAACGAACCCTTGCCGCGCGGGACATAGAGCGCAACGGACTTGATCGGAGTGAAGCGGTCGCCGGCGAAGGCGCCCGGCTTTATCTCCTTCAGCCACATGGCTTCTGGTTTCTGTTCCTCATGGAAATGGCGGATATTCCGAATGCCGAAGGTGATGGCTTCGATTACGTCCTCGCTGACAAGCTTGAACGCCGCATCGAACTCGGCATCGGTGACCTTGATTGTTGCTTCTGTGATATCCGCCTTGTCGAGCTCCCGGCCGAAGCGGGCGACGGCCCGGTCGCCTTCCGTGCGCACGGCCTCGAGGATCGGCGCCACTTTCTCGACGAACCCGGAAATGTCCGTTTCGGATCGGCGTAAGAGCATGGCCTTCTCATCCGGTCCAAGATTGGAATATTCGTGAAAGCTGACTTTGGTCATGGCTCATACCCTTGTTGGCGCACGGAGGCGCACACAGCCGCAGTCGTTCGCGCGCTGACGGCACGACGATCCAGGTTGCCTGCAGGTCATGCTGGAACGCACCGCAAATCGGTGGCCGGTGATGCGATACCCTGCAAGCTATTCGTGCGAGAAAGCCGGATTTGGCTATCCGACAAATTCCCAGGAAGTCTGAGACTTCGTTCCCGTTTTTATTGTCTATAGATGTCTATACATTTATAGACAACATCATCATTCCTATGCTGTCAAGCTTGAATTTCCATGCTTAGATCGATGCTAAAAAACCGCCGTCGACAGGGATACATTGGCCAGTAATGTAGGCCGATGCGCCGCTCGCAAGGAAGATAACGGCGCCTCCGATGTCGGAACCATCACCGAACCGCTTTTGTGGAATCTTGTCGAGCATTTTCGCCGACCAACCCTCGTCCTGATAAAAGCCTTCAGTCATCGCCGTGCGGAAATAGCCCGGCGCGACTGCATTCACGCGGATGCCCAGCGGCGCCCATTCGGCCGAAAGCGCGCGTGTCATGCCAAGCAGTCCAGACTTCGAGGAGCCATAGGGCACGGCGGTCGGGATGCCGACATAGGAGGTAAGCGAGCAGAGATTGATGATGCTTCCGCCGCGAGGCTGGCGTGACATCCGGCGCGCCGCCCCCTGCGACCAGAAGAACGCACCCTTGAGGTTGGTGCCGATAATCTTATCCCAGAGCTGTTCGTCGACGTCGAGCGAGGGGGATACCTGTTCATAGCCGGCGTTGTTGACAAGGATATCGACTGCGCCAGTGATGCTTTCGAACTTGCTTAGCGTTTCGTCGATGGACGAGATGTCTGTCACATCCTGGGCGCTCGTGATGCAGGTCCTGCCGAGGGCCTCGATCTTTTCTTTGGTTTCGCTTAGCGAATTTTGATCGCGCGCCGTAACGCAGACATCGGCACCCGCTTCGGCAAGAGCCAGCGTAATCCATTGGCCTATGCCACGGCTCGCGCCGGTCACAACTGCTACTCTACCTGCCAGATCAAACATCGTATTGGCCATGATGATCCCCTTGCTTTTGCAGGATAGAACCACCGTTCAACAATGATGTCTATACATGTATTAACAAAAAGAGACATTCCTATTTGCGTCTAAAAGACGCGCCGTGCCAAAAGTTGCTACAGGACATTGCGCTCAGAAATCCCGATCGACAGCCGCAGAGACAATCATTGGGTTTGAGATTGATTGCCCAGGATCTGCCGATCGGATCGAATGGCTGATTGTCGATGGCTTTCAGCCTCACATCGGTGCGATCAAGATGAAGACGCAGGATTTCAGATAGTGATCGCAGGTTCTGATCGCTTCAAGGCGACGGATATTTCTTTTCTCGGTGGCAACTTTCGATGGCGCTTTGTTGCCGGCGTCAAGTGACGGTCGCATGCCGGCGACGACCGTTTCGTTGCTGCAACTTATCGGTATGAGGCCGAACCGCGTCCACCATAAGCTTTGGTCCAGCTGACGAACTGCGCGCGGATCGAGAGAATTGTTCATGTACAAGCCATTTTGCGGCGGCAGCCCATCGACTCCATCGGGTCAGAATTCGACTATAATGTGCGCGTTCGCCCGAATGATCGCAGCAGAAGATTGACCGAGACGGCGACCTTGTCGATATCGCGAATGTCCTGCGAATATTGTCCGGTATAGAGCTTCACGATCATCCTGTCGCGATCGGCTGCGCTGAGTTCGAAATGCAGGTGAAGATAGTAAGCTTGCGTATCGCCGCCGCGGCTGATGCTCCGTCGCCGTTGGGTCACCCGTTTGAGTTCTGTTTTGAACGGGGCGAAGCCGTTTAGCTTCAGCAGGACGGAGCTGGATTGAAAACGGGCCTCGGGGGACACCGCGACGACTGCCTTGTCCAGTGCCAAACTGACGACCTGGCCAGGGACATCGTCCACTGTGGCGTTCTCCTCGAGTTTGAACGCATGAAACAATCGCCGGGGCTTTTCAAAGCAGATGAGAGAGGCGATCGCCAGGACGACGATGTTGATACCCGCCCATAAGGCTGCGATCGGGGAAAACTGGCCCTGAACATTGGTCGTTTCCGGCACGATATTGATTAGCAGGCCGATGGCGGTGATGGTAATCAGGCCCGCGATCCAGGCAAAGCTATATCTGTCGAAATGGTTGGTTTCGTTGCCGCTGCCCTTCGGCGTCACCCTGAACGGCTTGCCGAATGGCTGTACCAAGCTTGACACGACGGTCGGCAGCATCCGGAATGTTGCAAAGGTTCCGACCGCGCTTGAAATTATGGGCAGGTAACGCGTCGGCGTTATCCACAGCATGAGAAGGAAATAGGCCGCCAGCAGTGGCACCTGGTAAGAGACATAGTCGGCAATGTCGGTGAAATAGAGGGGCAGCAGACCGAACCAGAGATAGGCGATCGGCACGATCAATATCATGAAGCGCACGAGATATTGCACCAGCCATGAGGCCGGCAGGAACATGATCCGCTGGAATAGGGATAGTCCCGGACCGCGTAGCGGGCCGTTGTGCAGATAGAGCGTCTGAATGCCTCCTTGGCACCACCGTTCGCGCTGCACGAAATATCCAGTGAGATTCTCCGCTGCCAGCCCCATCGACAGGCGTTCGTTCAAGTAGCGCGTCTTGTAGCCTTTGTTGAGCATGGACAGCGTGGTCAGCAAATCCTCCGTGATCGATTCCGTCGGAAAGCCGCCGATCGCATCGACAGCCTTGCGGCGGGCGATCGAGCAAGAGCCGCAGCAAAAACTGACGTCCCAGGTATCTCTGCTGGGGGCGATTTCGTCGAAAAACAAGCGCTGCTCATCCGGCCAAATGTTCTCCAGGCCCAGATTCGATTGCACCGGATCGACGTTGAAAAAATGTTGTGGCGTCTGGACGATGCCGATGCTTTCATCGGAAAAGAAGGGCAGGGTTCGGCGCAGAAAATGCCGGTAGGGCACAAAATCCGCGTCGAAGACGGCGACGAATTCGCCGGAACTCACCTTCAACCCGTTGTTCATATTGCCCGCTTTCGCGTGCGAATTATCGCCGCGCGTGACGTGGATTGCTTTCTTTTTTTCGCAAAAGTGCTTGAGCCAGTCGCGGCGCTGGTCGTCGAGAACGTATACCTTCAGCTTGTCGGCGGGATAATCGAGCGATAACGCCCCGACAATTGTTCTTTCGAGCACGTCGAGCGGCTCGTTGTAGGTGGGAATGAAGACATCCACCGTGGGTAGTTCTGCCTCGTCGCGTGCGAAGAAGCTCTTCGCCAGTCTGTCGGCCTCGGCGCTGCGATCGACATAGCGGCTCATCAGAACCAGAAAAAGCAAGACCTCCGTAAAGGCCAGCAACTCGACGATGAAGACAAACCAGACCCAATAGAAATTAAAGCCATCATAGGGGTAGGGAAGAACGGTTTGCGTCAGCCGCCAAAGCATATAGCGCAACGCGATCGTTCCGACGAAAGCGCAGGTGATCGCCCGTGTCCAGGTCTGGTGACGCGACCAATTGAATGGTCCCAGGAGAAAAAGGGCCAAAACAACAAAGGTCGGAGCGAGTGCTAGAAGATACTGAACCACAGGTTTTTAACCCAATTCGACAAGCCGATGCTATGTTTGGGAAACCGGACCTGGACTGTTCGTCCCACCTGGCAGAAATTCGCAAAGTCGCCGTTCATGAAGGACGGCTCCAGGCGGACCCGAATTCGGGCATTTCGCTGCGATGTTTCCGGTAAGCCGGCTGCGAAGGAATCGCTCTCGACACCTGCAGAGCTGCCCTTTACCGAGGTGACTACCCCCTTGAAGACGTCGCTCCGCCCGAACAGGCGCACCTGCGCTGCAAGTCCCGGATAAATCTCGTCATAGTCGACCTCGGGAACAAGAATATCGACAAACAGCTCCCGGCAGTCGAGGAGGCGCACGAGCTCGTTATTGAGCACAATATTGGAGCCGTTGACGATGCTCCTGCCCCAGACAACACCATCGAATGGCGCCGTCGCTGTTGCAGATTCGAGACTGCTGACGCGACTGCCTTCTTCGATCAACTGCTTTTCTACCTCGGCGGCTCGTGTCTCATTTTCCGCTATGCGTGAGTTCAAGTCGCTGATACGGACGACGACCTCGTCTTCACGTTGTCGCGAATAAGGCACATCGTTCTGCCCGTCCCCGGACACAAAGATACCCTGGCGAAGCGCATTGAGCCTCTGTTGCAATTGGTCGACAGTCAAATTGCTGATTTCCACCTCGCCGCCGGTCGCAGCCCCTGCGGCGCGTGCCGCATCAACCATCCTTTGCGTGAGGATACCTTTTGACTCCAGGTCCATCCGGCGGTTCAGGTCGACCTGTGCGGCAAGATCCTGCGCTTGCGAGACCTCGACTTTCTTTCGCAGGATTTCCACCTCGCGTTCCAGATTGGCAATCGTGGTTTGCTTGAAGACCTCCAACCGGTTGGATAGCTGCCCGCGAAGTTGGGAAAGCTCGTCGCGTTCCTTTTTCAGAGCGATTACACGGTCGCTTGCTGTGTTGCGATCCGCTTCCAGCGAAGCAAGGATAGCACGATTGACGCGCTGATTGGTGATTTCTGCGAGCGTCTGGCCCTCTTTAACAGGGGCGCCAACTTTAGCCGGCTCACCCGTAATCATGCCGTCGATAGGGGCATTGATGATAGCGAAGCGAGCATTGACCGTACCATCACGGCTGGTGAAGCCAGTGATTGCCGGCAACGAGACGATAATCGCAATCGCCAGCAAGAGCAGGCCGACAGCGATTCGTGTAATGCGATGGTTCCAGATCATATTGGTAGACAGACATATCGCGTTAACAACTATCGGCGCCTTCGAATCGAGTGCCAAGGATAATAGGTACAACTAAGCCTTTAGTAAATTAGCCTAGTGAAAATTAGCAAGCAAGCAGCTATCGCAAAAGATGGATAACGAAAAATGGGTCCACGGATGTTTTGGTCGCTCTTCTTCGTCCAAAGCAAAGCTTGCCTGCGCTCTAGGAGCGCAGGCATGTTGATCTGCCGAACTGTAAATTAGCCGCAGAGCCGGGGCTTGAACGCGATTATTCATTGAACGAAATTCATGCATCGCGAAATTTTTGGAAACTCGAACGCAAGCAATATGTGCAATCCTTTATTGGGGATGGTGGTCCGGGACACCGTAATGAGGCGGGCAACTATCGTCTTTCAGTTGGCGAGGGAGCCTCATGCCCTGCAATATATGAAATACGGCAGCCCCACGCGATCGGTTCCCAGGTGTTGATTTCTACCGGAGAAGGATCCAACTACGCATTTTGGATAATTATCTATTGTAAATCAATATGTTATATATCTCTCACAGGTCGATACTGAGTTCAAATCTCTTATCAAGAGCAGCCGTTTGTGGCCCTCATCGTTCCAGCGGAATGACGTGAAAGGACGAGTCCGCTCAAGTTGATTGGACTGTTTAGCCGGCATACAAGTGGAAACAGGCGAAATCCGGGCCTGTTGTCCTGTTCGTGCCATCAAAGCAAGCTGAAGTATTCGGTTTTCGGCTTTCCGGTCTTCCGATCGTGACCCAATTCATGGCCGACCTTTTCACCTTCACGGAGCTAACCTCCCTGCGACAAAGCAGAAACGTGGACAAATGCGTCCATTCCACTGTTTGCGGGACAATTAAAACCAACCGTTTTATCTTCATTGAAAAATTTCACAGTGCCCGCTGGGATCGCAATTTCCTCTTTTTGCCTGGATTCCCGTCCTCGTCCCGGTGATCTTTTGATCTATCAATGGTTGCCAACTAAGATAGTTTGGTGGAAATTTCAGGCGACTGGATTGCAGGCGCTTTTCACGCTTCGTGTCGAGCAGTATTCAAGCTCAATCTCAAGTAGCCTCGTTGCCTGGGCAAGTGCATCTTCTGTCTCCGTGAACAGTCGTGATTTATCGCCCATCCTGGTTTCGCTATAATGTCTGGCACGCAGCAAGACGAGTTCGGCCAAGTCGATGCATTCCGGTGTCGGCTGGACGAGCTTGAGGCAATATCGCAAATTGATAGCGACCTCGAGCATGAATTCGGCGACCGAGAAATCCAATATTGCGCCCGGCGGTGCTGACCTGGCTAGAAATACCCTCCAGTTTTGGGTCATTGTGCTACCCCTTTCCATCGGACCCATTGCACGAACATTCGCTTATTGTGCCCTGCAATCTTGCAGAGTCATCGTCGTGATCCGGACCATCGCGTGCGCATCGGCAAAGCCCCCGAATGTTCGCAATTATATCGGCCGGGGGAAATCGCTTTCAATAACGCAAGCCTGTGATTGGGCTTCGGTCCGTCTCCTGCTCCGACGTTGGTCCGATGATCTGCCTGCGAAAGGCCTCACATGCGATTGCTGAAGTCCAAACCGGGGCTTCTCCCGTCGATAAAACTTGACCCCTCGCGGCGTTGCGGCGATCTGATATGAAGGTCAGGAATTTGCCAATCGACGATAGCGGCGGCGCTTTCGTGCCGGGGAATGATGTCCGCTCGTCGCCGGATCTATTCGAAGCCTCAGGAGGCGGTGGTGTTATTGCGTCGAAAGTTAATTGCTGCCTTGCCATGCTTGCTGTTGACCTTGGTCAACACGGCGCTCCCATACACCGTCAAAGTTCGCGGCGTTTCTGCGACGCTTACGCAGCAGGTGGCAGAAGCGAAAGGGGGTAACGGCAATGGTGGTGGAAATGGCAACGGCGGAGGCAACGGAAACGGCGGCGGCAATAGCGGCAATGGAGGTGGAAGCGGCAGCGGAAATGGGAACGGCAATGGTAAGGGAAACGGCAATGGCCAGTCGTCCAGTACCAAGAGCGCAACGCAAAGCCAAGTCGATGCCGATCAGTCTACCGATGACGGTAGTGGCTCGATCACCGTGCACCACAAGGATGGGATGAGCGAAAAAATACAGAGCGGACGCTATATGATGGAGGATTCAAAGGGCCGCACGATCGTCAACCGCAATGCAACGATGGCAGACGAGCAGCGGCTCAAATCCTTCCTTCATTGACGGCGTCTTTCAAGTTCATCGCGGAACGCCATTGCGGCCTCTGTTCTGTTGCTCACTTCCAGCTTGGTGAATATCTGGGTCATATGATGCTTGATGGTCTTTTCATGAAGATCGAGCTTCAGGCCGATATGTTTGTTGCTCAAACCCGCAGAAGCTAGCTCCAGCACCTCCCGTTCACGATCCGTCAACGCATTGAAGGGATTGATCTGAGTGCCCGATCCGCTTTCCGAAATCAGACGAGCCGATAGGGTCGGTGCGACATAGCTGTCACCGGCGGCAATGCTACGAATGATATCGGCCAATGCCCGCGACCCGACGCCTTTGAGAACGTAGCCCTTGGCACCGCTCTTGAGTGCCGCCATCAGGTCATCGCTTGCTTCGGAGACCGTCAGCATGACGATCTTCTGGTCGGGAATCTGCTCGAGTATGAGGGGGATGGCGTCCAATCCTCCGCCTGGCATCGAAATGTCGAGCAGCAAGATGTCTGGACGATGTTCCACGGCAATGCGCAATGCGTCTTGCTTGCTGCTGCCTTCGCCAACAATGTTGAACTCGTCCATTTCGGTTAGGCTTCGAATGACGCCCTCCCTGAAAAGCGGGTGGTCGTCTATCACTGCCAATCTGATTGCACCTGTCATGCCTGTTCCATTTCCTCGATGCTCAGGGACATTCGAACTGTGGTTCCCTGATTCGATGATGAAAGCTGAAAAGTACCGCCGAGGCTTTCGACCCGATCTCTGAGGCCCGCAAGGCCGAGCTTTTGCGGGCCGACATCCTTCGGATCGAACCCCGGCCCTTCATCGACAACTTCGATTACGATCTGCTCATGATCCAACGATTGCATAACCTTCTGACCAATCCCCCCCGCATGACGATAGCCATTGTTCAAAGCTTCCTGGACGAAGCGATAGACGCATATCTTTGCGGAGGTGGGAAGATCTCTCGGCGTCGTGCCCGCCAAGAGCGTAACTGTAACACCGGTGCGCCGTTCGTGCTCGCGGATTGCCCGTCCAATGAGATCGGTCAGGTTGTCCGTCTCGATATGTGGTAACATCAACCCGCTACAGATATTTCTGATTTCTGCCATGGCGTCGCCAAGACTGGTCTTGATGGTGCGCAGCGACGCGTCACGTTCGGCCGACGAGGCTTTGGGGCTCGTCAGGGTCCGGCTGTCCAGACGTAAAGAGGCATAAGCGATCAATTGAGCAGGACCGTCATGCAGGTCAGCGCCAATGCGGCGGAGATAGCTCTCGTTAAGTGCGGCTGCGCGCTGGGTTGCGCGTTGAACGCGTGCCCGCAACGCCTCATTCTGTAGAAGAAGTGTCGACAATTCCCCAATGCGGCCGTTGAGTGCCCTGCGCTGATTGTCGATGGTTCGGCTACCACGCAGAACGATGATCGACAGAAGGGAGAAGAAGGTCAGCGTAAACAAAGCGACCACAAGCCAGCTCAACAGGCGGGCCTGATTGACGCTCCATTCGAGGTCGTTGGCAACCTCGTAAAACTCCGAGACGGCGACGACTTTGCCCGACCAGGGCTGGAGCACCGGATTGTAGATTTCCAGGAGTGGTTTGCCGCTATTGCGCTCAGCAACGCTTTCCACATCATCGATCCGGTTGAACTTAGCGACCATTTGGCCAGAAAAAGCTGTTCGCAGGCTGTCTGAGAGCGGAAACCGTTTGCCGGAGAGGTCCTTGTTGTTGGAATAGAGGATTGTCCCGTCATTGCGCCACAGACGGAATGAAAATAGCCGCGTGCCAAGCGCGCCCTGGCCAAGTGTTTCGTCCAGCGCCCGTGTTACCGTGTCATCGAGGGCCTGAGTGGTTTGCATGTCCGGGAGAAGGGGGGCAATGACGCTATCGACATAAAGGGCCGTCGTTGCCGCGGAATTGCGTGTCACTGCGTTTTCGATGAGGCTGGCAACGAAGGAGCCGACAACGAGCATCGCGCAGGTAGCGACGAAGCCGCCGGCGAGCAGGAACTGCCTGGCCAAGGACTGCGAGTTCCAGCGTTCGACGAGACTTGCCAGAGATAGCTTGTATTTATGAATTACTCGCGGAACTGGCATGGTCAGCACGGATCTCCCAATCCAATATAGCTATCCCAGCAGGACCAGGTGTCAACTGGTGCGACGTCGGTACCGCTCGCGTTGTCGCGCGAAGCATCGCCCCTTGGCTTGTGCGAAGTGGGAGACCATCGGGCGCGATCAATCAGACTATGGTCTAAATGCCCAAGGCATAGGTCCAATGGGTGTAGCAACATGGGATTTCGGCAATATTGTAATGCGCAATGATTTGCCGACACGGCCGCTGTTGCCGCCATAGGCGGTGAAAATTTGTGAAGGAGAAGTGCGCATGAGAATCCGATTCATCATTGGTACCGCGAGCCTCGGCCTGGTACTCGCTGTCGCTCCCTTGGGAGGGACTGCCATCGGCTTTGCGCAGACGGCATTCGCCAAGGGTGGAAACGGTGGCGGCAATGGCAATGGCAATGGCGGAGGCCATGGCGAAGGAAACTCCGGCCATGAAAAGTCCGGCGGCGACGATGCAGGCAGCACATCCGCGAGTACGGCAACAACGCAAGGTGCCTCGTCGTCGTTGCGGGCTCATCATCCTGACAAACACTCCGAAGCGCACAGTGCAAGCACAAAGACACACGTCTCAAAGCCCGATGAAGGCAGGCTTAGCTCGCTCCGGAGAGACTACCATGCCTATTTGAACTCCAAGGACCCCAAGATGGCGGCCCTCTCAGCCTATGTGAAGTCATATGCAGAGTTCGAAATGCAATATGGAACGACAGCTGTGCCTACCGATCCGGCCCTCAGCGACGCCGCCCTGCGTTCGGCGCTGGCGCAACTATCAAACAAACCCGTGACGGATCAGACGCTCGCTGAAGCAAAGAGCATTCTGGGCGTTGGAACAGATAGCGGAAAAATCGCAGAAGTCCGCGATGCGCTCGAAAAGAAGTCTGAAGCCAGCGCTCCGTCTCAGAGCGATACGGTAACTGCCGATTGAAGGCGCTGCCCTAGCGGCGTCCTGGAGTGAGCACATCGATCCAGGGGCGCCTGTGGCGACAACGTTGCGCGATCATCGTTCGCAAGATTGCGCTCACCAGTTTGGCGTCAATGTACGCCAATCCCCAGCCGGTCTGCCCACCGGCTCTATCGCCGGGTCGGGCCTTCCGCCCCAGATGCTGCTCGATCCGGCGATAGGCGAGTTGGTGATATAGGCGAGCATCATAGCACGAAAGCTGTCCGCGGAGTTCATGCGGGGAAACCCAAGGCTTTAAAGAGGGCTGTTCGGCCGAAGGTGGCGTCGCCTTAACCGAACGCGGCTTGAGAAGTGCCCCGGTTCGGCTTTCATTCAGAGATCGACTACACTCCGGTCTGCCCCGATCGGTTAGGGCGACGCCACCCTGCACTCTCCTTGCCCAAAGCCAATCAATCCCAGGTAGATCATGATCAGGCAACATCGATGTTGCTCGGAGGCTACGCCTTCGGGGCGCTGGGGATCAAGCGCAAGGAGAATACGCGTTGGATTGAGATACCAGCGGCATCAATAGGCTCTTGTCGAGACTCAGCATGACCTACATACTGGTTTTCTAATAGGATGTTCTCATGGGCAAAGTCGAAACCCATCTATCAAAGCTAGCCGAACATGCGGAGGCGCTGCTTCGCGGGGAAGTGTTCGATCAATTCGGTGCCCTTTGCTTTCGCACCGACAACCAAGGTGTTCTTGAAATCTTGCTCGTGACAACCCGCGAGACGCGCCGTTGGACTATCCCAAAGGGTTGGCCGATCAAGGGACTGAAGCCGCATGAAGTGGCCGAGCGTGAAGCGTGGGAAGAAGCAGGTGTGAAGGGCAGGGCGAGGAAGAAGGCTGCCGGCTACTATACATATCTGAAGACCTTGCCTGATGGCAGCAAGACGCCCGCCATGGTGGAAGTTCACCTGCTGTCTGTCGACAAGGTCTGCGAAAAATTCCCCGAACACAAAGAGCGTACTCTTGAATGGATGTCCCCGTTGGAGGCCGCGCGACGGGTCAATGAGCCAGAATTAAAGGGCCTGTTGATCACGCTAGAAGCTGGTGGCTTGGCATAGGTGATGCCGATATGGAGGCGTGCTTGTCGCATGAGTTGGAAGACAGGCTAGGTCATTCGCTTCAACAACGCGACCAGGACGTCGGTGCGGTCGTTGGCTTCGAGCGAGAGGACCTGATGATCCACCAGGTCACCGATCGCCAGCAACACCTCGCGTTCCGACCAGCCGACGGAAATCGCCGCGCTTACCAGATCCTGAAAAGCTGCTTGCAGCGCATCCTGGCATCGTATGTGCCTGTCAGGATCGTCGTCAGTCACGAAGGGTCGTACGATATCGCGCATGCTGAAAAGGTGAACTGATTTGCCGGCTTTGGCAATCGAATATCACAAACAGCTAAAAGGCGCCTGGCCTACCACATCCTTGCAATCCGGCTCGATTCGCATCGGAGATCTTCGCCAAGCGCTGTGAAATAGCATCCAAGGATGACCCCGTCGGTATGACGCTTACGTCGTTGAAATATATCATATCTTTGGAGAAAGCGGCGATCATAGCGGCGTCGCCCATGACCCCGTTGATGTTCGGATTTCCAATTTCAAACTGTTGCAGGGAATCTCAACGGGGTCATTGTTCAGAGCCGGTTCACATCTAGAGGTCCTGGCTCGAGAAATGGACGGAGCGGCTTCCACCGCTTTCGCGAACTCTATGAAGCAAGCCAGAGGTCGCGTGTCGGGATCTTTGCCGAGAACAGCCCCTTCGACATGAAGGACCACCTGAAGGCGCGGGGCTATCGCTGGTCCGACGGCAGCGACGGCCGTCCCAAATCCTGGCGGATCGAGATCGGCTGCACGTTTCTCCGGAACCCAAAGGTAATGCGCCACGAATTTGAGCAGCAATGCCTCGGCCGCAGGCCAGGGGGAGTGAATTTCCGGCGGCCGTCATCCCCCAAGGCTTCGAGATAAGCAAGATCCGAGGTCAGGGTAAGGAATGATCTGCGACCTCGTCTCTGCGGTGGCGGCTGAAGTGCCGGGGTGAGAGGCCCATCACCCGTTTAAAAGCCGCGCCGAAGGCGCTCTCGGATTCGTATCCGAGTGCAGAAGCAATGGCGGGGATACTCTCTGATGAGCGTGCCAGCCGCTCGCTGGCGAGCAGCATGCGCCAGCGCGTCAGGTAGTCCATGGGCGTAAGCCCGACTGTTTCCTTGAACCTGAGAGCGAACGTCGTTCTCGACATGCCCACATTCCGGGCCAGTTCCTGCAATGTCCATCGGCGCGCCGGATCGGCATGGATGTGGTTGATCGCTTTGCCCATCTGCTTGTCGGCCAGTGCGAAGAGCCATCCGACACGGCCTTCGACGGCTTCACCCAGGTACAGCCGCAATGCCTGGACCAGCATCAGGTGCGCAAGATGTTCCGCCACCAGACTGCTGCCGGGCTGCGTATCCCGCAACTCCTGGCGCATGCGCTCGAGAAGCCAGCGCAGTGATGCCTGATCCCCCTCGTTCCGAATATGGACAATCGGCGGAAGCAGGCCAAGCAGAATATCCGCGTGATGGCCGATCAACGTGAAGCGGCTGCCGGCAAGAAAGAACTCACCTCCGCCATTGTACCGGGCAATGCCGCCACGCTTTGCCGGCTGAAAGACAAGAGTGGCGTCGACCGGCGGCACGCTCAGATCGCTTGCAAGCCGAAATGGCCGGCCCTTTGTCAGAAGAAAACAGTCACCCGTCTCAAGACGCACGGGGTCGGATACGCCTTCCATCGCCAACCAGCATTGGCCGGAAATCACGGCGTTGCACTTGATGCCCTCGTAGCTCGGAAACTGGACCGACCAGTCACCACCTGCCTCAAAGCCGGCAGAGACGTAACTGAGTGGTTTCAGCAGGGCGAGAATATCGGAAAGCGGGTCCATTCGGGCTTTTGAACGATCGCGACGAAAACACGGACTTTAGAGCATGGATCGTTCATCGTCTATGGGGCATCTCCAGACACCTTGTGGGGAGAGACCCCAAGCAGGAACGCGTTTTGGAAGCACCAGGAGATATAGATGATTGTCATTACCACGCCCACGGGCAATATCGGCAGCCAGGTCCTCGCAAACATTCTCGATAGCGCAGAGCGTATTCGCGTGATTGCGCGAGATCCTTCCAAACTGTCTTCACAGGTGCTGAACCGGGTCGAGGTGGTTGAAGGTTCGCACAGCGACGCCGCCGTCGTTAAAAGGGCTTTCGCGGGCGCCGACCGTGTGTTCTGGCTCGTCCCGGCCGACCCGCGTGCGCCAAGTGCCGAGGCGGCCTATCTGGACTTCTCTCGGCCCGCGTGCGAGGCGCTCAAAACAAGTGGTGTGAAGCAGGTGGTCGGCATCTCCGCGCTTGGGCGCGGATGGCCTAAAGACGCTGGCCACGTGACGGCAACTCTAAAGATGGACGATCTGATAGCAAGCACCGGCGTGAGCTATCGAGCCCTGGCCTGCGCCAGCCTTATGGAGAACTTTCTGCGGCAGGCTGCGCTAATCAGGGATCACGGCGCCTTCTACTGGCCGACAACCGCCGATCGCAAGGAGCCGGCATGCGCCACCCGCGATGTTGCCGCCTTGGCGGCACGCCTGCTGCTTAGCCGGTCTTGGACCGGCGTCGAGAGCATTCCGATGCTCGGCCCGGAGGACATTTCTTTTGACGAAATGATGGCGATCATTTCGGATGTGATCGGAAAGCCTGTGCAGTATCACCTTATGGCGATGGACGATCTGAAAGCGATGATGATCAAGAGGGGCGCTTCGGAAGGCATGGCGAGGGCCATGGTAAACATGATGAGGGCGAAGAACGAGGGCATGGATCATCTGGTGAAGCGCACGCTGTCTTCCTCCTCCGACACGCCGACCAGTTTTCGCCGATGGAGCGAAGAGGTCCTCAAGCCAGCGCTTGTGGCTTAGCAAAGGCGAGCGATGGCGACTGATGAAACAGTGGCAAACGCTCGCACAAGCTTGGCGATCCACCCGCTTGCCCTGCGCTGTTCTCGCCTGCATTGGCGTATCATCAGATCAACGGCAGAGTGATCGACCGTCGTCAGCTCATGCGAGATGTGGCCTCGCAGTTTCGTCGTCGCCTGAATGCGAAATGGCACTATACTCGCGAGCATCTGAAAATTGATCTGGACGAGGCCGCCGAAACCCTTGTGCAGGTGGTCATGGTTGAAATGAGCGCCTTCGGCTTGATCCATCGAACCTGGCAACTCAATCGATGCGCGGTGTACTTCTGGACCAAACTCGGTGGACTGCTGCAGGCCGCGGAGGTAGTGAAGACGAAGTGAACCAACCCTTCAAGAAAGCCATTTGGGCAGGACGTGCAAAAGTTTCCCTTGTCCTATACCCGCCGGACGCGATCGAATTGCTCAATATCGAGTTCTGCGATCCTTGCGGTCAGAATGAGTGGTTGGCTTGTCTTCAATCCGAATTTCCGGTCGGGGTCCGACGCATTCCGGGCCAGGCCGTGAGTGCGATGTCGATCAGGCGCTTCAGCAGAGCATTGCAGGCGCCGTCGCAGGCTTGGGCGGACATGCCTTGGATGATAGCGCCGTAGAAGCGCGCGAGCGTGTCGGTATCGGTTTCCGCCGGCAATTCGCCTTCGGTGATTGCGCGATCGAAGCGGCTCTTGAGAACTTGCATCGACGCCTCGCGCAGCGCCGCCGTCGTCCGGGCGACCGATGCATTTTCTTCCGCATGCTGGAGGACCGCCGTCGAGACCATGCATCCCCGCGGCTTGTCCGGCTGGGTATCGCCATCGGCAATATCGTAGAGGTAGAGGCTCAGGGCTTCGTAAACCGGAAGATTGGATTGCAGTATTTCCGACCGGCGACTGTTTTCACGGGCTATACTGAAGTCGAGCGCCTGACGGTACAATTCTTCCTTGGAGCCGAAAGTCGAATAGAGCGTCGGCGGATTGATCCCCATGGCCTTCGTTAGGTCGGCGGTCGAGGTTCCTTCATAGCCGCGTTCCCAGAACAGGCGTGCCGCGATGTCGAGCCCGACGTCGCGATCGAGCACGCGTGGTCTGCCTCGTTTGCGGACTGGCTCATCCATTAAAATAGTGACCCCTATTAAATTGTTGACAGACTTTCTTTCCTCCTTATTATAGCGGTCACTATTTAATTTAGCAACGGAGTGATCCATGTCCAGAAGACTCGCAGACAAGATAGCCCTAATCACCGGAAGCTCGCGCGGTATCGGCCGAGCCGCAGCCCTTGCTTTCGCGAAAGAAGGTGCCGCGCTGATCGGCGTGCATTACACCGCCAATTCGGATGCGGCCAATGCCACTGTCCGCGACATCGAAAGGCTCGGCGTCAAGGCTGTGGCCGTGAAGGCCGATCTCAGACACGGCAAGGACGCTGCCGACAGCCTCTGGGCGCAATTCAGCGAAGCCGTGCGCACCGAGACGGGTTCGCCCGCTCTCGACATTCTGGTGAACAATGCCGGCATTGCACCCGCGATACCCTTGAAGCAGACGAGCGAAGCCGCGTTCGACGAGGTGATGACGATCAACTACAAGGCGCCGTTCTTCCTGATCCAGGCAGTCGCCGACCACATTCGCGACAATGGCCGCATCATCAATGTCTCGACAGGGTTCACGCGGATCGCGGCCCCGACGCATCCGGCCTATGCAGCCTCGAAGGGGGCGCTGGAGACACTGACACTGGCGCTGGCACCAGAATTTGCGGCTCGGGGGATTACGGTCAATGCCGTGCTGCCGGGTGTGACGGAGACGGATATGAACGCAGAGTGGCTGGCATCGCCGGACGCGCGCGCCGGCGCCGAAGCACTCTCGGTCTTCTCTCGTGTCGGCCGGGCGGAGGACGTCGCAGACGTCATCGCTTTCCTTGCGTCGAACGATGCGCGCTGGACGACCGGCCAGATGATCGATGCAACAGGTGGTGCCCGGATCTGATCTATCCGAGGCTCCGCTATGTTTCCGGCCGATCAAACCAAGCGGCTAGGGCGTATTCTTGACGAAATTGACCGCGCTCGCTGAGCGCGGTCTTGGCTTCGTCCACTCCATCAGAGCCTGCTCGCATGCCTAACGTCAATTACTCATCGCTATTCTAAGACGACCAGGCGCTGCTTCGCATCGAACGACGGTCTTTGTAGTTGTCGGTCGCAAAGGCTAATCAGATTCCAACCGACTGTCTGCGTCTATTTTTGCCTATTCCTAACGACGGAGGGAGAGAGCCGAGTTGGTGCGTGGAAGCTTCAGAGCGCGAAACCTGCGCTCAGACCGGATCTACCAAGATAGCCGGCAAAATATTTCGTCGGATTGTCAAACGTTGCATCCTTTGCCGCAACGCGGTCGCCGCCGCGGCTGTTGAGAACAACATCAGGTCCCGCACCTGACTGTTGTTCTCAACGGTTGAGGCAAGTTGCGCACGTCTGTCGCGCGTTCTTAGCTCGTACATTCTACTTGACGTTTTATAGAGTTACTTCAAACTCGACTAAAGGGAAGACATATTATGAGCTACGCAAGTCGCAATTGGAAAGCTACCCAGACCACCGATCTCGTCGGGTGATCTACCCCACTTCCGCCGCGTTGCGTCATGCCGTCAACGGCATGCCGGAGGCGGAGCCTCATACCCTACGCGCGCAAGGAGCCCCATGACCGGCACGATCAGCCCCTTCGATCCCAAGCGTATCACTGCGCTACGCGTCTACCCGCCGCTCGGCCTCGCACGCGTCGGCAATTGCACCGCGCAGGATGTATTCGCCGACGACTATCTCATCTCAACGGAAGTGATCGGCGGAATGCCGACACGGCTGGACGGCGCACGCGCCGAAACGGTCGACGACTTTCGCGGGCCTGATTCCTCGATCCGGAGACACGCTGCACGGTTCCGGGTTTATGCGACGCTCGACGACGGCACGGTTACCGAAGTCACGCTGGCTGCTGGCGTCCAGATCGAATGGCGGGTCACGCTCGCCAATTTGAAGGCCGGCTGGTATCAGTTCCTGCAGGCGATGGACCTGCCTGCCGGCATTGCCAAGGACGCGCCGCGCCGCAATCCTAACGTGACCGGTGCGAGCGGCGACCGCTCGAGCCTTGACATTCGCCCGCGGTCGAAAGCCATTTCGGGCGCATCGCTCAAGGGACCGCAATTCCAGTTCGCCGATGGCACCTTCAGGAACCAGCCTGTCTATTTAGGTGAGCTGCGCACCGATGCCGAAGGGCGCCTCCTCGTCCTTGGTGGCCGCGGGGTCTCGGCTTGCTATCCACCCAATACCGCGCTCACCACCTTCGCGAACAACGACGACTGGCACGACGACATTGCGGACGGTCCAGTGCGTGCCGCAGTCCGCTTTGCCGACGGTACGACGATCGATGCGGAGCCGGGCTATGTTGCCGTAACGCCGCCCAACTTCGCGCCCGGCGTGTTCGGTGTTGTTACGATGGACGACGCGGTGCGCGAGACGTACATCGCGCAAGGCTGGCTGACGCGGCCCGCCGCAACCTCGTTCAGCAATGACATCTGGCCGATTTTCAAACGCCTCAGTGACCTTCAATGGGTCAATCAGGGCCTCTACATGATCCACGGCCATAGCGGGCCGCTCGATGTTGACGCGACCGAAGTACTTAAGAAGCTGCGCGATGCCTCGCCGCAGGGCTCGGATTGGCGCTCCGCCATCTTCGCGCTGTTTCGACGCGAGCAGGACCTGCTGGCGCCAGACCCGGGATTCTTACCGCAGATTTATGGGGACGCAGAAGGCGAGGTTGTCGATCCGGCGTGCCTCGCGGTCACGCGCACGCAGTTCGAGCATCTCGAGCGCTGGGCTGCCGGCGATTTTGCGGACGACTGGACAGGTCCAACCCCACCGGCCGACTTCGCGTCGCTGAGCGCCGCCGAGCAGCTTGAGCAGCTTGAGCGTGCCGCTCTTCACGATTGCCTTGGAGGGCCGTTCCATCCCGGCATCGAACTCACATGGACGATGCGGATCCCGTATGTCTGGAAGATGCCTTATCGGCTCAATGTCAACCCGTCGGACGCGCCGGCGCGACAGGACTGGGGCGACATGCTCTCGCCGGCCGCCTGTTTGGCAATTGGCGGACCATATGATGGCGTCTCGGCCGGCGCGCTGACGCGCTTCATGGGCGTGCCATGGCAATCTGACGGCGCGTCCTGTAACTCGTCGGCCGACTATAATCCGGGCTATTTTCTGTCAATGCCGACCTTCTGGGGTGCTCGAGTGCCTGACCAGGTGTTGTCGCACGAGAGCGCCGTGCGCGTCACAGCCAATGTCGCTCGCGGCCATCAAACCCAGGCGGCGAAATATTTTGCCAGCCGCTCGGATTGGCTCCGCGACGTTCGCGGTTCGGGCTATTACCAGCGCATCGCGCTTATGGTACGTGAGTGGCACGATCTCGGCATGGTGCTCCCGTTCGGCGAAACGATCGATGGCCTTCCCGATCCCGTTCGGGTTGAGCAGGGTCGTTCGGAGCATTTCGTGCGTGGTGACGTGAAGCCAGCGCTTATGGCGAAGCTCGAAGGCGATCCGCCGCAGATCAAAGAGCTGCTCAGCGCGACTCTGAGTGGCGCTCGCGCGGTGGCGCCGCCTCCTGGACGGCCGCGCCGCCGCTACCGTCAGGGCGAAATCTGAGATGATGAAAGCCGAACGAGGGCTCATCGCAGTGATCGGTGCCGGACCTGCGGGGGCGATGGCCGCCTATCTCCTCGCGGCCAAAGGCAAAGCTGTCCTTATGCTCGACGACGACCGGCCTGCGCCAGACCGCGTGGAGATGCTGCCGCCTCGTGCTTCCATGGCGTTCCGCGCCTGCGGCCTCGGATCTGTGCTTGACGATCCGATCATCGCGGCGCCGTGCCTGGGTATCATTCGCCATGGTGTGGTTGAAGACCGGCACGACTTCATTTCGCAGCCGGGCGGGCACGGCTTTGCGGTCCACCGACCCAGCTTCGACGCTGCAATCAGAACGGCTGCCATCGCATCGGGCGCATGTCATCTGCGCGGCCGCCTTGTGGCAATCGAGGATGATTGCGACGACCTCTTCACGCTGCGGATTGTGGCGACAGATAGGTCCACGCGTGTCGGTGCGCAGACGATAATCGATGCCAGCGGCCGAGCTGCATCCGCCGCCCGCCGGCTTGGCGCCAAGGTCACAACTTTGGAGCGCCTACTCGCCGAGCGATTCATCCATGATGAAGCCCCTGATCCTTGGCTGCACTTCATGGGGGACACCGAGGGCTGGCGCTACACGATGACAGGGCCACAGGGCCGCCGCGATGCTTGGCGCATCGCCGCGCCGCTGCGCGGCCAAGTCAGAGTGGACATGGTCGACGCGTCCGCCCGGCGGCTCACGCCGACGGCAGGCCACCGATGGATTGCAATTGGCGATGCAGCTTGCGCGTTCGACCCTATCTGCTGCCAAGGCTTGGCACACGCGACGAGTAGTGCGCTCGCCGCCGCCGGCATGATCGTCCAGGGTGGCACGGTCTTGGAAAGTGCGGCCTATGCTTACGACGTCGCTTGCCGCGAAACGGCCGCGAGGACGGAGATCGAGCGCCGCGTTGTCTATGCTTATATGCGTCGCGACAGAGAAGCGACCGCATGAGGGCCCCGCTCTTTCCGTTCGAGACATAGGATTAAGTAACGAATGAGTGTCATGGGGCCAGAACGATTGTGCCGTCGGCACCAGCGCTGCTCCCGTTGGTGGACTTCTCGGCACCCGATGCCAGCATCGGTCAGGTATCGTACCAAGGCATGACGAGGTCGGCGGTACTTCCGAACGTTCGGCTGGACGTGCGTATTGCGCCTAAAAGTGCCAGGCAGATGACAGCCAAAGGCGATGGCATCGCCAATTGGGTGTGCAAAAGATTCATGGCACAACTTTATCCCTCGCGGGCGTAGAGGTGCCGCCCGTGTTCTTCGCTATGCCAATGCATCCGACTCAGATCTTTTCCCACTGCTCGACCGTGCCCGGGAGCGAGCATTGATTCTTCGACTTCGCGCAGGCTGACATTGAAGCGGAAATAGAGCCAAATCGCACGCGCGACAATCTCGATCGGCGTAAGGCGCAACCAGAGGCGCCTTAGGAAACGGCCATCGTCGCGATGTGGAAATATGTGACGGCGGGCGTTGAAAGCGAGGTTTCCGTCATGAAGGCTGTTTAACGAGACCCCACACCGACATCTCAATCCTCGAGGCCTGATCGGCCTCGGCGGATCCGGAGGGACAACCGAGATCCTAGCTGGCTTTGACGCCGCATCAAAGACGGGTCTCGCCGTTTGGGCCTAGGCCGCCGCTGCCGCGTCGGTGGGATCGCCAGCCTCATGCGGCCGGCAGCGCTCTGATCGGGATGTCGTCGCTCTCGTCGCCGCGCTCGAAGGCCATTTGGTCGGCGAGTTGGCGGAGTTGGTTGAAGTCGGCCGGGCCGTCGAAGGAGGTGCCGCCGAGGCGGATGGCGACGGATAGCGGCGCGCCGTCGGCGCTGAAGGTGGCGGCGGAGACGCCCGTGCGGATGCGAGCGCCGATGTCGCGGGCGTCCTCGACCTTGGCGCCAGGTAGGAAGATGTTGAGTTCGTTGGTAGCAAGCCGCGCCACGAGATCGCCACGACGAACCGAGGACTGGATGATCGAGGCAAGCGATTGCATCACGGTGTCGGCCCATTGCGGCCCGTAGCGGCGGCCGATATCGTCGAGCGTATCGACGATGACTGCGATGACGATGCCGCCGGCATCGGTGGCGGCATGCTTGCGCCGATCGATAAAGTGCTCGACAGCCGCGGCAAAGGCGGTGCCGTTCAGGGTCCTCGTCACGCTGTCGTAGCGCGCCGCCTGGGTGACGTTTTCCTGCATCTTGCGGACGACGCCGTTGTTGAGCTGCAAGGCAAAAAGCAGCGGAAAGGACACAAATGCGGAAATAAGTGCTGCACCGACAAATCCGACCAAAAATGGTCGATCCGGCATCAATAGGTTTAATATAAGTAAAAGACCAACGGAACCGACTACGGCGAACAGCGCGCCGAACGTGGCCCTCCGCAGGGCTTTGAAAATGGTGGCGGAGGGATGTCTCTGTTGTAGAATCATATCGGAGTTATACCCGTTCTTAGTGCTGTGTCAGCTAAACAGGCGCCCAAAAAAATCGGCTTAAGAAATCCCGTAAAATTTGTTGCTTTGCACAGTTGTTTTCACAAATTAACTATCTTCGAATGAATATCCGGAACCGTTGTTTGAGCTTGGTGCCCGGTTTGCGACAGAACCACAGCGCTTCATCTCGATCCATGGTCCTGGTTCATCTGCAGCGTGTGAATTGGCATGGGGGCCACGATGCCGACAGGCAAAGCAAGCAATTGTTTACTCGGCAGTGTCTGGGGTCATTAGTTGATGCTTACTTACATGCTGGATTGTCTAGAGCAGGTCCTGCGATCGATGAATCGATTGTGAGGTGACGCGGCGCGGCGAAGCTGATTCAACATCCACAGCAAAGAGGTGGATGATGGCAC
>NZ_JAAZQP010000024.1:0-55119 GCF_012275435.1 Rhizobium sp. SG741
CCTGATTTGCCGACTGCTTAACAACAATTGGGGCGGCCTAGCGGCTGCTTTTCTTTTGTTTCCATAGTTTGAACAGCGCGACATCGCTCGAATACCCTTGGGCGCTCGTCCTCTTGCCTGGTATCTGTATTTCCAGCGAAGTGTCCTGGAAGACCTTTCAAAACGAACAAATCCGCCGCATGGACTTCGTGTCGCCGATCATCCATTTTGCCCTGAAATAGACGGCAACCATCGCATTTCGGATGAAGTGACCTGCAACAACTGAGGTCAACAAAGGTTGACTTCGCTGGAGATAGTTTCGAGGCTCCTCGATATGGTCGCGGCATAATGAATCAGTTATCGTGAATATGACCGAGACAAATCGTGCTCGATCGGAAACGGAGGCCTGCTGATGAGGTTTGACTGGTCCGGTTTGCGTGAGGATGGTCGAGATCGACGGGATCTGCTTCGATCATGGCCGAGTAAACCTCGCCTTCAGCGCGCGGGAGATGTTGGTCTGCGGCGCCTTTCGATGCACACGCCTTTATCCACTCGACCCCGCCGATCCATATCACCATCGGCCGTCGTGCAGGCTCTGAATGCGGCTGGCGGCGCGCTCGCCACCACGCCCACGGAGAGGCGTTTTCGGTGAGACGCGCCAGAGCCGATGCCAATCAGATCTTCTCCCCTTCCGTCCCTGAAGAGTAGAGTTTGCAATCATGATAAAACGCATGGTGATCATGTTGATCGTCATAGGCCTAATCCTGGGCGGGATTTTCGGCTTTCAGGCATTCAAGAACCGCATGATCGCGGCGTATCTGGCTAATCTCAAGGCGCCGCCGCAGACCGTCTCGACAATTACGGCTGCAATGAGCCCATGGCAGACAACACTGCAATCCATAGGCAGCTTCAATGCCGTCCAGGGCGCCAATCTCTCGGCTCAGGTCCAGGGCATCGTGCAGAAGATCGGTTTTCAGGATGGCCAGGACGTCAAGAATGGCGATCTCATCGTGCAGTTGCTTGCCGATCAGCAGATTGCCACGCTGCAGCAATACCAGGCGTCGGCGGCGAATGCGCAGATCGCTTATGATCGCGATTCCAAGCTGATCAAGGCGAACACCATTGCGCAAAGCCAGGTCGACAGCGATCTGGCAACCTGGAAGGCCGCGCAGGCGCAGGTCGCCTCCCAGCAGGCGTTGATAGACCAATATTCCATACGTGCCCCCTTCGATGGGCACCTCGGCGTCAGGCTGGTCAGCCTCGGTCAATATCTGGCGGCCGGAACCGCCGTCGTGACCTTGCAGTCGCTCGACCCGATCCAGTTTGATTTCTCGATGCCACAGCAGGCTCTGTCACAATTGAAGGTCGGCCAGGCGGTGACTGCAACGATCGACGCCTATGGCAGCCAGACCTTCGACGGCAAGATCACGGCGATCAGCCCGCTGGTGGACAGCCAGAGCCGCAATCTCACCATCCGGGCGACTTTCGCCAATCCCGACCGCAGGCTTTTGCCGGGCATGTTCGGCAACGTGTCTGTCGTCGTCGGAGAGCCGCAAAACTATATCTCCCTGCCGCAGACCGCCGTCACCATCAACCCTTACGGCAACGTCGTCTATATCGTGACCGACAAAGGCAACGGCGCGGACGGAAAGCCGCAGCTCGTCGCCAACCAGAAGTTCGTTTCCACGGGGCAGGCGCGGGGCGATCAGATTGCGGTGACCAAGGGGTTGAACGCAGGTGACGTCGTGGTGACCTCCGGCCAGCTGAAACTGAACAACGGCTCGCCTGTCATTATCAACAATGAGGTGCAGCCGTCGAACGATCCCAATGCCAATCCTGCAAATCCCAACTGAGGCGGGACGATGAATATCACCGACATCTTCATCCGCCGCCCCGTTCTTGCCCTGGTGGTGAGCGCGTTGATTATCGTGATCGGCTACCAGTCGTTCCGCACGCTGACCGTGCGCCAATATCCACGGACCCAGAATGCCGTCGTCACGGTGACGACCACATATCCAGGTGCCGCACCCGACGTGATCGCCGGATTCATCACGACGCCGCTCGAAAACGCCATCGCCCAGTCCAACGGCATCGATTACATGACCTCGACGAGCACCAGCGGTACGTCGACCATCACCGTCAACCTGCGCCTCAACTATGATGCGGATGCGGCAATGACGGAAATCAACGCCAAGGTGTCCTCGGTTCTCAATCAACTGCCGACGGGCACGCAGCAGCCGATCATGTCGGTTTCCATCGGCCAGTCGATCGACGCGATGTATATCGGCTTCCGCAGCGATGTTCTGGCCGGGAACCAGATCACCGACTATCTGTCGCGCGTGGTCCAGCCTAAGTTGCAAACGGTCAATGGTGTTCAGACAGCCGAAATTCTTGGCGGCAGAACGTTCGCTTTGAGGGCCTGGCTAAAACCCGACAAGCTGGCCGCCTATGGGCTGACGGCCGGCGATGTGGGAACCGCACTTGCAGCCAATAACTATATTTCCGGCATCGGCACCACGCGCGGACAGATGACGCAGACAGTGCTCACCGCACGGACCGACCTGCATTCGGTCGACGAATTCAACGAAATGGTAGTCAGGCAGATCGGCAGCTCAACCGTGCGCCTGAAGGATGTCGCTACCGTTGCGCTCGGGTCGCAGAACACCGACGTCCAGGTCGGGTTCGATGGGCAGACCGGTGTCTTTATGGGTATCCAGATCGCACCGACGGCAAACCTGCTCGACGTGATCGCGGGCGTGCGTGCGGTGTTCCCGGGCATTCAGGAGCAACTGCCGCAGGGGCTCGAGGGCTATATCGTCTACGATTCCAGTACCTTCGTCACGACGTCGATCGAGGAGGTCGTGAAAAGCCTGCTCGAAGCCTTGGTTATCGTCATCTTCGTGGTGTTCGCATTTCTCGGTTCGCCGCGTTCGGTTGCCATTCCTATCGTCGCCATACCGTTGTCGCTGGTCGGCACGTTCGCGATGATGCTGGTCTTCGGCTTCTCGATAAACCTTCTGACATTGCTCGCCTTGGTGCTGGCCATCGGCCTTGTGGTCGACGACGCCATTATCGTCGTCGAAAACGTCAACCGTCACATCGAGGAGGGTGCCGCACCGATGCAGGCGGCGCTGGCCGCTGCGCACGAACTGGTCGGGCCGATCCTGGCCATGACCGTGGTGCTGATCGCCGTCTACGTGCCGATCGGCTTTCAGGGCGGCCTGACCGGTGCTCTGTTCACGGAATTTGCTTTCACGCTGGTCGGCGCCGTGACCGTCTCGATGATCATCGCGCTGACCCTGACGCCGATGATGTGCTCGCGCATCCTGAAGCCGCATCTGACTGACCGCAGTGGCTGGGAGGAGCGTGTCTCGGATTTCATCGACCGCCGCTTTTCGGAGATCCATCGGCCCTATACGCGCATGCTGCACGGCAGCTTGAACACGGTACCGGTGACATTGTTGTTCGCTGCCATCGTTCTGGGCAGCATCTATTTCCTCTATTCCAGCGCCAAGAACGAACTGGCCCCTAACGAGGATCAGGGCTTCCTTGGCGCGCAGGTCACCAACGCTCCCAACGCGACGCTTCAACAGAAACTGCTTAATTCCGATCAGGTCACCAAGATCTTCAAGAGCTTCCCGGAGACCGACAAGACCCTGCAGGTCGAGGCGCCAGGCACGTCCTTCGAGGGTATGGTGCTGAAGCCATGGGATCAACGCACGAGAACGGCGAACGATCTGCAGCCACTGGTGCAGGCCGACATGGCAAAAATTGCCGGCGGCCAGGCAGTGGTCTTCCAGATACCGCCGCTGCCCGGCGCCAGCGGCTTGCCGGTGCAGTTCGCCATCGGTGGCACCAGCGGCTTCGACCAGCTGAATGAGGTATCCAACACCTTCCTGCAGGAGGCGCAGAAATCCGGTCAGTTCATCTTCCTGACAAAGGATCTCTACATCGACAATCCGCAATATTCGATCCAGATCGACCGCAGCAAGGCGTCGGCGCTTGGGCTATCCATGAACACAGTCGGTGCGGCCCTCTCCTCCATGTTGGGCGGCGGCTACGTCAACTATTTCAGCATCGACAACCGCTCCTACCAGGTCATCCCGCAGGTGGAGCAACGTTCGCGTCAGACCATCGATCAGATCATGAATTATCCGATCGCAAGCGTGAACGGCGAAAAGATCCCGCTTTCGGCAATCGCTACGGCGAAACTCCAGGCAACCCCGCGCTCGGTCGCGCATTTCCAGCAATTGAACTCTGCCACCATCTCCGGCGTGCCGGCACCGGGCGTCGCCGTCGGCAATGCTCTTGATACCCTCAAGTCGATCGCGGCGCGCACCCTGCCGCAGGGCTATACGGTCGACTATGGCGGCCAGTCGCGCCAGTTCGTGCAGGAATCCAGCGGCATGGCCACCACCTTCGGTCTCGCGCTGATCATCGTTTTTCTGGCGCTGTCGGCTCAGTTCAACAGTTTCCGAGACCCTCTGATCATTCTCGTGTCGGTGCCGATGTCGATAGCAGGCGCACTCGCGTTCATAAGCGTTGGTGTCGGCGGCGCGACCATGAACATCTATACGCAGGTCGGGTTGGTGACGCTCATGGGGTTGATCAGCAAGCATGGCATCCTGATCGTCGAGGTGGCGAACACGTTGCAGGCTTCCGGAAAGTCCAAGCGCGAGGCAATCGAGGGCGCCTGCGGCATCCGGTTGCGTCCGATCCTGATGACGACCGGCGCCATGGTTCTGGGCGTGGTGCCGCTGATCCTGGCCACCGGCGCTGGCGCGGCTTCCCGCTACAATATGGGGTTGGTGATCGCAACGGGGTTGGCTATCGGTACATTGTTCACGCTCTTCGTGGTGCCCGCTGTCTACATGCTATTGGCTGCGGACCATCACAAGCAGGAAGCGTCTGAAGCAGAGCCGGCTCCCACGCATTGATGAGCATCGGAGGTGGAGGTCGTCCACGTCATCGCTCCATCGGGAAGTGACGAACATGGATGATCAGTCTCGCACGTCCTGATGGGGCTGTGCATGCGGTGCAAAGGAAAATGCTTCCTGGGCCGCGAAATATTTCTGATACAGTTGCAGCGCGCATTTCTGTTGAGTGGCAACCATTCTTGGCAATTGGGTGGGGCACATGAAGCTGGATTTCGAAGCAATCTTTAGACGCGAACTGGATGTCATCAATTTCCGCCGTCAGTCACTTCAGAATGGCGGTGCGAAAGCTCATCGCACCGAGCGAGCGGCGAGTGAGGATAGCGCACGGTTTCATATCCCTCGTCGTGCGGCAAAACTGTCGCAAGACCACGTCGGCGCGGACAAGCGTGGCACGGTAAGAATGGAGACGGGCAGCAACCTGACGGGGCTTTCGTTTTCCGGCGGCGGTATCCGTTCCGCGGCCTTTTGCCTGGGCGCTTCACAGGCGCTGGACTCGCTCTCGCATGACGGTGAACCGCGCGTTCTCGACGCCTTCGATTATCTCTCCACAGTGTCCGGCGGCGGCTACATCGGCACCTCGATCGTTTCAGGCATGATGCAGGAGCCCTATACGTTTCCCTTCGCCAGCAAACTCGACGCTCAGGAAACGCTGGAAATTCAACATCTGCGAAACTATTCGAACTTCCTCGTCCCGAACGGATTGATCGACTATCTGACCAGCGCCGCGCTTTTGATGCGCGGACTGCTCGTAAACGCGCTGATCGTCCTGCCTGGCCTGCTCTTTCTGGCGGTGTTGACCGTCGCTTGCAACCCGCGGTCAATCGATCTTGGGCAGCCGGATATCTTCGGCTTTCCGCTCGACGGACTTCCGCTCGTCACCGTCAGCGGCATGGAAGCCTTCACCTTGACGGTCAATGTTCTGATCGCCGTCTCGATCCTGATGTTCGCAAGCGCAATCACGACCTCCCTGACCTTTCAGACAAGCCAGTTAGCGGCGCGCGAAAGGCTTGCACGGATCCTCGGCTGGCTGGTGGCGGCCATCGCCCTTGCGTTTCTCATCGAGCTGCAGCCGCTGATCCTCAGCGGCATGTTCGAAAAGACAGATGCCGGTTCAGCTGCGGTTACCGGCCTGGAGGACGGCAACTTGAAAAGTGTCCTTCTGGCGATCGCGCATATCCTGCCTGCGTTGACAAGCGCCCTGATCCCAACGGCCATTGTTCTGATCGGCGCGGCGCAGAAGCTGGCAAACATCGCAAAATCGACGCTTGGGGAGGCGACCTGGACGGCGATGCTGCAGAAATATGCGAGCCGCATCGCGCTCTATCTCTCGGCTATCGTCGTGCCGTTGCTGTTGTGGGTTTCCTATCTCTACCTCAGCTTTTGGGCGATAACGCCTGCGATCGGTGCGGCCAGCGCCGATCCGCCTGCGCCAGTCGCTCCCACATGGCTGTCCGACCTGTCTCTCCTTGTCGCGCATTGCCTCCCCGTGATCGGCCGCCTGGGAGCAATCGGCTCGTTCTACCTATGGATCGCATTGGGGCTCGCTTTCGCCTGCCTTTTCATCGGCCCCAATTCCAACTCGCTCAATCAGCTCTATCGGGACCGTCTCAGCCGGGCTTTTCTGTTTGAGCGCGCACTCCTTAAGAAGAACAAGCCGTCGGTCGATGTCGACGGTTGGAAGTTTTCATCGCTGAAACCTTTTGATGCCGCAAGCGACGACTGGTCCGAGGGGGCTGCCTATTCTCCCTATCTTCTCGTCAACACGACGATCAATTTGATCGGATCGAAGAATCTCAACAAGCGCGGCCGCAATGCCGACAGCTTCATCTTCAGTCCACTGCATGTCGGCAGCCAAGCAACGCATTATGTGGCGACCCAGGATATGGAAGATACCGTGCCGTCGCTCACGCTCGCAACGGCGATGGCCACATCCGGCGCCGCCGCCTCGGCGAATATGGGCAGCCATACCATCCGGATTCTGACCTTCAGCCTTTCCCTGCTCAACGTCCGTCTGGGCTATTGGCTTGCCAATCCGGCAAGACTCGACGCATTCCGTCATTGGTGGAACCGATGGTGGTCGAATTTCGGCACGTGGTACTTTGCCAATGAAACCGCCGGCCGTTTGGACGAGAAGAAGTTGAATGTCTATCTGACCGATGGCGGCCACATCGAAAATCTCGGCATATACGAACTGCTGCGCCGACGCTGCAAGGTCATTGTGGCGGTCGACGCCGACGCCGATCCAAGCATGACCTTCGAATCCTTCGTAAAGCTTCAGATCATGGCGCGTATCGACCTTGGCGTCCGCATCGAGCTTCCGTGGCAGGATATACAGAGGAAAACCCTGGAAGTGGCCGAGCATTTGGCACCGAACGTCGCCGCTTCGGTCGAATCCGCAGGACCCCACATCGCCGTCGGAATCATCGAGTATGGCGAGGACGAAAGGGGTATATTGCTCTACATCAAATCGTCGCTGACCGGCGACGAGAACGACTACATCATGGACTACAAGAGGCGGAACCCGACGTTCCCACACGAGACGACCCTCGACCAGTTTTTTAGCGAGGAGCAGTTCGAGGTTTACAGGGCGCTTGGCTTTCACGCCGTCCAGCATTTCTTCAGTGGCAAGGACAATTTCGCCCGACCTTCGGCTTTCCAGCCCGGCTGGATCGATGAGCTTGTCGCAGCGCTTGCATTGCTCAATATTCCACCGGCGATGCGAGAGGCTTTCACCGCCCGGCTTTAGAAAAGAACAAGGCGCGGCCTTGTCTGCCCGTCGCCATGAGGCCTCGTGGTAATCTGAAGTTGAATTCTGTTACAAAGTGCGCGAATATAACGCTACAAGCCTGGAAAAGGGCGAGATGGGATACATCATCCGCCAGCTGCACTTTTGTTCGATAGCATGTTTCGAATCAGCAGCTTGAACGTCCGCTCGCAGGGCGTTGCAAAGCGACGCAGTGGACCGATTTCAGATCGTAATCTTCTAATATTCATTGGCCTTGAAGCATAGCAATAGCAGTATTCTGCATGCGCAATTCGGTGGGAGACTAAATACGCCCAGTCAATTTGGGTGTCTGTGTGGAGGGCATTCTCGATGAGAGTCTACGAGGCGATCGTGAAGGCGCTGGAGGGAGTGGGGGTCGGCGCCGCCTTTGGTGGAGCGGGCGAAAATGCCGCCGGTCTGATGCTTGCCCTCAAACATTCCTCAATCCGCCCCGTCATTACTCGCCACGAACAAGCGGCCTCATTCATGGCTTGCGGCTATGCCATGCATTCGGATCGGTTGGGCTTCTGCTTCGCGACGGCGGGACCGGGCGCGTTCAATCTGTTTTCCGGATTGGCTGTCGCCATGTCGGATTCTTATCCGGTATTGGCCGTTTCCGGCTATGCTTCCCTCGACTGGAAGGGAAAGGGGGCGTTGAACGAAACCTCCGGCACCAGTCGCACTCCAGATTCCCAGGCGATGTTTGCCGCCACCACGAAGAAGTCATTTCTGCTGACGGATGCGGCCACGACCTGCGACGTCGTCGAGGAGGCAGTCAACCTGGCCTTCGACGGCCGCCCTGGCCCGGTTCACATCCATGTCCCGGAGAACCTGACGCATCATGGCGTTTCCGTTGACAATTTTCGCCCTATCGATCTCCGGCGACGTCCGGTGACGCCGGAGTCCAAGCGGGTGACCGAAGTTGCCCAGCTTCTGGCGGACGCCGTTGCCAAGGACAAGAAGATATTGGCGCTGATCGGCTTCGGCGCTGTTCGCAGTGGCGCGGGGCCGGAGCTGAGGGAGCTTCTGGAGCGCTATCAGATTCCGTTCGCGACGACGCTCGATGGAAAAGGCATCATCTCGGAGCGTCATCCTCTCTCGGTTGGCGTGTTCTGCGACAGCGGCCACAGCGCCGCCTGGAAAGCTTTCCTGCAGGCCGATGTCATCCTTGCGGTGGGGAACTCTTTCGCGCAGCACGCCACCTTCAATTTTCGCGATGATCTTCTGGCCGGCAAGACGCTCATCCATATCAACATCGATATCGGCGAGATCGACAAGGTCTACAAGGCCGATGCCGCCATCATCGGCGATGCAAAACTTGCGGTTGCGGCGCTCAACAAGGAGATATCGCCCAAGGCCGCGGCTGTTGCAGCAAGACCCGCCGAGGGGCGCGATTACGACGCGGAGCGGATCGTCCATCTTCTGGATGAAATCCATCCAGGACAGCTTGCGCAATCCGTGTCCAAGCGTTTGCCAAAGAATGCCATCGTCCTTGCAGACGCCGGCGCGCATCTCGCCTGGCTCGGCTACTATCTGGAGCTGTCACCGGGACAGTTTTTCCGAAAGCCCGGCGGATTCGGACCGATGGCGGGGCATGTCAACGGCGCGCTTGGCGCCAAATGCGCCAATCCCGACCGTCCGGTTATCGTCGGTTGCGGCGATGGATGTTATCTGCTGTCGGGCTTCGAGCTTCTGACCGCCGTTCAGTACGATATTCCTGTCATCTGGATTATTTTCAACGACGGCGAGTTCAAGCTCATCAAGCTTTATCAACTCGAAGCCTATGCGGAATCGGCCCTCGTCGAATTCGGCAATCCCGATTACGTTGCCTATGCCAGGGCTTGCGGCGCGCAGGGATACAGAGTCGAGACAATCGATGAATTCGAAAGCGCCTTCGACGAGGCGCTGGCGCTGGGCAAGCCGGCAATCATCGATGCCCACATCACCAGGCTCGCGCTGCCGCATTACAGCCCATCACCGAAAGGGCTTCTTTCCGGCATCGCAGAGATGGTCGAGGATCGGGTTTTGCCGGGTCACAGTGGGCAATAGCCATTTTGGTCGTCGGCGAGACAAGCCGAAATAAGCAGGCGTTTCCTGGTCGCATAGCGGACGGCGACGGGAAACGGGGGAACGTCCGCCTCTTTTGTATCCCATGCAGTCCATCGATGCGATGCGCCGAGGGCCATTGTTCGATGCGTTCACGGAGGGCGAGCGGTAATGGCGTGGAGTGAATCCTATCAAGGAGATGTCGAGGCCGAGCGCCTCCTGTTCGAGCGCCTCGCTCAGGATATGATGCGCGTGCAGTATAAGACGCGCGCCTATGCCAAGGCCGCCGACATTCAGCGCGCCTTTCACAGCAAGGCCGTTTTTGCGGCGATAGATGCTAAACTGACCTTCATAGACGACTTGCCCGATGATCTCAGAGTGGGTTTTGCCGGGCCTGGCAAGAGCTATTCCGCGATACTGCGCCTGTCCAATGCCAGCGGCTACGGTCAACCGGACTATAAGCCCGATCTGCGTGGGCTGGCGGTGCGGATCAATGTCTCGGATCAGGAGCAGCACGATCTGCTGGCGACCAACTTTCCGGTTTCACATGCCCGCGATGCCAAGCAATTCGTTGCGTTCGCCAAGGCGACGGCGGGAGGAGGCTTAAGCCGGCTCCTGGGTGTGATCGGCCTTGCCTTCACCTTCGGACCCTCGGAAACCCTGCGGATGATCCGCAACGTCACGACTGGCCGCAACCGCAAAGTCCGCAGCTTGGCGCTCGAGACCTTCTGGAGCCGCGGCGCGATCTGTTGGGGCGACAAGCTGGCCGTGCGCTATCTATTCCGTCCCGCACCGAATGTGCCACATGCTCCCGATCCGTCCAAGACCGATCCTGGCTATCTCTCCACCGAACTCGCCCGGCGGCTGGAGGTTGGAGACATCCATTACGAACTCTGTCTCCAGCTTTTCGCCGATCCGAAGTCAACGCCAATCGAAGACACGTCCGTCGAATGGACGGAGACCGCCTCGCCTCCGATCAAGGTGGCAGATCTCAAGGTCAGCAAACCGACGACTGGAGACGCCGAAGCCATTGCCAATGCGCGCCTTGTCGACGAACTGGCTTTCAACCCCTGGAACACGACCGACGCCTTCAGGCCGCTCGGCAATCTCAACCGGGCACGCAAGGTGGTCTACGATGCCAGTGCTGCCTATCGCCACAGTTTCCGCTGGACAAGCCCGGTGCCCTTTCGCAACCGGCTGGCAGGAAGTATAGTGCGCCGTGCTTTTCTGGTCATCAATCGCTACATCGCCTGGCATCGGCTGTCGCTGCGGCTGAGCCTGCTCAATCTCGATGCTTTCCGCTATGTCCTGCGTGAAAAGAACCTGATCGGAACGGATCCCGTCGAAGCGCCGCCCGTCGCGCGCCCGACGCCGCCGCCGGCGATTGCCGAAGGCGAGCGGCAAATGCGGACCTATGACGGCACTTTCAATGATCTGTCGGCGCCGCAGATGGGCGCAGTCGGCTCGACTTTTGGCCGCAACCTAGCACCGGTTTTCGCGCCCGAATTGTTCGACACGCCCAATCCGGTGGTGGTCGCGCAGCAACTGATGCATCGCGATACATTCATTCCGGCGCGCTCGCTCAACATCCTCGCCGCCGCCTGGATCCAGTTTCAGGTCCATGATTGGGTCAACCATGCCCGCCATCCACTCGGGAAAAAAGACGTGGTCGTTGGCCTTCCCGCCGGCATGAAATGGACCAGCGAGGTCGGCGGCCAGCCGGAAGACGTCATGCGAATTGCCGGAAACATGGAGATCGCCGGCTATGCCGGCAAGCCGCCCATCTATTTCGGCAACGCCGCATCCCATTGGTGGGATGGATCCGAGGTCTACGGCCCTGACAGCGAGAAGGCGAAGCTGTTGCGGGAGGGACCAAAGATCCGTCTCGTCAATGGGCATCTGCCGGTCGACGTTCATGGCTTCGAGGTTACCGGTTTCAACGAGAGCTGGTGGCTCGGCCTAAGTGCGATGCACACCCTGTTTGCGCGCGAACATAATCTGTTGTGTGACGAACTGCGCCGCCAGTATGGCAATTGGGACGATGAGCGCGTTTATCAGACGGCGAGGCTGATCGTCTCGGCACTGATTGCCAAGATCCATACGGTCGAATGGACGCCGGCGATCCTTGCCACCAAGGCGATCGAAGTCGGCCTCTCCAGCAATTGGAACGGTCCGCCCGCCAATGACTGGCTGACAAGGGCGGGCCTGTGGCTGATAGACCAACATGCGTCCACCGGCATTCCGAAGACGATGCCGGATCACCACGGCACGCCCTATTCGCTGACGGAGGATTTTGTCACCGTCTACCGCATGCACCCGCTGCTGCCTGATGATTATTGCTTCTACGACCACAAAACGGGCGGCAAGATCGCTGACAAGAGCTTCATGGATATCCAAGGCCCAGGCGCCGACGAGATCATGCGGCAATACGGCCTTCGCAACACGCTCTATTCCTTTGGCACCGCCCACCCCGGCGCGATCACGCTGCATAACTTCCCTCGTGCATTGCAGGCTTTCACGCGCGACAACGAGATTATCGATCTTTCCGTTGTTGACCTCGTGCGCACACGGCACCGTGGCGTGCCGCGCTACAATGATTTCAGGGCCGGCCTGCACCGGCCACGGATCAAGAACTGGGAGGAATTGTCGACCAATCCGGAAGATGTGCGGCTGATCAAGGAAATCTACGGCGATATCGACCGTGTCGACACGGTGGTCGGCCTATTTGCGGAGCCTCCGCCGACCGGTTTCGGCTTCAGCGACACCGCATTCCGCATCTTCATCCTCATGGCTTCGCGCCGGCTGCAAAGCGACCGTTTCCTGACGGTGGATTTCCGCCCGGAAGTCTATTCGCCCTTCGGGATCGACTGGATCGCCAATAATGGCATGACGAGCCTGATCCTGCGGCACTGTCCTGACCTCGCCTCGATGGTGCCGCGCAATGCCAGTGCCTTTGTGCCCTGGCGGCCGATCCTTCCAGGCGGTGAAAAACAGGATCTGGAAAGGAAGGCATCATGACCAACATATCCGGAGCAGATGGTTCTTCGCCAGCAAACGCCGCCGCGTCGGAGACTTCGACCGGCAATCGTGGTCTCGACGCGCTTTTCCGCCGGCCGCTCATCGAGGCGATATGGCGCCGTCGCACCCATCGCGTCAGCCAGGGAAGCTCGGTGCTTGCCGGCACCATGAGCTATCAATCGGATCAGCCGCGCGAGCCTCTTTCGGAACTCGAGGAGGCGGTGCTGATCGCCATTACCGGTTCGACCGGGCTTACCATGCCGGACCGGCCCTTCGAGGACCCCGCCACGCATCAGCCGATCATGGCCAAGCCGAACCTCACCATGGAAGGCCGCACCGCCGGCAGCCCCGACAATGCCCAGGGCACGCATTTCTTCATGATCAACGACAGCGGCACCTATTTCATCCGGAAATTGCCGCCACCGCCGGACGGTGAAAAAGCGCTGACGCCGGAGAGATTGATCGCCCGGGCGGCGGAGGCGAAGGTGCGCATTCTCGATCACCGCCTCGATGTGCCGGACGGCAAGCGTGCCTTTCCGGCCTATCTGGATTCCAATCGTTTCCTGTCGAACCAGCCAGGCACGACGATCTTCCTGCCGGTCGTCGACCTTTCCCGGCAATATATCAATGGCATGATGTATCTTCTGACCCAACCGGACGGTGCCCGGCCGGCCATCGTCGACGACCGCAACTTCTATCGGCTCGCGGGTGTGAAGCGCTGGGTGGACAAGGGCTTTCTGAATAAGGATATCAAGATACCGCTCGGCGTCATCGGTTCGTTGCGTACGCAGATCGAAGCTGATCTTCTTCTGCAGAATATATTCCTGACTGCCGACGCCATGGGGCTTGGCGCCTGGATCCATGCTTCCATCAGCCCGCCTGTCCTTGTCGGCGATCCGAAATTCCTGAAAACCTATGGTGCGATGCTGGGCTTCGACGTCGTTACGCCGCGCTGGCGCTTGATGGACATCCTGCGATGGCAGATTCCTTTGCCACGTTATTCCAATCTGCGTAGCAACCCGATCGGACTGCGCTACAAGGGCGAGCACCTGATCAAGGGCATGTCGCCACCCTATTACGACAGCATGGCCGATGCCGTTGCTTTCGTCATCGAGGAGAAGTTCGGCAAGGCCGGCCTTTTCAACGACCAGGCCTTGTTTGCCGAAATCTACAAGGACGATTATGGCAGGCGTTATCTGGCGGAAGCGGCCGTCTACAACGACGACGTCGTCAACTGCGCACGCGACATCTGCACCTACATTTACGAGACGCATGGGCGGTTTCCGGCGCATTGCGACGCGATCCATGTACCTGGCGTCTGGCTCCAGGCGCATCATGTCGAACTTGGCTACTACGACCGGTACTTCAAAAACGGGCTGACGGACGCCCATCGCTCTCATCGTCAGGACTGGCACTAGAGAAAGGCGCATTTCTGCGCTTGATTGAAATGTGCTGAATATCCGGCGATGTAAAAAGTGATTCGAAGTACAAGTGATAGTTTTATATAGTGCTGTTTTCACGCAATATGGGGAGGTCGAGATGAACGACTTATGCGTGATATTAACGGGAGCTGCGATGTTAAGCTCCGGTTTCTGTGCAGGCGTCGCCAGCGCTCATGGATTTAGTTCCGAGTATTTTGTTTTCGTTGATCCGATCGTGGATTCGGGTTCCGGCAGTGACGGTTTGGTCACCCGGCGACTTGCGATTCCCGCGCAGGCGAATGATTGCAAGGTTGAGAACTACGGCGACATTCGTAGCGAATGGTCAACGGGCCGCGCAGTTGCCGATAGTGAATCCGGTCGCAAACCGTTTATGTGGCCCTGGGCATCGTCGCCAGCCCAGGACAGCTCGGCCAAGAAGAAAAAGCCGTGGCACGGAAACCGTAATGACGACACCTATGGTGGGCGATCAGGCAATTCCGGCAGCGGTAGTATGGGCGGTGGTAGCACCAGTGGAGGCACCAACGCAGGCGGCGCCGGTAACATGGGTGGTAACAGCACGAGCAACGCCGGCAGTATGGGCAGTGGTAGCACCAGTGGAGGCACCAACACAGGCGGTTCCGGTGGCATGGGTGGCAGCGGCACGGGCGGTAGCGGAAATATGAAGTGAGGTAAAGCCGGCGTTTGGCGGAGGCCCGGGTGGCGAAGCGAGAGCGATCGGCAGCCGCGCACAGGATGGTTGCCCCGATCGAGAGCACACGGGGAAGCTATCTGCGCTGGTCGACATTGGCCACGGAGCGAGCATTTGGGGCATGAGTGAGAATTGGGCGATCTGCATAGGGATAAATCGCTACGATAATTTGAAACCGCTCGAGTACGCCCAACAGGATGCTCAAGCGATGAGCGATTTTTTTCGCGCTTCAGCCCATTTCAGCCAGGTTTATTATCTGGCCGAGGACGCGCCGCCACTCCCTTCGGATTTCGGAAGCCCGCTGCAATCTCGTCCGACATTCGGCAATCTGATGCGTTTTCTGCGCGTGCGTTTCGAACAGCCATTCCTCCGGCCGAGTGACAATCTCTGGTTTTTCTTTGCAGGCCACGGGCGGCGGGAGCGAGAGCAGGACTATCTGCTGCCGATCGATGCCGATCCCGGCAATGTCGAGGAGACAGGAATCTCGGTGCAACATATAGCCGAGCGATTGAAGCGCTGCGGCGCGGACAATGTCATCCTGCTTCTCGATGCCTGCCGCAATGAGGGCGCACGCGATGGGCAAGGCCTCGGTCTCGACAGGCAGCAGGGCGCCGTTACCGTCTGCTCGTGCAGTCCTTCGGAATTCTCCTACGAGATTGCCGAACTTGGTCACGGTGCCTTCACCTATGGGCTGCTCGAGGGGCTCGGCTTGGAAGGCCCACAAAATTGTGCCACGGTCGAGCGGCTCGACAACTATCTGAAATTCGCTGTCCCCGATTTGTGCCGCAAATACGGCAAGCCTCGCCAGACACCCTCGACCTTTGTCGAGCCGCTTGCCAAGCGCCACTTCATCTTGCTTCCGGCGCGTGCGCTGCCCGAAGATCTGGAGCCGCTGAAGCTCGAAGCGCTGGAGGCCGAAGCGAACGGCAATCTCGCCGAGGCTGAACAATTGTGGTGGCGCATCAATGCCGTTGCTCCGGCAGATGCGCAAACCAGAGAGGGGATCAGGCGCGTCACTCTGAAGCAGCCCGGTGGACACGTTGGCCCACCCGCATCGATCGCGAACAGATCGACTACGCCGCATTCCGTCACGGTTCCGCGACGGACGCTTCTTTACGGGATTGGTGCGGCCGGTCTTGTTGCCACGATCGGAGCGGGGGCATGGGTTGCCCGGAACCGGGGAAAACTGCGGCCCACGCCGATCCGCGCCGAAACGGTGCCGGTGACGACCGTCAACGACGAGGGCACGCTGTTTGATACGCGTTGGGAGACGGTCGAAACCTTCAGTCAGCCAGTCGATGCGGAAAACGACATCGAATTCAGCCTGCTGCCGGCCCACAGCTTCAAGATGGGTTCGCCAGATGGCGAGCTGTTGCGCATCGGCCAGTTTGAGCAGCAGGTCGATGTCACCGTCGGCCGCATCGCCGTCAGCCGGACGACGATTACGCAGCGAATATGGCGTGCCGTGATCGCTGCCTATCACGAACAGACCGGCCTTTCGCTACCAATGGCACCATCCTCATTTCCGGGCGACGACCGCCCTGTGGAAACCGTTACCTGGCTGCAGGTGATGGAGTTCTGCGCCAGGCTCTCCAAATTGACCGAGCGCGTCATCCGATTACCGAGCGAAACCGAGTGGGAGCGCGCCTGCAGGGCGGACACGCTGACGGCCTTCCACTTCGGGTCGACACTGACCCCGGCGCTTGCCAATTACTGCGGTACGGGCGGCGCGGTCTGCGGAATGAGTTTCGGCGAGAACGTCTCTCGCGCCAGCTATGCCGACGTTGCCTATCCAGATGGCGCCTATGCCAAAGGCCCGCGAGGCACCTTCTACGGATCAACGAAGCCCGTTCGATCCTACCCACCCAATCGTTATGGGCTCTTCGAGATGCATGGCAATGTCTGGGAGCATTGCCTCGACAATTGGAATCCCGACGTGCGATCGATACCGCATGACGGTCGGCCGTTCATCGATGCTGATTCCTCTACCCGCGTTCTTCGAGGCGGATCTTTCTCGCATAATCCGGCGATTTGTCGCTCGGCATATCGGGACTGGATGAAGGAGACGGCGGCGGGATGGGAGGGGCGTGTCGGTTTCAGGGTGGTTTGCGAGGTCTGAGCCGCGGGGAAATAGGTTTTCTCGAGCGTGTCCGATGACGGATGAACAAGGAGCGCCTGACATGAACAGAGAAATTACTTTTATTACCAACGCAGCTCCAACACCCGGCTTTGCAACCGGACCCATCGTTGGTGACCGGGGTGCGCGGGGTGGCGATGACGTCGGCGGCGGTTTCGGCTCCGTCCTCGGGTCCCCGTTCAAGGCGGTCAGACTTGGCGCCGACGCGCTGAAAGAGCAGATGACCAATCTGCTTGAAGTGGTTCAACATGTCTTCGATCAGTCACCGAGCCGGTTGGGACTGTTGCTCGACGAAGTCGAGCTCTCGGTTGAGATCAGCTCGGAGGGAGAGGTTCGCGTGTTTGGCAGCGGCGGAAAGTTGGGTGGCAACGGCGGGATCAAATTAGTCTTCAAGAGAGGAGAGCTCCCCGTCGCTACGCAACATCCGATCGGCGATGCTGGAATTGCGAAGAGCAATCCCCAGTCATAGCGACAATGGGCTTGTCGGGCTTGTCCATAGAAGGGCGCCCGCCTGACAGCCGCGATGTGCAGACCGCCGGGATCGTCAAGCGCGGTCGGTGCCCTCGAACATGCCGATCGAGATCGCATTCGGGATGCCAGGGTTTGAGGCCCAGCGGCCGTTGTCAACAGCGGTCGACCAGATGCCAGTCGCCGGTTCGAATCCTTTCAAAGCCACCATGGACTATCTCGCATGCGAGATAGTCCTCGACGAATGGCTTCGCCAGTCGACCTGCGATAAGATGTGCCGGAGGGGCCATCACGGTCAGCGGGGAGGGGCATGGAGCGCCGTCTTGCAGCAATTCTGATCGCTGACGTCGCAGGTTACAGCCGCCTGAGCCAGATCGACGAGGAAGCGACGCGCCGCAGCTTTAAGACCGACCTGGATGATCTCATCGAGCCCAGAATTGCTGAACATCACGGCCGGCTGGTCAAGACGATGGGCGACGGCCTGCTCGTCGAGTTTCATAGCGTCGTCGACGCCCTGCAATGCGCCATCGCGATCCAGCGGGAGAAGGCGAAGCAGAACCCGGCCTCCGGTGACGCCATACCGCTGCGGTTCCGTATCGGGGTCAATCTCGGCGACATTATCGTCGAGGGCGAGGATATTCACGGCGATGGCGTAAACATCGCCGATCGCATGCAGACGCTAGCCGAACCGGGCGGCATCGCCATCTCCGGTACGACATACGATCAGGTGAAGACGAAGATCGATGCGAGTTTCTTTTCGCTCGGGCGGCAGAAAGTCAGAAGCATTGCCGAGCCAATCCGGGTCTACAGAGTTGTTTTCGATCCGGCTGCGGCCCGCCGGTTTCCACGATGGTCCCAGCGCGTGCGTCGCGGCGCGATCCTGACCGTCGCACTGTCCCTGATTGCCGGCTGCGGTGCTTACCTGTGGCAGAGACTGGATATAGGTGAGACGCCTGCATTCGTCCGTCGCTTCGCTTATCCTCTGCCAGATAAGCCTTCGGTCGCCGTCCTTCCTTTCATCAACGTCAGCGGCGATTCAGAACAAGATCATCTGGCCGAGGGGCTGACGGACGATCTGATTACCGAACTTTCCAAAGTGTCGGGGCTTTTCGTCATCGCTAGGCATTCGGTCTTTGCGTTGAAGGGCAATGCGGGCAAGACGGAGGACGTGGCAGCGGAGCTCGGCGTGCACTATCTGCTCGAAGGCACGCTGCAGCGAGCGGGGCCACAGTTGCGGATCAACGTCAAACTGATCGACGCGCTGACGGGGCTCTCCATGTGGGGGGAACGTTACGACCGGCAATATGCTGATCTCTTTGCAATTCAAGACGATGTGACCGGCAAGATCATCTCGGCGCTGAAGGTGGAGCTCAGCGAAGGCGAGCGCACCCAGATCGAGAAGATCCCAAGCGATAACCTCGAGGCCTACGACTATTACATGCGCGCGGAGCACGAAGGGTTGCTCTACAGCGACGTGGAGACCTATCGCCGGACGCTTTCTTATTACCAGAAGGCGATCGATCTCGATCCGGATTTCGCCGACGCGCATGCCGGGATCGCACGCGTCGCAGTCGATGTCTGGCGCAACGATTACAATTTTCTCTGGTCCGCGGCGGTGGCGCGCAAGATCGCCTATGACGCGGCGGGGCAGGCGCTGAAGCTCGACCCGAATAATGCGCGCGCTCATACCGTGCTCGCCTTGTTGCAACTGGTCGACGGGAGGGAGGCCGAAGCCCGAGAGTCGGCAAACCGGGCTGTGGCGGCCCAGCCGAACAGTGCTGAAGCTGCTGGTAACTTAGCACTGATCCTATCTCAAACAGGAAACCATGACGAGGCCATTGCCGAAATCGACCGGGCGCTCAGGCTCGATCCGTCGCCATCGCCGAGCTTCCAGTTGTTGGCGGGCATCGTTCTCTACACGGCGCGAGACAATGGCCGTGCCGTCCCTCTGATAGAAGCGGCGCGCGACGCATTGCCGAACGTCGAACCAGCGCGCGAATATCTGACGGCGGCTTATGGCTTTGATGGCGACCGGGTGCGCAGCGCGGCGGAGAAGACCAAGCTTCTGGAACTCTTTCCGGAAAGCAATCTCGCCTATTACGAATATCTCTACGACTACTGGCGTCCAGCCGAACTGGAACACCATCTGACCGGGCTGAAGGCTGCGGGCATTCCGGCATGGCCTTTCGGATTTGTCGGGAACGATGCCGATCAGCTCGGCGAGAAGGCGCTGCGCGATCTCATCGACGGAAAGACCTGGGCCGGAAAACACAAGAACGGAACGGCCTTCGTCCAGTATTTCGACAAGGCAGGCAACACCGCCTACAGGAGCGCCAATACCAATATTACCGGCACGGTTGACGTGAAGGGAAACAGGCTGTGCGAAAGGTTTAGCGGTTACTTCCTGGATCGTATGGTCTGTGGGCAGGTCTACCGGAACAGGGACGCCGGACAGCTCGACGCCCAATATGTCCACGTGACCCCCCAGGCACTGATGTTCTTTTCGCCGACGCCATGAGGTCAGTCTGCCGGCATGTGCTGCCAGTCCTTTTGCATTTTGTCCGAAATCAGCGTGTTCTGCACTTCAGACCAGTGTTTCTTGGAGTCGACGACCTTTGTCGGCTTTTTCTCGAAGCCGTCGGCGGCGCCCGGATCGTAGCTCAGGTACAGCTTGCCATCGATGATGCGCCAGGCATTCGGATCGATATTGGTGGTCACCGTGCCGAATGAAACGCCGTCTGCGCAATAACCGCCGTATTGCGGTGCGTATTTGCCGGGATCGGCGATGAACAGGTCACGGTTCTTGGCACTGGCGAAATGCCACTCTGCACCCAGCCAGCGGTGCGAATAGGCCGCGGATCCCTCCACGGCCTTGTTTTCAACGAAATATGCCACCGGATCGTATCCCTTGATCGCGACGTCACCAAAATAGCCGGTGTTGACCAGCTCCTCGGCGCAGACCGGCGCGGCAAAGGCGATTGCCAGGCCTGCGAGGATCAGCGCGGCGGGTCCTGTCTGTTTGCGAGACATGTTATCAGTCCTCCCTTTTCGGGCAGTGAATATGGCGCTATTGGCGCTTGGTGCATTCGGCAAAAAGCCAGTCGCCGACGAGATCAGCCTTTTGGCAGACCGCTCCGGCTTTCAGCAGAAGTTCGACGGTATCCCAGTGGGACCGCCATCCGGCCTGGGTCAACGGCGTGTAGCCATTACGTTCCTTCGCTTCTAGGTCGGCCTTGTGCGCCACCAGGAAGGTAACCACATCGGCTTGTCCTTCCTCCGCCGCAGCATGCAGCGGCGACATGTGATAGAAGTTCTTATCGTCATTGACTTTAGCACCTTTCGACACGAGCAGCTCGACCACGTCGAGATGTCCGCCGTAGGCCGCGGCGTGCAGAGCGGTAAGGCCGCCTTTGTTGCGGCAATCGATATCGGCGCCGTTTTCCAGCAGAAGTGCGACGATATCCTTCTGCCCGGCGAGCGCAGCAATTAGCAGGGGCGGTTCACCAGACTCGTTCGGTGCGGCGATATCAATGCCGGCCGCGATCAATTGGGCCACGCGTTCCCGATCGCCGGTCCGGGCCGCGTCATGCAGCGGCCCTGCATAGACGAGCGGCGTCCAGAGTAGAAGGCATGCTATAAATCCGCTGACGACCCTCATCGCGTACCTCGTCCAACAGGACGGCCTCACCGGCGCGAAAGAACATAACATATCACAAATACGTCATCACAATCAAGAAATCGCGCAAGCCCGAGCTTAGGCAATCACAGTGTGAAGGCGTTGCGGCCATCACTACTTAACATGCGGCAAGAAGAGTTGAGATGGAAACATAATCGAGTACGGGCTGCATTCCTGAACTACAATAGCGCTGCTTGATATTACAATGCTGAAACGGCTGCGCTGAAAAATGTCTGATATTTAGACTGATTCTGAGGGAACGCAGCTGCCACCAATCTTTCTTCGGTTCATGGGTTCCATAAATCATTGTTATCCCAGGAAATCGAGATGACGGGCCGTCGGTTCGGTCCCCATCAAGGCGAGCAAGGCGTTTGCCTCACGCCGTATTTCACGTTCACGAGTCAGCAGGCACGTGGCCTGGCTTCGCAATTACGATCCACAGGCCTCTGATGCAGAGATCGGAGCACGGATTGGGGGCCAAAAGCGACGTCAGCACGCTGGAAATGACTAGGCGTTGAAGTTCGGCCGTTTGCCGGACTCAATATCCTGTGGAGGGCGGCCGGCTCGTGCCGCAATGCGCACACGTTCCTCACTAGGATCTCTATGCTCTCGCGAATCGCTTCAATGTTCCTTCCCGCAAGCGGCAGGCGATTGCGATTGAGAATGCAATTGATCCAATGGAGTCCTTCATGGCCGACATCCGCACACCAGTTTCCGAGGTGATACCGAAGATTTCCGTCGTCGGTGTCGGCGGCGGCGGCGGCAACGCCATCAACAATATGATCGCGGAAGAGCTTCAGGGCGTCGAATTTATCGCGGCAAATACGGATGCACAGGCGCTCGCGACGTCGAAGGCGAGCAGGCGCATTCAGCTTGGTGCACAGGTGACGGAAGGTCTCGGCGCGGGCTCCTTGCCGGAAATCGGACGAGCCGCCGCTGAGGAATCCATTGATGAGATCATGGATCATCTTCAGGGTACGCACATGTGCTTCATCACGGCGGGAATGGGTGGCGGCACCGGCACGGGCGCTGCCCCGATCATCGCTCAGGTCGCACGGCAGGCGGGGATTCTCACGGTGGGCGTCGTCACCAAGCCCTTTACGTTCGAAGGCAACCGACGCATGCGCACCGCCGACGAGGGTATCGAGCGGCTCCGCGAAAGTGCGGACACCGTCATCGTCATTCCCAATCAGAACCTGTTTCGTATTGCGGATGCCACGACCACCTTCGCCAATGCTTTTGTGACCGCGGACCGGGTCCTATATGCCGGCGTCAGCTGCATCACCGATCTGATCATCAAGGAAGGTCTCATCAATCTCGACTTCGCCGACGTCAAATCCGTTATGCGTGGAATGGGTCGAGCGATGATGGGAACAGGCGAGGCGACAGGACCAGGCCGTGCACTAAGAGCCGCTGATGCCGCCGTTGCCAACCCGCTTCTGGATGACATGAGCATGAAGGGCGCGCGGGGCGTGCTGATCTCCATTTCCGGCGGGACTGATATGACGTTGTTCGAGGTCGATGAGGCCGCCAGTCGCATACGCGACGAAGTCTTCGATGATGCCGATATCGTTGTTGGAGCGATCTTTGACAGAAACCTCGATGGCGTGTTCAGGGTATCGGTCGTTGCCACCGGGCTGGAAGGTCTCGTGGCGCCCGGTGGTCAGTCCGCAGGGCGTCAGTGAGCCCCTGCTCCACCACCGGGAGAGGGCTTGCGGGCAAAGAGGACGGCGACTGCAGCAGTTGCCAACAGAATGCCGATCACGGCAAACGTATCGCTGAAGCCCATGATCAGTGCCTGCCGTTTGACGATGCTGCCAAGCGCGACCGTCGCCTTCTGTGCGGCAAGGGCATGATCCGAGACGCCATGCGACAGGAAATAATTGGTCACCTGCGTCAGCCGTTCCCGTACCTCGTCGCGTGATAATGTCACCGACTGGCCGATGATGTTGGAGTGGAACTGCTCGCGCTTGGTGAGGACCGTGCCGAGCGTCGCCGTTCCAACGGCGCCGCCAAGATTTCGCAGCATGTTCGTAAGACCCGATGCGGCGGCGGCGTCAGCCGCGGCGATGCCGGCGGTCGTGATCGCGGTGATCGGTGTGATGACCATGGCCTGGCCGATGGCGCGCACGATATTCGGGATCCAGAACTGATCGCCGGCTGTATCGGCCGAAAGCGTCACGTTCATGAAGCAGCTTATCGCGAAGATTGCGATGCCGAGGAAGCCGATATAGCGGACGTCGAAACGCTTCATCATCATCGGCACCAGCGGAATGAGGATGAGCTGCGGCAGACCGGTCCAGGCAAGCACATTACCGATCTGCTCAGCATTGTAACGCTGCACCTGGCCGAGATATTGCGGCAGGATATAGACCGAGCCGAAGAGGGCGAAACCGACCAGGACGTTGACGAGAACGCCGATGCCGAAATTGCGCTGCTTCAAAAGCCGCAGCTTCACCAGCGGGTTCTGGACGGTCAGCTCGATCCAGATGAAGGCGCTGAGCGAGACGACAGCGATGGCGCTGAGTTTCAGGATGAAGGGCGAGGAGAACCAGTCGTCCTTGTTGCCTTCCTCAAGCACGGTCTGCAGCGCTGAAAGTCCGATCGCCATCGTCACGATCCCAGCCCAGTCGCCCTGCTTCAGAAGACTGAGCCGCATCGGCCCTTTATCGAGCGTCAGCGCAAGGGCGATCGCCATGACGGCGCTTGGCAGTGCATTGATGAAGAAGATCGTCTGCCAGCCGTAATTTTCCGTCAGATAGCCGCCGATGGTCGGGCCGATGGCCGGGGCGACTGTGACCGAGAGCGCAAAGAGGGCAAGCCCGGTCGGCTGCTGCGCCTTGGGCAGCTTGGTAAGGATCATGGTGAATGCCATCGGGATCAGCACGCCGCCGGCAAAGCCCTGCAAGCCGCGCAGCACGATCATCGTGCCGAGATCATGCGCAAAGGCACAGGCAATCGAGAACAGCGGAAACAGGATCGAATTCACCAGGATATAGCGGCGAAACGAGAAGACGTTGCTGAAAAAAGCCGTCAATGGAATGACGACGATCTCGCCGATCAGATAGGAGGTCGAAATCCAGGCGCCGTTGTCGACGCCCGTGCCGATGCCGCCTTCAATATCGAGAAGCGAGGCATTGGTGATCTGGATGTTGAGAATGGCCATGAAGGCCCCGATCATGCCGGCGAGTACGGCAATCCATTCTCTGGTGCTGGCCCTCGCACTCGGCTGTGGGACGGCGGTGGCTGCGATGGTGGACATGGTTCAATACTCCTCATCCCTCACCGTTCACGCGCCGTGGCTCTGACCGGCCGTCTTGATGTCGATGCTCGGTTGAACCGACATGCCGGGGCGCAGATCGCCCGATGTGGCGCTGTCGGCATCGAGGACGATCTTGACCGGGATACGCTGCACGACCTTGGTGAAATTGCCCGTGGCGTTGTCTGGCGGCAGCAGCGCGAATTCCTGGCCGCTGGCGGGCGCCAGGCTGTCAACATGGCCGTGATAGGTCCGGCCGGGGAACATATCGACTTCGATGTCGACCGGCTGACCGGCGTGCACGTCAGTCAACTGGGTCTCTTTGTAGTTGGCGATTATATAGGCGGCTGATGTCGGCACCACCGACATCAACTGTGTGCCTGCCTGCACATACTGGCCGACGCGAAGTGTGCGGTTGCCGATTACGCCGTCGAGCGGTGCGGTGATCGCCGTATAGGATAGATTGAGTTCGGCCTGGCTTTGGACGGCCTGGTCATGGGCGAGCGTTGCCTTGGCCTGCGCCAGTTGCGCCTTCAACAGATCGACCTGCTTGGTGGTGGCAGCAAGCGATGCCGTGTCGCGGTCGATCGCAGCGCGGGCGGCGGCGATCTGTGATGCGGCTTGCTGTGCGGTTTGCACCGCAGCGTACCCGTTGACCGAGAGGCTCGCATAACGCTTGTCGTTCTGTTCGGCAAAGGTCTCGTTGGCCTTGTCGACATCGACGGTCGCCTGGGCGGCGGCGATCAACGACTGCTGCATCTCGAGGGACGCCTGCTTGGCCTCGACATCCGCTTGAGCGGCTGAGACGTCGGCCCTGGCCTGATCCAGCGCCGTCTTGAAGTCGCGGTCGTCAATGCGGGCAAGCACCTGCCCTGTCTTGACCGTCTGATTGTCGTTGACGACGACATCGGTGATGTAGCCGGAAATCTTCGGCGCAATCGCGCTGTTGTCGGCCTGCACGTAAGCATCGTCGGTCGATACCTGGAAGCGGCCGACCGTCCAGTAGTTATGACCGTAATAGGCGGCGGCAGCGATGACAGCGAGCGCAGTGGCTCCGAGCAGGAATGACTTGCCACGCTTCGGCGCCGGCTTTTCCTCAGCGGCGATACGCGCCAGTTCGGCCGACACATCCGGCTTGCCGGCGTCCATGGTCGGGGCCTCGGCGACGGGTGCATGCTTGCTTGCACTCAATACGTGAACCTTGTTTTCCACTGCTGTTTCTCCGGATAGGCCGATCGTCTTGGGAGGGCGGATAGCCCCGCGAAAATTCTCGGACGGATATTTAGGAAACTTGATATTTTCCAAAATATGCGCTATAAAATGGAAGTCAATAGGAATTTGGAAAATCAACATGGTCGAAATTCAATTAATTGAGAAGCGGTCGAGAGGCCGCCCCCAAATCCGCTGCGACGACGATACGAAAAGCGTGATCATCGAGGCCGCCGACGCTCAATTCCGGGAAAACGGCTATGCGGCCGCAAGCATCAGTGCGATCGCGCAAACGGCCGGCGTCTCGACGAAGACGCTCTACAGGCTCTTCCCGACCAAGGCGGATTTGTTTTCCAGCATCATTTCCGATCGCATCAATCGATTTTTCCTGGCACTCGACCAGTCGACGCTCGCGACGATGGATCTGCGGCAGGGGCTGGAGCGGCTGCTGACGACCTACGGCATGTTGACGATGTCGGACGATACAGTCGACATGACGCGTCTCGTTATCGCAGAATCCGACCGCTTCCCCGAGATCGCCACAAGCTTCTATGAGACCGCTATCGTCGGTTCCAATGCCGTCATGGAGAAATGGCTGACAAGGCAGGCCGAGCGCGGGTTGATCAAGCTCGAGGATCCGCACATGGCCTCGGGCATGCTGCGCGGAATGATGATCATGGAGCCGCAGCGCGCCGCCATCCTGCGTCAACGGAAGCCGGCTGGTATCGAGGAGATCGCCCAGCGCGCGCGAATTTGCGCCGACATCTTCCTGAAAGGATGCGAGGTCTGACCTGTTGGGCTTCGTCTGATCCCGGAAAACGCTTCTCGCTTGTTCGAAGCGATGCGTTGTCGCTGCAAGAAGTTGCCTCAAGCATCAAAAGAGCGCGCCAAATAGCAAGAATACACCGCCACGTTTGATATAATCTGCAGCGCAAAGCTCGTGAAACCGATGGAGGAGACGTCTCATGACTGCGCCGCACCCGCCGAGAACCCATATCGGCAATCATGCCCTGCATCCCGAAACACAGATGCTGAACTACGGTTATGATCCTGAGCTCTCCGAAGGTGCCGTCAAGCCGCCGGTCTTTCTGACTTCGACCTTCGTCTTCAAGTCCGCGGAAGACGGCCGCGATTTCTTCGACTACGTCTCGGGCCGCAAGGAACCGCCGGCAGGAAGGGGGGCCGGACTCGTCTATTCGCGCTTCAACCATCCGAACAGCGAGATCGTCGAGGACCGTCTGGCAGTCTACGAGCGGACGGAAAGCTGTGTGCTGTTCTCGTCGGGCATGTCGGCTATCGCCACCACGCTTCTTGCATTCGCTCGACCGGGTGATGCGGTGCTGCATTCGCAGCCGCTTTACGGCGGCACGGAGACGCTGCTTGCCAAGACGTTCGCCAATCTCGGCGTTTCCGCGGTTGGCTTCGCGGATGGTGTCAACGAAGCATCGGTGCAGGCTGCGGCAGAGGAGGCCATGGCCAAGGGCCGCGTCTCTGTCATCCTGATAGAAACGCCGGCCAATCCGACCAACAGCCTCGTGAATGTCGCGATGATCCGCAGGGTTGCCGACGCAATCGGCGAGAAGCGAGGCCATACGCCGATCATCGCCTGTGACAACACGCTGCTCGGGCCGGTATTCCAGCGGCCGATCGAGCACGGCGCAGACATCTCGCTCTACTCACTGACGAAATATGTCGGTGGGCACTCGGACCTGATCGCCGGTGCCGCGCTCGGCCGCAAGGCGGTCATGAAGCAGGTGAAGGCGCTGAGAGGTGCGATCGGCACACAGCTCGATCCGCATTCCTGTTGGATGCTCGGGCGCTCGCTCGAAACGCTGCAGATCCGCATGGAGCGTGCGAACAGCAATGCAAAGGCAGTGGCCGATTTCCTGCGGGAGCATCCCAAGGTCGAGAGTATTCACTACCTGTCTTACAGCGACCCGAAATCGCCTGTCGGCCAGACATTCGCTACCCAGTGCACCGGCGCAGGCTCCACCTTCTCCTTCGACATCAAGGGTGGCCAGCCGGCCTCGTTCAAGTTCCTGAACGCCTTGACGATCTTCAAACTCGCCGTCAGCCTCGGCGGAACGGAGTCCCTGGCCTCCCACCCGGCGACGACGACGCATTCGGGTGTGCCGGTGGACGTGCGCCAACGCATCGGCGTGCTTGAATCGACGATCCGGCTTTCGATCGGCATCGAACATCCCGACGACCTGATTGCCGATCTGGCGCTGGCGCTTGACGAAGCTTGAAGGACAAGGCGGCCAAAGGCGCCGCCTCCGCCACTTGGCGCGCTCTAGTATTGCTGGAGCGAAAAAAAGGGGGCGTCACGACGCGACTGTAGTGCTCCCGGCCGGGCGGGCCTATGAGCTGGAATAGCTCATCCGACCTCCGCGGCTGTGTTCATCGAGAAAATACTAATTTCCGTCAACGCTTCCCTATCGTTGCCCACCTGCCTGCAGATCCGCCTCATCGGCAAGAATGGCGGCGGCCTCGTTCAGCAGGACGTCCTTTGCGTTCTTGCGGGCTTTTTCAATGGCAATATCGGCACTCAGGCTGCGCTCGTTTGCTTGCAGGCCATCGTCTTCGCCTGTATCCACACCATCGTTTATCTGCTCGCGCGACTTCAAACGCTTTGCCTGAGCGGTCATTTCATTGCGGCGTTCGGTTTCATTGAGTGAAATAACCTTTTTCTCGCGCTGCGCCTTCAGTTCGCCGATATCTTCCACAAAGCGCTGGAAATCCGGATCGTTCTTTATCCGAGCATCGTGGCGGCTTTGCAACTGCGGCAGCAATGCCTTTATATCACCGTCAGGCGCATAGTTCGCCGGCTTGACCTGCGTCCACGGCAGAGCATTGTCATAGCTCGCCTCACCAAAACTCTTAGGGTCGGAAAGACCCGGCAAGCTGATGTCAGGCGTCACGCCGCGCAGCTGTGTCGTGCCGCCATTGACACGGAAGAACTGGGCAACCGTCAATTTCAGCTCGCCGAATTTCGGCTTGATGTTGTGAGCCACCTGGTCAAGATTGACTACGGTCTGCACGGTGCCTTTCCCAAAACTGGGTTCTCCGACAATCACGCCTCGACCGTAGTCCTGTATCGCAGCGGCAAAAATCTCGGACGCCGACGCCGAGCCGCGATTGATCAAAACTCCGACCGGACCAGTCCAGGCAGGCACTGGAAGATCATCGCTCTCCACGTTGACCTTGCCGCCTGCATCGCGCTGCTGAACCACCGGGCCTTTGCCGACAAACAGACCTGTCAAATCGATCGCCTCGGATAAGGAACCGCCGCCGTTGTTGCGCAAGTCGACCAGAACGCCGTCGACGTTGTCTTGCTTCAGTTCAACGAGAAGCTTGGCGACATCGCGGCTTGCGCTTCTATAGTCCTTGTCGCCTTTTCGTCGCGCTTCGAAGTCTTCATAAAACGCCGGCAGGGTAATCACTCCGATTTTACGAGTGGCGTCGCCATCCTTTACCGAGAGGATGGTCTTCTGGGCAGCTTGCTTTTCCAGGCTGATCTTATCGCGCACGAGGCTGATGAGGCGATGTTTGCCGTCCGGTCCGGCATCCGCCGGCAAGATGTCCAGGCGCACGATGGAATCTTTTGCGCCCCGGATCATTTGGACGATTTCATCAAGGCGCGTCCCCACAACTTCCTTTATCGCGCCGTTCTCGCCCTGGCCAACACCGGTAATGCGGTCACCGACCGCAAGCTTGCCGGACAATTGCGCCGGGCCACCAGGCACAAGCTCACGGATCGTCGTGTAGTCATCTCTTTCCTGCAATACCGCGCCGATACCGACCAGCGACAGCTTCATGGAAATATCAAACTCAGCCGAAGCGGTCGCGCCAAAATAGTCGGTATGCGGGTCAACCGACGTTGTATAGGCGTCCATGAATGACTGGAACACATCGTCGCTCTTGTACTTGTAAGCGCGCTCAAGGGAGTTTTCGTAGCGTTTGTCGAGCGTATCGCGAATGGCAGCGTCGGCTTTGCCCGCCAGTTTCAAGCGCAGCCAGTCGCTCTTGACGCGCTTGCGCCACAGTTCATTGCTTTCCGCCTCAGATTGCGGCCAAGGCTCCTTGTCGCGCAGCAAGGAATAGTCTTCCTGTACGCTGAAATCGAAACCCTGCTTGAGCAGGCTGCGCGCGTAGTTCATGCGGTCGACAACGCGCTGCTCATACACGTTGAAAATGGTAAACGGGATCTGCAAGTCTTCGCGGTTGATGGCATCGTCAATCTTGGTGCTGTCGGCCATGAACTTGTCGATATCCGCCTTCAGGAAGAGGACACGGTCCGGATCCAGAGACTTGATGAACCGGTTCATGATCCTGGCCGACAAGGCATCATCAAGCGGCACCGGCTTATAGTGGAAACGCGTCAGAAATTGTGCGCTCAAATGAGCTGCTTGCGCCTGCTGCTCTAGCGGCGCCAGAACTGGCGGTGAACCGGTTTCCAGCGCATATGCCGACGGGGCAATTGCCAGGAACATGCAGAGGAAACCATATTGTATACGCATTAAGCTTTGACCCGATTCTCAACGTTGAGTGTTCAATGTATGATGTTCGTGGAGCAATTATGGTTTTTTGGCAACTAGACGGATGCACTCCGTCCGCAAAGATTCCTGAATGCCCCCACAGGCGACGTAGGTTTGAGGATCGATTTGGTTGCAGAGGTCATCGATTAAGACTTTTCGGCGTCTGCTTTGAAATGCTTATCATGCGTCGGTCCGGTTTGAAATTATAGAGGAATGAAAACCGCAGACGCTATGGCCGGAGCGACGGGGACGCCACCTCAAGAGCGCATTGTCAGACCTCCATCACATCTTCGAAGGCTTCCGGAAAATTTTCCCGCGCCAGCTTTTCGTTGATCACGAGCATCGCATCGTAAGAGATCGGATCGAAATCCTTGTCGGCCGCCACTACCTCACGTCCAAAGAGCAAGTTCAATCGGGCAGCGTCCAAATTGCCACGCGCGAAAGGCTCGGCACCGAAATAGTGCCAGAGCGCATGCAGGAACGCTGCATCGACGCGGTGTTCCGAAGAGCCTGGCCGGGCACGGCGGGGTAGGCTCTTGATCGGGGTAACGCCCTTGGAGTTCGCGCGGCGAATGGTGAATTGAATGCCCGTTCCCGGCATGCCGGATGGAAAGCCGCGGTACTTCGTCATCTCTGGAGGCTTGGCCATCGCTCATATTCCTTCTGCGCTATAGAATGCGTCGGTGTCTTGTCCGATGCCCGGGCAAGCCGATGGAGAGGGCTGCAGGGCCGCTCTCCATTGCAATCGCTATCTCCCCCGTCAATCCCCTAGTCACGTTGTTGCTTGTCACCGGAAAAGAAGTCTAGCTCTTGTTCCTACACAAGTCTCGACCGTTCGCTTCCCCGATCCTCTTGATTTCCGCCAGGAGGGAGTGGACCCCTGGAGCTGGCCATGGGAGCCTTCCAAACTAGGCCGCCGCAACTTTTGTATTCTATGAAGCCCGAATGCCTCAATCCTGAAATCCTCGGCCGTCATACGCACCGAAGCCGCTTCTCAGCTTAAATAGCAACTGGCCGGCACCGTTCTCAAATCAGGCGTGAGATGAACCGTCTGAAATCATTGGCGTGCAATTCTCACGGTCAAGCGCGACAGCCGGGTGTCGGGCCAAGCGCGGGGAGTTTTCGCTTGGGCCGACGGTCAGGGCATTGATGAGGTCAATGGTGCGCGATCGATGGGTAGGAGCCCTTGACGCCCTTGTCGGATGACCTGGGAAACCCATGATAAGGCAACTTGGCGAAGGCAATGATGAGCCCTGGTGCCGGCGCGTTACGCAGCCGGCGCTAGCTGCTGGTCGGCCTGATAACGCGCCCAGGCAATCCCATCGTCGAGCGATGTCGCCCGGTAGGCTAGATCGGTGCCGCCGGAAAATGCAGCCATGAATCTACGAATCTTGCCATAGCTGTTGTCCAGCACCGCGTGCGGTCGTCCAAGCAGCAGAGAGCAGATATGGACATGAAGCCGGTCGGTGACGATCGCGCGACCACGGGAGATTTGGCGGATGCCGCGACGCAGTCGGTTATGTGCCGCCGCGTCGAGTTTGCGCAGCCGTATTTCGGCCGGCTTAAGTGCCAGCAGAGCCGTCGCCGCGCCGACGGCCTTGGAGATGCGCACGCGCCTGGCGGATTCGGTGGTCCAGTCCTCTTTCGGAATGTCGGGATAGGCGGAGAGGTCTGCATCTCCTACCTTTTCGAGATCGGATCTCAGCATGGCAAGCACGGGAAATTCCGGCGCTTCCGGCTCGATTGCTCCGATGCAGAAGGCCATGTCAGGGCAAAGCCGCACCTCGCAATCGAAATGCTTGAGGGCAAACTCCTTCGATTCTTCATCGCGCACAAGCAATACGAAGTGCTTGTGGCGTCCGATGACGCGGGCACTCTCGTCCAGACGTGCCTGCGACTTGTAGTGGATGGATTGCGGGAACTGAATCACCTGACGATTCGGAAACCTCTCCAGGACCTTTTCGCGGAAATCCTGATGTGCGTCCCAGATATCGCCGAAGTTGCCGCCCCCATGAATGAAGATCGGGCCGGTTGGCATGATACGCTCGAGCTGCTCGGGCGAGAAGTCATCGATCCGCGACACATAGGCCGGCCGCTTACGGTGTCTGTTCTGGAGATAGGCCATTTCGCCCAACCAGATGGCAGAGTCGCCACAGTTGCGGATGTCCGGAAAGTCGAGGATCGCCAAGGGCTCGTCATCACTGATGTAGTCCCTCAGGCAATCGTGGACCGTGCTTTCCAGTTTCGCGATCAGCGTTAGATTGGATTGCAATGTCATTTCCCCATTCCCCCATTAAGACGACAAGGCAGTCCGGCCGACATCGGCCGCACATTCTTCAGGCAAGGCGTAGTTTCGGCAGCACTTTGCCGAGGATGGTCTGAACCTCCGTTTCGGGGCCAGCCGGTCGTTTCATCAACATCCACAGCAGTAAGGTCGAACCGCAATAGAGCAGGCCGCCAAGCAGGATCAGTATTGCGAGGTGCGTGATGAGCACGAACTTGTCGTCCGTGGGCGCCAGATGGCTCGAGGCGAGCGAGACGCCGGCGGCCATCACCGCGACGCTTGCGAGCGCCCGAAGGTTCACCGACAATTGCTTCAATACGGTAACGCCGGTGAAGCGCCGCACGAGCATCATGTTGACAACGGTGCTGAACAGGCCGGTGAACACGCGGCCCAGGATGACCCCCGGAAGGCCGTAGAGCATCAGACCGGCGATCATGATCGGCACCCGGAGGCAGAACATCTGGGTATCGCGAACGAAGAGCACCCGCGTCTCGCCCTTCGCCATGCCGAGCGGCTGCACCAGCGAGCCCAGCGTCTGCAGCGCAAAGACTGAGGCAAGTGACTGGATGATGAAGATGACCGGCGTCCACTTGTCGCCCAGCGCAAGCCTGACCAGTGGCTCGGCGGTCACCGCAACGCCGATGCCGGCGGGAAGTGCAATGGCGGCGACGAGCGCCTGCACACGCTGATAGGCGGCGGCGAGTCTGGCCGGATCGTTGTGAATGCCGGCAAAGGCCGGATATATTGTTTGTGTGAGGGGCGCGGTCGCTTCCCGCGTCGGCATCATGGCGAGGTTGCTTCCTACCGAATAAAAGCCGAGCTGGACCCCGCCGAGCATCTTGCCGACCAACAGATAATCGAAGCGCCAGTTGAGTGTACTGACGATCTGGCCGGCGGTGAGCCAGGCGGAAAAGGAGAAGAACTCCCGCATATGCTGAAAGGTGATCCTGGGCCGGAACGGCAGCACGAGATAGGAGACGATGACATTCGTTGCCTGGCTTATGAGGGTACCGACGACCAGCGCCCAATAGCTTTGATAGATGACCGCTATTGCCACCGAGGCGACGAAGCCGGCGAACTTCTGTGAAACGGCAAGCACGAATTCCTGCCAGAAAATCAGATCGCGCTGGAGCATGATACGGCGCGGATTGGTGAGACCACCCATCAGCATGCTGACGCCAAGTGCCAGCATTACGCCTGTCAGTCTGGGCTCGTCGAACAGGACGGCTGTAGGATAGGCAAAGATCGCGAACAGGATACAGATCGCCAGCCCACGTGCGGCATTGAGGGTCCAGGCAGCGCTGAAATGGGATTCTTCCGGCGCCGCATGACGGATTAACGCCTCAGAGAGCGAGAGCTCGGTAACTGTCGTGACGATCAACAGTATCGTCATGCCCAGAGCGACCACGCCGAAATCGGAGGGTGCGAGATAGCGTGCCAGAACGAACGTGCTGAGGGTGGCAAGCCCGTTCACGATCGTCCGAGACAGGCTTAACCACATGCTTCCCTTGACGAGCCGTCCGGTGATGTTGGCCATACGATGTTAAAGTTCCCCACTGTGCGATGACGCGACCACACTGTTACCCGCGCAGATGTTCGTTGCCGTACCAACCCCTTACGGGCTGGAACAGCTGGGCAGAATTACATGTCGCTGTGAAAGGGCGACCAAAGGGCGACCCCGGCGTCTAAGCAGGAACTAGTTCGAAGAATCCGTATGTCAACATTTCAGGTTCATTTTCGCATCATTTTTAATTCATTTTCGCATCATCTTCGGATCGCGTGTCCATGTCGCCTGGCGGGACGGTGCCTGCGTATCGCCCATGCACTCGTCGACGAGGTGGCGCAGCGTCTCGACACCCCCGAAGCACGGGATGATCTGCCAGCCAGCCGCCGCCTTGGCTGCCAAGCGGCACGTAGCCGACCGCTATTGTGCCAGCATATCGGCGAGCGCATTCCGCATGGATGTACTCGAGATACCGAAAAGACCGCCATAGGGGAGATCAAGATCCAGGATGACAAACATGACGCTCGCGACTGAAACGATGGCGACAGCGACAATCGAGCCTGCGAGCAGATTTTTCGGAGCTTGAAGGCCGAAGCTTAGAAATACGAGCATAAGCCAGAAGATCAGGACTCCCAGAAACGGCGCGGACAGTGAGCCATGCGCGTCTTCTATGACCGTCCATCGCCCCATCATGAGATTGGTGAAGACCTGATGGCAACGTGTGACGAGCGCCTGATGGAACGGATCGGCGGGCTGCTGGTGGGCAATGCCGAGCCCTATGGTGTTCAGAATTACCCCCAGAGCCGGCGCTTCGCCGACCAACGGCAGTTTTGATATGTCAGGATACGCCACCCCTGGTGGCTGTGGCTCTTCGGGCCATGTGCTGGCAATGACGGCGGCGGTGTAGCTGTGCAGAAGTTGTCTTTCGTTGTCCAATGCGGAGCCGTAATTTCTCAGACAAAGGTCCATTTCCGCGAGGCCGGCAGCGTAGTGGTTGCGATCGTGGGAAGCCGTTGTGTATGCATTGAGCTCTGACGCCAGCAGCAGGCTCATCACGAGCGCGGCAAAGGTCACGAGCAAAGCTGTTACAACTCGAAGAAAGTCTATTGTCTCGTTGCCGCGGTGCGGAGCAGGCAATCTGTCGCGCAATACCGAACCAGCCGTGGCGCTAATCATGAGGAGAATAAATAGAGCCAGCGTCCAGACTGCTTCGCGTTGCATAAAATACTGCTCCAGCTGTGTCTGGCCATAGATTATGACATGTATTTCGGCAGAGCGGGAGCACAAAAGCTTGGTGATTTTTCCGCTTCGTCGCGTGACGCTATTGTAATAGCCGGCGGCCTGTTGCACCGACTGGCTCTACGCTGCAACATTCGCAGCCCTGGAGACCCGACTACAGGGCTTCGAAGAGATTTATTCGTAAAGCGACCTGTCGGTGCTCGTATCTCATCGTTGTTGGAACAACGGCGCCCTCAATAGGCGGCAATCACGTTCGTCCCGAAATCCGGCTCGACGCCGAGGATCGGCGCCGCGCGGCTGATGATGTCGTGAACCATCGGCGCGGCCGTTTCCGCGGCGAGGTTCAGGTTGTGTAACCCCGTCAACGGTTGGTCGATGAAGGCTAGCACCACATATTTCGGGTTTGCCATGGGAAAGGCGGCTAGGAAGGAATTGAAGCTGAGCTTATGCGAATAGACGCCGTGGATCACCTTGTTTGCGGTGCCTGTCTTTCCGCCGACATGATAGCCGGGGACGTCAGCAGACCTACCGGTGCCCTGCTCGCCGTTCAGCCTGAACAGATATCTGATCGTGTCGCTGGTGCTCTTCTTGACGATCGTCGTTTCGGTCTTTTCCGCCTCTTCCTGCGTGCGCGGAAGGAAGGTAGGCTCGATCAGCTTGCCGCCGTCAATGAGGGCTGCGCCGGCGACGGCGGTCTGCATCGGCGTGGTGGCGACGCCATGACCGAACGCTATGGTTATAGAGTTGAGCTTCTTCCAAACTCTTGGCTGACTCGGCGCTTTCACCTCGGGCAGTTCCGTCTGCATCTTTGACAACAGTCCGAAGCGGGTCAGATAGGCCTTCTGGTCGCTCATGCCCACCTTGTCCATCATCTTGGCGGTGCCGATGTTGGAGGAGTAGCGGAAGATTTCCGGGATCGAAAGAACACGCCGCGGCACGTCGCGGTCATCATGGATGGTGAAGCCGCCGTAATGCAGGGGAGCGCTGGCGTCGAAGGTGTCCGTCAGCTTGACCGTACCGGTATCGAGGGCCAACGCGATCGAGAAGGTCTTGAACACCGAGCCCATCTCGTCGGTGCCGTTCGACATTCGGTTCAGCCAACCCTTGTCGCCGTCGGCCTGCGGATCGTTCGGATCGAAATCGGGGGCCGAGGCCATGGCCAGCACTTCGCCGGTGTGGATGTCGAGAATGACGGCGCCGGCCGCCTGACTCTGGTAGCGGCCGATCGCATCCGACACCACGTCGTGGACGATGTTCTGAACGCGCAGGTCCACCGAAAGTCGCACAGGCTGCAGCGAGTCTTGGCTCGTCAAGCCGGTGGAATCGAGATCCGAGAGGCCCTGCGTGTCGAGATATTTCTCCATTCCGGCCACGCCGTGATTGTCGATATCGACATAGCCGAGGATGTGGGCCGCGGTGCGGCCGCCTGGATAGAAACGTTTGATTTCCGGTCGAAAACCGATCGCCGGAATGCCGAGCGCCAAAATCTCGCTCTGCTGCTTCGGCGTCAATTGGCGGCGTAGCCAAGCGAAGTGCGAGCGACGGTCGGCAAGCTTTTTATAGAGGGATTTGCGGTCGATATCGGGAAAGACCTCGGCTATTTTCTCCACCGCCTCGTCCGGATCGACAACACGGTTCGGCTCGGCAAACATCGACACGGTACGGATGTCAGTCGCGAGCAGCTCGCCGTTTCGATCGACGATATCGGGACGTGCGGCTGTCACATGTTCAGCCGGGATCGATGACGTGTCGTCCCTTGGCCCCATGCCGAAATTGATAAGTCTGGCGAAGATCACGACGTAGATCATGATCAGCCCGCCGCTGAGCATCACGATGCGGGTTTTCGCAAGCTTGGCATGACCTTTGGTTTGCACGGAAGGGCGCCCGCGCGATTCGGGGCCGAAGGTGAGCCTGACGAGGCGGCCGCTGTTTGCGCTTAAAGCATGGATGATCGACATTGCTGATTTATTCGCGAGAACTGGAAAAGCGGATGCGCCTTTCGATCAGAAATTTATAGCGTCAAGATGGTTAACAAGAATCTAATCTTTGATTGTCCGTTTGCCGCCAACACCCATCGTGTCCGCGCTCCGGACCACTGGAAAGCCGTGACCGCCACGCTTATGTGGCAGTCGGAATCTCGGTAGCAGTCAAGACTGCGGCTCGATCTATCACTTCAAACGCAGCCCGACATTGCCTCGGTTATCACCGCCTTTTCCACGGGCATGTCCACGCTTTTGATTTCAGTTGTTTCTCCAGGCATGCACGGGCGCGCGCCATCACGGCTTTTCCGGCAAATCGGCAGGATCGGGCCCCGTTCTGCCAAACAGGCCCCTAATCACCGCTTCCGAGACGGCATGCAACGCTGCACCGACCAATCCGCCGAGAAAAACCTCGGTACCGCGATAAAGGCCGACCATGTAGAGAGGCATGCCCGGATCTACCGTCAGGAACACGATCGGCCCTGTCCACATGCAGACCCTAACCGCGGGATAGCGGCGCGCGACGATGGCGCAGAGCCCGACGGCAAGCGCGATCTGGATTGCCACATCGGCGCCAAGCGGAGCGGTGCCGCTGCCGACGGCCACGGCGACGACGATGCCGATCACCGTGCCGATCAGCCGCCAGGCCATGGCGCTGCGCGTTTCGGTCAGCTTCTCCTGCGAGACGATGATCCCCGACATCGCCGCCCATACCGGATGCGGCAAGCCGATAGCCGAGGCCAGCATGTAGGAGAATGTCGCTGCAGCCGAGCAGCGCAATACGAAGGCCACATGCCTGGCGAGCTCCAGTCCGGTCACGCGCCGCTCTCCTGTCAGAGCCTGAGATTGGTTTTAGCGAGTTCCACGACCTCGTCGCCCCGACCATTGATGATCGCTTTCAGCATGTAGAGGCTGAAGCCCTTGGCCTGTTCGAGCTTGATCTTTGGCGGCATGACCAGTTCCTGCTTTGCCGTGACGACATCCACGAGCACCGGGCCGCGATGCGCCAATGCCTCGCGCAGCGCGCCCTCGAGATTACCGGAATCCTCGACCCGGTACGCCTTGACGCCCATCGCCTGGGCCATGGCGGCAAAGTTCGGGTTCTTCAGGTCGGTCCCGGTGTCGAGGAAGCCGCCGGCCTTCATTTCCATGGCAACGAAGCCCAGCGAGCCGTTGTTGAAGACGACTATCTTCACCGGCAGTTCGAGCTGGGAAAGGGTGATGAAGTCGCCCATCATCATCGTGAAGCCGCCATCGCCGGAGAGCGACACGACCTGCCGGTCGGGCGCGGCTGCCTGAGCACCAATGGCCTGCAGCATGGCATTGGCCATCGAGCCGTGGTTGAACGAGCCGAGCAGGCGACGCTTGCCGTTCATCGTCAGATAGCGGGCTGCCCATACGGTCGGCGTGCCGACATCGGCGGTGAAGATCGCGTCCTCCGACGCGATTTTGCTTATCAGCCGCGCCAGATACTGGGGGTGGATGGGATTGCCCTTCGCCGACGGCACGGCGAGATCGTCGAGTCCCTTTCGGGCCTCCGCATAATGCTTGCGGGCGGCATCGAGGAAGGCATGGTTCGGTCGATCCTTAAGGTGCGGCAGTAGCGCTGCGATTGTCTCGGACACATCGCCAACGATGCCTTGGGTCAGTTGCGTCCGTTTGCCGAGTGCGCCTGGGTTGCGGTCGATCTGAACGATCCTGGCATCTTTGGGATAGAAGGGACGGTAGGGGAAATCAGTTCCCAGCATCAAGAGCGTGTCGCAGTTCAACATGGCATGATAGCCCGACGAAAAGCCGATCAGTCCGGTCATGCCGACGTCATAGGGATTGTCCCATTCGACATGTTCCTTGCCGCGCAGGGCATGAACGACCGGCGCGCCGAGCTTTTCAGCCAGCGCCACCACAGCATCATGGGCACCGGCGCAGCCGCTGCCGGCCAGGATCGTTATGGCGTCCGATCCGTTGAGCAGCGTCGAGAGCCGGCTGATCTCTGCGTCCGAAGGGAGAATGCGCGGCGGCTGCAGTTGCACCCAGCCTGTTTTCGCGCCCGCTGGTGCATCGGCGAGCGCCACGTCGCCTGGAATGACGAGCACGGCCACGCCATTGCGACCGATGGCCGTGTTGAGCGCCCTGTGCAGGATCTCCGGCATCTGGGCGGGATTGGATACCAGTTCGCAGAAATCGCTGCATTCGCGGAACAGTTCCTGCGGATGGGTTTCCTGGAAATAGCCCAGGCCGATTTCGGAGGACGGGATATGCGCGGCGATCGCCAGGACGGGCACGTGGTTCCGCTGGCAGTCGTAGAGCCCGTTGATCAGATGCAGGTTCCCCGGTCCGCAACTCCCTGCGCAGACAGCAAGCTTGCCGGTGACGGCAGCTTCCGCGCCGGCCGCAAAAGCGGCGGTCTCCTCATGGCGCACATGCATCCAATCGATCCGGCCGAGACGCCGCAGGCTGTCGTTGAGGCCGTTCAGGCTGTCGCCCGTCACTCCCCATATGCGCTCGACGCCGGCTTCCGCCAAGGTTTCAGCCAACAGATCGGCAAGGGTCTGCGTCATGGAGTTGCTCCTTCGGTCGTGAGGCGGGGCGCAGATGGCTTGTGGGCGCTATCTCGCCGGGTGAATCTCCCTTTGAGAATAGCGCGGATCCACGTCGGAGAAACGGGGCGATGTGGCATTTTTCTTCGAGGCTTCCGCGACCGGGTTGGTCACGATGGCGCAGCTGCCCCAGAAGCTTGTCCTCATCGAGATAGATGCGAGACAACTGCCTGGTGCGCCGAGCAATGTTTGGACCGTCGAACAGATTTTGGCCTAAAAAACGATCATCCCTCATGTAATCCGTGAAACCAATGCATTGAATGCATAGGTGCAGTGCGGGATTATCTCTGTTTTAAACCGATTGAAACGCCTATATTCCAATCATCGAAACGACGCCGGGGCCAAACAAGGTTGCTGACGTCAGAAAGCCTCAGGAAAGGGGATTATCATGAACGTAGCACGCTCTTTCAACAACTGGCGCAAGTTCCGTCAGACTGTTAACGAACTCGGTCGCATGTCCAGCCGCGAACTGCAGGACCTCGGCATCGATCGTGCCGATATCCGCAGCGTTGCCCGCGCATCGATCGCGCGCTAACCTCATAGTCTTTACGACTGCTCGACGCCCGCTGATGACGCGGGCGTTTTTGCGTCAGCCGCTCCTGTTCGAGATCGGTTTTCTCCTCCTTCTGTACTGAGTTTTCCGACTTGTGTTTCTTGCATAGCTGCAGTGCAGCATAAGCTATATGAAATCTCGATGATTGGAGTATTGTTAGCTCCATCGAAGTGATGCACCTCCTCCCGCAGAGCTTCGAGTTTCAGACGGCCCACTCCTCCTCCCAGGGACGTCTGTAGGAACAGCGGCACTCCTCCTCCCAGTCGCTGTTCGGTTCTTTTCGAAAAGCCTGCCGCACCTCCTCCCGCGGCAGGCTTTTTCGTTTTGGACCATGTTTCCTTGCCAGAAAGCATTCAAGATAGCCCCGCTGCGAAGGCGCCTAACGGCTGCAATAGATCGGATATGCCGGGCAAACATTCCAAGCCAATTTACCGTCTGCCATTCCAACCCTTTGTAAGCATAGAACTTTCTGCAAATGGGTTGGCGGTTCGAGCCCCTTCAAACCGCCTGAGGCAAAGTCATATCTGTCGAAATCGCCTTCAGCGCGCTCATTTTACGATGCCCGCCTGCGGGAGAGACGCTCGGCAGCGACGTAGTCCCTCCTGTTGAAACGAGCTTGAAAATCCGATCGAGGATCGGCTTGAGCGCGCCGCTCGCGAGGCCCTTGGTGATGTGTCGATGCAGCGCTTCGCAGACTTCCGCTTTTCCATGACGGCTCGGTGCAATGCGCTGTTCTGTTCGAGGAGAAGAAGACGCTGGTCGTGCCTGCCGATCACAGGGTGTGCGACAGAGCCTGATCGATCCGGAGGAACTCGCGTTCGAGACCTTGCCGACACTACCGGATAATCATCGGTTGGGAGCGTGGGCGGCGATCCATTTCCCTGACCACACGCCCTCTGGGAAGCCCATTGCGCGTGGGCCGGTCATGACGGCAATCGGGGAACGTCTTGCGGTCGTCGAATCACGCGAGGCTGTCGTCATCGTTGGCGAGCACCTTGAGCGCTACTATTCGAATCCCGCCATCAGATATATCGAGATTGGTGTTGCTCCCGTGGAAACCGCTCTTGTGAGGCGTCGAGTTGATCGCCGGCGCGCAATACAGGATCTCGAAGAGTGCTCACGCGATGTCGCAGCTGGGTTGGTCGATACCGCAGAGGGTTGAGGGCGCCGCAGTCGGGGCGTGGCGCGCTGACGACTGCGCGGATAGCCTTGCAGCGAAACGGCGCAAAAATCCCGCGGTTATCGGAACAAAGCAGGCATGCTCGGAGAGCAAGCCAAAAGAAAGCGGCGCCATGTCGGGCCGGGTTCTGAAATAGTCGTTGTCTGCACGCCGGAGCGGCTGGTTCGATTCCACTCAAGCAGTGGGGTTGATTTAGCCTGTTCTAATCATGAAGCAGGCTAAATCCGCGGCGGGTCCGCTAGCTCATGCGATCAGAGCACGCTGACGTTTTCAGCCTTCGACTTTCCAGTCTTCCGGTCCTGGCCCAATTCGTAGCTAACCTTCTCACCTTCTCTGAGAGAACCGCCCCGCTGCAGAGCGGAAACGTGAACGAACACATCCGTTCCTCCGTTCTCGGGAGTAATGAAGCCAAATCCCTTGTCTTCATTGAAAAATTTCACAGTACCTGTAGGCATCGTATTTCCTCTTCACTTCCACGGCCATCTAGCTCGCGCACTGACCTTATAGCGCGTGTGCTTTACTATCAACAATCCGAAACTCTTCAAGAGTTTCCCATTTTCCGGAGATTTTAGCCATCAAGGTGGGATTTTGATGAAGTTCTCCCCTTCTTTTGTCGCGGCTTAGCTTGGCGGAGCGTGCTGTCGGACGGCTATAGACGATATCACGACGCCGTTCCGCGTCGAGAGCTGTTTCTTTAGATGTATGTCAGGAAGGAAGCCGTTCTATCCTCGCAGATCGCAGGAACACGATCGACGATCTCCGATCTCCTTCGTTTTTGAGACGGAGGCGCAGGCGGGCAAGCCATGCCGGATTCAGCCTAAAATCTCAGGCTTTCGTCCGTCCATAGGCGAAAGCCGCCAAGAAATGCATTCTCGTTGTCGCCGGCGCGGCAGCCGTCGGGCAGCTTCTCGAGCTTGTCGACATTGCCGCCACCAATGACAGTTTCATGCGGCAGCAGGGCCGCTTGCAACTTGCCGACGATCTTCTCGACCGATTTGCGCCATTTCTTCTTGCCATATTTCACAAGGCCGCGCTCGCCGGCGAAGTCCTCGAACGTCTCATTATTTTTGTAGGGCAGATGTGCAAGTTCCATGGGCAAGCAGACGTGATCGACGACCATTGCCGAACCCAGCCCGGTGCCCAGCCCAACAAACAGCATGTTGCCGCCCGCATAGCTGCCGATCGCCTGCAAAACTGCGTCGTTGACGAGCCTGACGGGCTTGCCGAAAGCGGCGGAAAAATCGAAGTCCTTCCAGCCGGCCCCCAGATTGTGCGGCTCCGCCGCTGGTTTATTGTCGGCGACCGGGCCGGGATATCCCATGCCGATGACGTCGTATTGCCAGTCGGCGGTAAGCTCCTTGACTGCTTCGACCATCTTTTGCGCGGACATTGCCGCACCGGAGACGGCTGCCCGCCGGTCGCTGCCGGAACTCAGACGCGTTTTGACATGCGAGCCGCCAAGATCGATTGCCAGGACGACGAGATCCTGCGGCGCGGCCGACGTTGTGTGCTCGAGAGATTCGGGTTTTGCGGTCACGGTGCGTCTCCCCTTCTGGTAGGTTTGTTGTTAGTGACGTTTAGGCGTCGCCGTCGGCCACGACGACTGAGAAATCCTCTCCCTCCCAATGGTCGGTGTCAGACCAATAGAAGGTGAAGGCGATCACCGCGCCCTTTGGCAGCCGTTCAGTCGCAAGCTCCGCAACATCGATGCCGAAGCCGTTTTGGCGGGTTGTGGTATCGCTTGCGCTTTCCCAACCATCCGAACTCCAGCGCACCACGGCCCGCGCCATCACTTCGATTCTCAGGCGCTTGCCGACAGAAACCCGCGATGTCTTGTTGTTAAAGCGCCAGAGCACGAAGGGCGCGGTGGTCTTGTTCTTGATATAGCGCTCGACGCCCTGTGGCGGCATGTCGAAAACGGCATTGTCTCTCAGCGAACGCAGCAGCTTGATGTGTTCGGCATGCGCCCAGACGAGTGGCATCGCACTGCCGGATGGCTCGCCGAAAACAAGGCCTCGCTCGGGTATGTCAGCCTGGTCCCATACTTGCTCGGGCAGTAGCCCGCCCGGTCCTGCAGAGCCTTCAAGAGCGCTGAGCAACGCGATCGCCGCTTTTGGCCTGCCGGCAGCAAGTTCATAGTGGGCTCGTTCGCCGGCGAGCAATGGCCACGGGCGACCGATGCCGATGCCGTCGAATGGGCCGCCGTCGGCATGCTCGCCATAGCCGTCCCCAGTATAGCGATACCAGAGCGGACCTTGCGGCAGATCGCATTTGAGATGAGCGTCGATAACCCTGACGGTGTCCAGAATGCGTGGATCGTTGGCGGCACGCAATCCGAACCGAACCAGCGCCAAGGCATCCGGGCTGACGACGCGGGCCGTCGGCAGAAACGATTCCGAGAGCGGGCGGTTCTTGATCGGCACGAAACCATCGGCAGGCGAGGCGCCGTCGGCGATCTCGGGTGGGGCGATGCGCACATAATAGCCCTTGACCCCAAGATCGGCACTAGCGGCATCGGCGCCGACATAGGCCCAGCGCTCGATCTGGTCATTCCAGGCATCGGCGGTCTGTCTGAGATAATCGGCATTGTGGTCCTGTCCGGCAATCTCCAGAATGTCGGCAGCGGCGAGAAGCGCGGCGATCTCGACAGCAAGGGTAAAGGGAGAGAAGCCGCCGTCTTCCTCCCAGCGATCCTCACCCGTTACAGGGCCGTTCACGACCACATAGCGCGCCGCTCGCTCGACCATCGAGACATAGGACAAGAGCGCTTCGCCGGTGAGCGCTCCTTCGCGGCGCAGCGCGTCAGCCAGCAGGATCGGAAAGGCGCATTCATCCATCTGTATGCCGGTCCAATAGGGTACGCCGTCGAGCCAGGCGTTCTGCGGCCAGTGCCCGTCCGCCTCCTGGATCGTCCGAAGATAGGCAAGGATACGGAGCGCATCTTGAGGGGCGCCGGCCGCAAGGAAGCCGCCGGCCGTCTCGACGAGATCGCGTGGCCAGACCAGGTGATAGCCTCCGAGATCCTCATCGCCCTTGGCAAAGCCCCAGGGGATAGACAGCGAGGCGACGGCCGGACCCTCGAAGGACAAAGGCCGGTGCGTGGCGAGAACGGCCGTCGATATCCGGTAGCGATTGAGTTCGGGCGGCGGCGCTCTCGGTTCGTCGAGCGCCAGTAGCGTGCTTTGCCATCTCCGCCAGTCGGCGACGTAGCTGCGCTCGGCATCCTCGTAGCCGGCCTGCAGGCTGGCAAGCGCGTTGTAGCCCGCCTCCTCGGAACGGTTTCCGAAGCCGAGCGAGAGAAGAACGGTGTCGCTGCCGGCCGCAAGATCAATTTCGCCTGTTAGCGCGACGTTGCCGTCGGCGGCACGAGTGATGCGCGGGTCCAATTGGCCGGCCTCCTGCAGTTGGCGCCATCCATCGGAAATGCCGACATAGCCGGCGGACGCCGTCCGCCATCCGCCGCTAACGGCAAGCGCCAGCGAGATACCGCCCTTGCCCGTCGCAAAGAGCATCGGCGTGCCCTTGTAATCGCCAACCCAGCCGGTGTTGCCGCTGCCAGCATTGACCAGATGCGGGGCGGCAAGAACATAGAGGCGATAGTCGTGGACCGACCCTTGCAACGCTTCGAATGATATTTGCTGTAGTAAGCTGTTGCGCACCGGATCGACGATGATGCGCTTGACGATCCGGTAGCGCCCATCGAGTGCCGTGTTGACGAGCCGATAGGCCGGAACGCCGTCCTCGATCGTCGTAACAATGCTTTCGGTATCGCGTTTTTCCTCGGAGAAATAGCCGTCCGGACCGGTGACGATCAGGCCAAGATCACGCGTACAGGCGCAATCGACGCGCGGAAAATAGACTTCGTTGAGGATGCCGTGGCTCAGCGTGAACCATATGCGGCACGCCGATGAGAGCGCCGTGCCAACACCGCTCTTCGCGCTGGATGTCCAGCGAGGGGCGATACCCCCCGCATTAGAGCCCGAAGCATCGTCCTGTGTCATGCGTCCATCTCCGTTATCGGCGCAATCTGCTCCGACAAATCCGCTTCGGCAAGAGCTGCTTGCGACGCGCCGGGAATGGCGCGGCAACCGGGGTGCCGATGGAATATTCGGATCGCCGGTCAGGCCAGGAATTACCTACCCCTTAGCGATGAGGGGTTCGCATTGACTAACGAGATCACCGGCAGGCTGAACTTTTCTGTTGCCGCATAGGATTGGGGGGGAGAGCCGAAATCGTGAGCTTTGACACAGCAGGCACGGTGGCCGTCGATATTGTGATCGGCTGCCATCGCCACCAGCCCGGCCACACCATACCGGTGGCATACGGTCCCGAATTCAGGCCAATCGCTGTTCTACATCGCGATGCCGGATGTTCGGTGCTGATTGATGGTCGTTCCAACCGCGCGATATGAGTTGCCGACATAAAATGCCAGGGCTGCTCTATGCCTCCTTGTGGAAGCGGACGAAGGCGAATCGTCGGCTGTCCGGCGCCCAGGCATCATGAAGCCCGTCGATAACGACAGTCGGCAATTTGGTTGTTTGGAAGGTGAATATCGGAAAGGTGGCCGCGCGGCAGCATCAAAGCAGGAGATGATACTTCCACGCCATTTCGTTCGGCTTTTAACTGCGGCCGTTCCTTGCGGGATCTTATTATACTTACAACCTGAAGTAATTTTTGAATATTATAATATAATTTCATATAATCAAAGTAGAAATGTATGGTTGATAAATAATTAAGAATGTTTGGCTAGTTTTGCTATAGAAACAAACTGGGGGAGTGCGACGATGGCGTCGATACAACATAAGATCATCATTGCAAGTGTCGCAATTTTCGCCCTGGCCGGTGGCGCCACGGGTGTCGGGCTGTGGTCAGCCGCAACTCTTGCAGATAACAACGCCGAGGTTGCCCGTACGGCGGATGTGCTTCGGAACCACATGCAGGCGGACATGATGCACGATGCGCTTCGGGCAGACGTGCTGGCGTCGATGCTGGCGGCAAATCCGGCGGCAGGGATCACCACGGACGCGGTAAAGGCCGATCTAAACGAACACAAGGCCTCTTTCCGGGAAATGATCGAAGCCAACAAAAGGCTCGCAACCGACAAGAGTGTGCAGGAGGTGCTTGCCAAGGTCGAAGCTCCTCTTTTGAAGTATATCGACAGTGCCACGGCGATGGTCGATCTTGCTGCGAAGGATGAGGCTGCAGCCATGAAATCGCTACCCGAATTCATGAATCAGTTTTCCGCTCTTGAAACGGCCATGGAACAGGCCGGGGATCAGATCAGTGCCTTGTCCGCTGCAACGGCAAAACAAAGTGCCCATATGCAAGCCTTCGTGGACAGGCTTTTGAACGGCCTTCTCGGTTTGACAGCTCTATTTTCCATCAGCCTCTACTGGTTGACACGCAAGACGGTTACGAAGCCTATCCTTGCACTTTCCAATGATATGCAGAGGCTGGCCGGGGGCGAGACCGACATCCGTTGCGGCGCGATTGGTCGTTCAGACGAAATCGGCGTCATGGGATCGGCCTTTGAAGTCTTCCGACAAGCTGCGATTGCCAATAAGCAGCTTGAACAGGATGCCGAGGCAGCCAGGAAGCAAGCCGAATCGGATCAGGTCGCTGCTCGACGCGAGGCCGACGAAGAGGCGACGGATCGTCTTCGCGCCGCCACATCAGGCCTTGCGGCCGGATTGAAGCGGCTTGCCGGCGGCGATCTAGCATTCCAGCTTGACGAGCCTTTTTCCGGGGATTTCGAAGCGCTTCGGCAGGATTTCAACAGGTCGGTCAAGCAGCTTGGAGATGCGCTCGGCGGAATCTCCATCGCCATTGCAGCGATCGATGACGGTACGCGCGAGATTTCTTCCGGCGCCAACGATCTCTCCAGGCGCACCGAACAGCAGGCGGCCTCCCTTGAGGAAACAGCCGCGGCGCTTGACCAGATCACCGTCAATGTATCGAATTCGAGCAGGCGCGCCGACGAGGCCCGCACTGCGGCGACCGAAGCCAATCGCAGCGCCGCAAAGTCCGCCGAAGTCGTATCGCACGCCGAGGAAGCCATGCGCCGCATCGAGGCATCCTCGCAACAGATTTCCAGCATCATCGGGGTGATCGACGAGATCGCCTTCCAGACAAATCTTCTGGCGCTGAATGCCGGGGTCGAGGCAGCGCGCGCCGGTGAAGCCGGAAAGGGTTTTGCGGTTGTCGCTCAGGAAGTGCGTGAACTTGCACAGCGATCGGCACAAGCAGCCAAAGAGATCAAGGGGCTGATCCAGAAGTCGTCATCGGAGGTTGAAAGCGGCGTCAAGCTCGTGCTGGATACCGGCATGTCGCTGAAGACGATTGGCGAGCAGATCGCTGACATCAACCAGCACATGAACGCCATTGCGACCTCAGCGAAGGAACAGTCCACCGGATTGGCAGAGGTCAATACGGCCGTCAATTCGATGGATCAGACGACACAGCAGAACGCAGCCATGGTCGAACAATCGACCGCAGCCTCGAATAGCCTGGCAATGGAGGCAGCCAAGCTTCGTGATCTGGTCTCCCAATTCACGCTGCAAGCTTCCGCCTCCGCACAATCTGCAGCGCTGCGCAGGACGGGACGGGCGATGGCTGAACCCGATAGGCAGGCGGCCGTCGTCTCCATGATGCCTCAGCCTAGACGAGCCGCAGCCGCCGGAAACAGGGCATCGGCTTCAGCAGCCTCTCAAAAGGAATGGGAAGAGTTTTGAGGCTTCGTACCGGTCAGGTCGACCGGTACGTCGCAGCTGACGGAGAACTGCGGAAAGACGGAGAGCCGGTTCTCCTGATATTCCGCCACCTTGAAGACGGCGACGAATTGCAGATCCGTCTTGCTGGTGTTCTCGATGATATGGCCTTGGCTTTTCCTCATGTATCCGATGTCGCCCGGCCGGAAGTCGGCAGTCCGGTACATGACGAACCCTCGCATCTTGCCCGGCGCGAACCGAGCGCCTGGCTGGCTGATGTGGGACGCCGCTGAGCAGAATCATACTTAAGTCGAGTTCGGCTGGGTAACGGGCCGGGCCTAAACCTCGATTACGGTGCGCCGAGGCGACGGGACACCATTCTCGCCGCGCTTCTCACCCGCTCGCCGAGCTGGTGGATATCAGCGTCCGGAAGACGATGTATTGGTCCGGAAACGGAAATGCCTGCCACCGCCTCGCCGTGCACGTTCAGGATGGGCGCCGCGACGCATCGCATCCCCTTCGTGCGTTCCTCGTCGTCGAACGAATAGCCTCTCTCCCGCGTCTTCTGCAGTTCCTCGCGCAATTGCTCGAAGGAACGCACGGTGTTTTCCGTAAATCGCTCGAATTCTTTCTTCCGGAAGAGCGCTGAAAGCCGGTCTTCGTCATATGTGCTGAGAAGCGCCTTGCCGATGCCGGAGGCATGCAGTGGCGATAGTGTTCCGGGTGGGAAAAAGGCACGGATCGACTCATGAGTCTCGACCTGGCTGATGAACAGGACGTTGCCGTCCTTCTCGATGCCGAGATTGGATGTCTCTCCGGTTTCGAGCATGAGTTCGCGCATGATGGGGCGGCTCCGCTCGACGACGTTGGAGCGACGGAGGAAAGCTGCGCCAAGCCGATAGGCCTCGGGACCGATGTGCCAAACCTGGCGATCGGGACTGATCTCGACGAACTCGCGGCGCTCCAGCGTCGCCAACACGCGGTGCATGGTTGCTGCCGATTGCCCGAGCTGGCCGGCCAGTTCCGACAATGTCTTGCCTTCCGGCGTCGCGAGAGCATCGAGGACATCCAGTGCCCGATCGAGCGCCTGGATCGTGTTTTGTGTCTGAGGGCCGTTGAAGGCCTTGGGGCGGCCTCTTCGGCGCGGTTCTTGAGGCATCAGCCGTCGTCTCCAATGGCGTTCAGTCGATAAAAAATTCTGACTTGAAAAATACATTTATACAATGAAAAATACCAATCAATTGATTATATTGCATATTATAACAATAATAACGATTTTGAAAAATCATTTCAAAAAAATTTATCTCCTATTTCCGGCGTGCTATCAATTCTCCCACAACAGGAGGACGCCCAAATGTATATGCAAAATCCCGTCTTCATTCCGGGCCCAACGAACATGCCTGAGATCCTTCGCAAGGCTGCGGACATGCCGACGCTCGATCATCGCTCGCCCTTGTTCGGAGAGATCCTGCGGCCGGCGCTTGCAGGTGTGAAGAAGATCCTGAAAACCGAAGCCGCCTCCGTCTATGTATTTCCGTCCACGGGAACCGGCGGATGGGAGACGGCGATTACCAATACGCTCAGCCCCGGCGACCGTGTCCTTGCCGCGCGCTATGGCATGTTCAGCCAGCGCTGGATCGATATGTGCCAGCGGCACGGGCTGAAAGTCGATATCATCGAAGCCGCCTGGGGTGGCGGCGCTCCCGCCGCCCGCTACGAGGAGATCCTCGCGGCCGACACCGCGCATGAGATCAAGGCGGTTCTCGTCACTCATAACGAGACGGCAACCGGCGTTAAATCCGATATCGCCGCCGTTCGGCGGGCGATCGATGCGGCGCGTCATCCGGCCTTGTTGTTTGTCGATGGCGTCAGCTCAATCGCTTCGATGGATTTCCGCATGGACGAATGGTCGGTCGACATCGCCGTCACGGGCTCGCAGAAGGGCTTCATGCTGCCTGCAGGCCTCGCGATCACGGCCTTTTCGCCGAAGGCGCTGGCGGCGGTCGAAACGGCCCAGCTTCCGCGGACATTCTTCGATATCAGAGACATGGCCAGGAGCTACGCAAACAATGCCTATCCCTACACGCCGGCCGTCGGACTGCTAAACGGGCTCAAGCTGTCGACGGAACTATTGCTGGCGGAAGGCCTGGAGAATGTCTTTGCCCGCCATCGGCGCATCGCCTCGGGCATTCGTGCGGCCGTCCGGGCATGGGGGCTGGAGCTCTGTGCCATGAGCGAAGACCTCTACTCGGACACGGTCAGCGCAATCCGCACGCCTGAGGGCTTCGATGCGACGTCGATCGTGGCGCACGCCGCCAAGACATATGATGTCGCCTTCGGGGTTGGCCTCGGCGAGGTTGCCGGCAAGGTCTTCCGCATCGGCCATCTCGGCAGTCTCACCGATGTCATGGCGCTGTCGGGCATTGCGACGGCTGAAATGGTCATGGTCGATCTCGGCCTCGACATCAAGCTCGGCTCGGGTGTTGCCGCTGCGCAGGACTATTATCGCGACGGCCGCACGTCCAAGGTCCGGGCCGCTGCCTGAGGAGCCGGAACCATGTATATCCCAACACTTGCCGACATGACTGCCGCGGATGAGCGGATCAGGCCTTACATTCATCGAACCCCGGTTCTGACGTCCAGCTTCATCAACTCGCTGGCCGGAGCCGAACTGTTCTTCAAATGCGAGAATTTCCAGAAAGCGGGAGCCTTCAAGGCACGCGGCGCGTCGAACGCTGTTTTTGGCCTCAGCGACGAACAGGCCGCCAGGGGTGTTGCCACGCATTCGTCCGGCAACCACGGGACATGCCTTTCCTATGCGGCCGGCCGTCGCGGAATTCCGTGCACGGTCGTCATGCCGCGCACCGCGCCGCAGGCAAAGAAGGATGCTGTCCGGGGATATGGCGGCAAGGTCGTCGAGTGCGAACCTTCGACCTCATCGCGCGAGGCCGTTTTCGCCGAAGTCGTGGCTGAAACGGGAGCGGAGTTCGTGCATCCCTACAACGATCCGCGAGTCATCGCGGGACAGGCGACCTGTTCGAAAGAACTGATCGAACAGGTTGACGGGCTCGATGTCGTCATCGCCCCGATCGGCGGCGGCGGAATGGTCTCGGGAACCTGCCTCACTCTCTCCAATCTTGCGCCCCGCATCAAGATCTACGCAGCAGAGCCGGAGCAGGCTGATGATGCTTACCGCAGTTTCAAAGCCGGCCACATCATCGCAGACGACGCGCCGAACACCGTGGCCGATGGTCTCAAGGTGCCGCTGAAGGAGCTGACCTGGCATTTCGTCAGAAACCACGTCACGGATATCCTGACGGCTTCCGAGGAAGACATCGTCGATGCGATGAAGCTCATCTGGAAGCGGATGAAGATCGTCATGGAGCCTTCCAGCGCCGTGCCTCTGGCGACCATCCTGAAGAACACGCACGTCTTTGCCGGAAAACGCGTCGGCATCATCATCACCGGCGGCAACGTCGACCTCGATAAATTGCCTTGGCAATAGGGAGCAGAAGCAATGAACATGGAACCGAAATTTGCCGGCATGGAAGTCGGCTACGACGTACCGGCTCTTCCCGGAATGAGCGTCGATGACATCCAGACGCCCTGCCTGATCCTCGATCTCGATGCGCTCGAGCGCAATATTCGCAAGATGGGCGACTATGCAAAAGCCCACAACATGCGCCACCGCGCGCATGGCAAGATGCACAAGTCTGTCGATGTTCTGAGGCTCCAGCAGGAACTGGGCGGTGCTGTCGGCGTCTGCTGCCAGAAGGTTTCCGAAGCGGAAGTCTTCGTTCGCGGTGGGATCAAGGATGTGCTGGTCTCGAACCAGGTTCGCGATCCGGCAAAGATCGATCGCCTGGCACTGCTGCCGCAGCGTGGCGCGCGGATCATCGTCTGCGTCGACGACCTGGCCAATGTCGATGAGCTCTCCAGGGCAGCGCAGAAATACGGCACGACGCTGGAATGCTTCATCGAGATTGATTGCGGCGCCGGACGGTGCGGCGTCACGACGACCTCGGCCGTCGTCGAGCTTGCCAATGCCATCCATGCGGCCCCCGGCCTCAAGTTCACAGGCATCCAGGCCTATCAGGGCGCCATGCAGCACATCGACAAGTATGAAGACCGCAAGGCCAAGCTCGATGCGGCGATAGCCCAGGTCAAGGATGCCGTCGACGCGCTCAAGGCCGAAGGTCTCGACCCCGAGCTGGTCAGCGGCGGCGGCACGGGCAGCTATTATTTCGAGAGCAATTCGGGCGTCTACAACGAGCTGCAGTGCGGCAGCTATGCGTTCATGGACGCGGATTACGGCCGCATCCGTGACAAAGACGGCAAGCGGATCGATCAGGGGGAATGGGAGAATGCGCTGTTCATCCTGACCAGCATCATGAGCCACGCAAAGGCGGACAAGGCAATCTGCGATGCCGGCCTCAAGGCGCAATCGGTCGACTCCGGATTGCCCTTTATCTTTGGCCGCGATGACGTGAAATATATCAAATGCTCGGACGAGCATGGCGTTATCGAAGACCCGAACGGCGTCCTCAAGATCAACGAAAAGCTGCGTCTGGTCCCTGGTCATTGTGATCCGACCTGCAATGTCCATGATTGGTATGTCGGCGTGCGCAACGGCAAGGTCGAAACGCTCTGGCCCGTGTCCGCCCGCGGCAAGGCCTACTGACGAAACAGGGGGTTCCGGCCCCCATTGAAAAGCTAGCGGAAGCCAGAATGATCATCGTTCCTGAGACTGAAATTGCCGGATTGGTGACCCCTGCCGATTGCTTCAGGGCGGTCGAGGGGGTATTTGCCTCGATGGCGGATAAATCGGCCTACAATTTCCCTGTCGTCCGCGAGGCGATCGGGCATGCCGATGCCCTCTACGGCTTCAAGTCGGGTTTCGATCGCAAGGGCCTGGCGCTCGGGCTCAAGGCCGGTGGGTTCTGGCCGAACAATGTCCACAAGGGCCTCACCAACCATCAGTCGACCGTGTTCCTGTTCGATCCGGATACCGGCAAATGCCGCGCCGTCGTCGGCGGCAATCTGTTGACTGCGCTGCGGACGGCGGCGGCCTCTGCCATTTCGATAAAATATCTCGCCCGTAAAGACGCGAAGGTCCTTGGCATGATCGGTGCCGGTCACCAGGCGACGTTTCAATTGCGCGCAGCCCTTGCGCAGCGCTCATTCGAAAGGATCGTCGGCTGGAATCTGCATCCGGATATGCTGAGCCGTCTGGAGGAGGTTGCCAAGGAGGAGGGCCTTCCTTTCGAGGCAGTCGATCTTGATCGGCTGGGGGCCGAAGCGGATGTCATCATCTCGATCACCTCGTCTTTTGCGCCGATGCTCAAGGCATCGCAGGTTCGAGCTGGCACACATCTCGCCTGCATGGGGACCGATACGAAGGGTAAGCAGGAGGTCGAAGCCGAAATCCTCGCTGCGGCAGCCGTCTTCACCGATGAAGTCGCACAGGCCGTTACCATCGGCGAATCCCAGCATGCGATCGAAAGGGGACTAATCCGTGAAGAGGCCATCGTCGAGATTGGCGCGGTGATCAACGGAACCCACCCCGGACGCACCTCCGCAGACCAGATTACGCTCTTCGACGGTACGGGGGTTGGCCTTCAGGATCTTGCCGTCGCCTCGGCTGCCGTCGAGCTCGCCCTGGCAAAAGGCGTGGCAATCGAGGTCGACTTCTAGGGCCGGCGCATCTAAAGGGAGGAGGATAGGGAGGACGGTGGCATCGACATCCGCGACGCCACGGCGATAGCCAATTCAACCGCGACACTGCAGGCCTCCGGCATTGTCGATTAAGGGTGTAAGTCGTATGTCGAACCGGCCGTTGAAGATTGCAATTAACGGGTTTGGAAGGATCGGGCGTTCGGTCCTGCGTCTCCTCCTGCGCGATCGTCCTGATATGGAAGTCGTGCTGATCAACGACATCGCCGCTTTGGAGACATGTGCCTACCTCTTCGAATATGACAGTATTTATGGTCCTTGGCCGGAGGCCGTCTCGACTGGCGAGCGGACGCTCGTCGTCGGCAAGGTGTCGATACCGTTTCACAATGTTCCTGATATCAGCAAGCTCGACCTTCACGGCGTCGACGTTCTCCTGGAATGCACCGGCCATGCCAATTCCCGAGCGGTGGCTCAACGAGGCATAGATGCCGGCGCAAAGAAGGTGCTGATTTCCGGTCCGTCTAACGCTGCCGATGCAACATTGGTGCTGGGTGCCAATGAGGAAGCCTTCCGCGGCCAGACCGTGGTTTCAAACGCCTCATGCACCACAAATGCGCTTGCGCCGCTTTTGCGCATTGTTGATCAAGAGTTCGGCATCATCGGCGGCCAGATGACCACCATTCATTGCTACACGGCAAGCCAGCCGACGATAGATCAACCGCGCTCCGATCTAGCCCGAAGCCGTGCCGCCGCACTTTCGATGGTGCCGACGACCACGAGCGCCCATGCGATCGTCGGGGAAGTCCTTCCGCATCTCGCCGGCTTGATCGAGGCGCGCGCCCTTCGGGTGCCGACGGCCAGCGTTTCGGCGATCGATCTCACCGTCGCGGTTCGGCATGTTTCTGACCTCGACACCATGCGTACGAAACTGAAACAAGCAGCCGATGGATCGCCGGTGTTGGGTTGGATCGAGAAGCCGCTGGTCTCCGTGGATCTGCGCGGTCGTCCCGAATCTCTTGTTTTGAGTGGACCGGAGATTTCGCTTGGCGCCGGCGGCCTTCTCAGGGTGTTCGGCTGGTACGACAATGAATGGGGCTTCTCGAACCGGATGCTCGACATGGCGCAACACATTGGGCGCACGACCTAGAGCGGTTACGCGTTTCACGGAATCGCCTGACCGCTCTATGCTATTGTTTTTGCGCAATTCCGGACGGAAAACCGCTACGCACTTTTCCTGGAATT
>NZ_JAAZQP010000025.1:0-46314 GCF_012275435.1 Rhizobium sp. SG741
CCGGAATTGCGGAGGTGCCGTCGGATCCCATGAGGACAACGCGAACATTCCGCGTCGGGTACATGAAACCGGTAACGATGCCCCCCCACTTGAGCATCATCGTGATCGAGTCAGTCTAGACGGCTTGCCCGTTGAAATCCATCCTCAAACAAGAAACTAAGTTCGTAATTGATATCTTCTTAATTTTGCGCTGTTGTGAACCACACGTCATTCAACCCGGGCGACCTGCGCTAGCAAACATGTCCCGCTGGCCGTGGAAAATATCGTGCTTGCAAAAGGTCGAGTTTTCTTAAGTTATTCAGTCACCAGAATATGGAATTGGTCGGACAACGAGCGAAGGCTGCTGCGGGCCTGTTTTCCTCGAATATGACAAGCCCACATTCATGAAGGGCTTCTCGAATATTTGGTAGCTAACGAAGGCGAATGGAACCAGCGCGAGGAAGCAAAGCAAGGCCCAGACCTGTCCAATGTAGTAGTAAGAGATATTCATGATGTGTCGTTGGACGAAGTCTGCCATGAAGAATACGACGTAGAAGTGCCAGAGATATATCGAGTAGGAATATTTGCCGATCTTTGCGATGAATCGCGACGGCAATCCGCGGGAATGTTGGAATGAGCCGTCGTAGTAGGCAATGAGCGCGCTAAAGAAAGCGCCTTCAATCGTAGGGAGAATAATCCAGATAGGAGAGGGCGAGGGGTATTGCGGCATTCGGTAGAAGCCGCCCATCCGGTCAAATAGATAATAAAATACGCAAAACACGGTCCCTAGTACCAGAGCAACGACGTGTTTCCTGATGATCATAGAACGGTAGTGGTAGGCCAAAATTCCAAATACAAATTGGTCTAGGCGGCCAGCGAGCGTCCAGTAGGCGGGCCAGAAAACGGTACCGTTCCTGATGAATAAGAACGTTCGTAAGGCGACTGCCAGGAATATCGCCACGAAGAGCAGCGCTGGCGATTTCCGGCAGAGAAACAGCAGAAGCGGAAGTAGAAGATAGAAGTGGAATTCCACCGTCAGGGACCACGCACCATTGGGCAGTGTCGGTTCGATAAGACCAGTCGCAAGGCTCCTTAAATAGCCAACGAGGTCAGCTCCAACGACATACTCCCGCATGCCCTCCACTACCAACATCGCAAAAAGTAGCGGCAGGAGCCGGGTCGCTCGACGTGACAGGAATGCAAGGTAGTTTACCGATCTCCCGTCGAGAATTTTCGCGAACAGATACCCGCTTAGTGTCATGAAAAGAGCGACGCCTGTATGCCCCTCATCCAGCAGAGCAAGCGGGAAGATCGATGGCGCACCTTCAAAAGGAACTGGGTAGCCGTTCGCGTAATGCAGGAAATGCCAGCTGAAAACCATAAGTGCCGCAAGCGCGCGAATATGATCGAGACCTAAGTCCCTCGTTCGTTTTTTGGTTTCGGTCATCGCTCGAATGGGTCAGATGAGAATATTTGTTTGGGGGCTATACCAATCGAGAGAGCATTTCAATTCCCTACTCGATGAGGCCTGGATTGTTCAAATTGGCTACAGTGACCACTATGGGGCAGCTGATCTTAATAACCCCCCGGCTGCGGATGGGTCGCGAGCCTCAGGTCTCTCAGGCCGCGATTGCCGTCGCGGTTGCCGGTTGCGGCGACCGCGGTGAAGATGCGCTCAGCATCGTCATACATTTTGAGATTGAGGTAGCAGTATCCGCGCAGCACCATCAGGTCCACACGCTCCTGCTGAAGCTGCGAGCGCTGGTCGAGATAGAGGAGGGCCTCATGGTACCGCTTGCCCGAAAACGCCGAGAGCGCGCGATCCGAGAGAATGGCCACCTGTAATTCAGCGGCGCGCTGGTGGTTCATGGGGGCTTTGGTCGCCGCGACGGCAGCGTTGTTGGCAAGCCCGGCTCGCAGATAGGCGAGGCTTTGCCCATAGGCTGCCTCCTCGCGCGACTTTGGGTCGGTATTGTTCAACGCGACGCCAAAGGCTTCTACAGCTTCCATCGGTCGATTGAGGTTCATCAGGCACCAGCCGCGCGATAGCGCGTTTGCCGGCGTCAGCAGTTCGGCACTGATCGTGGTTGTACAGCCGGCCGGACTGCGTGCGCCGCGCACGACCGTCCTGGTGCGGGCTTCCGCTTGATTGTATTCGACTGGTGGCGCGCGGCGAACGGGCGCTGCGGGCTCCGCGGCGGCCTGCGCGTTGACGGGTGGTTGCGTGATGGGGACCAGAGGCGTTGCTTGGGGAGCCGCCAGAGGCTCGCTTTGGAGCGATCCCTGCGGCGCGATCTGCGGTGTTACCTGGACTGTCTGGTTCGGAGAGGGCAGTGGTGCAGAGGTCGGCGTGCGCGTCGCCGGCTCACCGAGAACGGCGATACGCTGCGAACGGCCTGCCCAGAGCCGCTGGACTTCGGCGACACCTTGCCGGTCGTTCAGCTGATTGCGGGTGATGGCCAGTCCATAAGCGGATGGTTCGTCATCCGGCTTCCAGCGAAGCGCCGTCTCGAACCAGCGCGCCGCAGCCTGCGGCTGGTTCAGCGAACGGGCATACCATCCGAATTGTTGCGCCGTCGGAACGTATTTTTGCTTCACTACTTCGCCGGCCATTCGTCCAAGGACGTCCTCGCTGAGATTGGCAGGCGGCTGTAAGGCCATCAGATTGGCGGTGGCGGCAAGATAGGTTGCCATCGCGTCCTTGGATTCGTTGCGCCATTTGTACATCGCCTCTTCGGCCTCTTGCGGCTTGTGGTCGGCGATCAGCACCAATGCCAGGCCCTGCGAGATTGCTGCGGAATCTTCCTTGGCGTGCGCGGCCTCGAACCACTGCTCCGCGTCGCTGTAATTGCTGCGGCGCAGATAATACCAGCCGAGAAGCGAATCATCGGATGCTAGCCCCTGGCTGCGGGCGACGCGTTCGACCTGCGAGAGATAGTCCTGAGAGACGGTCAGTTTCGGATCGTCATTGCCCTGCGCCACGAAACGGCGTGCAAGGTCGGTCCTTATGCTGTCGAATTCCCGCCCGCCATTGCCGTCGGGTTTCTCGAGGGCCAGCAGGTCCTGCATGGGCTGATAAGACAGCAGTGCCGCGGCTTTCTGGATGGTCGCAAGCCTTTCCTGCGGATTGGTGCAGCTCTTCAGCATATAGGTATAGGCGTCCTGCCCGCGCTTGACCCGATCCGTGCGGATAAAGGCTTCCGCCACTCGCCACAGAATGTCTATGTCGCTGCAGGTGAGCAGGCTCTGCGTGTTGGCGGCGATGTCGATGACAGTCGTATATTGCTTGAGATCGGAGGCGTTGACGAGGCGTGCGCGCGCTTCGGCGACGTCGAGGCGTTCCAGCAGATCGGCGGGCGGCTGCCATCCCGCTTCCGCGGTCTGACGGTCGGCGATCGCCTTGCGCAGCTCGGCATAGCGGCCTTCCGAATAGAGCTGCCACATGGCTTCCAGCTGCTTGTCGCTGTTTTGCGGAACGGCAAGCGGATCGGCCGGCGGTGTCCAATTCGGGTAAAGCGTTTGCAATCTGGAGATTTCGGCCTGCAGCCGCGCCTTGTCGCCGCGGCTGGCGAAATAGCGCAACGCGCTTTCGTCCACCTTCGGCGGGCTAGCCGGTTGAGCCTGGCCCGACTGCTGCTGTGCCGGTTGTTGCTGAGCAGCTTGGGGTGCCGTCGACTGCGGTGCGGCCTGTGCCAATGCATCAGGCGCCGGCGCATTCGCTTGGGGATTGCTCGGCGCGTCGGACAGGACGGCGGATGGTGCCGTCGCCTGAATGCGGTCGGCGACCGCGCGTAAATCGACTGTTTGTTCCGTAGCGCCGCCCGGCTTGATATCGGCGACAAGCAGAGTCTGCGGCTCCAGGCGGCTCGATTTCGCCAGCTTGATCTTGTCTTCAGGCGAGACATGATCCTTCGTCGCGAGGGTGAAACCCGCCACGGCCACTGCCATAAAAGCCATGATCAAAGTGGATTTTATAAGCACTCCGGGTGTTTCTCCGCGACGAAAGCCAGGCTCAACAATTGCAAAGTGGACGGGTAGTAAAGGGACGGCGCGAACTGCCGAACCGAGGTGGGTAGTTTCGTTCCGTTAACCACACACGCCACAACATCGTTAACAATTCTATAACCGGGGTCGGTAAGCAGCTGTTTTGGCTTGCCCGTTGCCAGATCGATCGTGCCCGGTACGCCCCCTTCGACGGTCATGCCTTGTCGCAGCCGTGTCAGCAAAATCTTGTCGGCTATCCCGGCTCGCGCCAGGTAGAGCGGTATCCTGATGGCATTATAGCCAAACTCCGCCTCGAAGCCATCGGCAGGTTCCGGCATTGCGCGCAGGCTCACCCAATCGGCCGGCAGTTTGCGCGGGCCGAACTGCATTGAGCGCAACAGGGCAACGCCATCATCCGTCAGTTTTTGCCATCGATCGGAGGGCGCCAGCAGCGCCATGACGGGGATAGCCTCGTAAATCCAATAGGATGGATTGATGATGGGGCCATCCTTGCGGCCCGGGGCCTTGTAGCCATCAACTCCGGGAAGGAGGAGCGTCCGGCCATCGGAATCGATCACGACATGGGAAAGAAGTGCCTTTGCCATGGTTGCGGCGACCTGCAGATAGTCCTTCTTGTTCCATGCCGATCCCGCAAGCGCCAACGCGTAGGCGATCAGGAGGTCGCCGTCGGAGGCATTGTTCGTGTCTGTTATATGCGGCATGACGGCGGGATCCCATTTCCAGGCCGCCAGGCCATCGTCGCGCAACAGCAATTCGGTTCGTGTGAAGTACCAGATCTGCTCGAAATCGGCCGGGCTATTGGCGAGATAGGCGAGCAAGAGGCCGTAACCTTGACCTTCGCTGTGGCTGACGTTGCCGTTGCCATTGTCGATGATACGGCCGCTTGCATCGAGGAATTTCGTTTTGTAGGCGATCCAGGCTTCCGGATCGATCGCAGCATGTTGAGCTGCGACCGGTTGGGCTACCGCCAGGATGACAGCGCCGCAGATTGCAAGGATGAAGCGCCAGCGTCTCATTCGCGCCTGCCGATCTTCGAGAGAATGCTTGCGGTGCTGACGCCGAGCAGCAGCGAACCGATCACGAGCAGGAAGGCGTAGGACAAGATATTGCTGGAAAGCCAGTTGGCGGCGATCAGGCGATAATTGGTCAGCGACCAGGGCTGCGACATGACTAAATCGAAGCGGCTGACAGGCACCGTGTCGATCTTTCCCGTCTTGCCGGAATAGACAGTGATGCGACCGCTGATTTGCGGCCAGTCGAGTTGCGACGTCATGGCCTCCACGCCAGCCCGCAGATCTGCGGCGCTCGGTGCTGTGATCACGGTCCAGGTGGCGTCGTTGGTCGAGTTGGCTTCCTGGGCGATCAGGAACGTATTGGCATTCGACGGCGTAAACACCTGCTCCGAACTCGGCATGAAGCGTAGCGAACTGAGCGAGATATCGAAGTTGCGATGCATCCATTGCTGGAAGCGGTCGAATTGACCCTGCAGCAGACCACCGCTGATGCGGGAGCGCCAATCCGCGATCGTGACGGAGGCGTCCTGCGTGCCGGCTTGCCCTAGAGTGGGTGGACGCCAAGACACTTGGCTCGTCGCCGCGATATTCATTTGCGAAAGGATCGTTGACGGCAGTTGGGAGATCGAACCGATGAAGATCGCGTTGCGGCCACTGATCGTGTTCGGCGAGGTAGTCGGCTCCACGGAGACCGGGTGTCCCGCAACGATCGCCATCTGTCCGAGCAGGGTTGCGGTCGCCGACAGCGTATCGGCATCGGCCCGATCGATGAAGAGGGTGGTCGGCTCGGTGTCACGATTATAGGGATAGCCGGTTCCCGCAAACGCCGCCAGGTTGGGGCGCTGTGCGACCCTTGCAAAATCCGGCATGCGGAACTGGCTTGTGTCGAACAGCGCAAAGCGCGGCGTCGTGCTGGACGTGGCGGCGGGCGCGCAGGCGGTATCCTCGTCGGTCATTAACATGGCCTCGAGCGTCAATGTATTCAGGCCCGGCTTGAAATGGCGCATGGTGATGCGGATGGGCAATTGCCGGAAGATGCCACCGCCGCTGGCAGTAATCGGTTTCGTCGTGGCAATGCTGCCATTGACGTAAACGTCGATATGGCTGCCAGGGCGCACGTCCTTTGCATAGGCGGCGTCCAGCAGGATGGTCGCTTCCCCATAGGCATTCGCATAGAAGTCCGAGGGGATCGCCACGTTGAAGCTGGTGTGGAAGCGACGCCCGGAGAATTCCGTCGTCTTCACGCCCAGTTGCTCGAAGGAAAGGCTGGTGCCGGAGTAGATCAGAGGGGCATCCGGCGCCGTCCATCGCTGTGTAACCAGCAGATCGCGACGGGTGCCAGGGTCCCTGTCGGTCGGTGAAACGACCATATCGATCGCGGCAGAGATCGCCTGCCAGGATGGGCCGCTGATGAGCAGAAGCTGCTGGCCGCTGCGCGGATCGGTCGCGAATGTCGCCAGCGCGCCGCTCTGTGCCGAGGAAGGTGCGGCGAAGACCGGCTGCAGTTCTGCGGGTGTGCCGACGACAACCGTCATTTTGCCCGGTCCCGCCGCCGGTACTCCATCCGTACCAAAGGAGAATGTCTCATTCGGCATGCCGCTGAGGAGCGACAGGCCTTGCGCAAGCCGCAGCAGCGGCTTGGTGGTACCGGGTTGAGCCAACGCCGGCACCACGATATTGTATTGGGTTTTCCCGGCAACATCGACGCCGATCGCGCGGATTGCATCGGTGGTCGACAGTTTCTCAGCCTCGCGGCCGGTGAAGCTCAGATAGGTTTTTTCCGGATCGACATCGGACCAAAGTTCATAAGTCGATTGTATGTCGCAGTCGGTGCGATGGCGTTGTGTCGCCTCGAATGTCAACAGATTGGCGCCCGGCTGCAAGAGCCCTCGCGGAATGTCGAAGCTGACATCCGAAACACTATCGGGCGAACCGATCTGCTGCTGGTGAACTACCCGGTCGTTGAGAAGGACGGTGAGTTGCGATGCTTCAGGAGCGACGACGACCGCGTTTTGATAGGCAAAATTGAATTTCGCCGGTGCCGCCGCCTGTTCGGGCGTCAGATAGATCGACCAGGATCTGCGATCGTTCTCGCCTTCCAGCCGAAACTTCGCGAAGGGGACGACGTAACGCCGGAACGTAGGTGTTGCCGGTGCCGCCTGTTTCATCACCGGTGCCGCCTGCGGTATCACTTGAGCAGGGACGGCCGGCGCCGTCACATGCGGCGCGACAACCTGCGGCGTAGCTGCCGGCGGCACTATCGCTTGTGGAGCAGTCACCTGGGGAGCAATTACCGGCGGAGCGACCGCCTTGGGTGCCTCGGTCTGCGGCGTTGCCGGCTGTGGCGTGAAAATCTGCGGTATGGGCGGCGGCTCGCCTTTCGGCCGTTCGCCCGACATATCGAAGGGCGTCGTTTGCGCCTGTGCGACGGCGGCGCTGATGAGGAAGATCAGTGCTGGAAGGATGCGTCTCATCAGCCTTTCGCCTTCGCGTCCTGCCGTTGCTGCCCCTTTTCGGCCCCGACACCCTTGAAGAGATAGAGCAAGCCCCGGCTGGTCTGGTAGAGCGATAGCCCCAGGAACCACACCGTTCCGCGGAGGATGCCAGGGTTGCGGCGGCGTGCCTGCTGAAATTTCGTCCACTGATCGGAGTTGGCAAAGACGAGATCGGCGATCAGCCGGTGATCGGCTGCACCTTTCGGGACATATTGGCACCCGATGGTCGTGATATCTCCCATCTGCTCGATATTGCGGATGATGACCGACAGCGTCACCATCTCGGTGCCGCTATAGGGCTGGAAGCGGACGATGGCTTCGGAACCGATCTTCACGAGGCCCATGTCCTTGTTGAAGACGTTCAATCTGGCGCCGTGAACGGACACATCCTCGATAGAGGCGGAATTCCATTTGTCGCCGACGCCGAATTCGCTGCGGCGGTCGACCCTGACGCGCCGCGAGGAGGCGCGCTCTCCACGCTCGGAGACGACACCCAGTGCGCAACCGGAGAGGATCAGGTTGATTATGTTCCAGCCGCCGACGACGAGCGTGACATCAGCCTTATAGGGCTCGGCATAGACACGGTATATGGTCACCGCCAGCGCAATGACCTGTACGGCAAATATGACGAAGAATGGGCGGCTGATTTCGGAAAGACGGCTGACGGAGATCGATTCGTCCTTGGCCGTGACCTTGAAGGTCGGCTTGCGGGGGTTGAGCATGACCGAGATGACGGCGGGCAACAGATGTACCGTCTGGACATATTCGTAGAGCTCGGAAATCCACGGCCAGCGGAAGGAGCCATAGAGATAGTTCTGCATCATCAGGTTCACGAGCATATAGGCAAGCGTATAGGCAAGGAATTCGCTGCCTGAGGCCGTGAATATCTCGAGATCGAAAAACAGATAGAAAAGCGGCGCGAACAGAAAAATGACGCGCGGAAACGGGAAGAGCCAGAACAGCGTCGAAGACATGTAGCACAGGCGCTGCGGCAGGGTCAGACCACGCTTCAGCAGCGGGAAGCGGAAGCGCAGGATCTGCATCATGCCCTGCGCCCATCGGCTGCGCTGGCCGATGAAGCTCGCAAACGTGGCGGGCTGCAGCCCGGCGATCAGCGGCTTGTCGACATAGATGCTGTTCCAGCCGGCGCCATGGAGCGCAAGTGCGGTTTCACAGTCTTCGGTAATACTGATGCCGCTGAAGCCGTTTTGGGATTCCAGTGCCTTGCGGCTGAGCACGGCTGCCGAGCCGCAGAAGAAGGCTGCATTCCACTTGTCCAGACCGCGTTGAATGATGCCGTAGAACATCTCGTTCTCGCTCGGCATGCTGTCGAAGGTGCGCAGATTGCGCTCCAGCGGGTCGGGATTGATGAAGAAATGCGGAGTCTGGACGAGAAAGAGCTTCGGATCGTCCTCAAAGTAGCCGACCGTCTCGCGCAGGAAATCGCGCGCGGGCGCGTGATCGGCATCGAAGACAGCGATCAGGTCGCCATCGGAATGTTCGAGTCCGTTGTTGAGGTTGCCGGCCTTGGCGTGTTCGTTGCGCTCGCGCGTCAGATATTCGACGTCGAGCTCCACACATAGCTGTTTGAGCTCGTCATGGCGAGCAATGGCAGCCTGGGATTCAAGTACCTTGGTGGAATTTCGCTTCTGTGCCGTACCGCCGTCGTCAAGCAGCCAGACTCGGAGCTTATCGGCTGGGTAGTCCATCGCCTTGGCGGAGGCGAGCGTATTGGCGAGAAGATTGGTGTCCTCGTTGTAGGACGGCACGAAGACGTCGACGGATGGAAAATTTTGCGTCTTCAAGGCACGGGCCGTGCGCGGGGGCAGGGGTGTGGCGACGATGAAGAGGCTGAGCATCAGCATCGCCACGTTATACATTTCGGCGAGATAGAGCAGCAGCCCCGGGATGAAGTTTTCAAGCTGGTTGATGGGCGGCAGCGTGCTCGTCGTCCGCCAATACACATAGCGCAGCACGATTGCCGTGCCGAAGGCGAGCGCGACAAGCCGCCAGGTGCCCTGACGCTTGAGGATCTTGATGATCGCCATCATCGTGACGACAACGGTGCTGGCGATCAGCTGCGTTTGAAGGTTGACCGGCAACGTTATAAGCACCACCCCGCACAGCGCGATCACGGCCCATATCAAGATGCTGCTTGCTGTCTGCATCGATCTTCCTTCAAGGGTATTGCCAGGCGCCATCCTGGCGCCCCGACGTCGTCCCGCTTAACGGCGGCAAGCTTCAGATATGCCAGCATCTCCGTTACAGTCCGGTAAAGGCACGATGACGCTGCTCCCAGCGGCTGCGGGCGGATGCTGCGCCGTGGTCGCCGGTGCGCTGCCCGCAGCTCCCGTCTGCGGCGTGTCGCCCGGCCCATCGGGGAGCGGCACGCGCGGACCAATCATTGGCGGCAGCGCTGGGATGGCCTGCGGCTGAACGACGACCGGCCGGCGCGGAACGAAGCGGCGCGCTGCCACTGGAGCGGTCTGGTAACCTATGGTGATCGGAGGGGTGCGATAGGCGGCGGCGTCGGGATAAACCGGCTCACCGGGCTTGCCCAAGAGGGCGTCGGCACCCCGCGGAGCTCCGAACGGGTTCAGGGCGGCGCCGTCGAAACGGCCGGCGATCGTGTAGCCGTAGACTGTGCCCAGCAGCTGGCGCTCGGTTGCGTGTGCGTCGCAAAGCCTGAGCCTAACCTGCACCATACCGAAATTGCGCTGCTCCACCGGCGGAGAAAAACCTGCCTGGATCTGCTGCCAGGCATAGAGACAGGTGTCGCCATTTCTGCTTTGGCCTGAAGCATAGCCGAACGGTCCGTAGCTGTTCTGCACGAAGGTCGCCGAGCGTGCCAGCCGTACACCGGGCACGGCGGATGCCATCTCGCGGGCTATCGCGAGGTCGCTGATCGTGTTGTACGGCCTGCTGCCGAGCCCTGGATTGGATCCTGTCAGGCCGAGAAACTGCACCTTGAGGAAATTCTGGCCGGGGACAGAAGACGACGTCGAAAGCGAAATCGTCTGCTCGACATCCTTTGCATGTCTGCGCTCGACCACATTCACGATCGCCGGACCACCGGGGGGCGGAAAGGCCAGCGCCTTGTCATTGTCGACCGTTTCGACGCCGATCGACTGCCTGATGTGACCCGTTGTCGTGCATCCCGCCGTCAAGCCGGCTAACGTCATCAGCGCTATCGTTTTAAGAAGGTGCATCTTGTCGGGTCACGGCAAAGTGTTTCTGTGTAATATTACCCGCTAAATTGCGCGGTGGAGCTGGGAATCAAGTCCTTGTATTTGATAGCACGAATAAGCGGGATTATGGTTAACCAAGGATTAACGCCAGGAATTGAGGTGCCGGATAACGGTATGAAATTCAGCTGGGCGTGACATTCGTTCAAATTTGCACCGAGGCGAACCGCAAAGGCTCGCCCGCGAGCCACTTCTGTTGCAGGCAAATGCGTGAATTTGAGCTCTATTTCGACCTGCGGAACGCAATCTGAACGGCCCTGTTCACGGCGACCGGAAGAACGGACATATGGTTCTCGCCGGGATATTCCTCGAATATCGCAGTTCCTGCGAACGACGCCGATATTGCCCATCGCTGCGCCATGTCACGGGCGAGTTCGATCGTGCGTGTTTCCTTGGCGCGTTCCTGCCTTTTGTGCTCATCGGGCGTGCCCTTGTGGAAAGGCGCGAGCTTCTCGCCTTCATATTCGCCGGACGAAAGGTGCAGCTCGATATCGAGCGGATCCTCAAGATTGTCCAGGAGCGCTCTTTCAGTCGCAAGGATCGCTGCATCTTCCCAGAAGATCGCCGGGCTCGCCGCAATCCAGCGGCTGAAGGCGTCTGGCTTCGAAAACAACGCATAAAGGGCGAACAAGCCGCCGAATGAGTGGCCGAAAAGCGCCTGGCGTGACTGATCGACCGGAACATGGCCTTCCACCCAGGGCTTCAGTTCGTTTTCGATCAGCTTCAGGAACCGTTCTCCTCCGCCTGTCCTGACATCCGGCCCGCCAGGGAAAAATGGCGGATAGGTCCGCCCAGGTGGCGGGCTCAAATCCCAGGAGCGCCTCAGCGGATCGTAGGGTTCGTCGGATGGATAGCCGATAGCGACGATAACGCCTTCACAGATATTGGTTCCGTTTGGATAAGCGGCCTGCACTTTGAGAGCGTCGACGGCGGTTGCAAAGCAGGCATTCCCGTCCATCAGATAAAGAACCGGCCACCCTTCTGGCGGGGGCGATTTATCGGGTCGATAGAGAAAGATCCTGTGCGGCTTATCGGCGTTTTCGAAGGTGATATCGGCAAATGTTGCCCCGGCAAGTGTAACAGGCGTCAGCGGAACCGCTGCATTGAGTGATAACGGGTGAGGCATGGTCTCTCTGGGCGATCGAAAGGGCCGGTGCGGCGCAAAAGAGGCTGCGCAAAAAAAAGATGATAAAATTCCTCATATTATGAGAATCGAAATTTGCCAAGCGGATCAGGAGCTTCAACCTCGTAATTTTACGATGTCCCTCCCTTGGAGGCAACTTTGGTGCGTCAAAGATCCCATATCGACAAAAAAGATGACTATTAAAGTCATGTATTCTTGACGACCACAGCGCCTGCAATCTAATTTGCGCCATCTTTTACAGGAAAGGGCAGGCGAAAAGGGAACATGGGACAAATATTATATAATAATATCAATTATTTGGGAAGAAATTCATTTCGATTGGGGCGCGCTGCCACTGCACTGGTCACCTTGTTTGCGCTGAGCGGCAATGCCTTTGCGCAGGATTCTGCAGCCAGTGAGAATGCGGGCGGCGCGACACAGCTCGCTCCGATCGTCGTCAGCGGCCAGTCGAGCGGCACAAGTGACGATAAGACAGTCGCTGCCAAGAAAAGCCGCGGTGCCACGAAGATCGATACGCCGCTGGTTGAGACGCCACGCGCCGTTTCGGTGGTCACCAAGAAGGAGATCGAGGAGCGCGGTGCGCAGAGCATCATCGAGGCGGTGCGCTATTCCGCCGGCGTCCAGACCGGTATGAACGGCTTCGATCCCCGCTTCGATCAGATCTTCATCCGCGGCAACAACATCACGACAACGGGTGATTTCCGCGATGGCCTGCGGCAACCCTACATGAATTATGGAATGTTCCGCACCGATCCCTATGCGCTGGAACGGGTCGAAGTGATCAAGGGGCCAGTGTCCGTGCTTTATGGTGCGGGCTCGCCGGGCGGCATCGTCAACAAGATCTCGAAACTGCCGACGGAAGAGACGATCAGGGAAGTCGGGGTCGTCTACGGAACATCAGATCGCGCCCAGACCATGTTCGATTTCGGCGGCCCGGTCACCCAGGATGACGATACGATGTTGTACCGGATCGTTGGCCTGGCGCGAAGGGGTGACACCAATTTCGATATTGCCGACGATCGCTATCTCATACAGCCGTCCTTTACCTGGAAGCCGGACGATTCCACTAAATTTACGGTCTATGGCTCGGCGCAGGCGGACGAGACGGATGCCAATGTCGGCGCCATGATCGGTCCTGACGGCAATATTCTCAATCTGCGCGACAGCGATCCCGACTATGACTACCAGAAGACCCGCCAACAGCAGGTGGGCTACCAGTTCGAGCACGAGTTCGACGGCGGCTTCACCTTCCGCCAGAATCTTCGGTTCTCTCATATGGATCTGAGGGCTCGCTATCTCAGCACCTACAGCTGGACCGGCACCGTCGCCCATCGCGGCGCGACCGCAATCCGGGACGCGATGAATGTCTTCCAGGTCGACAACCAGCTCGAATCCAAGTTCGACACGGGGCCAGCCTCGCATACCATGCTGTTCGGCCTGGACTACACCAATGTGAATTCGTCCTTCGGCTACGGCTTCGATGCGACGACCAGCGCCGCTTATGATTTCGACATCTCCAACCCGACTTACGGCGTTTCCGGCCCGACGCCGGACTATAATTATAGCCGGGTCAGCGCCAGCATGCGGCAGGTGGGAGCCTATGCTCTCGACCAGATCGAGCTAGACAAGTGGCGCTTCACGCTTGGTGGACGGCAGACGTGGGTCGATCAATCCAGCGACACGACCTTTGTTTCCTCCGGGACGAGCACGTCCGAAAACATCAACAACAAGGCGTTCTCCGTCCAGGCCGGCGCACTCTATCTTTTTGACAACGGTATAGCGCCTTTCACCAGCTATTCGACCTCCTTCGATCCGGTGACCCAACGATCGGCATCCGGCAGCATTCTGGATCCCACGAAGGGGAAGCAGTATGAGCTGGGTGTGAAGTACCAGCCGCCGGGTACCGATATTCTCTTGTCCGCCGTAGCCTATCATCTCGTCGAGACGAACAAGCCCGTCCTGGTCAATCCCCTGACGCTCGTCTATGCCTCGCTGGGTGAGGTCACCAACAAGGGCATCGAACTGGAGGCCAAGGCGACAGTTGCCGACGGCCTGGATGTGATTGCCGCCTACAGCTACAATCACTCGGAAATCACCGGTGGTGACGACGTCGGCAATTCGCCTTCGATCACACCGAAGCATATCGCCAGCCTATGGACGAATTATGCCTTCCAGGAGGATTCCGTCGCCAACGGCCTGACGGCCGGCGCCGGCATTCGCTACACCGGCGAGACCTATACCAGCACCGCCAACACCTCCAAGAACGACGCGAGCTTCTATCTGGACGCGGCCCTTTCCTACGACTTCGGGGCTGTCGACAAGAAATACAAAGGCCTGACGGCATCCCTCGACGTCCGCAACATCGCCAACCGGCGCCTGACGATCTGCGACAGCGGCTATTGCTATTTGGGTCAGGGCCGCAATATCACGGCATCGCTGAAGTATCGGTGGTAAGTGATTGGCGGGCGCTGCGTATTTGGCGTCGCGCCCGTCATCTCTCCCGCGGTGAATTTGAAGCTTGGACGCCGCGGCTTATCCGCTACCGCACTCAGTGTACTCACCGGCTTATTGAAGCGGATTGTTACGATTCCACCGGCCAAAACCTGTCACTAAGGTCTGCCAGCGACTGAATAGAATGCGCCTGCTACGTGCCGATCGCGCTCTAACGTGATGCTTTTGGGCGCTGCAAGTGTTCCAGCCTGCGTCATGAGACTGTGTCGCGAAAGAGAAGGAGCGACGGAAGCCAGCCTTCATGGATCTTATGCCGTCCTGCGCCGCTTCATCAGCAGCACCAGCAACAACGGCGCACCAACGAGTGCCGAGACCAGCCCGGCCGGAATTTGATACGGAAACACAATCATCCTGCCGAACCAGTCCGCGAGCATCATGATCCCTCCGCCGGCGAGCACTGCTCCGGTAAGCTGGGGGGCTGCGCGTCGTAGCCCAAGCTCTCGCGCCAGATGTGGCCCCATGAGGCCGATAAAGCTCAAGGGACCGACGACGAGTGTTGCGGCGGCGGTCATGGCGGCGGCCAGCGCGAAGAGAGATGCGCGGGCGAGGTTGACGCGGATGCCGATCGCCTGTGCGGCCTGTGGTCCGAGTGGCAGGAGATCAAGCCAGCGGCGGGCGAGGAATGCCAGCGCGAGGCCCATGGCAGCGGCAATTGTGGCGGAAATCGCCTTCGATGTATCAACGAGATAGGTCGATCCGCTCATCCATTGCATGATAGTCATCGCGCGCGGATCGCCGCTGGCGGCAAGCACGCTGATGACGGCATCCAGCATGGCACCCAGCGCGATGCCGGTCAGCAATACCCGTTCTGGTGCGAAGCCGGAACGCATGCCGAAGGCGAAGATGGCAAGCAGGACGGTGAATGCGCCGATGCCGCCGAAGCCGAGCTGAGCGGCCATGCCGGGTGCGGGCAGGATGAAGAGTGCGGCTGTGACGCCGATGGTGGCGCCGGCCGAAATGCCCAGCACTTCGGGGCTTGCCATCTCGTTGCCGCTGAGCCGCTGCAGGATTGCGCCGACGACGCCAAGCATCGCTCCGGCGGCAAAGGCGCCAATGACACGCGGCAGACGATAGGGCAGCACGTCGGGCCAGTTCAAATAGGCAAGGGTAGTCCATGTACCATCCGGCGCGCGTCCGAAAAAGATTGCGCCGGCGAGCAGAGCGAGAAGGCCGCCGATCGTTGCAAGGAGCAGATTTCGCGAGGTGTGTGCAGTCCGGTTCGGGCTGTGCGAAAGGGCCGGCACAGTACGCTGTATCGTCTTCAGACGCGGCAGCATCAAGAGCAGCACCGGAGCGCCGAGCAGGGCGGTAATGGCTCCCGTCGGCAGGAAGGTCGAGGAAGCGCCGGAGAGCAGCACCAATGCCTCATCTGTCAGAAGCAGCAAGCCTGCGCCGATGAGAGGGGACCAGATAAGCTGGCTCCTCATCTGCCGCGCGCCGGAAAGCTGCGCGATCCGGGGGGCAATAAGGCCGATGAAGCCGATGACGCCGACGGCGCTGGTCACGATAGCGGCCAGCACGATGGCAAGGCAGACGGCGGCGATACGGGTCCGCTTCACCGAAAGGCCGAGCCCGCTGGCACCGCCGTCGCCAAGTTCCATAAGCGATAGCGGCCGCGCCATCAGGAAAGCGGCGATGGTGAGAATCGTGATTTTCGGAAGGAGCAAGAGGGGGATGGTCCAGCTCTGCTGCGCCAGCGACCCGGCACCCCAGATGAAAAGGCCGGAGAGGTAGCGGTCGTTCATCAGAACGAGGATGGCAGCAAGCGCGCCGCTCCAGACGCTGACGATCAGTCCCGAAAGCACGAGTGCAAACGGCGAAAAGCCTCGTCTTGCACCGATCAGGAAAACGACGGCGGCTGCCGCGGCACTGCCGAACAGAGCGACCGCATCGCGGCTGAAGCCCTCAAGCGCCGGAAAGGCGAGCATGACGGCGACGAGCGCCAGGTTGGCGCCGGCGGAAATGCCGAGCGTAGAGGGTGATGCAAGCGGATTGCGCAGCACTTGCTGCAGCAGAGTGCCTGATAGTGCGAGCGCCGCGCCGGCCAGCAGCGCAGTCGCGATTCTCGGCAGCGTCGAATAAATAAGCAACAGGCGCTGCGGATCATAACCGGCGTCCTGCACCATCAGCCGCGAAAAATCCGGCGCGACCTGATGCCAGGCAAGCAAGCCGGCAAGCACCAACAGCGTCACCGCCACGGCGGCGGCGCCGAGGGAATTGTTTCCATTGGTGCGGATCATGCGAGCTTTTCCAGGTGATCGAGCAGAATACGGGCGAAGCGCTCCGCCTCCTGAACCATGCCGAACATCAACGTGCCGGGCAGTACCGAGACTCGACCCGCCTTAACGAAGGGAAGGCTGGTCCACAGGGGGCTGTCTTGCAGATTGTCGAGTATATTTGGTGGAATAAGAGGTTCGAAGGCTATCAGCCGCAGGCTTTGATCGAGCGCTGCCAGTTGCTCCAGGCCGATCGTTTCGAAGCCCCAGAAATTGCCGGGTCCTGTCCAGGCGTTCCTGAGGCCGATCCTGGTCATGACGTTCTGATAGAGGCCGGTGCCGCCATAGATGCGGGCGTGGCGCTGATCGACAAAGTTGACGAGCGCCAGTGGCGGAGGCTTGAGTCTGTTCACCCGGCTGGCGCAATCGTCGAAGAACTGCTCGGACTGCGTCAGGAAATCGGTTGCCTGCTGTTGACGGCCGGTGGCGGCGGCTAACAGCCGAGTGGCTTCGATGGAGCGTTGCAGGGCTTCTCCGCCCTGGGCATAGATCGTCAGCTCCATGACCGGCGAAATCGCTTCCAGGCGTGGCTTTAGGGGAGCGAGATAGGGTGTGGTCAGGATCAGCGCCGGTTTCAGGCTTGCCAGGATTTCGAGATTGATCTCATTGGTGGTGCCGAGATCGACGACCCCGGCCGGCATTTTCGGCTCGACGACCCACCTGTCCCAATCGGCAAGCGAGGCGATCGCGGCGGGTGTGACGCCGAGCGCCAGCAGCGTCGAGGCAAGGCCGTAGTCGAGCGACACGATCGGTCCGGACACTGCCGCGCCGGCATGTCCCGCGCGGGGGACGGCAAGGAGAGCCGCGGCGGCAAGAAGCGCGTTGCGGCGCGATAGCCTCAAGCCGTGGAAATGATCCTCAGATGACATAGGCGAGCGGCGTTCCATGCACCGGATGAGCTGTCACGCCCATGTTCGTGCCGTAGATCGTATGCAGCGTTTCGGCCTTCATCAGGCTCGGCGCGGGGCCGGCGGCAATCAGCCGCCCTTGTTTCAGCGCATGCAGGTGATCGCAAAAATGCGAGGCGACATTGATGTCGTGCAGCACGAGGATGACGCTCAGGCCCTTCGTGCGGCAGAGCTCTCGCACCAGGCCGAGGATCTCCATCTGGTGGGCGATGTCGAGTGCCGAGGTCGGTTCGTCGAGAAGGAGGCAGCGACTGTCCTGCGCGACCAGCATGGCGATCCAGACCCGCTGGCGCTCGCCGCCCGAAAGCGTGTCCACCATCCGGCCCTTCAAAGTGTCGACATGCGTCAGCCGCATCGCGGTCTCGACTTTTTCGCGGTCGAGATCGGTGAAGCGGCCCAAGGCGCCATGCCAGGGATAGCGCCCGCAGGCGACCAGTTCCTCAACGGTCATGCCGGCGGCCGATGTGGTATCCTGCGGCAGATAGGCGACAGCACGGGCAAAGGCGCGCATGTCATAGGAAGCGGCAGAGACGCCGTCGAACAGGACTCGTCCCCCCGTCGGCTGGATCTGGCGTGCCAGCAATTTGATCAGGGTCGATTTGCCGGAACCGTTATGGCCGATCAGTCCCGAGATCTCGCCGGCATTGAACGTAAGATCCAGCGGATGGAGAATGGTCTTGCCATCGACGTCGAAGTGGAGGCCCTCCGTCGTGAAGACGGATACCGGATGCTGGCCGGCTTTGGCGATGGTTTCGTGTTTCATGGTCGTTCCTGCTGAAGCAGCATGGCCTCGTGATATTTCGATCGCCTTCAATTGGCGGCCGCTAACGGCTTGACGAAAAACAGGCATGGATGGTCCTCGTGCCAGAGGGTGGGGAACACCTCGGCACGGATAAAGCCGTTCCTGTCATAGAAGGCGCGCGTCGCGTCGTATTGCGGTTCATCCTTGCCGCGCGGCGCAAGTGTCTTCACCGTCAGCAGCTTGCAACCAGCGGACCGAGCGAACCGCTCGGCGGCGGCGAGCAGCCGCTTGCCTACGCCGCTGCCATGGTGCTGCCGCCGGGTGGCAATGACCAGGATTTCAATAGCGGCTGGAGGATGGGCCTGTACGGCAACGAACCCGGCAACTGTGCCTTCGTCGAGACAGCCGAACATCGGCAAGGTTTCGACGGCTTCCGCACATGCCTCGATGACCTCCGGCTCTGTGAACCAGTCCGTCAGCTCCGACATGATGGCACGACAAATATCGCCCTTGGATTCGGTTATTTCGATAGCTTCCTGCATCTGTTCTTCCTTACCGGCTGGTAGCGTCATTCGGCGCTCCCGTGTCAGGCTCGCATCTCTGAGGTTCGTGGTGTTCTGCGCCGGTTATGCTCGCGGCCGGCGGCATAATCCTGGTCGGCCTCGAGCGATATTGCAGCGAGGCAGCGTGAATGCGCCTCTCTCAACAGGCCGCAAACGAGGGCGCGTGAGACGCCGGCTTCTTTGGCGATGATGTTTTGCGGAACATCCTTGAAATAATGCTCCTCGTAAAACTTGCGCGTCCTCGCGGGCATCGCCTCGACCGTGCAGCGGAAGGCTTTGTATGCCTCCGCCTCGTGCAGATGCTCTTCGGGGCTTCCGTAGGCCGACGTGTTGCCGCCGACCTCTTCCTCGACGAACAGGCCTCTCTCATAGCGCAACCGTCGCATGTGGTCCGTCGCCAGATTGCGTACCATGCGCATCACATAGGGGCCTGGTGCCGCTATGTCCTGCTTGAGCGGTTTGGAGACCAATTGCAGAAGCACCTCCTGCACGACATCTTCGGCCAATGTCATGCTACCGGTGATCCGGCGCGCGATGGAGAGAAGCTTGGGATAGGCATGAAGGGCTGTTTGAAGTTGCTCATTGGAAGTCGACTGCGAAGTGTTGGCAATCATGTCGGGCTCTCGCTGAAATCCAAAGTTGCATTTCGGTGTGCCCCTCTTTTTCAGCGCACCGTATAAAACATGATAGTGTTAGTCAAGATAAAATCTAAAGGCTGGGAACCATCTTTCCTTGCATCGGCTAGTGATTTGATTTTATTTTAATTTTAAACAATCCTCAATGAGGCTTCCAACGTCTGGATGCTGCTGCCAAACAGGCTCGGATAGCATTTGCGAGGCCGCGACGGCCCATAGAAAGTTAGGTGCATTTTCGCTACGGCAAGAGCCGAAGCGGATGAAATTAGCTTCATCGAATGCCCGATTTAACATATTTTCGGTTGTACCCGCCGGCTCGAGCGCGATGCCTCTCGGATCATCAAGGAAGCCGCGGCCACGGCACTTCAACACAGCCTCTTTTCGAACCCAATATGAGAGAAATGTCCTGTGTCGTTGCTCTGGCGGCTGTCGCTGGATGTCGTCGAGTTCCCGCTCGCACAGAATCAACGGCATGATTTCGAGCGCCTCGGTTTCGGAAATCCTATCCGGCTGCTCGATGTCGATTCCCACGCGACCGCCGCGGCAGACGGCGAGAGCAACCCTGTCTGTCGTGTGGGAAAGATTGAAGTCGAAATCGGCATGATCCGGCAGATACGGCCTGCCATATGGCGTAAGCGAGATGGTGAGGGCCTGTGGCGCGCAGCCGACCATTCTGCCGATAATGCTGCGGCAGAGAAGGCGTCCGGCGATGAACAAACGCGCAGCATCGCGTGACCGAAATGCGGCGACGCGCGCTTTTTCCGCGTCGCTCAATAGAGCGGTCGAGATATGAAGTCCGTCGCGCAAATGCAGGCTGTGAAGCTCGACCTGCGCGATCTCTTCTCCCTTTGGAAAGGCGAGCACCTTATTCCGCAGCCTGTCCTAGATGCGAAGGGAGTTCGGATGGATGTCGCTGGGTTTCCCATTGGACGATGGGATCGAGCTGACCGAGATCGAAATGCTCACGGCCAAGCAATGCATTGGCGATGACGGCGCTGCGCCAGGCGGCAAGGCTGAGCTGCGGTTCCGCAATCCCGTGGCTGTGGCGCCCTGCATTGAGGACGAAGATGCGATTTTCGCGCGGGCCGTCCCATGTCAGCGAAAAATCGCTTTCCAGCACCGGCTCGCCGATGGAGTTGAGCTCGATGCGGTTCTCAAGCGAATGCAGGAGTTCGGGAAGGACGAAGCGATAGCCTGTGGCAAGCACGATCATGTCGACCGCCAGCGTCTCGATGCTGTTGTCGAAGCCATTGCGCATGGTAAGTGCGATTTCGGGACCATCCTGTTCGGCTGCGACGACATCGCGGAAGGGGCGTAACGAGATGCCCTGATCGGCGCCACCGGCCGCTTCAAGCTTCCTTTCATAGAGCCGGCGATAGAGCTTCTTCAGGGTCGAGGCGGAGACGCCATCGCTCGCAAGCACCTGCCGGCGCGTGTGGGTGAGCCGCAACGCCTCGGGAAGCTCGTGAAAGCGCTCCATGTAGCTCGGTGTGAAGAGCTCGTTGGTGAAGGGCGTGGCATCAAGCGGCTCGAAATTTGGCCGGCGGCTGATCCAGTGGACCGACGAGACGGCGTTCAGATCCAAGAGGGCATCGACGATCTCTGCACCGCTCTGGCCGCCGCCGATAATGGCAACGCGCGGGGCCTTGACGTCGCCAAGGCGAGTGGCGGCCTCGCTGCTGTGAAAGGTCATCGACTTCGGCAGTTGCTCGGCCCAGACCGGGCGCGCCGGTATCTTACCGACGCCGACGGAGAGATTGCGGGCGCAAACCGGGCCGTCGTCAGTCGCGATGGAAAATAGACCGTCATTCGCATGGACTTCGCGCATGCTTGCACCGAAACGAAGCGACGTCAGGCCGCGCGCGACCCATGCGAGATAGTCAGCGAATTCCTTGCGGGGAACGGCCTCATATTCCGCATTAAGAAACTGGTAAAAGCGTTTGTGTGCAACAAGATAGGAGAGAAAGCTCCATGGGCTGGTCGGGTTGGTGGCGGTCACCAGATCCTTGAGGATGGATGTCTGCATTTCCGCGCCGGGCAGCATCATTCCCGGATGCCAGGCGAAGGCAGGTCGCCGCTCGAAAAAGCGGACCGAAAGTTGCGGTATGGAGTCGAGCTGGGCGGCAAGGCTGAGGTTGAACGGACCAATTCCGGCCCCGGCGAGGTCGAGCACGTGCGATGTCATGATGCAGCTCCAGAAGGATGTCGATTAGTTGTTCTTGCCCGCGGGCAGGATGGTCGGCGCAAAGGCGTGGTCCAGCCGTCGGGCGAAGCGCTGGTGGAATGGCGTCTTGCCGATGATCGTCAGGTGGTTGGTGCCGTTGACGATCTCGGAGGCCGTGGCGTTCGGCGAATAGCGGCGCCAGTCGATGACGTTGAGCGCGCGTGTGAGGGAATCCTCGGCGGCAAAGGCATGGATGCGGAAATCCGAAGGCGCAAGGCGGTAGTTTCGAAAGATCATCGCGTTGTCGACCAGAATCCAGAACGTGTGCTCCTCGGAGCCGATGTCCGGACCATCCGTCGGCAACTTGACGTTATGCTTGACGATATGGTGGAGGAACTGTTCGTAGACCTCGCCATCCATTGCGGCAAAGAGCCTCTTCCAATCCTCGCGCATCGGCGTCGTTGCGAGCCAGCTTTGCACGGCGGCATGGGTACGGTCCCTGATGCCGTCTTCGAAGCGCGGCATGATGCCGACGGTGAATTCCTCGTCCATGTCGCAAACATCGACCATGCCGATCATGCGCAGGTCGATGTCATTGCCGAGCTGCCGGGCGGCCTCATAGGCAAGAAGCCCACCCCAGGACCAGCCGAGGAAGGCGCAGGGCCGACCCTTGGCCTTCTTGCGCACTGCTTCCGCATAGCGCGCCGTGATGTCCTCGACACGGGTGCTGAGCGTCTTGGTCTCGGTTAGCGAATAGCAAATGAAGCCGGTCGCCGGCTGTTCCGGGCCGAGATAATCCACCAGGCGCATATATTCGCGCGTCGAGACGAGGAGGCCGGGGAAGCAATAGAGAACCGGCCGGTCGCCGTTTCGCCGGAGATAGACGACGTCGACGCCGGTCTCGTCGCGGCTTCCCTCGATGGCAAGTGCCAGGTCGCGGATGGTCGGATGATTGAACATATCGGCTATCGAAAGCGGCCATTCGGGATGGCGCATCTTCAGGCGTGAGACGATGCGCACGGCGGCCAGCGATTGTCCGCCGATATCGAAGAAGTTCTCGGTGACGCCGATATCGCCAATGTCGAGAATGGCCTTCCACGCGTCGAGGATTGTCTTTTCCTTCTCGCTTGCTGGCGCGACCAGTTCGCGTTCGATGCGAGGTGCGGGCAGGGCGGCGCGATCCAGCTTGCTGTTCGGCCCCATCGGCAGCTTGTCGATGATCATGATGGTTTGCGGCACCATATAATCGGGCAGGGCGGTCATGGCTGCGCGGCGCAGTTCGGTAACGCTTAAGCTTTCGCCCTCGCGCGGAACCACATAGGCGACGAGCGAGCTGCGCCCGCCTTCATTGTGCAGCAGTAGGACGGCTTCGGCGACGCGCTGGTCGGATCGCAGCACGGCCTCGATCTCGCCGGGCTCGATGCGGAAGCCGCGCAATTTGATCTGATGATCGACGCGGCCGGCGAATTCGACGATGCCATCCTCCCGCCAGCGGCCGAGATCGCCGGACTTATAGAGTCTGCCGCCTAGCGAAAAGGGATCGGGAATGAAGCGGTCCGCCGTCAGCTCCGGCTGGCCGAGATAGCCGCGTGCAAGGCCGCTGCCGCCGATATAGATTTCGCCGATCACGCCGACCGGAACAGGCGCGAGGTCGGCATCGAGCACATAGATGCGCCGCTCGCCCACGCCGCGGCCGATCGGCGCGACCGTCCCCTCGAAGCGGGTTCCCGCCGGGATTTTCCAGATCATCGGCGTCATGATCGTCTCGGTCGGGCCATAGCCATTGATCAGCATCTGCGCCTTGAGGTTCTCGGTGATCATGTCGAACACCGCTTGCGACAGCGCCTCGCCGCCGAAGGAATAGAGCCGCAGCCGCGGTATGTCGCTGTTCTCACCGGCATATTCGGCAAGTCCGCGCACGTAGCTTGTGGGAAGGCTGGCATTGTTGACGCCGTGCCGCTTCATCATCGCGAAAGCATCTTCGGGCGTGGCGAGCTTGTCCTGTGTCAGCACTACGCCGCCACCCGCCATCAGCGGCACCATCCAGCGTTCATGCCCGCCATCTGACGTAAATGGCAGGACCGGATATTCGCAAGAGTCCTCGTTCATTTCGTAGATGCGCAGGGTCGCCTTGCAATGATGCGCCAAGGGACCGTGCTCGACCGCGACACCCTTCGGGACACCTGTCGAGCCAGACGTGTAGATCACATATGCGAGCTGCTGCGGGGCTATGGCGGTGGCGGGCGCGTCGCTGCTTTCCGACGAGAGATCGGTTGCGTCGAGATTGAGATACGGCGTGGCGATGTCGCCGGGCAGATTGGCGATGTGCCGCGTGCGGGAGATGACGAGAGACAGGCCGGGAGCGGTCAGGATACGCCGGTTGCGCGCTTCGGGGTGATCCGGCTCGACCGGTGTAAAGGCGCCGCCTGATTTCAGCACGGCAAGAATGGCGACGATCGCATCGATCGACTTTTCGAGCGCGATGGCGACGCGCTTCTCGGGCCCGATCCCCATGGAGATCAGGCGATGCGCCAGCCGATTGGCCGCCGCCTCGAGCTCGCCGTGCGTGACCGACTTCTCCCCTTGCGCAACGGCGAAGGCATGCGGCCGCCGTCTGGCTTGTGCGGAGATGACCTCGTGGATCGGCACTCCGTCATCCGGCTCGGGTATGTCGGGATAGGGCGCAGACAGCCCGTCCAGTTGTTCCGGCGAAACGAATGGGATGTGCTTGATCGTCTCGCCGGGGTTGCTGCCCAACCGGGCAAGGGCGATAACCAGATCATCGGCGAAGCGAGCGATCTGCTTACGGTCATGCTTTTGCGGATCGAAGCCGATCCCGATGCGAAGTCTATCCTTAGATACCCGGGAAACAGTGACGACAAGCTCGGCATCGCGGCGCGCCGGAGGCTCGACGAGGCATCGGATCGGAGTTCCATCCGTGGCCGATTCCATAAACTGGAGCGGCGGCCGTACATCGAGAAGCGTCTTGACGAGGCCGGTGGTGTCAAAGAATTCGTCACGTCGCAGCAATGCGTCGGCAAGAGCCTCGAAGGGCAGGGATTGCCGTGCCGCGGTCTCGATTTCCTCGATGAATGTCTTGCGGACATCCTCAAGCCCCATGGCGCCATTCAGTTCCGCGGTGAGGATCAGCACATCCTCGCTGCGCGCGGCGATAATCGGCGTCTGTGGCCGCGTGACCAAACCGATCCTTTGGGTGCCGTATCCGGTGTGGCGACGGAGGGCGATGCTCAGCGCGACAAGAATGTCACGGGACGTTTCAGCGGTCGGCTGTGCTTGCGCAGGCTGTTCTGGAGCGGGCACCTCCATCAGATGCTCGGACCATGCCTCATCGACTATATCCCTTCCAGCCGATGCCTGCGGCGGGAGCGACGCGATGTTTTCCTGCGCCGTCAGGCGTTCGAACCAGAAATCGACGAGCTCCGGCGCCGGATTGCGTGGCGCGCTATTGCCGGTCATCCAGGATGCTGCGTCCGGGAGCGCGGTTTCGCTAATATCAGCCAGCACATTGGCGCTGCCGCGTATATTGCGCAGGAAATCCTTCGCGAGCAGATCGAGCGTTGCCGCATCGGCAAGAACAGCGTGGAGAGAAAATACCGCGCCGACTGCTTGCTCGTTCCTTAACAGCAGAACGAAACGGGCGGGATTGCCGCTGGCGAGATCTATGGCGCGCGCTCGTTCCGCCGAGGCCGCTGCTGCAAACGCCTCGTCCAGACTGTCGTCGGCAGCCAAATCCGCCTCGATCACATCGACATGACGACTATTCCTCAGGATCTGCTGCACAGCGCCGCCGGCTCGAGCCTCGAATTCCGATGTGATGAGCGGATGTTGACGCGAAAGTGCCGCAAGCCCTTTGCGCGCTACTGCAAGAGCGATGGGAGGGAAGGCGATAGCGAGAATTTGCCGTCCATAAATGACCTCGTTGCCCGTCTCTGATAGAAGCCAAATTCGCGACTGTGTCGGCGATAGCGAGCATTTCGCGACGTGATCGGAGTCATCAACCGCATTGGCATTCCGGTCATGGATAGTCATTTCTTCGCCGTTCTCCTCGAAGATATTTAATACATAGCGAACGTAGTAAAGTGTAATAATGTACATATCCCAATAGTTTTAATAACTATTGAGTTAAACGCGTTATCTATATTGACTTTACGGCGCCAATAAATTCGATTCTTCCGTGAATTACATCGACGCAGCTGCATAACGAACGGGATTCGCAGAAATTCAGAAAAATCTCAAAAATTATTTCCGAAAAATATTTTGAATTTTACGGGGCACCGTTCGTCACTGCGGAATTAGCGCTGTGTGCGGCCTTGCCGATTCCAATGACGCGCGGTTTCGAGAGATGGAGAAGAACTATGGATGCTTCCGTAGCGATGAGGAGCGAAACGATGGCGTCGCAGTCATTCGATCTGCGTCTGCCGGCCGCAGGCGTTGCGAGCCATGCGCTCGCCTGCGGCCAGCCGCTTCTCGTATCGCACGGGCTGATGTCTGGCAGTTTCCGCGTCGAATATCATGGAGTGGAGGTAGCCTCGGGCAATCTGTCGGGTCCCGCCGACGTTCTGGTCTTCGACACTCTATCCGCGGCAACGGTGGCGGTTGCCGCCGACGATATTGTCAACGCCGTGCTGGAAGCCATTTTGACCTGCAATCCGCAATTGGGCTGCGTGGAGGTCAAGCTCGCGGATGATAGCCTCGTCAGGCGCCTGCTGAATTTGGGCGTGATCGAGCAGGGCGGAGACCGTCTGATCGCGCGCCCCGAAAGCTTCTTTCAGCAAACGAAGCCTTGGCTCGGGAGCATTCCTCACGCCTATCCGGAGGTGCCGATCCTGACGAACGGCGCCCTTCATCCGCAAAGGCCGCCGAAGCCGACGGGTCGGGTCTACAATCGTTTTATACCCTGGCTGAATACCCAGCTTGGATTTCACGTGGCCGATGTCGAGGCCGACCTCGAGCATTTCCATCGCTGGATGAACGATCCTCGGGTCGCCGCCATTTGGGAAGACAGCGGGGACCTCGCCTATCACCGCGATTTTATTGCCGGCCGCCTTGCCGATCCGCGCACCTTACCGGTGATCGGGACTTTCGGCGGTATTCCCTTCGGCTATTTCGAGCTCTATTGGGCCAAGGAAGATCGGATCGGACCGCATTTTGACGCTGACGGCTATGATCGCGGCTGGCATGTGGCGATCGGAGAAGATGACTTCCGCGGCAAGACCTTCGTCAGCGCCTGGCTGCCGTCGCTGATGCACTACATGTTCCTCGCCGATCCGCGCACACGGCGCATTGTCGGCGAGCCGATCCACCATCACAGCCAGCAGATCCGCAATCTTGACCGGTCCGGCTTCGCCAAGATCAAGCACATCCAGTTTCCGCACAAGAAGGCGTTGCTGGTCATGCTGCTGCGCGAGCGTTTCTTCATGGATCGGCTGCTCTCGCCGGACCTTTCCGGTCTGACGGATGGCGATGGTCTGCCCGTGCTCGGTTCGCTAGCGCGGGATGCCGCGTGATGAAAGCATCCGTCGACATGAACGATCTGCGCATCCTGCGGCTCGTTATGACGGTCGCGCTTCCGGCCGTGGCCGGGTTGGCCGCCAGCGCCGGGCATCACGCGATAAACGCGATCTTTCTTGGTGCTCTCGGGCCGGAGGTACTGGCAGGCATCAGCCTGGTCATGCCGCTGTTCCTGCTGGTTACCGCTGCCGGCCAGGGGCTCGGCATTGGCCTCGCCACGCTTCTGGCGCGCCATCTCGGCGAGGGCAATCTGACGGCCGCCTCATCGGTTGCCGCGACCGCGCTCGCTGCGACGATCCCGCTCGGCATTGTTTTGTCCGTGCTCATCTATCTCGGACTGCCCGACTTTGTCGGTGCGCTCGGCGCGAGCGATAGTCTGTTGGCGCCCGGCCTCGACTATGGACGGTTGCTCGCCTTCGGCGTCACTCTCGGGCTGCTGCAGGCGGTCTGCGATTTCATTGCGATTGCCGAGGGCAACTCGCGCTTTTCGATGATCGTGCTGATCGCAAGCTTCGCACTCAACGCCGTTCTCGATCCCCTCTTCATCTTTCTCTTCAAGCTTGGCGCATTGGGCGCCGCGCTGGCAACCATCCTTTCCGCCCTGGCGGCACTTGCCTGCTATACCGTCTATTTCATCCGCAGATGGGGCACGGTCCGCGTGACGAGCGGATTGGTTCGCTGGCAATTGCTGCGGCCGATGGCGAGGATCGGCGTTCCCGCCGCTGCCACGAGCGTCGTGACCGGGTTCGGCTTTCTCGTGCTGATGCGTGAGGCTGCGGTCCATGGTGGCGACACCGGAGTGGCGGCCACTGCGATTGCCGTTCGACTGATGACGTTGGGTCAGCTTCCCATCCTCGGCTTCTGCCTTGGGGCCCAGAGCGTCGTCAGCCATGCCTTCGGCTCTGGCGACGCGCTGCGGCTCAAAAGCGTGATCCGCATTATGCTGGCGGTAACGGTGCCCGTCGCGTTGCTCTATTCCATCCTGCTGTTTGTTGCTGCGGAACCGATGGCGCGGCTGTTCACCGGTCGTCCGCAGGTCGTCGATGAGGCGGTGGCGTGGCTGCGCGCCCTCTTTCCGGTCTTTCCCCTGGCCGCCTTTCAGTCCGTGCTGCTCGTGATGCTGCAATCCCGGGGCAGGGCGGGCTTGTCCGCGCTCGTAGGCCTTGCGCCGCAAGGCTACCTCCTCATTCCGCTTCTGCTCCTGCTGCCGCTCTGGATGGGTTTTGCGGGCGTGTCCGCAGCTCCCGCCGCGGCTGCAATCCTAGCCGCCATGCTCGGCCTTTTCGTCGCGCGGAGAGAATGGCTTGCCATTCTGCCGGCCGAAACCGAGGGGCAACTGAGCGGCCGATCGACACTTCACTCCTGACCAAGAGGAACGCCATGAACGAAACACCGAGATTCGATGCCTATCGGCACGCCATTCCCGATACGCTGATGCCCCGCCGCGACGACCCGTTCGACGCGGCGGTACCGCCGATCTATCAGACGTCGCTGTTCCTGTTTGACAACTACAAGGAGCTCGAGGATGTCTTCGCCGGCCGCTCGAAGAAGCCGATCTATTCGCGCGGCGACAATCCGACGGTGCAGCTCCTGGAGCGCAGGATCGCCGAGATGGAGGGCGCCGAGGAGGCGCGCGCCTTTGCGAGCGGCATGGGCGCCATTGCGGCGGCGGTCCTTGCCTTCGTCGGCCCGGGAGATCGCATCGTCACCGTGCGGCACGTCTACAGCGATGCCTTCCGCTTCTTCGAAAAGGTGCTGAAGCGCTTCGGCGTTGTCGTCGACTATATTGACGGCACCGACACCGAGGCCGTGATCGCAGCCCTTCCCGGCGCACGGCTTGCCTATCTCGAAAATCCAACCTCGATGGTGTTCGAGCTGCAGGATCTGCCTGTCATCGCCGAGGCCGCGCGCCGCCACGGCGTCGTGACGATCGTGGATAATTCCTGGGCAACGCCGCTATACCAGAACCCGCTCGCCCTCGGCATCGATCTCGTCATCCACGCGGCCTCGAAATATCTGGGCGGACAGAGCGATACGGTGGCAGGTCTTGTTGCCGGCTCGAAGGCACATATCGGCCGGATCAACAGCGAAATCTACCCCTATACGGGTGCAAAGCTGGCGCCGTTCGAGGCATGGCTGGTCCTGCGCAACCTGGAGACCCTGCCGTTCCGGATGCGTCATCACCACGAGGCCGGCCTTGAGGTCGCGTCCTGGCTTGACGCACATGAGGACGTGACCAATGTCATGCACCCGGCGCTCGGCGAACATATCGGCAAGCGCACTTTTAGCGGCTTCGGCGGGCTGTTCTCGTTCGAAGTTTCCGATCGCATCGATGTGGCAAATTTCGTTGACGCACTGCGCCTCATTCGCATCGGGGTCAGCTGGGGCGGCCCGGAGAGCCTCGTCGTCCCGGCAAAGGCGGCGCTCAGCATCTCGCCGGAGACCAATGTCTTTGCACGATTTGGCGTCAGCGACCGCACGATCCGCCTGAACGTCGGGCTTCATTCAGCCGCAGCCGTTATCTCCGATCTTGAGCAGGCGCTGCTGACGGCAAGACGATAGCAATTTCAGTGTCTCAGATTGCCAAGCGGGCGGAGTGGCACTACTGCTCCGCCCGTCCTATTATCCATTTTGATTTTATTCCCGCCCCACGCTGACCGAGAAAAGATGACCATTCCTTCCAACGAAATACTGAGCGCGTTAGCAGCGGAATATGGAACGCCGCTCTGGATCTACGATGCCGCCGCGATCCGTCGTCGCATCAGGCAACTGTCCGCATTCGACGTCGTGCGCTTTGCGCAAAAGGCCTGTTCCAACATTCATATCCTGCGGGAAATGCGCAAGGCGGGCGTCCGCGTCGACGCCGTTTCCCTCGGCGAGATCGAGCGGGCGGCACGGGCAGGCTTTGCAACCGGCACCGCGTCCGAGGCAGCGGAGATCGTCTTTACCGCCGATGTTTTTGACCGACCGACGCTTGAGCGGGTCATTGCCGACAAGATCGAGGTCAATATCGGCTCGATCGACATGTTGCATCAGCTGGGCGAGCGCTCGCCGGGCCACAGGGTTTGGTTGCGCATCAATCCGGGCTTCGGGCATGGCCATAGCAACAAAACCAATACCGGCGGTGAAAACAGCAAGCATGGCATCTGGTTCGAGCAGCTGCAGGACGCGGTGGCGCTGACGCAGAAATATTCCCTGAGGCTCGTCGGCCTGCATATGCATATCGGCTCCGGCGTCGACTACGGCCATCTGCAACGCGTCTGCGGCGCGATGGTCGGCTTCTGCCGCGATCTCGGCGTCGACATCGAGGCGATCTCCGCTGGCGGCGGTCTTTCCGTGCCTTACAAGGAAGGTGAGGAAGAAATCGATCCCTCGCATTATTTCTCGCTCTGGGATGCGGCGCGGCGTGAAGTCGAGGCGCATTTCGGTCATCCGATCCGACTGGAGATCGAACCTGGGCGCTTCTTGACTGCGGATTCTGGGGTGCTGCTCGCAGAGGTGAGGGCCGTCAAGACCATGGGCCGGAACCGGTTCGTGCTTGTTGATGCTGGCTTCAGCGATCTCGCCCGGCCGGCCATGTATGGCAGCTATCACCACATTTCGGTCATCCCCGGAAAGATGCCACGCAGCGGGGCGGCAACAATCTTCCCGACAGTCGTAGCCGGCCCCTTATGCGAATCTGGCGATGTCTTCACCCAGGCGGAATCCGGAATAGTGCAGCAACGCGATCTCCCCGAAACCCATGTCGGCGACTATCTCATTTTCCATGGCGCCGGCGCTTATGGCGCGACGATGTCGTCGAATTACAACAGCCGGCTCTATGCGCCCGAGGTGTTGATCGATGGCGAAACGCATAGGTTGATCCGCAGGCGCCAGACATTTGATGAGCTGTTGGCCTTAGAGGATGTCTAAGCGAGAGCATCGGCTTCTTGGCAGGGTGCCGGCATGAAGCGAGCGGGGACACAGCAACCATTTTGTGGTTGATGCGCCGTTCTTGTCCGGAGATCTCATTCAAAGATGTCGACGAGCTCTCCTGTCATCAGCGCGGGGGCTTTTCCGCGGTTGCGAAATGAATATAGTGGGCACCACCGGGCGACGTGGTGCCCGATCTTCATCTCATTGTCCTTGGCCACAAGGCGCGAAAGTTCTGCACCGACATGCTGGCCTGGCTTGATCAGAAAACCGAAATCGTTGAGCACGCCGATCAGGCGACGCAAATTTTCGAGCCGGCTCATGCCGCCTATTATAGCGGTAGGCCCGGTCAGCCGCTGAAGCTTATGTTGCAGGCGCGCAGCGATTTCCTGTCCATCTGGCGGCGCGCGGATTATCGGGAGCATGTAGCCGAGTTCAAGCTTTTCGGGCGTCAACTCGTCATCGTCAATTCGCCGGATGCGATCCGTTACGTGGTCGCCAAGCGCCATGAAAATTTCGAGCGCAAGACGCCGCAGATGCGCCGGGCGCTGGAATATCTGCTGGGCGACGGGCTGTTCATCTCCGACAAGGAGACCTGGAAACAGCGGCGGCCGCTGGTCTCCGATATCGTGCACAAGAACCGCGTGCCGGCCTTCGGCGCAATCATGCAGAATACCGCAAGCGAACTCGCCGACCGTTGGCAGGGCCTTGGCGATGGCGCTGAGGTCAATGCCCTGTTCGAAATGGCAGGGCTGACGGCGGAAATCATCTCACGCAGCGTCTTCGGCAACGATCTTGGCGAGGACAGCGCCAATGCCGTTACCGAAGGCTTCGCAAGCTATCAGGCCTTGGTTGATTCCATCAATCTCGGTTATTTCCTGGGCTTCGACGAGGGGCTGCCGATCATCAAGACGCCGAGCCTTCGCCGATCGGTGAAACGCATCCATCGCATCATCGATCAGGTGATCGAGAATCATTTGGCCGGCAAGGGGGACAACAGCTCGATGGTCGAGCTCCTGATCCGCCGGCAGCGGCGCAATCCGGAGCTGAAGCTCGATGTCGTGGCGCTCAGGAACGAGGCGGCGACGATCTTCATGGCTGGACATGAGACCACTGCCGCGACCTTGACCTGGGCATGGTATCTGCTTGCCGGCGCACCCTGGGTGGAGGAGGCGGTTCATGCGGAAATCGAAACCGTCTGCGGCGACCGGGTGCCGTCGATCGATGACGTTGCGAAGCTTGACTGGTGTCGGGCTGTCATTGAGGAGACGCTGAGGCTTTATCCGCCGGTGCCGATCCTGGCGCGGCAGGCGGCCGAAGCAGACGAGATCGGCGGCGTGAAGGTGCGCAAGGCGGCGCTCGTCCTGATCGTGCCGTGGATACTGCATCGCACGGAGACGCTTTTTCCCGAACCACATCGCTTCTATCCCGAACGCTTTCTCGGGGAGGGGCGTCCAACGCCTTACAGCTACATTCCCTTCGCCGCCGGCCCCCGCGTGTGCCCCGGCCTGCAGTTCGGCCTCACCGAGGCGATCCTTTGCCTCGCAATCCTCGCCCAACGCTTTCGGGTGCGCGTGAAGGAGGGCCACAAGGTCCAGCCGCAATGCCGCCTGACACTGCGACCGCGTGGCGGCATGCCCGTGACGCTGCACAGGCGCTAAGGTGGCAACCGGCGACGAGACCGGCAGAAAAACTGCCGGCAGCAAACGCAAAGCCTGGACCTACGAGGCTCCCAAGGCACCGCCGCTCGCCGATTTCCTGGCCGGCGGCGATCGACGCAAGGCGTTTCTGCGCTACTGGCTTTATGAGAATGTCGACAACGCCATAGATCTCCTTTTCTACTTTGCCTTCATGCTTTTACCTGCCCGAGCGTGTTCCGCACTCGGCGGGTGGCTAGGCCGGCTCCTAGCGCCGCGTTTCCACAAAGGGGCTTATGCTCGAGCCGCGGCCAACCTGAAGATGATAAGGCCGGATCTCAGCGGCACCGAGCTCGAGACGCTTCTGGAGCGTTACGCCGATTCACAAGGCCGGCAGATGGCCGAATATTCCGTCGTACCCCGGCTGGCGCGCTGCCATGTCCGCAAAATCGGCACGGAAGGATTGATCGAGCGTTGCGTCGAAGGCCCGGTGATTTTCATCGCGCCGCATGTCAGCAACTGGGAGGTGCTGTGGCATTGCCTGCTCGACATGGGATTGGCAGTGACCATGAACTACGACCCGCCCAAGCGCCGCTCGCGCCACTACATCGTCAACAGACTGCGCAAGGGTGCGGGCCTCGGGATCCTGAAACCCGGCCGCAGCTTCGTGCGTCCGGCGCTGCGGATCCTGGAGAATAGCGGCAACCTGCTGATGTTCTGCGACGAAGGTTTTAATGGTTACATCCGCGCGCCCTTCTTTGGCCAGCCAGCGCATCTGGAGGGCAACTACGCCATCGTCGCGCGGATGGCGCGTAAGACGAATGCGTTGATCTACCCGCTCTTTATCGCACGGGAAGGAGGAGCGAGCTTTGTGCTGAAGGCATTGGAGCCGTTCAGGCTGCCGGCAACTGACGCGCCGGAAGATCAGCTTACCGAGGATGTTCGGCTCTTGAATGCAGTAATCGAGCCAATTGTGCGCGAAAATCCGGAGCAGTGGTATTTTATCGACAACCGAATGCCAGCTGCCAACATCTGAACTTCATGCTGACGGAGCTTGCGGATGGAACTCCCCGTTTCAGCCGCTTGGTGCATTGGCAATGCCAGCCGTCATATTTGGTTCAGATAATCTTCGACGCGGTGCGCCAGATCAAGTGGATCATGGCCTATGGTATGCAGATGGATATCTGGATTTTCGGGCGCCTCATAGGGCGAAGAAATTCCTGTGAAATTGGGGATCTGTCCCGCCATAGCCTTTTTATAGAGACCCTTAGGGTCGCGCCGCACGCATTCTTCGATTGGCGTGTCCACAAAGACCTCGATAAATTCACCGTCAGGCATGAGCTCGCGCGCCATTTGCCGCTCGGATCGGAACGGCGAAATGAACGATACCAGCACAATAAGGCCGGCATCCGTCATCAGCTTCGCGACCTCGGCAATGCGCCGAATGTTCTCCACGCGGTCCTCGGCCGTGAAGCCGAGATCGCGGTTGAGACCATGGCGGACATTGTCGCCGTCGAGCAGGAAAGTGTGCTTTCCCTTCGCATGCAACAGCTTCTCGACGAGATTGGCGATCGTCGATTTGCCGGATCCCGATAGGCCAGTGAACCACAATACGGCGGGACGCTGGTTTTTCTGCTCGGCACGAGCGGCTTTGTCGATCGTCAATGCTTGCCAGTGGACGTTCTGCGCGCGATGCAGCGAGTGGATGATCATCCCGGCGCCGACGGTCGCGTTCGTGAATCGGTCGATCAATATGAAATTGCCGGTTACGCGATTTTCGGCGTAGCTGTCGAAGCAGATCGGCTGCTGGGTCGACAGGTTGCATACGCCGATCTCGTTTATCGCCAGCGTCTTTGCGGACTGATGGGCGAATGTATTGACGTCAATGCTATATTTGAGCGCTGTCACGGTGGCGCTCACACTATCGGTCTCGGTCCTTAGAATATAGGCGCGGCCGGGTATCAACGCCTCGTGGCTGAACCAGATGACATGGGCTTGGAATTGGTCGGAAACGTTGGGTCTTTCCGTCGGAGAAACCAGCATATTTCCACGCGACAATTCGACTTCATCGCTCAAGACCAACGTAACGGCCTGCCCCTCAAAAGCCGAGGTCTGGTCCCCATCATAGGTGACGATGCGCTTTACCGTGGTTTGCTGGCCGGATTTTGCGACCGTGACGGCATCGCCCACGCAAACCGTTCCCGACGCGACCTGGCCGGAAAAGCCGCGAAAATCGAGATTTGGTCGATTAACCCATTGTACCGGAAAGCGGAATGGCTTTTCGGAAGCGTTGCTATCGGCCGAGATGCTTTCGAGATGGTCAAGCAATGACGGACCATCGTACCACGGCGTGTCTGTCGATTTTGTCGCTATGTTGGCGCCATAGCGTGCGGATATCGGTATCGGCCTGATGGTTGCAAAGCCGAGTTCCTTGGCGAACGCTATATAATCGGCGACTATCTTTTCATAGGTTGCCTGCTCATATTGCAGCAGATCCATCTTGTTGATCGCAAGCACGACATGGCGGATGCCAAGCAGCCATGCGATGTAACTGTGGCGCTTTGTCTGCTGCAGGACACCTTGACGGCAATCGACCAGAACAATGGCAAGGTCAGCCGTCGATGCGCCGGTGACCATATTGCGCGTATATTCCTCGTGACCGGGAGCGTCAGCTACAATGAACGTGCGCTTCGGCGTAGAGAAGAACCGATAAGCGACATCAATCGTGATCCCCTGCTCGCGCTCTGCGTCCAAGCCGTCGACCAGAAGTGCAAAATCCACGTCATCGCCCGTGGTGCCGTATTTGGCGCTGTCCTGCTCCAAAGTGGAAAGCTGGTCTTCAAAGAGGCTTTTGGTATCGTAGAGCAAGCGCCCTATGAGTGTTGATTTGCCATCGTCGACGGAACCGCAAGTCAGGAAGCGTAGGAGAGATTTGCTGTCCTGGCTAGAACGATAGCCATCCACAAGACAAAGAGGATCGGGGCTGATCCCACCATTCATCAAAAGTAACCTTCGCGCTTCTTTTTTTCCATCGAACCTGCCTCGTCCTTGTCTATAAAGCGGCCCTGTCGTTCCGAGGTGCGAGCCGCCAGCACTTCCCCAACAATCTCTTCAAGTGTTGCTGCAGTTGATTCTATAGCGCCGGTGAGGGGGTAGCAACCGAGCGTGCGAAAGCGAACCATCCGCTCTTCCACCACATCCGTCGCAGCGAGCGGCAAACGTTCGTCGTCCACCATGATCAACATGCCGTCCCGATCAACCACAGGTCGTTTGGCGGCGAAATAGAGCGGCACGATCGGGATATTTTCCTGCATGATGTATTGCCAGATATCGAGTTCGGTCCAGTTCGACAACGGAAACACACGCATCGACTCGCCCTTGTTCACCCGCGTATTGTAGGTTTTCCACATTTCGGGGCGCTGATTTTTGGGATCCCAGGAATGTCTCGCGGTGCGAAATGAGAAGACACGCTCCTTGGCACGCGATTTTTCCTCGTCGCGTCTGGCTCCGCCGAAAGCGGCATCGAAGCGGTATTTATCGAGCGCTTGCCGCAGCGCTTCCGTTTTCATGATCTGGGTATAGCTGTTCGAGCTATTGGTGAATGGACTAACGTGCTGGTCGATACCGTCGCGATTAATATGAACAAGAAGCTCGATGCCTTGTTTGGCTGCCATCTGATCACGAAACGTAATCATCTCCTTGAACTTCCATCTCGTGTCGACGTGTAGGAATGGAAACGGCGGCTTCCCTGGGCAAAACGCTTTCATCGCAAGGTGCATCATCACCGATGAGTCCTTGCCGACGGAATAAAGCATCACCGGATTGGAAAACGTTGCAGCGATCTCGCGGAGAATGTGAATGGATTCGGCCTCAAGCTTGTGCAACTGGGAAAATATCACGATGACCTTTCTCGAATTTTGCTTTGATTTTGTAAATCATCCGCGGAAATGACGATGCGCTACCTAACATGCTATTGGCTGCTCGTACGGCCCCCGAAGCCGAATACCCTTTAGATCATAAGCCGCCAGCGGTGTTCGGATTTGGCCTCCGAAGGACGATAGGTGCGGCTGTTTAAGTTCATGCAAGAAATTATCTTACTGCTACCGCTGGAGCAAACTCAAAATTTGATAAAACTTTCAGGGAAGGCCAATACAATTTGATGACTATTGTCGCAAATACAATACCAGAATTTTCTACATGATAGTACGCAATGATAGTATTACTGCCATTGTACGCCAATGGATTTCAAATTTAGGTCTCCAGCAGTTGGCGGCGGAAAATGCGATCTATGGCGAGCCCCAGCATAAGTGTTCCCATCCCCCAGGCAACTACATAACCTCGGTCGACAAGCCTGTCACTGTAACTTTCGTAGAATGAGGCTCGCATCCATTCTACACAAACCAGTACTGGATTAAACGAAAGCGCATAACCGATTTTCTCAGGTAGATTAGATGCTACAAAAACGATTCCAGAAGAAATATATATTACCACGATTACTAACGCATATACTGTAACTAGCATTGGTACAAACATGGAGATAACCCCAACAAGCGTACCAAACCCAACTGAAAGAAGTATGGTTGCCAAATAGCAAAATACCGCCTGTTCGACATCAAACGGAATGGGGTTTTCACCCAGGAATATGAGTGCAACGATTGTTAGAAAAAGCGTTATGCATGCGCCGATGATTTCTAAAACTGCCCGTCCCATCATAACGTCGATTAAACGAATTTCAGGAAACGCGAGCATTGGTTTATTCATCAGCAGCGAATATCCCATAAAACGAGAAACGTACATAAAGGTCAAAGTGGGCAGAAGCCCCGTAGCATAGAAAATCGCGGTACTTTCCCCAAACGGCGGGGTGCCCTGCCCTGCGATAGTATGAATTGAGATGAGAATCGCCATATGGGTTAGCGGCCAAAGAGGAACGACTATGAATCCGAGGCCGTGATTAAAGAAACGCGTTCGCATATCTCGCAAAATCACTGCACTCATGACGTTTTTTTGTCGAACTATGGCCTCCAAAGTCGGGTCCTTTAGAATCCGCTGACTTCGTGTGTTTCTCATGCTCTATCGTACCCCGATACGTTGTAGCATAGCAATGAAGCGGTCATAAATTGTCAAACCGTAAATTGCGAGCCAGGCCTCAACGCGAGGCCCGTTCAAATGACATAAAACATTGTATCACAACATCGACTTGGCCGTTCAGCGATTGATAGCCGTGCGTTCGACTGTTTGAGTCAGATGGTGGCGAAAACATCATATTTCAGGCTTTCTCACGAAACTTTCATATCTTTCGATGTGAATGCTTTTTGATATTGTTCTACGGTGGACCATTGTGATCTTGCGCTCGATCCGGTTCCTGCTACGTGTGAGTGAATGGCGTCTTATTTCGGGGGACTATAATGCAATTCGAATTTTCGTCGGCGGTTCCCGGCGACCAAGCTGCTTTAGACATTTACAGAGGAAAATGGGCATCGAGCATGCCGGCGGAGAGTGGCCTTGAAGCTGGAGCGCTCGATCATTTCAATGACACTCGGGTAACCTGGGCTGACAAAGTCCTCAATATCCGAGGCAAACGAATATTGGAGTTAGGCCCGTTCGAGGCATACAACACATATCAGTTTGAAAAGCTCGGTGCCATCCATGTTACGAGTATCGAAAGTTCTATCGAAAATTTCCTAAAGTGTTTGGTCATCAAGAATACTTTTGACCTCAAAGCGAAGTTCCTACACGGCGATTTCGAGAAATTTGAACCGGATGTACATTTCGATGTCGTTTGGGCGTCTGGAGTGCTTTATCACTTGGTGAAGCCGATTGCGTTTCTGGAGAAAATACTTACTTGGTCCGACAAAGTCTTCCTCTGGACTCAATACTATGATGCATCCGTGCTTGTTCCAGAACATTCTGGCTCCGCTAACTTCAATGCTGATAACGATAAAATCGTAAATTTCCGTGGTAGAGATATTCGCCTGCATTGGAGATCGTATCTGTCTTTGGACGGCGCGAATCTTTTCTCTGGCGGCAGCGAGAATTTCTCTTACTGGCTGGAGCTAGAGGACATTAAGTTTGTCTTCAATTCCTTCGGGTTTGAGAACATTGTGATGGGTGTGAACAATCCGCAGCATCCGCCAGGCCCGGCATGCTTCTTCATAGCGACAAAATAAGACATCGCCGCGGATGCAAATGTGATAAATCACAAAAACAAGCCCTACTGGGGTCGCTTCGGCGGCCCTTTTGCGTCGGAGCCTACAATGGACTGAGCGAAATGCTTCGCGGCGGCGCGAACCTCTGTTTTTGAAGGGAAGCTGCCACACGTTATGGCGTTTAAACGTGAGCGCGATGAACAGCCCACTGCTTTCGGCGTTGACGGGATCGCAATAGCGCTTTCTTTCAGAACTTCTGCTTTGCCCGCTTCGGCATAAAGTAGGTTCGGATATTGACGAGTGCTTCGGCCACGGCAGCAGCATCCTGGCGGGTCGCTTTCCGTTTTGTCTCGCCGAGCTTGCGGATAGGCGCGATGATATCGCCCGTTACGGCATGACCTCGAAGCACGGGCTGCCAAAGCTTTGGCGCGTACCCGGTTCCCAGCAGAAAGCAGAGGTCCCAATCGAATGGATCAAAGGTCTGATCATCAATCCTGGTGAACCTGGGCCGGTGGTCTTTCGGTGTTTCGGAAAGGCTCGCCGAGATGCGGTTATATTCCGCAACGATCGTCTGTACGGCCTGATGTTCTGTTGTCTCCATCGGCAGGTTCAGCGCGTCCGGACCGGTCAGTTCCGGGATCCATTTGCGTGGGTCGATGAACTTGGGACCGATGATGAGAGCCGTAAGATAACCATCGAGACCGCTCATTGACCAGATTGGCGATGCTGGACGACGTCCCCTGATAAAGGCTTCGAACGCCTTGTCATCGAGCTTCGGTCGTGCGGTCGTCTCTTGGCTGTTCGATGTCATGCCGCCCGTCGCTCCTGCTCTGTCATCGCCTCGCGCTCAGCCTTCCAGTTCCAAGGGAGGAGACTTTCCATTTCGCTGGCTTTCACCTTGCCGGAGATGATGCGCTCCAGCACATCGGCAAGCCAGGCCTCGGGGTCCACACCATTCAATTTACAGGTGTTGACGAGCGATGCGAGGACCGCGAAGGTCTTGCCACCGCGCTCGTTGCCCACGAACAACGAATTCTTCCTCGTCAGGGCCACGGATTTCATCGAGCGCTCGACGACATTGGAGTCCACTTCGATCCGGCCATCCTCCAGGAAGGCTGCCAGCCCGCTCCAGTGATTGAGCGTGTAGGTGACGGCCTTGCCAAGCGCCGATTTCGCCGACACCTCGTCGCTCAGTTCGGTGAGATGGACCTTCAGTTCTCTCATGATAGGAGCTGCCTTGCGGCGCCTCACGACGAGCCGCATATCGGCACTTTCGCCGCGCAGTCTCGCTTCGATCCGATAGAGCTCGGCAATCCTGGCAAGGATCGACAGCGCTTCCGAGGAGCCGGTCAGCTTGATGACCTCGACGAACTTGCGCCGGGCATGGGCAAGGCAGAAGGCGAGCCGCATCGGGGCGACATTGCTCTTCCCCCGGCGCTTGGCCATGGTCTTATAGGCTTGGTATCCATCGACCTGAAGGACGCCGGCAAACGACGACAATTGCCCCTCGACCTCGCGAGCGCTGCGGCTTTCGGCAAAGATATAGGCAACTGCCGGCGGCGCCGGACCTTTCCATGGCCGATCGTCGACCGCCTGCGCCCAAAGTTGGCAGACCTTGGTTCGCTTACGCCCCGGATCAAGCCGCGGGAGCGGCGTCTCGTCACAGAATACCCTTGGCTGGGAGCGGATGAAGGCAAGCAGCGCGTCATAGAGAAGCTCAAGCCACCAGGCGACCCGCGTCACCCAGGCCCCGAGCGTGCCTCGATCGATGATCACGCCGCAGGAGGCCAGCATCTGGGCCTGGCGATGCAGCGGCAAATGCCAGGCGAACTTCGAGACGGCGACATGGGCTGCAAAGGCCGTGGTCACCATGCCGCCATCCATCACGCGTGCCGGCGCGGGCGCCTGCACAACAACGCTTTCGCAGGCCCGGCATGCATAGCGCGGCCGGATCGTCCGTTTGACCCGGACAACCGCGGGCACGATGTCGAGCGCCTCGCTGACGTCCGTGCCGATGCAATGCAGTTCGAACGAACAGCAGGGGCAAGTCTTGCTCTCCGGCTCGATGACCTCGTCATAACGCGGAAGGTGCTTGGGCAAGCGGCCGATATTACGGGCTGGCGATCGCCGTGCCTGCGTTTTGTCTTCATCGACCGGCGCGACATCATCATTGGCAGCAACGGGAACGTCGCTCACATCGCCAAGGTCGAGCATTGCCTGTGTTGGATCGATGATCGTCATCTTCTCCGATTTCGGCCCAAAGAGTTGGCCCTCGAGGAAGGCAACGCGCGCTTTGAGATCGGCATTCTCTTCGTCGAGCGAGAGAATGATCCGGGTCAATTGCGCAGCATCCTGGGGCAAGGGATCGGGTCGAAGCGGCATGACAGACCCTACCATATGAGCCTGAATCTTCAAGCAAAACCAATAGGATCAGCCTACTTTCAAGGGGCGTTTCACCGGGTTCTGCTTCACCCTTGTCCAGTCAATACCGGCAACCAAAAGCGAGAACTCTTCGCGCGTCATCTGCATGGCGCCATCGCGGATCGGTGGCCAAACGAACTTCCCGCTTTCCAACCATTTCGTTGCCAGGATCATCCCTGATCCATCCCAGTAAATGCAGCGAAGCCGATCCAGACGCTTGGCGCGGAACACGAACACGTCGCCGCAATAGGGATCGGCCGCAAGGGCTGACGCCACCAAAGCCACCAGGCCATTCATGCCGCGCCGGAAGTCGACAGGTTGCGTCGCAACCATGATCTTCACGCCATTTGGCGAAACTCCGATCACCGGCGCCCTCGCAACGCCGCCACCATCGCTTGTGCCAGCTCAGGCGCTACCGAGCCGATAACTGTCATGCGCGCGCCAGCAATCTCGATCTCAACTCGACCAGCGGTAACGAGCTCGACATCCGACAGCGAGTCCTGGCGTGCCGTTCGATCGCCAACCACCGTCACGGGCACGAACATCGCCTGCTGCGCGCAGGTCTTGGCAGAGCGACGAGAGGTTAGTCCAGCTTCCCGACGCCAGACGTTCAGCAAGCCGCGATTGACGCCCCAGCGCCGGGCAACGGCCGAGATGTTCACGTCGGGTTCTGCGCTTTCCGCAAGGATCCGCGCCTTCTCCTCGTCAGTCCAATTCCGCCGCTGCCGCCGACCCGTGATCACCTCGATCCGACGATACTTTCCCTCATGCCTGGCTTCATGCATGCCTTCATCCATGACTTCAAGCATGGCATCAGCGCGATCTCCAACCATTCCATTCCGCTCCTATCGATGAAGAAGCTTATCTCGCGGCCTCAATCTCAAAAGGAAAGGTGGGGTCTTCGTCGCGCTCACGTTTAAACATGTTGGTTGCATATTTCTATTTTGTGTCGACTTCAGTATTGCTCTCCAATTATCCCTTCGTTAAACATGCTAAGACTCTCAAACTTAAATCATGGGTTGTTTCTGGTGAATAGGGTTATCCGTCTTTAGTAAGGCGCATGGCACCTAGTTCGTCGCTTGAGGAATTTGCGAAGGTTTGTTGTGAATGGATCTGGAAAATATCATAAAATTTGCGCGCAATAACAATCTTAACCCCATAGCTGACGAGCTTAAAGCACTCGGCGCGTCGCTCAACGCGCTCAAGTTCGATGACGAAGGCTACCTGTTCGCAAATCCGGATGTCGCCACCGCTGTTGGTCGGAACGGTTCTGCTGCCTATACGCACTGGTTAACTCATGGTCGGGCCGAGGGACGTCTGGGGTCGGGACTCTCGCCTTTCTCCGAAAGGAAGCCCCTTCGGGTTCCGCTTAGTAAATCCGAGATTCACATTGCGTTTTATGGCCCTCTGGCTGCCAAAAGCGGACTTGGAGAGGCGGCAAGGGGCCATGCCGCTGCGCTGCAAACTCTCGGGCTTTCGATCGAGATAATCGACACAACAGCGACACTGTATCCGCATCAAAAATTCCCGCCCATTGTGAAGCCCCGAGCGAAAGCCGACATCGTCATCATTCAGCAAAATGCTGATGCTTTGCGAAACTTCTTCCAGCTAGTTTCGCCTGAGATACTCGATGATGCTTATACAATCGGTATCTGGGTATGGGAGTTAGCAGCATTCAATCCTGCGTGGATTGAGTGTTTCGCTGCATTCGACGAGATTTGGTCACCAAGCCAGTTTTCCGCGGACGCCATCAAATGCCTGGCGCCACCAGCGCTTCCGGTTGTAACAATTCCATATGTCGTAGCTTCACCGCGCGAAATTGTACATTTTGATCGTTCGCATTTCGGCATCCCGGAGGACGTTTTTGCTTTCCTCTATGCCTTCGATGCCAGCAGCGGAATGGACCGAAAAAATCCAGAGGCCCTTATTGAAGCGTTCACATCAGCCTTTGGCAATTCTGCAGATGTCATCCTGGTGATGAAGTGGCATACTACGGGACACGCCACCAAACGTTTAACCGAGATACGTAGGGCTGCCGATCGAGGCAATATAATGCTCATCGATAGTCTGCTGGACGATAATGAAAATCGTTCGCTCAAGCAGGTTTGCGACGCATTCGTTTCGCCGCATCGCGGGGAAGGTTTCGGGCTTAATATTGCGGAGATGATGGCCCTTGGCAAACCCGTCGTCGTTACCGGACACTCCGGCAATTTGGAATTCTGTAACGAGCAAAATTCCTTCCTTGTCGACTATGATCTGGTTGAAGTTGCTGACCGGGCCGGGCCCTATCCATTGGGGTATGTATGGGCTTGCCCGAAGCACGATAGTCTAGTCGATCAGCTGATCGAGGTTCGTTCTCAATCGCCGAAGGTGAAAAGAATCGCCTCGAAGGGACAGAGTGACGTCACGGACAATTTAAGCGATAAGAAAATTGGCGCCCTAATGTCGGAGCGTTTTGTCGAAATCAGAGCCGCTAGAAACGACGAATGGTCGCGGCTGGTCAATCAAGAAAAGAAAGCAAAACATGTCTGGCGACACCCGCTCGCATTGTCGCCTTGCAAAGAACCGTCCATCTCAAAAAGTTCCGAATGGCCAGTTATCAGTGTTATTGTTCCGGTTTACAATATTTCGAAAGAGTATCTGGAGGCGTGTGTGGCTTCCGTGCTGGCCCAGGACTACCCTTATTGGGAATTGTGCCTATGCGATGATGCATCGACATTCTCTGAAACAATCGAAGCTTTAGAGCGCTTGCGGGGGATTGATCAGCGTATCAAGATCAAACGCTTATCCCAGAACGTCGGCATCTCGCGCTGCAGTAATGCGGCGGCGGAAATCTCCACAGGTTCCTACTTGGCATTTCTCGACAATGACGACACGATTGCCTCAAACGCGCTTCTTTCTTACGCAAAGGCCATACGTGTAAACCCCGAGGCGACTCTGCTTTATTGCGACGAAGACAAGATTTCCGCAGCGGGTGAATATATCGATCATTACATGAAGCCAGACTGGTCACCGGAGCATCTGGAATCGGTGATGTATGTCATGCACATGATTGTCGTGAGGAAGGCTCGTTTCCTTCAGCTTGGTGGCTATCGAGAAAAGTACACCGGGGCGCAGGACTATGACCTCGCGCTCAGGATATCCCTGGCAGGCGATCAGGTCGTGCACGTCCCAGAAGTTCTATATCATTGGCGTATGATTGAAGGATCTGCTTCGGCTCAGGTGGATGCTAAGCCGACCGCTCTGTTGAATGCCCGCGCTGCTTTGCAGGAATATGCGGAACAGAAGTTTGGAGCGGGTGCCTCCGTCGAAGACGGAAAGCTGATGGGACTTTTCCGCGTTACAAGGGGGCGCCGTTTCGCACCTCCGGTAACTTTGGCTATCACCACGAACAACGGGGTTAGGGACATACCTGGCCGCGGGAGGATCAACCTCGCAGGACACTTGGTGTCCTCGATAATCGATCGAACAGATTATCCCAACTATCAAATCTTGGTCGTGAGTAACGGCCACTTGGACGAACAGGTTCGTCGGCTTCTGAAGCGGCACAATCATTGCGAAGCACGCTATCATTATGAGGGCCGGTTTAACTTTGCTAACAAGGCGAACTTTGCCTTTGATCAGGCCAAAACTGAAATCGTTGTTCTGCTGAATGACGACATGGAGGTGATTACGGGGGATTGGCTTTGGCATCTCGTCGATCATGTCGATCGCGCTGACGTGGGCATCGTGGGCGCCAAACTCCTATACCCCGATGGCCGAATTCAGCATGCTGGCGTTGCTTTGGGTGTAAATGAGACCGCAGCACATATCTATCATGGGCATCCAGGTGATTTGGTCGGCTACAACGGCTACCCAGTGATAGTTCGCAACTACAGTGCCGTCACGGGTGCATGCATGGCAACGAAGAAATCGATCATTAGGGAGGTGGGCGGTTTCGACGAGGAATTTAGGATCGACTTCAACGATATCGATTTTTGCCTTCGAGTTCGTGAGGCTGGCTACCGTGTGGTATACAATCCATTCTGCGAGCTGTATCACTTCGAAAGCCAGACGGCCGTCAGATCATCACAAGATCCCGGGGAGAAGGACCGGTTTCTCGGGCGCTGGCAGGCGATCATAGCGAGAGATCCATATTACAGTCCGAACCTTCGTAATGATTCCACAACATTTGAGGCTAAGCCCAGTGTTTGGAGTCATGGGCGACGTGAGAGATGAGCAATAGTGATGCAGACATCGAATTTGGAAATACTGCAAAATCGTTTAGGCGAGGCAATCCAAGAGGTAGCTTTGTTGAAGCACGCATTATATTTGGCTAACGAGAGTCTAAAGGTAAATGGGAAGGAGAGGGTGGTCGGCCATTCGATCGCAAGCGAAGTTGTAGTTCGCAACTACTATAGCAAGAACGTTGACATGGATGGGGCCGAAAAGGCTTATATTCTGGAGCTGGGAAGGCTCCTGTTCAAGGCCGGAATAATCCCCTCATCGGCGATATTCGATGAACAAACATACCTCGCCGATAATCCTGATGTCGCTCAAGCAATCGCAACACGGCGTTTCGGGTCTGGCTTTGAACATTGGTTGGTGCATGGACTATCGGAGGGTCGCACTGTAACCTCCAAAATCGTGAACGTTGATCATCTTGGCGATGATGTGATTTCTGCCTATCGATCCTACAAAGTCAGGAAGGCGAAATCCCCATTGAGCTATCTGCTTCGCTTTTTGACAATGTCTCGACGTCGTCAGCAGGTATGACTGTCTTCGTTTATATGGAGCGCTTTGGTAGATCTTCGCAACTGATGCGACCTCATCGTCCTACTTCAGGATGATAATCTTTGGCGTCCGAAAGCTGCAGTATCTTGACGGCTTTTCCCTTTGTCCCACTTTGCGTGGTTACGAAAAAATACCCATTTCTTACCGACGAGTTTGAAGGGGTCGATCGTTAACAACTTTTCGCACGCGGTTTAGCGTCTGATTGTTTTTTCA
>NZ_JAAZQP010000026.1:0-34520 GCF_012275435.1 Rhizobium sp. SG741
AGACGGCATCGTCGATCTTGTCCTCATCGATCTCCATGAACCCGACGTTACCACGCGAGCCCCATTAAGTCCTGCGGCCCACCTCGGATGGATACAGATGAGCGGTGTTATGCCCTTTCAAAAATATGCATCTATTCCAAATGATCTCAATTTTCGTGAAGCGTTATTGCTTTGGACTCGCAAATTTGTCAGATCCGACACGGGGGCAACGCGCGTTACTCAGCGGACGATTGATGTGTTGCGCGCCAATCCCAGCCTCCTCGACGGACGTGACATAAACGAAGCGATTTTCATGCTATTGTGTCGGCACGCGTTCAATGAATTCGAATTGTCGTCTGAGCAAGGCCATCGAGGTGATGGCGCCATGTCCGGGAAAAGCTGATGTGCTGAGGCGAATAGGCCGTTACGATCGGCAGACCGAGCATGTCGGCGTCCGCCCTCACACGCATGGGAGCATTGTTTACGGAGCAGCGTCGACTAAAATTATCTTATTTGTATTAAATACTTAACTCCGGACTAAGGCGTCATATAACGCCTCCATCGGATGAGAAGTTCGATTCCCTTCCTCTCCGCATTGACTGCTCGGTCCGGCGACGACATGTGTCGGCCGACGCCTGCTCAGGCAAAACACCGATTCCCTTGAAGGCGGGGGCTTGCTCCCTTTGGAGCGTGGAAAATCGGATATCATTTCCGCAACCGGATGGTTTTGACCACTACTAAGTGTTCTTACCAATGAGGTGATCCGCTTCACGTCGGCGACGGAACCCCGATAGCCACCAATTGGTGGTCCTTGGCTGTCTCTCCAATAAACGTCGGCCGATAAGTTCGATCAGCGCGGGCGCCAATGTTGTGCGTTTTATGGTGGTAGCCGTTGCTCGGGCTGAGTAATCCCCATTCCAGTTTCGACACCTTGCTACCTCGGCCTGGTGGAAACGCGAAAGTGCCTGGGCGTCATACCCGTCTGCCTTTTGAAAACTTCGTAGAAACGAGCAGCCGACCCAAACCCGCAATCGTCCGCGATGTCCAAAATCGAGTCATCCGTTTCGGCTAGCCTCTGCATGGCGCGAGCCAACCGATACCGGGTCAAGTACTCCATCACGGATATTCCCAATACGCTGCGAAATGCTCTGCTGGCAGTGGTCGAGTGGACGTTCGCGTGCTTTGCTATCGCCGCCAGTGTCAGCGCTTCACCATATCGCTGACCGATCAAATCAGTTAGGAGTTGGGTGTATCGTATCTCCGAACCCGACAATCTCGGATTGGAGGCCATTGTAGGCCTGTCGAACGTGTGATCGAGAATCAGTCGCCGGACCACGATCGACACTTCATCCTTTACCAGTTGCTGGCGCGCCGAGCCGCCTACCAGCCATTCATCGGCCCAGCGCTGGCGAACGTTGATGGTCCCGCTGGAGGCTCCGGCTTCGTTTACGAACGCACCCTGAAGGACTGCCTGTCTCGACGCCGCGTCGATCGGCAAAGCGAGAAAGTCCACGAGAGGGAGATAGACGCATACCAGCGGAGACTCCGGAGTGACGAAGATGGTCTGGTGCGGGATTGCTGCCCAGAACAGCACCATTCGACCCGCTTCCACATATTCCTGTTTCCCGTTGAACAGGTAGGTCATCGATCCCTCAAGGAGGAGATTGATCTCTATGTGGTCGTGCCAATGGGCAGAGATCATCGTGTCCGCGACGTGGCGCTCAACCGTAAAGTCTCGCGGGGATCCAATCCACTTACCTTCGCTTGCCGTCGATTCGTTGCCCACACATGCTCCGATCCTGGAATTATTTTCCATTTAGCAGGAAGAAATTCTCGGTGGGAAGAGGCAATCAGTTGTCGGTCATCAACTCGGGAGCAACCCCATGCCGAAAATTTGCCTCGTTGGAGCCGGAAGCACCGTCTTCGCTCAAAACATTCTCGGTGACGTCTTATCGACGCCGACTGACCACGACTATGTCATCAGTCTTTTCGATATCAATCCGGAGCGACTGAAAACTTCAGAAATCGTGGCCCGTCGCATCTGCGAGGCCTTGCATCTGAACCGTGTGCGGATCGAAGCGACGCTCAATCGGAGGGAAGCGCTAAAAGATGCGGATTTCGTGATCCTGATGATGCAGGTGGGCGGCTACAAGCCTGCGACCGTGACGGATTTCGATATCCCGAAGCAATACGGTCTGCGTCAGACCATTGCAGACACGCTGGGCATTGGAGGCATTTTCCGGGGCCTTCGCACCATCCCAGTCCTGGACATCATCTGCCGCGACATGCAGGAAGTCTGCCCCGACGCCCTGCTTATGCAATACGTGAACCCGATGGCGATCAATTGCTGGGCAATCAAGGAGATCGCGCCGGAGATCCGCAATGTAGGTCTCTGCCACAGCGTTCAGCACACAGCGGGCCACCTTGCCGAATGCCTGGGAGAAGACATCGGCGAGATCAACTACCTTTCCGCAGGGATCAATCACATTGCGTTCTTCCTGAAGTACGAGAAACTTCATGTCGACGGCCGGCGCGAGGATCTGTATCCCCGGCTAAAGGCGCTTGCCGCAGAGGGCAACGTGCCCGAGGACGACCGAGTGCGGTTCGATGCGCTCAAGAGGCTCGGCTTCTTCGTTACGGAGTCCAGCGAGCACTTTTCGGAATATACGTCCTGGTACATCAAAGATCGACGCCCGGAACTCATCAATGAGCTCAACATCCCGCTCGACGAGTATATCCGCCGATGCGAGGTCCAGATATCCGAGTGGCACGCTCTACGACAGGATCTGGAGGGCGGCAAGCCAATAGACGTCTGCCGGAGCAACGAATATGCTGCTGGCATCATCCATGCTGCGGCGACCGGGAAGCCCGCTCTCATCTACGGCAATGTGCCCAACGCAGGGCTGATTGAAAACCTTCCCCCCGAATGCATCGTCGAGGTGCCGTGCCACGTGGATCGCAACGGAATTCAACCTATCCGGATCGGCCGGATTCCTTCTCAGCTTGCCGCTGTCATGAAGTTGAGCATTTCCGTCCAGGAACTCACGGTCGAGGCCGCTCTCACTGGGAAGCGGGACAGGATTTACCAGGCAGCGCTCCTTGATCCGCACACTTCCGCTGAACTGTCGCCGGACGAGATCTGGCGCATGGTCGATGACCTGATCGAGCGACACGGCGATCTGCTACCCGCCTATCGCTGAAAAGCTCAACATCGGAAGACACACAACGGCGCTCATCCAGCGCCGTTTTTTGTTCGTTAAATCGATCATAAAAAATCAATATTGTGATTGACAGTGAGCGAAATGAGCCGTTATGTGATCACCATTGAATGACGAGAGGAGGTGCTCATGAGTCTGACCAATGGTTTGAAGACCGATCGGCTCGATCTCATACGTAGTCATCTCTATGCGAATGGGTTCTCTAGTATCCAGGATATTGCCGACGCCGTGGGCGCGTCGCTCGCTACGGTTCGACGCGATCTTCAGGTGCTGCAGGAAGCAGGCGCCATCGATCGCGTGCACGGGGGTGCCCGGATCGCGGAAGGTACTTCTGTGGAACTGGCATTCCAGGAGCGCGAAAAGCGGCAGCTGGCCGCCAAGCGCGCGATCGCCGCGCACGCGTATGAGCTCCTGTCCCCCCGAGCGGCGATCTTCCTCGATGCCGGGACGACCGTTCTGCAGTTAGCCAAGCTGATCCGCATCAATCCGATTCCTCTGCGGATATTCACGAACGGTTTGATCGTGGCTCAGGAGTTCATAAACGTTCCAAACCTCGAAGTCGTTCTGGTTGGAGGACAGCTTCGCAGCGAAAACGCGTCCCTCGTGGGTCCGCAAGCCGAAGCCATGCTGGAATCCATCTGGTTCGACCAGCTTTTCCTTGGTGCCAGCGCGATCAGCAACGACGGCGCGATCTACAGCGTCGACAGTGCAGAAGCCAGCGTCAATCGAAAGATGCTGGCTCGGTCAAACAGCAAGTTCGTCCTCACGGACTCGACGAAGTTCGGTACGACTGCGACCTACAAGGTTGCCCCACTCAGCGAGGCAAAGTTGATCACCGACGACGGTCTGTCCAACGAATGGCGCACGCAGCTCGAAAAGGCCGGTGTCGAGACTTTGTTTGCTGATCAGGGGGCGAAGTCTTGAGGCCTGACCTGATTCTCGGCGTTGACGGTGGCGGCACGAAAATGATGCTCGCTCTTGCCGACCGAAACGGCACCTTCCTTCGAACTGGCCTCGGGGGTGGTGTGAACGCCATGGACAATCCCGATTGGCGTGACGAACTCAGTCGATGCCTGGAGCCCTTCCGTCACCAAGAAGGGTTGGTCTCGGTCGCGGCAGCCCTCCCGGTCTTCGGTGAAGTGGCGACGATTTCGCGGCAACTGGACGAGGTCGTCAACCGAGCGTTTCCGAACGCCCGCACTCGCGTCCTGAACGATGTAGATGCGGCACATCTTGGAGCCTTTGCAGGCAGGTCCGGGATACTCCTGCTCTCGGGCACGGGGTCGATGGCTTGGGCGCGAGATCGGGCGGGTGAATCTTTTCGGGTCGGCGGATGGGGCGACATTGTCGGGGATGAGGGCAGCAGCCACTGGATCGGTCGATTGGCACTCAACGCGGTGAGTCAAAGCATCGATCGGCGTTCTGCTCCGACTGCCTTGACCGACGCGATCTTCTCTCACCTCGGCCTGGATCGGAACAATCCTATGGAGTCGCTGAGCTCCTGGGCAACAGCGCACGCTAGACGTTCAAGCATTGCCGCTCTGGCGGCGGTCGTCGATCGCACAGCGGCAGCAGGCGATGATACCGCAATTGCTGTTCTCGAATTGGCTGCGGACCAGCTTGCGAGCCACCACCTTGCGATAGCCGCGCAGTGCGAGCCGGGAGCAAACTGGACCTACGCGGGCGGAACGTTCCGAAGCAGGCTGCTTCTCGATGCACTGGCAAAGCGGATCGGCCGTCCCCCGGTTTGTCCGAGCTTGCCCCCAATCGGCGGAGCTCTTTTCGCTGCCGCCCAACTTCTCGACTGGCCCACAGATGAAGGCTGGATCGAACGCGTCGCAAAATCGGCGAAGGCGGCGTTTGAGCATTGAACCGATGCCGGGTCTAAACATAAGAAGGATGGGAACATGCGTAAGAAATTCTTGTTACTGCTCACTTCGGCCGCGCTGGCCATCGCTCTCCCTGCTGCCGCACAGGACAAGCCCCTAGCGGGTAAGTCCATCACCGTGCTGATGCCATCGCCACAAGGGCCTGACATTGCATCGGCATTCGAAGCGGAGACGGGCATCCATGTCGATTTGCAGACACTCTCGTGGGATGACATCCGACCGAAACTGGTGACGGCCCTCGTCGCAGGCACTGCCCCCGCCGACGTGACGGAATTCGACTGGTCCTGGACGGGCCAGTTCGCAGCTGCCGACTGGTATATGCCCCTGAACGATGTGGTCGACGCTGACACGATCAAAGACATCGGTGTTGCCAAGATCTTTACCGTCGATGGCAAGCTTCTCGGGATCCCATACACCAACGATTTCCGCGTGATGCTGGTCAACAAAAAGCATTTCGCCGACGCAGGGGTCACAGAGATGCCCAAGACTCTCGATCAGCTGGTCGCAGCGGCAAAGAAAATCAAGGAAAAGGGCATCGCCACTTATCCGATCGGCCTACCGCTTTCAGCTACCGAAGGCGCATCGACGAGCTGGTATCTTCTGACGAAGGCCTTCGGCGGCGAGTTGTTCGACAAAGATTTCAATCCGCTCTTCACCAAGCCTGACTCGGCAGGTTACAGGGCGCTCGCATTTGAGCTCATGCTTCTGAAGGAGGGTCTGGTCGATCCTGCGTCTACCGGACTGAAAGATAGCCAGATCAACGAAGGTATCTTCTCACAAGGGCTCACAAGCATCATGATCTCGGGTGAACCCGGTCGCCTTGGCTCGATGAACGATCCGAAGCAGTCGAAGGTTGCCGGACAGGTCGAGGCAATCCTCGTTCCGACGGAAAGCGGAGAAACACGCAGCTTCGGTCTGCCGGAGGCGCTTGCCATTCCGAACGTTTCCCCGAACAAGGACGCGGCAGTGGCCTTCGTCAAGTGGTTCACAAGCCGCGAGTTTCAAAAGAAAAACATGGCGAACGGCTTCCTTCCGACCAGGACGTCTGCATTGAGCGAGCTGAACTCCGAAGGCAAGTTGAACAGCGGTGACGCGTTGATCGCGCAATCGAAGACCGTCGAAGCGCTTTTCCCGCAGGGAACACCTCCGTGGTATCCCCAGTTCTCGAGCGGCGTGAACACCGCGATCAACAGCGTTGCCAAGGGCCAGATGACCGTTGATCAGGCAGTGGAAAGTATCGCTTACGCAACGAAGCAGGCAATGGCGCAATGAGCGCTGTCTCCTATAGCGGGACCGCGGCGAAGAAGGGTGTCGGCCGGAATGCCGACACCGCGCTGGGCGTGCTGTTGGTGTCCCCGATATTCATAACGATGGCGGCCCTCGTCTTCTATCCGATGACGCGGACGATGTGGGACAGCCTCCATCGGATCAACCCGATGAAAGCCGGGACGCCATTCGTCGGACTTGATAATTACACTCGAATGCTGTCCGACGCCCAGCTCGGCAGCACTTGGATGAATACGCTTATCTACGTTGTGCTGGCGGTTGTCGCCGAAACGGTATTTGGCGTCCTGGCCGCATCGTTGATCAACCAAATCAGGGTAGGTCGGCAGTGGGTGCTCGCGGCGGTCATACTACCGTGGGCTCTCCCGGGCGTCGTAAATTCGGTCATCTGGCTCTGGATATACCAGCCGGGCGCAGGCCTCCTGAATGGTATCCTGACATTTTTGGGACTGCCTTTCGAGAACCATGTCTGGTTCAATGACCGCACGAGTGCGATCATTGCCGTCACTGTCGTCCACGTGTGGCGGATGATGCCTTTAACGATCGTGATCGTACTGGCGGCGATGCAAAGTATCCCGGCGCACCTTTACGAAGCAGCCCGTATCGACGGAGCGACACGACCACAGATGTTCGCTCTCGTCACGTTGCCGCTGGTACGAAGCGCGATCGCTGTGTCGATGACCAACGCTACGGTGAATGCATTCAACCTCTTCGACGAGGCGTGGGTCTTAGGCGGATCAAGCCTGGAAACTCGGCCGATCCTTGTTCAGATCTATCTCGAGACATTCCAGAACTTGCGTTTCTCATATGGCATGGCCTTGTCGGTTGTCATCACCTTCGTCTCATTGCTCATCTCGCTCGTCTACGTTCTCCGGGTCTATCGCAACACGAGGTTCGATTGATGAAAACATCGCTCCATCATCGTGTGATGATATGGACGGGCATCGCCGTTCTGCTGGTCTGGTCTCTCGGCCCGATCTACTGGACGGTCGCCAGTTCGGTAACGCCAACGGACGACTTCTCGGTCAGGCCGATCCGTTTCTTCCCGCAGCATTTCACGTTCGACCACTATTCTCGACTTCTCGGCATCAATGTCGACCGTATCGGAGGGGTCGAGGTATGGCGGCAGTTTCGACTGGCGCTTCTAAACAGCGTGATTACTTCGGCGGCCGCCACGCTTCTATGCGTCGCGGTGTCCGCGCTCGGTGCCTATGCGTTCACTCGCATGCGCTTTCCCGGGCGTGACGTTCTCTTCGGACTGGTTGTGGCAACTCTTGCCGTTCCGGCTTACGCCGTTCTGATCCCGCTCTACCAGATCATGATCAAGATGCATCTCGTCGATACCTATGTCGGGGTTGCCCTTATTTACGTGTCTGCCTACCTGCCGCTGTCGCTCTGGCTGTTGCGCAGCGTGTTCGAAGCGTTGCCGCTGGCACTCGAAGAGGCGGCGCAGCTTGATGGGGCAGGGCGCTTGTACATCCTTTTCAAGATCGTACTCCCCCTTGCAGGCCCCGGTCTGACGGCAGCAGCGATCCTGACGTTTCTAGGGGCCTGGGGGCAGTACCTCGTGCCGCTCATTTTCTCGCCTCAGGCGACCAAGCCGTTGACGGTATTGATCCCTGAGTTCGTCACCAAGAACTTCATCGACTACGGGCTGATCACGGCCAGCGGTTCCATCGCGATCGTTATCCCGGCCTTGGTCGTCATCTTTCTCAACCGATATCTGGTCAGCGGATTGCTGGCAGGCTCGGTCAAGTAATCGGAGCTAAAATGAACACCACCGAAAAAGTCATCCGCGAGCAGTTTCCATTTTGGGAAAAGGCGCGGGGTGCGAACAGTGCGACTGCCAGACAGGACGTCCTCGTTTACGTGGGATGCGGAACTTCCTACTACCTCGCCATGTCGCTTGCCGCCTACGCGAACCGCGCCGGCCGCCGAGCTATCGCGGTTCCCGGTGCCGAATGGCTCAACCGACCCTCCTACTTTTGGTCCGACTGGAAGAACACCCATGTCGTTGCGATCTCTCGCAGCGGTGAAACGACCGAAACCGTTGCCGCCGCGAAAAACAGCCGGGAAAACGGCGCCTTCGTGACGGCACTCACCGTCGAGGCGGACAGTACGCTTGCCAAGAACAGCGATTCGGTTGTCACATCGCCGACGCATGCAGAGGAAGGTATCGTCATGACCGCCTCCGCGAGCTTGATGCTCTTGCTCGGTCTGCAGATGGTAGGCTCCGAAATCCCCGCATCGATCGTCGCTTCTGCCCAAACTCTTGCAGAGAAGCTGGATGAAGTCCTCGACTATGAAGTTCTGGACCGCGGCCATTTTGTCTTCCTCGGTGGCGGCCCCTTGTTCGGTATCGCTTCGGAGGGCGCGCTGAAGCTTTTGGAAATGAGCCAGGTTATGACGCAACCGTTTCATCCCCTCGAGTACAGACATGGCCCGATCAGCCTCGTCGACGCCAAGACGGCAGCCGTCATGCTCTACAGCACCGATCAGAAGGATGCGGAAATGAAGCTTGTCGAGGAGCTGCGCGAAAAGGGTGCCTTCGTGATCGGGATCGGCGGTCCGGGCGATATCGAACTCGCGGTCGACTTCGATCTGTCGCTTGCGGGCCTGGCTCTCCTGCCTGCGCTTCAGATCCTCGGAGAGCGGGTCGCGCGGTCCCGCGGCATCGACACCGTCCAGCCAAGGCACCTCACGAAGGTTGTGAAGCTGGCATGAGCGAGATCGTCGACCAGAACCGGAAAATCGCATTCTCCAAGCTTTTCGGCGAACGGAAGCGAGAGTTGCCACGCGGCATCGTTTCCGTTTGCTCCGCACACCCGCTCGTCGTCGAGGCCGCGCTACGGCGCGCCTCTGACGAGGGCAGCGTTGCCTTGATCGAGGCCACCTGCAATCAGGTCAACCAGGAAGGCGGCTACACGGGGATGACACCGGCGGCTTTCCGCAGGTTTATCGAGAGGATAGCCGAAAAGGTCGGCTTCCGTCCAGAAAACATAATTTTCGGCGGCGATCATCTCGGACCCAACCCGTGGAGGAAGCTCGCCGCCGAAGAAGCGATGTCGCGGGCTGCGAAGATGGTGGAAGCCTATGTCGAGGCGGGCTTCGAAAAGTTGCACCTCGACACCTCAATGGGATGCGCCGGGGAAGCAGCGGCTTTGCCTGATGAACTGACCGCCGAGCGGGCGGCACGGCTTGCGAAAGCAGCGGAGGACGCAGCGCGACGCGCCGGCCGCCGACCGCCTGTCTATATCATCGGAACCGAAGTTCCGCCTCCCGGCGGCGCGACACATGCGATCGAGGAACTCGAAGTGACGAGGTCAGAAGCTGCGGCGAAGACGCTGGCTGTGCACGCGGCCGCATTCGACGAGGCGGCCGTCTCGGAGGCAATGGACCGGGTCATAGGGGTCGTCGTTCAGCCCGGTGTCGAGTTCGGAAATGCGAACGTGGTCTTGTATAAACCTGAAAAGGCCCGCGAACTTGCATCCAGACTCAATCGTATGCCGGGTTTGCTATTCGAGGCCCATTCTACGGATTATCAGACCGCTGAGGGACTTTCCTCTCTCGTCGATGACGGATTTGCGATCCTGAAAGTCGGACCCGGTCTGACCTTCGCACTGCGGGAAGCGTTTTACGCTCTTGATGCGATCCGAGCCATTCTCTTGCCGGAACGTACCGCAGGCAATTTGCCAGCAGAAATGGAAGCGATCATGGTAGGCCAGCCGCAGCATTGGTCGGGCCATTATCATGGCTCCAGCGATGAGATGCGATTGCAACGGCACTTCAGCTACAGCGACCGCATTCGCTATTACTGGCCAGAGAGCGAGGCACTGCGCGCGGTGGAAAGCTTGTTTGCAGAGCTTCCCGATACAATCCCTGAAACCCTCATAAGCCAGCACCTGGCTCGTGTTTACCCAGACGTTGTAGCGGGACGGGTACCGCCGCGAGCGAGGGATCTCTGCTTCGCAGCGATCGACAGCGCGTTAGCGCCCTATTCGGTGGCAACGGCCACTACTCGTCAGTTGCGATAAGCGCAGCCCTCGCCGCAAAAGCGTTCAAACCGGAGATACCCATGGCGTCAGTCAGCGTCGCGAATGCTCGCAAGAGTTATGGCCACCACGAGATCCTTCACGGGGTCGACATTGATATCCAGGACGGCGAATTTGTCATCCTCGTCGGCCCGTCGGGGTGCGGGAAATCCACGCTTCTGCGGATGATTGCTGGGCTCGAAGAGATTTCCGATGGGCGAATCTCCATCGCAGGTCGCGTCGTCAACGACGTAGCGCCAAAGGAAAGGGACATTGCGATGGTGTTCCAGTCATATGCTCTTTATCCTCATATGACCGTCGAGGAGAACATGGGGTTCTCGCTCAGACTGGCAAAAGCTCCTAAAGACCAGATCAAGGCGCGCGTTCGAGAAGCAGCCCAGATATTGAGCCTCGAGCATCTTCTCGAACGCCATCCCCGCAACCTGTCAGGAGGACAGCGCCAGCGCGTCGCGATGGGTCGAGCTATCGTTCGCAATCCGCAAGTGTTCCTTTTCGACGAGCCGCTTTCCAATCTCGATGCGAAGCTACGCGTGCAGATGCGCTCGGAAATAAAACAGCTGCACCAGCGGTTGAGGACGACCACGATCTACGTGACGCACGATCAGATCGAGGCGATGACCATGGCCGATAAGATCGTTGTGATGCGTGATGGCTACGTGGAGCAGATCGGTTCGCCCCTCGACCTCTACGACCGCCCGGAGAACCTTTTCGTCGCTGGGTTCATCGGCTCACCCGGAATGAACTTCATCAAGGGCAAGAGCATAGGGGGCAGCTTTGTTTCAAACGATGATGTCACACTTCCGTTGCCTCCGGGGATTTCGGTTCATGATAGCCACGAGATCACTTATGGCATACGACCCGAGCACCTTGGCGTGGAGGGCGACGGCTTGAACGGCGAGGTCGTGCTTGTCGAACCGACCGGTGCCGAGACGCAAGTGACCGTGAAAGTCGGACCTGACCAGATGATTGCAAGTGTTAGGGAACGCCTTGACCTTAGAGCCGGCGATCATATCAAATTGTCGCCCAATCTCGCGAAGGTGCATTTGTTCGACTCGGTGAGTGGAACGCGGCTTACGTCGTAAATGTATCCGCTTGCCGGCTATGGGAGATCATATTGAATAAGATCCTAGTTATCGGAGAAGTCCTCGTCGAGATCGTCGCGCTCGAAAAAGGCTATGGCTTCCGATCTCCCATGAACCTAGTCGGCCCGTTCCCGTCCGGTGCGCCAGCGATTTTTCATCGACCGAGCCGCAAAACGGTTCTGTCGCAAACAGGTAGCGAACCGACCGCCGGCATTGGGATCCGTGATTTTCTGCCCTGTTTCCTTGCAAACCGTGTCTTGGTGAGGCGAAGGGTATCCAACTCTTCGGGTCCGAAAACGGTATTGCCAAGTTGTTTGAGGCTGGTCGCGTGCCATTACGGGGCGGCTATTTTACGCCGCCATTCAGCGGTGTACTCGGCCCACAGGCCGAATGCGTCAATCCGCGCATGGCGGTATGAAATGGCGGTAAGACTGTCGCGGCGAGGGCGAAAGATCGTATTGATTTGGTTATGGGCTGACAGGAAGCGTTGCGCCTGACGAGGCGATTTGAACCGCCCCATGATCTTCTCGCGTTTTCGGGTCAACCGGTGCGAGTTTTCAATTCTGTTGTTCAGACCCCGGCGCCCGATGATCGGCATCCGGCGCCAGGGTCTGTATAAGCTTGACGTAGCTGCCAGGCTTGTCCGTCACGACGACGCGCGGCTCGCCAAATTGCCCCTGACCAGTCCGGAGAAGAAACGCTTGGCCGCCTTGGTGTTGCGGCGCCGCTGAACCAAGATGTCGAGCACATCGCCATCAGCATCGATCGCCCGCCAGAGCCAGAACTTCTGTCCGCGATTGCAATGACGGCCTCATCCATATGCTACTTGTCATTTGGCTTGGGGCGATCCCTGCGAATGCAGGTGGCAAAATGGCGGTCAAAGCGATTAATCCATAATCGAACAGTTTCCCGGCTGACGATCACACCGCGTTCAGCAAGCAGGTCTTCCACATCCGCCGTGCTCAGCGAAAACCGGTAATAGGCCCCCACCGCATAAGCAACAATCTCACGCGGAAAGCGAGACCCCTTCAACCGGGGAAAAAGGCGCGGCAATTTCATTGCGCCTCGATACCTGACACGCCAGCCTCAAACAACTTGGCAGTACCGTTCCGGCAGGTGATGAGCCGGCTTCCGCCGGAATTCCCCTCAGATCGGCTCGCGAGAATAGCGCGGCTTTCCGCCGGGCTTGATCTGTGGAGGCCCGCAAACTGGTTTGCAGCTCTGGCTTTGCGGCCGCTCTGATCAGTGGAAAGTCGAGCGCTCGATGACTGGGCGCTCATGTCAAACCCCAATTGAAGAGGGAATATGTATGCGTAGAAGCTTCATATCGACTGCGGACGTGGTGGATATCCTGTCCATCCAAAGGGTTTTGAGCCGGGTTGGATCGTATGCCGATCAAAAGCGATGGGAAGATCACCGCCAACTTTTTTCGGATGAGGTGGTCATTGATTTCGGAGGTGTCAAACCGTCGCAGATCATTAGCTCCGATAATCTGATGAAATGGAACAAGGCGTCCTGTAAGGGCGTGAAGACCCAACACATGTTCACAAACCAGGATGTGGAGATTATGGGCGATACCGCGACAGCTACCTCAATCTGTGCAACATATGCTGCAGCTAGCAGAGCTTGACGATTATCTTGTCTGGGATCTGTCCCTTAAGTTCGAAATGCAGATGTAAATAATACGCCTGTCCATCGCCGCCGCGACTTATGCTCCTACGCCGCTGCGTTTGATGTTTGAGCTCCATTGGTGATAGGTTCACAGCTATCCAGCTGGAGCATCACCGACTTCTACCCTGCTGATGCTCGTTCGACGTAACGCAAAATTCTGGTGACAGTTGACCGACTAACACCTGCCTCTCGGACGATACAATCCGTTGACTTACCTTCGGCCTTCAGCCGCAATACGTCGTCGGATTTGTGTCTCATGGCGGAAGCTGACGAATCACGTGCCACCCGCGTGCCGAGGGAGAGGGAGACTGTATTTTCGATCGCTGAGGTTTCGTAATCCTCGGTCTTAACGGGCGCCATAACACGCTCCTTTGCAATCATTGGACTGTCAGAATTAATGACGCCGATGTTGCTGCGAGTAAATTCAGATCTTAGGAGTATCTGATGCAAGCTTTATTCGGTACGGACGCTGAGGCGCGCATACCGGCCTCGTTGCAATACTAGTGAACCGCGTACAAAATAACTTACTCTGGAACCGACGCCATTTGAAATGCCGTCTTTTATAAGTAGGCCCAGTTGTCTTCCCTTCTTGTTGCATTCGGTCAGAATGACTCTGCACTAAGTGGTTATCGCGTGGCCGTGCTGACATGCAGATGATCGTTATCAGATGGAGGCTTTCGCCGCACAGCGTAGACTCTGCCGAATAGAAGTGCTGCAGGAGGATCAGCGGCGTTCCTGCATCTGGGCCGAGGCGGCGCTAAGCGAAGCGGATGCGTCCAGCTTCGAGATATTTCGTGGGCGCAGCCTCCAAGGAAACGATCATTTCAATTCCTTTCGATTGCCGTGAGGATTGGTAGCGGGCGGCCACTGCGCGCCGCGAAAGGGTCGGAGCCATGGAAAGACGAGCGTCCTGCATGGCGGTCCAAGGTGCGTCGTCGGGAAGCGGAGGAATGGTCACAGGCTCGCGGCGGTCGAAGCCGACAAGCGCAGCGTCCACAAGATCCTCCACCTCCATCAGCATCGATTGGGAAAGAGTTGATGTCCTTGCCCGACCGCTCCCAGAGTTCCGTCCGTGTCGCGCCGGGGAGGACGGCTTGCATGTAGAGACCTTGACTGGAGTAGTGCGCCGTCATCGATTGGCTGAGGTTCAGCAGGAACGACTTCGAGCCGCTGTAGATGCCGTCATAGCGTTCCGGGGCGAGGGCCAGCACGGAAGAGATATTGATCACTGCCCCTTGGCCCATCTTGGCGAAGGCCTTGACGTGCATTCCACTCATTTGCACAGCTTCGTTGACAGATACAAACCGCTGTCAACGCATCTTACAGCCGGAATTGAAAATCGCGTGCCGGATGCCGTAAAGCACGACGTCCGGAAACGCGAAGAGCAAATCAAGCGTTGAAGCCGGCGTCTACACTGAGAACCGCACCGGTGATCAGACCAGCAGCCGGACCCGCCAGAAACGCCACCACGCTCGCGACTTCACGGGCTCGCCAAACCGGCCGAGCGATGTGAGGCTGCGCTCCACCTGATCAAGCCCCTCTTAGAACATGCCGTTGGAATTGGCTGCCTGCTCGGGGATCGGCTGAAGAATGTCCCAATGTTCAACCACCTTGCCCCTTTCAATACGAAATATATCGACGCCGGCAGTTCCGCGGTCCTCTTTGTTCAAATAGGCGCAAAAGTGTATTGCAACGAGATCGCCGTCGGCAATCGTGCGTTTGATTTCGATTTTGAAATCCGGAAACTGCTGGTGAAAACCTTTAACAAAGCCGACAAAGCCTTCAGGGCCGTCGGCCACCTGGGGATTGTGCTGTATATAGGTTGAACCGACGTGGGCGCTAATAGCCGAAACCGGATCCTTTTCAATGAAGGCGCGGCGATGAAAATCCAAGGCGATATCCTTGTCGGACTGTATTCTCTCACTCATCTGTAGCTTCCTATTGACGACTAACTTTTTTGCGGGTTTCAACGCGAGGCCTCACGCCGGTCTTGGAGTAAACATGCCTGCATACATGCCGTTATCGACAACCAAGACATGACCGTTGATCGAGCGGGCAGCGCCAGATGACAGAAACAACAATGCACTAGCGACATCTTGCGCCGTGGCAATACGGCCGGTCGGGGAAACTGCCCGGAATTCGTCGCGCGAAATTCCATAGGCATCGATTGCTTCCTGCAGCATTGGCGTGTCGACGGGGCCCGGGCTCACGCAATTGCAATTGATGCCGTCGCGGCTGACCTCCATTGCCATCGCCTTGCAAAGATTGATGACGGCGGCCTTGCTGGTCGAATAGGCAAGGGCGTTGGCCATGCCGTACATGCCGGCAAGCGCGGTGGTAAAGAGGATTGCACCGCCGCCGTGCTGGCGCATGATGGGAATGGCGAGGCGCGACAGGCGAAAGGCACCGAGGAAGTTCACCTCCCAGACCGCGCGCAATTGCTCTTCCTCCAAGGTCTCTACACCGCCGGAAGTCCCGAAACCTGCGTTATTGATCAGGACATCGACGGTCCCGAACCGGCTGGTCGCCTCCGCTATGATCTTCCGGCTCAGTTCGGCGTTGCCAAGATCGCCGGACAGGCCGAAAGCCTCCGCGCCCAGCGTGCGGCATTGCGAGACAATGGGATCTAACGACGCGCGTCCACTCAGGATGAGCCGCGCCCCCTTCTCGGCAAAGGCCAGAGCAGTGGCGAAACCAATTCCTGATGTTGCGCCGGTTACAATGACGACCTTGCCGTCGAAATCCTCAACCATTGCGGTCCTCCATGCGGCTTGCGGGCACCAGAATGATTTTGCCTCCGCCGTTTCGCTCCTCCATCAGGCGATGGGCCTCCGCGGCCTTGGCAAACGGCAGCACCTTTGCCGGTGCGAGGTCGAGACGCCCGCTTTTGAACAGCGGTTCGAAGCTCTTCAAGGCCGCAACCACGACTTCCGGCTGTCTTCTGTAGTAGTCGCCCAGAAAGAAGCCGGTGACACGCAGATTGCCTTCCAGCAATTTCGTTACGTTGATCGGGTTGGGCGTCGGCGCGGCATGGCCGTAGACCACCGCGCGGCCGTTCGGCGCGAGGCAATCGAATGCGCCTTCCAGGATCCGTCCCGAGGTCGCATCCATGACGAGATCGACGCCATGGCCGTCATTGGCGGCGCGCACGGCGTCCGTCCAGTCCGGCTTAGAATAGTCGATGACGGCGTCTGCGCCACCGGCCATCGCCAGTCCGGCTTTGCTTTCATTGCCGACGCCGGCGATGATCCGCCTGGCACCGAGTGCCTTGGCAATCCTCACGATCAGGGAGCCGACGCCCCCGGTGGCACCCTGCACGAAGACCGTGTCGTTGGGTGTCAACATTCCAGAGTCCGTGAGGGCCAGAAATGCCGTCAGGCCCTGAATGGGAAGCATCGCCGCCTGTTCGGGCGAAAGCCCGTCGGGCCATGGCATCAGGCTTGCTGCGTCGACGGTCATGTAGTCGGCGTAAGCGCCCCCGGTGATATTGGCGCCGATGACGCGCTCGCCGATCCGCGCGCTGTCCACACCGTCGCCGCAACTTTCGACGACACCGGCAAATTCGCAGCCCGGATTGAAGGGCAGCGGGGTGGGCACGGGATAATGGTCGCCACGCCGCCGGACCAGATCGGCAAAATTGACGCCGGCTGCGAGAACGCGGACTACCACCTCATCCGCTTTCGGCTGAGGACGCGCCAGGGTTTCCACCTTCAGAACATCCGGGCCGCCGGTCTGGTGAAAACGGACCGACAGCATTGTTTGCGACGGGCTCATTTGGATACTCCCTGGGTACGTTTGAACGGCAGGCGCAACAGGAACCAGATCAATCGTGGCGTCAGCAGCCGCAAAGCCAGTCGTGCCTGTTCGGGCGTGATGACGGCAGACATGGGCATGGCGCCAAAGATCTTGCCTTTGATCAGCAGGTCTGCGCCCTCTTCCTCAATCGAGCTTATCGTCATGAGTTCGGTTTTGTCTGTTGTGAAGATTTTCATGCCGCGCTCACCTTGTCGAAATCGAGCCCCATTGCCTCAAACGCCTTCATCGCGGCGGCTCTGCCGGCGCCGAAGACGCCGCCGCCGGGATGCATGAACGGACCGACGAGGAACAGGCGCTCAATGCCGGGAACCGTCAGGCCACCGAGGTCGGGTGTCGGGCGGTGGGAGCCGAATTGATAGGAGTAGGGCGCGATGCCGTGAATGTCGCCCTTCTGGAAGCTTTCTGAATCGCGTTCCAGATCGAGCGGACTGTAAACCGCACGGGCGATGAAGTTGTCCTTGCCGAGATTGGTGATGAATGTGCCGGCTTTTTCGCAAAGCCAGTCGGCATACTCTTCCTTGTAGCTGTCCCAGCGCGCGGCACCGCCATCCTTGAGGTCATAGGGCGCATAGCTGAACATCAGGAATGTCGCGTTGCCCGCAGGTGCTCTCGTGGGATCGACATTGGACGGGCAATTGGCGCCGAAAAGCGGCCTTTCAGGCAGCATGCCGTAACGCAGTTCATCAAAGGACCGCCGCAAATGTTCGAGCCGGGTCGGAAGCAGCTCCGTGATGATCGTGCCGTTCACATGGCCACCAGCCGCAAACTTCGCAGGCTCCTTCAGCGCGCCATGAACGACAAACGCGCTGAATGCTGCCGGCCGGGTTTTGCGGGCGGCCTTGTCGACGTAGGGATCGAGGTTGTCGATATAGGCATGCAGACGGTGGGGGTGGAGTGCGCCGATGATGCAATCCCTTGCGAAATATTCGCCGGCCGCGGTCCGGACGCCAACGGCGCGGTCACCCTTGACCAGCACCTTTTCGACCCTGGTTTCGGTCAGGATGGTGCCGCCATGATCGCGCAGCTGGGCAACGAGTGCGTCTGTCAGCGCACCGCTGCCGCCCTTGGCGACGCCAATGCCGTAGCGCTCGAGAAAGGCGACGAACATGAACAACCCGATGCCTGTGCCCATCTCGTCCGGGAGCTGAAGGTTTTCCGTCACCAGCTTGAGCAAATGCACCCGGACATAGTCGTTCTCGAAATACTCGGTGATGATGTCGAGGGCGCTTTTCTGCATGATCATCAGAATTTCACGGCCCTCCCGGCTCTGGTCGAGCATGGCGCTCATGGCGCCGTTGGGAATCGGGGGTGAGTAGAGACCCGACAAAAGCATGGGGAGAATGCGGTCGCCCAATTCGGCAAGCTTCAGAAACGAGTCTGCGTCCGCTTTGGAGAAGTGTGCGATCGCCGCATAATTCTTCGATCGGTCCGTATAAAGCGACAGCGTCTCCCCGTCGTCGAAGACGGAAATATGCGGCGGATCGGGATAGATGTATTCAAGGCCGTAACGGGATTTCAGTCCGAGTTCGTCCCTGGCAAGGACGGGATTGGCCTGGATGAAGATATGGGCTGTGCTGTGCTGATCGTGCCAGAAACCTGGTGCGGTCAATTCGCGCGTGACAACACCGCCTCCCAGCCACGGCTGGCTTTCGAGGACAAGAACGCTCTTGCCGGCTTTCGCAAGATAGGCGGCGGCGATCAGTCCGTTATGTCCCGAACCAATGGCGATGACGTCGTACGTTGTGGATGTACTCACGATTTCCTCCCGAAATCCCTGTGTCCGACGCGAAGCGCTCCAGCCGCTTCACGTCATCACATTTGTCTCCTAGAAGGTTGTATCAACGACCAGAGCATTTGCAAAAATGATTTCTTTTATGTATTACCATAGCTAAGACAAATTGTTGAAGCGCGAAAGCTCAAGGCAACGCGGCTGATCGCGTCAAGGCCGTCGGCTTTCCTGCCGGGGTGATGAAATGCATTTCAATGGCTTGGATCTCAACCTGATCGTCGCGCTCGACGCCATCCTGACCGAACGGAACGTCACCAGGGCGGCTGAGAAGTTGAATATCAGCCAACCCGGCATGAGCGGTGCACTGAACAGGTTGCGGCAATACTTCAACGACGATCTCCTGACGCAAAACGGTAAGCAGATGATACCCACGCCTCTGGGCGCGGCGCTTTCCGTTCCGGCAAAGGAAATACTGGCAACCGTCCGTTCGCGTTTGGCCGTCCAAACGCGGTTCTTGCCACAGGAAGCACGGCGGAGTTTCACCGTGATGGTGTCGGACTATGCGGCGACGATCTTTCTGGCGAATGTTTTGCGTGCGCTTTCGGTGGAGGCGCCTGGGATGACTTTCGACCTGCACCAATATGCCGATCTCCCGAGCGAGGCGTTGGAAGCGGGGCGCATCGACGTCCTGCTCGGTCCCCAGCAGGCGCTTTCGCAAAATCACCCTTTCAAGCCGCTCTTCGCCGATGATTTCGTCGGCGTCGCCTGCGCCGACAACGACGCCGTAGACAATGTCACTGATATCGAGGCTTTCCTGGCGATGCGGCATGTTCTTGTAAGACTGGGCGGGTCCGGCCTGCCGACCACCGACGCGACGTTTCTCGAGAGGTCTTTTTCACCGCGAAGGATCGAGGTGATCGTTCCATCATGGAGCCTCGTGCCGCATTATTTGATGGGCACGCAGAGGATCGCGATCTTTCATCGCCGGCTTGCTCATGATTATGCGCGGCATTTCCCGCTGAGAATATTCGAGATCCCCACGACCCTTCCTGCCTTTGAAGAATGCGTCCAGTGGCGCGCTTCGAGCCGCGGCGATCCCGCCATTCAGTGGCTCGTTGAACGGATGGAGACCCACGCGCGAATGCTCGACACGGTGTCTGCCTGATCGGGAACTGTGACAGGTCCGCTCCCTCCCGACGAACAAGGCGGCCCCGCAGTCGTTAAGACCGCGGGGCCGCCATGGTGTTCGATGAGACGGATAGCTATTCGCCGGCGGCGGTGACAGGATGGTGGCTCGCCCGCACCCTGGAGAACGCGATAAACGCAAGCGTTGCGCAGACGCAGGCTGCAAAGCCGATCGATGTGTAGCCGGACATCTTGATCAGGGTTCCGCCAAGGATCGGGCCGATGGCCGCCCCGGTCATCAGCATGGCCGGCGTCGCAGCAACGGCCCGCCCGCTGGCGTCCAGCCGCGACAAAAGACCGAATGCGAAGGTATGGGTGAACACCATGGTCGCCACAAAGAGCGGACCTGAAATCGCATAGGGAAGGAAGGCAGAGCTCAGGGTGATGATGAGCGCAAAGACTGCCTGCAGAACCGGTCCGGCAAGAACCACCTTCTCCGCGCTCAGGGTTTTTTCGAGAAAGCCGGCAATAGGTCCCGGAAACAGGGCGACGATGCCAAGAGCGATCAACACGCCGGCAATCGCATCCATGGAGAACCCGTGTCCGATGCCTATTTCCTGGTAGAAACCGAAGACCATCGACTGGGTGACAGCCATCAGGCTGACGCCGATAATGCCAGCCCAAACGGCGCGGCTGAGCTTTTGCGTGCCAGCCGCCGCGACGGGATCATGGGCGAGGGTTGGCTTTGGAAAGGCGAGCAGCGATGTCAGGCTCGCCAGGATCATGAGGCAGCAGAAAACGAGAAACACCATTTCCCGACCATGGGTCGCCACAAGCTTCGGGACCATCCCGAGGAAGACTGTACCGAATATTCCGATTGCCGCACCGGCCATGGCGAACAGCCGGTGCGGGTTCAGGCTTCGTCCGATCGTGCCATGGGTAAACGAAAGCGCCGTTCCAGCAGTGAATCCGGCTGCAGCATGGCAAATCGCCATGGGAATGAACTGGGTCTGCTGCGTTGCTGCAGCCCAGGCCATCGCCGCCAAAGCGAGCGACACCGTCGTGACGATCCGGCCATTGAAGTCATTGAATCGCGGCGCAAAAAGCAGGCTTGCGGCGACCGTTCCAACCAGGAAAAGTGTCACCATCGCGCCGGCTTGTTGCGGATCAAAATGATACTCGGTGATCAAGGTGCTGATCCACACCGGCAATGCCACCAGATCAATCATCCCTGCGACATGTGCGATGAGCAGCGCCATGCGCGGGCGCCAAGTTTCTTTCGTAACCATTGTGGCCTCCTCCACCGATGTCTGGCTTTCGCTCGGCTCCCCCCGAGCGATGCGCAGTCCAACGCCACAAATGTCGCCTGCCTCCTCACTCAAGCAGAAACTTGGGCAGGGCGGGCACATTCAATGTGTCGACTGAGTTCGGTAAGCCTAGGCATGAGCCTTGTATTTGCAAAGGTGATTTTCCTGATCGAAAATCATAGTTCGCAGCGATGGATGATTGCCCTCTCACCATCATGTTGTTCGAGTCCTGTCCCTCTCACCGCGCGAGAATGACCGCCCTTACTCGCGGCCGTCTGTCGCAAACGTGGATGCCGCAACCTTCAGTTTCTCCCGCACCCAGGTTAGTGCCGGATCGCGTGAGCGGTAACTGTGCCATTGCACCGACTGTTCGAGGAGCGGGATATCCAGAGGCGGATCGACTATTGTGAGGCCACCAGTCTTCACCATTTCTCTCGCGAGACTTCGTTGAACCAGCGCGAGCCGATCGCTTCCTCTGACCAGCACGGGAAGCGTGGAAAAGGCGAACGTCGATACGTCCACTCGTATAGCCAAGCCGACCTCGCGGCATGCGCGTTCTGCAAAGCTTTCTCCGCCATTCGGCGGACGCATCACCACATGACCTGATGTTTCGAACTGCTCACGGGTCATTCTCGCTCCCGTCGCAAAACGGCTGGAGGAATCCGTAACGCAACAGATTTCATCCTCGAACAACACTTCCGAGGGATGTTGCGTGGAGCAAAACACCGACGGAGCAATCAGAAGATCGGCTTCCCCCCGTTCCAGCAGCAGATGCGGAAAGTTCTGTTGCGGCTTGAAATCGAATTGCAGGCCCGGAGCCTCCGCAGCGACGACCGCCATGAAACGCGGGATCAGCGTGTGCAGCGAGTAGTCTGAAACCACCATGCCGATCACGCGGCGGGAATCCGCAGGATTGAAGGATGGCGTCGAGACGACGGCGCTGTCGATGCGCACTATGATGTCGCGCAAAGGCTGCTCGAGAGAGGCGGCGAGCGGCGAGAGTTCCATCGTTCGCCCGACCTGGATCAGCAGCGGATCGTCGAAATACTCCCTGAGACGCCCCAGCGCATTGCTCATCGCCGATTGGGTCATGAACATTTCATCCGCCGCGCGGCTGACATTGCGCAGTCGGATCAGGGTGTCGAGCGCCACCAGCAGGTTGAGATCGAGATTTTTGAAACGCATGGCTCCTCCATGTATTTAGATTATCAATACCATGGATTGAAACAACCAATTTCATAAACGTTTTTCTTTTCGTTAGATCTCGATCTGGGAGGAGTGATCGATCGGCCACGTACATGCGCCGCCGTCGATTTCCGCCTGAAGCGTCAGAGTGACTGACGCGAGAGTTGAGGAGGCATTGTGTTCAAATATTTCCCCACCAATTACGTCTGGAACCTGTCGGTCAACCTGTCTATCGAGATGGGCGCCCGCATCGGGGAGATCGAGGAAATGTGCGCCCCTCTGCAGGAGGCCGCGAAAGCCCCCGATGCGGCTGGCGTCATGGCCTTTCGCCAGACCTGGGCAAGCATGGGCGACAAGCTCATTTCGCTCTCCGAAGAAGACGAGGCGCGGGGGCGGATGATTTCCGCCGGCGACAAGCTCATTCGCGCCGCAAACTATCTGCTGACGGCTGAGCGGCTGCAGGCGCATGGGTCGGAAGGGCGTCTGGCGCTTTACCGCCGCTTTCTCGACCTGTTCGAGAAAGGCCTGCGGCTGTCGGGGTCTTCGTGCCGCCGCGTCGAGATTCCCTATGAGGGAACGCATCTGTCGGCGCTCTATCTGCCGGCGGAAGGCGTCAGCGGGCCGCAGCCTTTGCTCGTTCAGGTCAACGGCCTCGACAGCACCAAGGAAATGAAATTTCTCGTCGGCCTGCCTATGTGGCTGGCCAAGCGCGGCGTCGCCTCCCTGGTGGTCGACCAGCCCGGAACCGGCGAAGCGCTCCGGCTTGAGGGCCTGACGGCTCGCTTTGACAGCGAGCATTGGGCGAGCCGCGTGGTGGACTGGCTGGAAACCCGGCCGGAGATCGATCCGAAGCGCATCGGCATGGAGGGTGTGTCGCTCGGCGGCTATTACTGCCCCCGCGCCGTGGCCTTCGAGCCGCGTTTCGCCTGCGGCGTCGTCTGGGGTGCCAATCACGACTGGCGCGACGTGCAGAAGAAGCGCCTCGCCCGCGAAGGCAATTTTCCGGTGCCGCATTATTGGGAGCACGTCCGCTGGGTCTGGGGCGCCAAGGACATGGACGACTTCATGCGCATCGCCGAAAATGTCCATCTCGACGGCGTGCTTGACCGGGTACGGGTACCCTTCCTGGTCACCCATGGGGAAAAGGACAGCCAGATCCCGCTGCATTGGGCCCGGGCCACCTATGACCAACTGGTCAACAGCCCGAAGCGCGAATTGAAGATCTTCGATGCCCGCACCGGCGGCGTCCAGCATTCGAGCTTCGACAATTCCGCCAATGCCGGCGCCTATATCGCCGATTGGGTGGCGGAGGTTCTCGGCGGACGCACAGCGGTAGGGGACGCGGCATGACGATCAAGCTGATGATGTTCGGACGGCGCTCACCGGGTCAGACCCTCGCAGAGCACCGCCATCACATGAAAGACGTTCATGGTCGGATCGTACTCGATTACATCGCTGCCGATCCGCAAAACGCGCCGCGCAAATATGCGCAAAATCATGGGCTGGACGCGGTCTTCGCGGCCGATGATGCCGCTCCCGCTGCCCTGCGGCTGGGACTGGATTTCGTGACCCAGCTCTGGTTCGAGGATATCGGATCGGTGAAGGCGTCTCGGGAAACTTCGTTCTACAATGAGCGCCTACGCCCCGACGAACCGCGCTTCGTCGACAACGCCAACGTTGTCGGACAGCCTTTCTCGGAAGAGCGCGTACGCGAGCCGGCTTCTGCAGCGGCCGATCTCAAATTATTTGTCGTCAGGCCCGCAGGCGCGGCGGCGGTCGATCTTGTTGATCGTATCGCTTCGAGCGATGTCGTCTATTCCGGCTACTGTCGCAATATGGCCGTCACACCGGGGCCGATTGCCGTCGTCGACGAATTCTGGACGCACGAAGAAGCGGAGGCTGCCCGACTTCTCCATCATTGCCGCCAGGCGCTCGAAACGGGCGAGACAGAAGGCGGACGTTCCGCCGCCTATCTCATCGCCCGGGAATACAGATTATTTGCCGGCCGCTGAGGCGCCGGTCCAAGGGAGGATCATCATGAACATCATCGGACCCGATTATCTCGTGTTCGGCGTCGATAACGTCGCCACTGCCGCAGACTATCTCCGTGATTTCGGCCTGCATGCCGTCAATGTCGATGAGACCGGCGGCCTGTTTGCCGCGCTCGACGGAACAGGAATCGTCATCCGGCATAAATCCGACCTATCCCTGCCCAAGCCGCTTCCCACGGCCAACCTTCTGCGCCAGCAGGTCTACGGCGTGCGTTCGGCTGATGGCCTCGACGCGATCGAAGCGGAGCTTTCCAAGGACCGGCGCGTCACCCGCCTTGCCGACGGCTCTATCGAGACCAGCGACGCCCATGGCTTCGAGCTCAAATTTCAGGTGACGATCCGTCGTGAGCTCAACATGCCGGCCGAGAAGATCAATGCGCCAGGCGCGCCCGCCCAACGCAAGCCCAACGAGATCGGCGTTTGGGAAGAAATGCCCGCCGCGCCGCGGACGCTCAGCCATGTCGTCCTCTTCGTGCCCGACATCGAGATCGCGACGGACTTCTACTGCAACAGGCTTGGTTTCGTGATAACTGACACGCTGAAGGGCGCCGGCCCTTTCCTGCGGCCAAAAGCAAATGATGATCATCACACGCTTTTCTTCATTCGCACACCGGAATACATGAAGGGCTGCGAACACCTCGCCTTCCATATGGGAGGGCCGACCGAATTGATGGTTGCCGGTACTCGCTTCGTCAAGAAGGGCTATCAGAGCTTCTGGGGCCCGGGCCGCCACAAGTTCGGCTCGAACTGGTTCTGGTATTTCAACAGTCCGCTCGGCTGTCATTTCGAATATGACGCCGACATGGACAAGCACGACGACAATTGGGTGGCGCGCGAGGCGCCGATGGGCGCAGAGGCGTCGCAGATCGTATTGTTCGAAATGCGCGAAAAATGGGTGCCCGGAGGCCCGCCTCCCGGCGCGAAGGGTTGACCCAATGACGGCGCTGGGCTCGCATCAGGTGAGTCTCTGTCGCACCGAGGACATCGGCGAGGGCGAAGCTCGAGGCTTCGGTCCGGTGGGAGGATATCGCCGGAAGATCATTGTTCTTTGCAAAGAGGGACGACTTCACGCCTGGCTGGACGCCTGCCCGCATTATCCGCAGGGCACGCCGATGGCCTGGCGGTCTAACGCCTATCTGAATGGCGACGGCACGCATATCGCCTGCCATTCGCATGGGGCGCTGTTCGACATCGAAACGGGAGAATGCGTCTTAGGTCCCTGCCTGGGGCAGGGGCTGACGCGGGTGGCGTTGACGGTCAACGAGGAGGGCGAGGTTTTCGCCGCTCTGGCCGCGGAGGAGAAAGCACTATGAATGCAGGCATCAACAAAGCCTTGATCATCGGCGGCGGTTTCGCTGGAATGACGGCCGCCGCGCGGCTGGCGCGCCAGGGCGTCGAGGTCGATCTTCTCGAGATCGATCCCGGCTGGCGATCCTATGGCGCAGGCATCAGCCTGCATGGCTCGACATTGCGCGTGTTGAAGGAACTCGACCTTCTCCATCGGTTCATGGAGGAGGGATTTGCGTCTGACGGCGTCCAGATGCGTGGTCCTGACGATCGCATCCTGGTGACTTTACCGACGCCGCGCGTTGCCGGTCCCGACGTCCCCGGCGGCGGCGGCATCATGCGTCCCGCGCTCGCCAGGATCCTGCAGGAGGAGGTTGTCGCCGCAGGTGTCAATGTCCGGCTCGGCGCGACATTTTCGACGATCGAGAATCAGGAAGACGGCGTCTGGGTCGACATCGGCGACGGCTCTCCCAAGCGCTATGATCTCGCCATCGGCGCCGATGGTCTTTATTCCCGCGTTCGCGCTATGCTATTTCCAGAAGCCCCGAAGCCGCGCTTTATTGGCCAGTCTGTCTGGCGCGCGGTGCTGCCACGACCCGTGGAGATCACCACGGTCACCATGTGGCTCGGCCCGAATCTGAAGGTCGGCCTCAACGGCGTGTCAACCGACAAGGCCTACCTCTTCCTGACCGAGGACAAGGAAGTCAACGATTTCGTGGCACCGGACACGTTTGTGGATACGCTTCGTACGCTCCTGAGGCGGTTTCCCTCGCCGATCATTCAAACCATCGCCGATCAATTGTCCGAGGAACATCACGTCATTTATCGGCCGCTCGAACAGATGCTGATGCCGCGTCCATGGCGAAAGGGACGCGTCGCACTCATTGGCGATGCCGTGCACGCGACCACGCCGCATCTGGCGGCAGGAGCCTGCATCGGCATCGAGGACGCCATGGTACTGGCGCAGGAAGTCGGGCGCGCCACAACCGCGGATGCGGCGCTAGCGGCCTTCGAGGCCCGACGCTGGGAGCGGTGTCGGATGGTGGTGGAGAATTCGGGGCGTCTGGCCGACATCGAAATCCATGGCGGCAGCCGGGAGGAGCACGCCGCGATCATGAGCGAGTCCATGAGAACGCTCGCCGAAGTTATCTGAGCGGGCGAAACGACATCATGGGACCAGGGGCCGGGCGGTAATGTCGCTCCGGCTCGGGAGGATCAAAAATGACAGGACAAAAATACGGCGCGGGCGGAACGGCAGCGCTGGTGGTGGCTCATTGCGCGGGCATGCTCGATCTTACCGCGTTACCGGTCTGGGTCGGGGCGCTTGTCGAACGGTTCGGATTTAGTCCGCAACAGGCAGGCGGCATCGTGACCTTATTTCTTTTGGGCGCGGTGGCGGCGAGCCTTTTCGTTGCGCCGCGCCTCAACCGGATCAATCAAAAACTGGCCGCTACCGCGGGTTATGGCGTCGCCGCGCTCGCCTTCTTCGCCGCATCGACGAAGAGCGGCTTGGCGGAATTGGCTGCGCTTCATCTGGTCGCGGGCTTGGCGGTCGGCACGGGGCTGTCGATGGTGCATGGCGCGATTGGCAAATCCGCCAATCCCCATCGTCTCTTTGCCCTGGCCGGCATCGCAATCGGTCTTCTTGGCATCGTCCTGCTCGGGGTACTGCCGCAGCTATTGATCGCCTTTGGCCGCGAGGCTCTGTTCCAGGTTTTCGGCCTCTTCATGGCCATCGCCTGCTTGTTCTGCGCCGTCCTATTCGTGAATCCTGATCGTGGCGAGGTGCACGCATCGGCGCCATTCGGTCGTGCGATCTGGTTCACCGTCTTCGGCATCAGCGTCATGACTTTCAATCAGGCGATGGTCTTCTCCTTCGTGGAAGTGATCGGAAAGCTGCGGGGCTTTCCCGCTGAGGGCGTGCTGGGCGTGCTGATCGCCCTCGGCATTGTTAATTTCCTCGTTCCCTCGCCACTGGCGGCGATCCTGCAGAGACGGCTGGTCGCCGAGACGGTGGTCCAGATCGGCCCCGCAGTGCAGGCTTTCTTCGCGGTGATTGTGACGAGCGCCACGGTCTTTGCGCTGTGGGCGCCGGTGGCCGCCTTCTTCGTCGCGATCCAGATTTTCACCCACACCTTCGCTTTCGGCCTGCTCGCCCGTCTCGATCGGACTGGCAGGGCCGTGGCGGCCACGCCGGCGATGCTGATGATCGGCGCGGCGCTCGGCCCGATTGTGGGCGGCGCTCTTGGTCAGAATTTCGGTTTCGGCGCGCTCGGGGCGGCGGGGGTGGCTGTGGCGATCCTTTCGATCGTCTTCTTCACCAAAGCGAGGTCCGCATGACCGAGTTTCCCGCTATCACCCGGGTGGTGACCGGCCATGACGACGCTGGCCGTTCAATCGTGGCCCATGTCGGCCCGCTGCCGACCGTCGTGGAGTTGGAAGCCATTCCCGGCACTGTGTTTCACGAAGTGTGGGCGACGTCAGGCGCGCCGGTTCTCGTCGGCAATGGCGAGGATCCCACCATCGGCCCGCTTGTGCTGCCGCCGCCAGGCCGCGGCACCCGTTTCCGCTTCGTCGATATTCCCCCCGACACCGAAGAATTTCTCGCCCATGGCGCCTCGAAGATGGGCGTGGCGTTCTCGGAAATCGGCGACGAAGCCGCGTCGACGGTAACTGAACAATCCCCGCATCCGCTGATGCACCGGACCCAATCCATCGACTACGGCGTGGTGATCGAAGGCGAAATGACGCTGGTGCTCGACAAGGGCGAGACGCTTCTGAAGCCGGGTTCGGTTGTCATCCAGCGGGGCACGAACCATGCCTGGGCCAATCGCTCCGGCCGGATGTGCCGCATGTTGTTCGTTTTGATCGACGGCGTCTACGAGCCCGCGATCACCGAGGCGCTATCCGGTCGCTGATCGGAGCAAAACATTCTTTGGAGGTTGAGATGAAGCTTGCGACCTATAGAGACGGTAGCCGTGACGGCCAGCTGTGGGTGGTCTCGAAAGACCTCGCGGTTGCCGCGCCGGCGGTGGGAATAGCTTCGACGATGCTGGAAGCTGTCGAAAACTGGGACGCAGTTGCGCCGCGGCTCGAGGCACTTTACGAACGCTTGGACGCCCGCGAAGAAGCCTTCGCCACGCGCTTCGAACCGGAGCGCTGCATGGCGCCTTTGCCGCGAGCGCCGCAATGGCTCGATGCGTCTGCCTTTCTCAACCATGGGCGGTTGATGGACAAGGCGTTCAACAATCCGGCAAATCCGGATCTCGAGACAATTCCCTTGGTCTATCAGGGGGCGAGCGACGATCTGCGCGGTCCCGTCGACGACATCGAGTTTGTTGACGACAGCCTGTCGATCGACATGGAGGGCGAATTCGGGGTGATCGTATCGGACGTTCCCATGGGGGCGAGTGTCGAACAGGCCGTTTCGCATATCCGGCTTCTGGTGCAGATCAACGACTGGTCGCTACGCAAGCTTGGTCCGCGGGAGATGCGAGCGGGTTTCGGCTGGCTGCAGGCCAAGCCCTCCACGGCCTTCGCGCCGCTCGCCATCACGCCCGACGAAATCGCGCCCTTCTGGGAAGGCGCGCGGGTGAAACTACCGCTGCACGTGGCGATCAACGGGCGCGAGGTCGGACGTGCCGACGGCGCCGAGATGCATTTCTCCTTCGGGGACATCATCGCCCATTGTGCCCGCACCCGAAAGCTGTCGGCCGGCTCTATCGTCGGATCGGGCACCGTGTCGAACGCGGATCGCGGTGCCGGCTCCTCTTGCATTTCGGAAATCCGCGTGATCGAGCTCCTCGATCAGGGCGCGTCCGTTACGCCATTCCTCACCTGGGACGATCGGGTCAGGATGGAGGCGCGACTTCCCGATGGATCGACGCCGTTCGGCGTCATTGAACAGCGGGTGGTGAAGGTCTGATGCGTGTTCTCATCACCGGCGCGGATGGGTTTCTGGGCTCCGGTCTCGCCTGGCGGCTTGCCAATACTGCTACGGGCCTGAGCCGGTTGACGCTGACGGATCGCCAGTTCGTCGGCAAGTCCGCACAGATCGCGGGCGCCGATCTGATGCCCGGCGATCTGAAGCAGCCGGATTTTCTCGACACCCTGTTCGAACCCGGCTTCGATATCGTCTATCACCTAGCCAGTATGCCCGGCGGCCAGGCGGAGGCCGAGTCTGAGCGCGGTCGCAAGATCAATCTGACCATGCCTCTGGATCTCGCATGGCGAACGGCGGCGAGCCGGCCCGGCGCGCGCTTTGTCTTCGCCTCCTCGATCGCCGTCTACGGCGATGTCGCTGTTGAGGTCATATCGGAGGCGACGCCCACATCGCCGGGGCTGTCTTATGGCGCCCATAAGCTGATGACGGAGATCCTTCTGACCGATCTCGCCCGTCGGGGAGAGCTATCGGCAATCAGCCTGCGCTTTCCGGGGCTCGTGGCGCGTCCACCGACTGAAAGCGGACATGGCTCTGCCTTCATGAGCCAAATTTTTCACAAAATCGGCGCGGGCGAAGATTTTTTGAGCCCGGTTCCAGCTTCGGCGCGTTGCTGGTGGATGTCCCGAGCTGCAGCGGTCGAAACGCTTCTGCAGGCCTCCAACCTCCAATGCGATGCGCCGACCGTGCTTTTGCCTCCGGCGCTCTACGCCACGATGGCGGAAATGGTTCAGGCCATTGCGGCTGTTGTGGGACGACCGGCGTCGATCCAATGGGGCGACGACGCGCGGCTGACCCGTCTGTTCGGAGCGATGCCTGACATCGACGCCTCGCTGGCGCGCGGCCTCGGTATTGCCGGTGACGCCGATCTTCAATCCCTAGCCCGCGTGGCCCTTTCCGGAGACTGACCATGAAAATCGTCGATTTGTCCGTCGCCATCGACAACGATACACCCGCCGACCCGCCCGGACTTGGCCCGAAAATCGTCTATTCCGATCATCAGGCCGGCGCGGAAGAGGTGATGCGTTTCTTTCCAGGCCTCGAGAGGGCGGACCTCCCGGGTGCGGAAGGCTGGGCGGTGGAGCAACTGACGCTGACGACGCATGCGGGCACGCATCTCGACGCGCCCTGGCACTTCGCCTCGACCATGAATGGCGGCGAGCGCGCCTGGACGATCGACGAGGTTCCGCTGGAGTGGTGCATTCGCCCGGGCGTCAAGCTCGATCTTCGCCATCTGCCGGATGGTCATGTCGCCACCGCTGACGAGATCCGTGCCGCCGTCGAAGCAACAGGCGCTCCCCTCCAGCCCTTTGACATCGTGCTCGTCAATACCTTGGCGGGCGCGGCCTATGGGAGGGCGGATTATATCGGCCGGGGCTGCGGCATCGGCCGTGAAGCAACCCTCTGGCTCTTGTCGCAAGGCGTGCATATCACCGGCACCGACGCCTGGTCCTGGGATGCGCCATTTCAGATCACCGCCGAGCGCTTCGCCGCCACCGGCAATGCCGGCCTGATCTGGGAAGGCCACAAGGCCGGGCGAGACGGCGTCTTCCTGCATATGGAAAAACTGACTCGTCTCGATGAACTGCCGGCGCGGGACTTCACAATCTCGTGCCTGCCGGTCAAGATTCGCGGGGGCTCGGCCGGGTGGTGCCGGGCGGTGGCACTGTTGACGGAAAATGGAAGCTGACGATCCTGACGTGCCCCCGTTGAATTAGGCCATTTAGAACTGGAATTTTCCAGTTGCCGACCTGTCGCTGGACAAGGCGATGCTTCAGGACGTGCTGTCAATTAGCTCTGAAGCCTGCCCGCAAGCGCAAGCTTGTCGACACGGTCGAGGCAGACCGGAAGGTTTCTATCCGGCGCGCATGAGCGCCTGTGCCGGCAAGTCGGTTATCTGAGCACTGCCAAGACGAATGGTTTGCTATTGAACGCCGATGTGTCGCCATATCAAGTTCACGCCGACGATCGCTATCTTTGGCGATGCCACATGGTGGGCAGCAACCAAAGCTCGCCGGCGCGATGAAAAGCGTTACTGCACGAGTTCCCGGATCTTGTAGGCAACTTCCGTGCGGTTCGTCGCATTGAGCTTCTTCATGATGTTGCGGATATGAACCTTCACGGTGCTCTCGCAGAGGTCCATTTCATAGGCAATGATCTTGTTTGCCTTGCCGCGCCTCAGCGCCTCGGCAACGACAACCTCGCGCGGTGTAAACAGACTGTCGAGGCAGCAATTCTTGCTCGCGGCGGGAGTAATCGACTCCTTGGCAGCCAGAATGCTGCTGGCGGGCACGAATACACCTCCCGCACGGGCAAGGGCCACGGCTTCTGCTGCGACCTTGACGTCGACACTGGTCGGAATATAGCCGCGGGCACCGCATTCCAGTGCTTGCAAAAGCTGTGCGAGCTCGTCGCTGTCGGCGCCGACGATCACGGGGCTGGCCTTGAATCTCTCCACCAAGGCGCAAATTTTCGTGCTGATTTCGGAGTCGGAAACTTTGCGTCCGCCAATCATGAAGAGAACGGCTGACGGTGCGACCTGCATGTCCCGTATCTGCCATTCCTCGAACGACGCTACGGTGACGATATTCATGCTGTCGTCATAGTCTGTGAGGCTTCTTGATAGGCACTCGCGGTCCAGAGCCCTGGAATCGATCAGAAGGACATAGTCCTCTGATTCTGCCGCGCCGGCGATGCCCGAGGCAACAAACGGCCTCAATGAATCCGGTGTTCGAACTGAAATGATGCGAGCTGCTGTTTCTGAAGCGAATTTCTCATTCGTTAATGACTGTCCGTTCATGGTCGATACCCCCAACCTTTAGTGTGACCCTTATTTTTCTTGTGACCGCCCGAATACTTCTATTCTTTGGATAGCAAAGCCCTTGTCTAAATTTCGGCATTGCTTCTTGCTTCATATTGTTCTCCAAAATCTAGGTTTATGTTGTCGTCAATCATTACTTAATACATCTTATAATTCTTGAATGCATTAACATGTACTAATAATACAGTGACACTGTTGTCACGCAGCTCTACGCCTATGGATGTACTCCGTAGGAGTAGTTGGGTACCAAATTTGGCAATCGGCCAAGTCGGCCGGGTACGTCGCCGTTTTATGCCGCAGTGCATCACTCAGAGCGCTGATTTCTCCTCGCGAATTGACAGGCATTGCCGACGCGAGCCAATTGGGCGGTCTCTGGAACGAGACGGATGCGAAGGCGACGTTCTTCCGGCGTCAACAAAGGCGACATTTTTGCTTTTCAGGCTTGAGATAACCTGTCGACCGCCTGAGGGAGAGGGCGTCCGACGACATCGTTGGGGGCACAAACGGCTCTTTGACTTCGCGAGGAAGAACACGTTTAGAAGAAAGGCCAGTTCGAACCTCTCAGGCGAGCCAGAGCTCCGCTTCTCCGCTATGCTTTATACACGGGTAATGATGATGTATTTCAAAACAGCGCTATCGATGGTGCCCACGTTGACTCCCTATGGCGCTCAGCCCAAAAGAAATTTTGGCTACAGAAGGAGAGAATAATGGCTGCAGAGAATAATGTGTCGCCCACCACAGAGGTTGCAGAGGCGGTTGCAGCAGCAGAGGCGCCTGCTCATAAAAAGCAGCGCGCACCACGGCGCCAGAAGCTGGTGGTCGAAGCGACAGTAGCTGCATCAATTGCGGAGGCTGTGAAATCGCCGAGGGGCCGCAAGAAGCGTGGCGAACAAGCCGGTGAAATAACGTCGACGCCCATCGCAAAGCGCACCAGAAAAAAAAGGACGGCCAAACAAACCGAGCAAGCGGCTGGCACCTCCATTCCGGCAATCGATGAGATCGCGGATCTCATTCAGCTCGAAGAAGAGAATAAGAGACTTCGGAAGACTCTGGCAGATAAGCTGCGCGCGGAAAATGCCGATCTGCGCAAGCGGCTCGGGCTGGCTTAATCGCCGAGAACAACAGAGCGGTTGTGGGATCGACCGTGGCCGCTACTGTCTCAATAGAAAAGAAATTCCGGGCTCGCATCGCTGTTCCGGATCTAAGCTGCGGCAACGTCGTGGTGCGGTTTGCTCGAGGTTGAAGTGCTATGAAATCGCCATGGAAATTTCTTGTTCAATTGACGTCGCGGGCACGACCGGCGGAAACACGCGAGGGTTCGACCGGGCAAAATGCCGAAACCCCGGCGATTGAAAGTGACAGACCGTAAGCGTCGGTGGTTCCGTTAAAATTAACGCAAGCACCCGATAAGTCTGACCAGGATGAAAACCCACCTGTTGATCTCGTGACGTCGCCTTCCGATGAACCTGGAAGCGACCTCGATGCGCCGCCAGTGGCCGCGCTGCCGGTTGAGGTTGGAGAGGTCGAGGCACCAGCGCTTGATGAGTTTCGTCAGTCGAGTGTTGAAGCGCCTGCGTTGGCACCGCTAAATGCGACAAACAAAAAGGCCCTCACGAGTACCGCAGACGACGCGGCCAGCACACGCGAAGAAAACCGCAACCAATGTGGTTTCGAAGAAAACTGCCGCCGCAAATAGCGGGCAAAGTGCACAATCCTCTTTCTCTCGAGAAAGCTTTTTCGATGAGGTTGCAAGGTTGGACGAAGAGATCAGGCAACTGAGAAGCCAATTGGCTCAGAAGCTGTATCTGCAGAATGTTCAGCTTATAAAGATGCTTGAGCGATTCAACCTATCGTGAGCTTCTCTCACACTCTGATCTGGAATATATGCGCGACGAGGATGGCGACGTCCATGCCGTCACAAACCGGACGAAGGATCGGCTCAAGGACGTGCCCGAGCACAAAGATTTGCGCTCTAGGCCCACAAACATCGTAAGCGGGTAGGCCATCCCACGTAGCGCTGGAGGGACAGATCGCTCATTTTCTGCATGAGTCATGCGGAGAGCCCTATGAGTGATACTGTGAAT
>NZ_JAAZQP010000027.1:0-31965 GCF_012275435.1 Rhizobium sp. SG741
CCCTCGTGGCAAGGTGGCCCGAAGGCCCCTCGAACCCCTCAAGCGCTCGCCCGCTCACCCTCACCGGCGAAATCCACCGCGGCGAAAGCCGCCGCGATCACCTCCGGCCCGGCGCCCGGCTTGTTGGCGTCGGTAGACAGAATTTGCCGGTAGCGGCGCGAGCCGGGCAAGCCGGTGAAGAGGCCGACCATGTGGCGGGCGACATGGTGCAGGCGGCCGCCATTGGCGATATGACGCTCTGCATAGGCCATCATCCGGTCGCACAGATCGCTCCAATCGGCCTCAACGGCCGGATCGCCGAAGAAGCGATGGTCGACGTCGGCGAGGATGGCCGCATTCTGATAGGCGGCGCGGCCGAGCATGACGCCGTCGACATGGGCAAGATGCGCCCCGGCCTGATCCAGTGTCTGGATACCGCCATTGATGCCGATAAACACATCGGGCCAACGCTGCTTCATGCGATAGACGATGTCGTAATCCAGCGGCGGGATCTCGCGGTTTTCCTTCGGCGACAGGCCCTTCAGCCACGCCTTGCGCGCATGGATCCAGATCGCGTCGGCACCGGCGTCGAGCACGCGACTCATCAGCTCAGGCAGCGCCTCTTCCGGCTCCTGTTCATCGACACCGATGCGGCATTTCACCGTGACGGGAGCCTTCGATACCGCCTTCATCGCTGTGACGCAGGCAGCCACCGTCTCCGGCGTCAGCATCAGGCAGGCGCCGAAGGTGCCGGACTGCACACGGTCCGAAGGGCAGCCGACATTGAGGTTGATCTCGTCATAGCCATAGGCTTCCGCAATCCGCAGCGCCTCGGCAAGCTTGGCCGGATCGGAGCCGCCGAGCTGCAGGGCGACGGAATGCTCGCTCGCATCATGGCCCAGCAGCCGGTCGCGTGGACCGTGAATGATCGCATCCGCCACCACCATCTCGGTATAGAGCAGCGCATGGCGGCTCATCTGCCGGTGCAGATACCTGCAATGCCGGTCAGTCCAGTCGATCATGGGAGCCACCGCAAAGATCTTGCGGCCGTTTTTCAGCGCGTCGCTATACATGGGATACCTTTCTGCCCCGCGCTCTACACCAAAACCTTTCCGAAGGCCAGTTTTCCCGGCAGCGACAATGATGCTAGGTTGCCGCATGGAGTCGGAAGGCAGCACGCCTTTCCGAAAGCAATGAGAGTTTCGAAAAGCCCATATGAACGCCCCGCTTACGACAGTTATTCCACCACCCGCCGCCGTCCTCTTGCCAATCGAGGGTGAAGCCGAGCTCTTTCCGGTGCGCCGCGTCTATTGCGTCGGCCGCAACTATGCCGACCACGCCATCGAGATGGGGCACGATCCCAGCCGCGAACCGCCGTTCTTCTTCCAGAAGAATCCGGACAATCTGCTTGTTTCGAGCGATTTCCCCTATCCCCCGTTGTCATCGGACGTGCATCACGAGGTGGAGCTTGTCGTCGCGCTGCGCAGCGGCGGAGCCGACATCCCGGTCGAGCAGGCGCTCGACTGCGTTTATGGCTATGGCGTCGGCATCGATTTCACCCGCCGCGACCTGCAGGGCGAGGCCAAGAAGCTCGGTCGTCCCTGGGAGATCGGCAAGGCCTTCGAGCATTCCGCGCCCGTTTCCGCGCTCGTCCCGGCCACCCGCGTCGGCCACCCCGACAAGGGCGGCATCTGGCTGATGCGCAATGGCGAAGCGGCCCAAAGAGGCGACCTCTCCCAGATGATCTGGAAGGTGCCTGAGGTCATCGCCGAGCTGTCCAAGCTCTTCACGCTGGCGCCAGGCGACATCATCATGACCGGCACGCCCGCCGGCGTCGGTCCCGTTGCGCGTGGCGACAGGATCAGCTGCGCCGTCGACGGCGTCGCGACGCTGATGCTGAACGTCATTTGATCGAGGAGGACGAACCATGCCGCTCTACGCCCTTGCCGACCTGACACCGAAAACACCGGGTCCCGACCTTTATTGGATCGCACCGGATGCGAGCGTGATCGGCAAGGTCGAGATCGGCGAGGATGTCGGCATCTGGTTCGGCGCTGTGCTGCGCGGCGACAACGAGCCGATCGTCATCGGCAAGTCCACGAATATCCAGGAAGGCGCGATGGTGCACACGGATCCGGCCTTCCCGGTCACGATCGGCGAAGGCTGCACCATCGGCCATCACGCCATCATCCATGGCTGCACCATCGGCGACAACTCGCTGATCGGCATGGGCGCGACGGTGCTGAACGGCGCGAAGATCGGCAGCAATTGCCTCGTCGGCGCCAATGCGCTGGTCACCGAAGGCAAGGAGTTTCCGGACGGATCATTGATCGTCGGCGCCCCGGCAAGAGCGATCCGCACGCTGGACGAGGCCGCCATCGAAGGCCTGCGCCGCTCGGCCCGCAATTATGTCGCCAATTGGCAGCGCTTCGCCCGCGATCTCAAGAGACTGGATTAGAGCAATTCCAGGAAAAGTGCGAAGCGGTTTTCCGTCCGGGATTGCGCAAAAACAATAGCATAGAGCGGTAGGGCGATTCCGTGAAACGCGTAACCGCTCTATGCCGCGCACTTCGCGCAGTGACCGCGGATTTCGATGGTCGACTTCTCGGCTTTGAACTTCTGCGACTTCAGCCAATCCATCAGCCGGTGATCGACCTCATGATCGTGGAATTCGATCACCTGGCCGCAGCTTTCGCAAATGGCGAAGGCAACGAGGCCGTGACTGTGGCAGTTTTCATCCGGATGGGCGCAGGCGACGAAGGAGTTGATGCTTTCGAGCCGGTGCACGACGCCATATTCCAGCAGCTTATCCAGCGCGCGGTAGACCTGCAGCGGCGCGCGAAATCCCTGATCGCGCAGCTTGTCGAGAATGGTGTAGGCGCTGAGCGGCGATTCCGCCTTGGTCAGGACATCGAAAACCAGGGTCTGGTTCTTGGTGAGCATCGGAGTGGTCATGATGACTGTCCTCTCTGTTCCGCCGCCGGCGCGGCGCCCCTGCGAACGAGGGGCAGCAGACTGATGATAAACAGAATGAGCGCCGCAACCACGATGGACGGGCCGGAAGGCGTGTCATAGCGCAGCGATCCGAACAGCCCGCCGACGACGGCGACGGCACCGAGGAGCGAGGCAAAAATCGCCATCGTCTCCGGCGTCGAAGCGAAGCGGCGCGCTGTGGCCGCTGGAATGATCAGAAGCGCGGTAATCAGCAGGATGCCGACAATCTTCATGGCAATCGCGATCACCACTGCCATCAGCAGCATGAAGAACAACTTCGCACGCTCCGGCCGCAACCCTTCGGCCTCGGCCAGCTCGGGATTGACGGTGGATGCCAGCAACGGCCGCCACAGCCAGACAATCGCCGCCAGCACAAGGATACCACCGCCCCAGATCACCAGGATGTCGGACTGGCCGACGGCAAGGATATCGCCGAAAAGGAAGGCGATGAGATCGATCCTGACCCAGCTCATGAAGGCGACGATGACCAGGCCGATCGCCAGGGTCGCATGCGAGAGAATGCCGAGCAGCGCATCCGCCGACAGCGCCTGCCGCCGCTGCAGGAAGAGCAGCAGGATCGAGACGAGTGCCGCGACCGCGAAGACGGAAAGCGTCAGATTGAGCTGGAAGAGCAGCGACAGCGCCACGCCGAGCAACGCCGAATGCGAGATCGTATCGCCGAAATAGGCCATGCGCCGCCATATGATGAAGCAGCCGAGCGGCCCCGTGGTCAGCGCCAGCCCGACGCCGGCGAAAATGGCGCGCAGGAAGAAATCGTCAAACATGGCGTTCTCCCTCAGCATGATCATGGTCATGATGGTGCTGATGATCGCCGTGATCGTGGTCATGATCGCCGTGGTCATTAGGGTGATGGCGGTCGCCGGCGTGGCAATGATCGGTGATCGAACCATCGGCATGCTGCACGCGACCGTCGGGCAGATGCGTGTGGTCGTGATGGTGGCTGTAGATTGCCAGAGATTGCGCCGCGCGCGTGCCGAAGAGTTTCACATATTCGGGGCTCTGGCTGACCGTCTGCGGCGTACCGCGGCAGCAGACATGGCCGTTCAGGCAGACGACGGTATCGGTCGCGGCCATGACGACATGCAGATCGTGCGAAATCAGCAGGATGCCGCAGCCTTCGGAATTGCGGATCGACTTGATGAGGTCGTAAAGCGCGATCTCGCCGTTGAAATCAACCCCCTGCACCGGCTCGTCGAGCACCAGAAGATCGGGCTTGCGGGCGATGGCACGCGCAAGCAGTGCCCGCTGGAATTCACCGCCGGACAAATGCTGCACCTCGGCCTTGGCAAGATGCGCTATGCCGACCGCCTCCAGCGCCGCGCGCAGCTCGCTCTCCGGCAAAGGCCCCGTCAAGGTCATCAGCCGCTGCACGCTGAGCGGCAGGGTCCAGTCGATCGCAAGCTTTTGCGGAACATAGCCGACCTTCAGGCCGGTGATGCGATCGACACGCCCCTCGTCCGGCTTCAGCACGCCGATCGCCACCTTGGCGCTGGTGGATTTGCCGGAACCATTCGGGCCGATGAGGGTGACGATCTCACCTCGGCTCACGGAAAAATCGACGCCGCGCACCAGCCAGCGACCGTCGCGGCGGACGCCGACATCATGGAGCGACACCAGGGGCCGGCTCTTGCTGTCGATGGAAGAGAGCATGAAATTTCCAATTGCGCTATTGCGCCATGCTATCGCACACGTTATAGCATAACGCAATTGATGTAATAACATAACAGACCCATTCAAGGGCACTTATCGCATGAACGCCGCAAAAGCTTTCTTTCCCCTCGCCGCCTCTCTCCTGCTTTCAGGCCTGCTTGTCGGCACCACCGCAACTGCAGCCGATGCCCCAAAGGTCGTCGTCTCCATCAAGCCGGTTCATTCGCTTGTCGCTGCCGTCATGCAAGGGGTCGGCACGCCGGATCTCATCGTCGATGGTGCTGCCTCACCACATACCTATGCGCTCAAGCCCTCGAATGCCCGCAGCCTCCAGCAGGCGCAGGTGGTTTTCTGGGTCGGTCCGGGCATGGAAGCCTTCTTGCAGAAGCCGCTCGCCTCTCTCGGCTCCAATGCCACCGTCGTCGAGCTCGATCAGGCGCCAGGCATCACCAAGCTCAAGTTCCGCGAGGGCGGCGCCTTCGAGTCACATGACGACGGCGACGAGCCGGCCGCCGGCGAAGACCACGCACACGATCACGAAGAATTCGACACGCATCTCTGGCTCGATCCGCACAATGCGAAGGCGATGGTGGCCGAAATCACCACGTCGCTGGTCGCCGCCAACCCCGCCAACGCGCTGATCTATGAAGCAAATCAGAAGGCATTGAACGACAAGCTCGATGCCCTCGACACCGAAATTGCCTCGACACTCGCGCCGGTGAAGAACAAGCCCTTCATCGTCTTCCACGATGCCTATCAGTACTTCGAGCATCGCTACGGCGTGCGCGTTTCCGGCTCCATCACGGTAAGCCCGGAAACCATTCCCGGTGCGCAGCGCGTATCGGAAATTCACAGCAAGGTCGCCGATCTCGGCGCGACCTGCGTTTTCGCCGAACCGCAATTCGAACCAAAGCTGGTCAATGTCGTGCTGGAAGGCACGGCGGCGAAATCTGGTGTCCTGGACCCGGAAGCCGCAACGCTGCCGCAGGGGCCGGATCTCTACTTTACCCTGATGCGCGGCATCGCAAGCTCACTTAAAACCTGCCTTTCAGCGCAAGGCTGAACATCGCCGAAGGAAGCGGGCATACTGCTCGCTTTTTTCATCACAACATATGTAATGATATTACATTACAAAGGAAGTTGTCATGAACAAGAAGCTCCCGGTTACCGTCCTCTCCGGTTTCCTCGGCGCCGGCAAGACGACGCTGCTCAATCATACTCTCAACAACCGCCAGGGCCTGCGCGTCGCCGTGATCGTCAACGACATGAGCGAGGTGAATATCGATGCCGCGCTGGTGCGTGACGGCGGCGCCAATCTCTCACGCACCGAGGAACAACTCGTCGAGATGACCAACGGCTGCATCTGCTGCACGCTGCGCGACGATCTCCTGAAGGAGGTGCGTCAGCTCGCCGAGCAGGACCGTTTCGACTATCTGCTGATCGAATCCACAGGCATTGCCGAACCCCTGCCCGTTGCGACTACCTTCGAGTTCCGTGACGAAAACGGCCGCAGTCTTTCCGACGTCGCCCGGCTCGACACCATGGTCACGGTCGTCGACGCAGCCAATCTTCTGGCGGACTACGGCTCGACGGATTTCCTTGCCGATCGCGGCGAAACCGCGGGTGACGGCGACAACAGGACCATCGTCGATCTCCTGGTCGAGCAGATCGAATTTGCCGATGTCGTCATCCTCAACAAGATCGGTTCAGCCACCGCCGAGCAGCGCGACGCCGCACGCAAGATCATTGTCGGCCTCAATCCCGATGCACGTCTGATCGAAACGGATTTCGGCGCGGTCGAACCGACCGAAGTTCTCGGTACCGGCCGCTTCGACATCGATCGCGCCGAAACGCATCCGTTATGGTACAAGGAGTTGCACGGCTTCAAGGACCATGTTCCCGAAACGGAAGAATATGGCATACGCTCCTTCGTCTATCGCGCGAAGAAACCGTTCGATCCCACGAGATTCCAAGCCTTTCTCAATCGTTCCTGGCCGGGTGTCGTCCGCGCCAAGGGCTTTTTCTGGCTCGCGACCCGGCCTTACCATGTCGGCGAAATGAGTCAGGCCGGCGCGCTGGTCCGCACGAGCAAAATGGGCCTGTGGTGGGCCGCCGTGCCACAGGAGCAATGGCCCCGCGATCCGTCTTTCAAGCAGGCCCTGGCTCCCTATCTCGATCCGGTCTGGGGCGACCGCCGTCAGGAATTGGTCTTCATCGGCGCCGATCCCATGGACCGGCAGAAGATCACCGCGGAGCTGAATGCCTGCCTGGTCAAGGCGGACCGATTTACGCCGGAGCGCTGGCGAGACCTGCCGGACCCTTTCGCCAGTTGGAACGGGCCAGCAGCATGAAGAAGCCGAACGTGATCAAGTTCCGCTGCCACTGCATGGAATGCAGCAACGAGGACAAGCCCGAGGCCGGCGCTCCGAAGCCAATCGAACAGCGCCGGATCAAGAATATAATAGGGAAAACGGGTCAGATCTCCGCCTCGCGGCGGACTCGATCGAAAGATTGCTGACCGGGGCCTGAACGCGGGTTCAGGCTACCATCATGTGGGCGGGGACCGCGCTCACTTCATGCATGACCAGCAATGCGCCGATCACCTCGCCCTTGGTGCGAAGCGGTGTCATGCTGCAGTGAAGGACCTTGCCGGGCTCTACGGTATGATAGCCCGGATAGAGGCACTCGACCGCCTCGCCTGCGAAGCAGGAATCCAGCTTCGTCCTGACGCTGCTTTCGAAATATTCGGAACCGATGAATTCGGACATATGCCGTCCGACCAGTTCGATCGGCTTCGATTTCAGAAACTCCGAATTGGCAGCGTTGCTGTAGAGATAGCGATAATCCCGCGTAATGACGGCAACGCGATCCGGCAGACTGTTGAGAATGACATCGTTCAAGACGCTGCCTTCGTCATAGCCAAACAGATCGTCGCGTTCCTTTTTCTTCGACGAAAATGCTATCAAGACCTCGGCCGCAGCATCGCTCGCGCCGCCGAAATAGCGATCGATCAGCACGGACAGCGACGCTGAATTGCGTACAACCCGCGACCGATCGTCCGATTCTTCCCGGATGAGATTGTTCATGAACTGGAGCTGCATGTACATTTCAAGCAGGCTTGTGGCCCTAGAGGCCAAAATAGCCGCTATAAGCGGCTCCAATTCGCGATCAAGTGACGCTACAAGCTCATCGTCGCCAAGTTTTATCGCACGCTGAATCTGGTTACATTTCGTGGAGAAGGCATGAAAGAGTGCCAGCAAAATTGCCCTCCTGTCCCTGACCATAGTCAAACACCGAGGCCTCGTTTCCCGACGCTGACATGCCCAAGGATAATCAGTCTGGTGTCCGCATTCTCACCAGACTTTCTATCATGTGAATTAACATGACTTACCCTCACTTTCAATCCAGATGAGTGGAAGTTCTCGGAAAAGGCGAACTTTCTGAAATGAAAGGCTTACTGGGCCGAATGACTGTATGAAGCCTGGACCTGGAGAAACATAAGACCTGCTCTGGCACGAGCTTGGCAGAAGCCTAGAAGACAGTTTTCTTGATGTTCCAGCGATCATGATACCAGAGCCATTGCTCGGGATTCTCCCTCACCCAGCCCTCGACTTTGTCGTTCAACATCTGCGCCGTCGCCGGCAAATCGAGATTGCCCAACTCGTTGCGCGGCATCTCCAGCTTCGGCTCGATTTCCAACCTATAGCGGTTGCCTGGCAGGCGGATGCAACGAGCCGGATAGACCTCGCAGTTGAACTGACGCACGAGCTTCGGCAGAAGCGGATTGGTTTTCACCTCCCGACCGAAGAACAAGGTCTTCAAACCCTTGCGGAACTTCTGATCGACCAGCACGCCGACGCCACCGCCCGCTTCCAGTTCCCTGGCAAGGGCGAATGATGACCCCGCATGCGATGGTACGAGATTCCCCATGCGTTTCGCGCGAAAGTCAAAAACCTTCTTGGCGACATAGGGATTGTTTGGCGGGCGAAACAGCACCGTCACCTTGAGGCCGAAGGCAGCACCGGCGACTGGCAGCAACTCGAAATTGCCGGTATGGCCGGTAAAGACGATGAATGGCCGCGGGTTATCCCTGAGATCGAGAAAGATCGGAATACCCGAAACCTCGACGCGGCCCGGCTTGTCGCTATGGGGATCGAAATCGAAAAGCCGGTCGAGAAAGACATATTCCGCCGCGAGCCGTCCCATATTGCCCCAGCTCGCGAGCGCGATCTTCTCGATCTCCGCCTCGCTCTTTTCCGGAAAGGCGTTACGCAGGTTGGTCAGCATCAACGTGTGCCGGCGCATGCGCGGACCGATCTTGCGGGTCAACCAATCGGCAAACCTGATGCCGCCATCCGCCGGAAACAGCTTCAGAAAATTGAGGAAACCGAAGATGACCTGCGCCACCAGCCATTGCCGGAAATTTCTGAGCGAGAGGACGATCCGGGTGATGATGAGCTTCACGCGGCTCAATCCATCTTCAAGATGATCTTGCCGAAGATCTGGCGCGATTCCATCCGTTCCAGCGCCCGGTCGATATCGCTGAAGCTTACCTCGGTGTCGATCACCGGATGCACCAGGCCCCGCGCCATCTTCTGCATGGCGTTCGCCATGTTCTCCATGCGGCAGCCGAAGGAACCGAAAAGCTTCAGCTGCTGCTGGAACAGCATCATCAGGTTCATTTCGGTCGACACACCCGAGGTCGAGCCGCAGGTCACGAGGCGACCGCCGCGCTTCATGCAGAGCATGGAGCCAGCCCAGGTATCCTTGCCGACATGTTCGAAAACGACGTCGACGCCCTTTTTCTTCGTCAACTTGCGCACCACACCCTCGAAGCGGTCGGTGCGGTAATTGATGACATGATCGGCACCCAGCGCCTTGGCCTTCTCGATCTTGTCGTCGGAGCCGACTGTTGTGATGACGGTGCAGCCGATCTTCTTGGCAAGCTGGATAGCCGCGGTGCCGATGCCCGAGCCGCCGGCGTGAACGAGGATCGTCTCGCCCGGCTCCAGCTTGGCATTGTCGAACAGCATATGCTCCACAGTACCGAAGGTGACGGGGGCGAGTGCCGCGCCGATCGCATCGACGCCGGGAGGCGCCGGAACCAGCAGGCGCGCCGGAAGATTGACCTTCTCCTGTGCGAAGCCGTCGAGATGGAAGCCATGCACACCGCTGACATTCTCACAGAGATTGTCGCGGCCTTCGCGGCAATGACGGCAAAGGCCGCAGGTGCGCGCGCCATAGATCGAGACGAGCTGCCCCGGCAGCACGTTGGCCACGCCCGGCCCGATCGCCTCGACCACGCCGGCGGCTTCCGCACCGATGACAAGCGGCATCTTGCGCTTGGCAAAGGCCATGCCCCGCCATCCCCAGACGTCGATGTGATTGAGGGCAACGGCCTTGACGCGCAGCGTCACCTCGCCCGCGCCAGGAGCGTCTGGCTCTGGCAGATCGGTGATCTCAAGTTTGCGGTCGTCAACCAGTTGCAAAGCACGCATGACAAAATCCCTCGCCTTTTAGGCGTCCTAAGGCACGATCCCGAAAAGTGCGAAGCGGTTTTCGGACAAGATCATGCCACATCCAATAGTCCTGGAGCGAGGCGACGATTTGAAGATACGTCGTCTCGCTCCAGTGTCTTGTTCTTCAAAGGTCCGATTAAGCCGGTTCAAGCGCCATGACAAGGCTGGCATTCTGGCCGCCGAACCCGAAGGAGTTCGAAAGGATCGCCTTTACCTGTTTTTCACGCTTCTTGTTCGGCACGACGTCGAGAACGATCGACGGATCCGGATTGTTGTAGTTGATGGTCGGCGGCAGCGTGCCGGTCAGCATGGTCTGCAGCGAGAACACCGCCTCGACCGCGCCCGCCGCCGTCAGCGTATGGCCAATCATCGACTTGTTCGACGAAACGGGAATGGCCGAGAGCCGCTCGCCGAAGACAGCGGACATGGCGCCATATTCCATCTTGTCGTTTTCCGGCGTCGATGTGCCGTGGGCGTTGATATAGCCGATATCGCTCTCATCCATGCCGGCATCGGCCAGCGCCGCGCGAATCGTCGCGATCGCCGGGCCGCCGTCGGGCGAGGAACGCGTGCGATGGAAGGAGTCCGCCTTGTCGCCCGCACCCTTCATGATGCCGAGGATCTTGGCGCCGCGCGCAATCGCCGCCTCCAGCGATTCCAGCACCAGCGTCGCAGCACCTTCCGCTATGACGAAGCCGTCACGGTCCTTGCTGAACGGCTTGGATGCCTTGGTCGGCGGATCGTTCTGGGTCGAAAGTGCCGACAGCAGCGAGAAGCGGATCAGCGCCTCGGCGCTGAGCGACCCGTCGGTCGCAACCGTCAGAGCCCGCGTCGTCCGGCCCTGGCGGATCGCCTCGATGCCGAGCTGGATGGCGGTCACGCCGGACGCACAGGCCGTCGACAGCGTTATCGGCAGGCCGCGCGTGCCGAAACGGTCGGCAAGGCGCTCGGAAATGGCCCCGAAGAGCGCCGCTTCGTGGAAGACAGCATCCGGGCGCTGGCGCATGGCGGCCAGGAAACGCTCATAGGCGTCGCCCTGATGATCCGCCGGCGGCGAACGATCGGCAAGCTCGAAGCGGGCGCTCCATTCCGGCTCGATCGGAGGCGCGGCAAGGAACAGCGGCGCATCGAAATCACCGGAAATGCCGGCCTGGGCCAAAGCCTCAATGGTTGTCTCGCGTGCAAAGGCATATGAGCGTTCAACGGCATTCGGCGCCGGAATATCGATGAAATCCACCGTGCCGGCGATACGCGTCGAAAGCCCGTCCGTCGGGAAGCGCGTGATATTATGGATGCCGGAGGTGCCCGACGAAAGCGCGTTCCAATTGTCCTGCAGGCCCTGACCGAGCGAAGTGATGATTCCCATGCCGGTGACGGCAACGATGGGACGCCCCAGATGATCCTTGTAAGCGGATGCGGTCATGATCTTGTTCCTCACGCTTCGGCGGAAAGTACGGCGATGCCTTCGCCGCGCGCATGGCCGACAGTCGTTACCACAGCCTTGCGCGCACCGGCCGTCATCGGCTTTTCATTAGCGGCATCAAATGGCGGCACCTTGGCCTGATTGGCGAGGGCGAGCGCCGCGAAAGCAATCCCGAGCGGAAACTGGCTTTCAAGCCCATGGCCGGAAACTCCGCCGTAGCCGCGAATGGCCGAGGCGGGAAGCTGCGCCTCGAGAACGGCTTTCTCGCGCTGGGCAAGATCGGTAATTGCCGTCGTCCCGGAGAAGATGACGGTCGTATCGCCCTGGCCCTCTTTGGCTGATGTGAGCATGCGCTCCAATCGTGCCTCGAACCTACCTCCGTCACGGCTGCCGCGATCCCCCTCGATCGAATCGATGCTCGCATAAATATGCGCGCCGCGGCCTTCGGCATGGGCGCGGGATTCGAGCACGAGAAACGCGCTGAGCGACCCCATGATCATGCCGCCGCCATTGTCCGGCGTGCGCGACCACAGCGGATGCCATTCGCCGATGGCATGTGCATTGATGGATTCGATCAACAGGATCATGTCGAGCCGCTCGGCCGAAAAGGCGCCGCCGACCAGCGCATGGCTCGATTCACCCGACTTGATGCGATGGAAGGCGGTCTCGACGGCGGAAATGCCGGCGGCTTCCTCGCCCATGAAGGTGCGTGACGAGCCGGTGACCTTGTGGACGATCGAGATATTGCCGGCGAGCAGATTGGAAAGTTGTGCAAGAAACAAGGTCGGCCGCAGTTCGGTCGTCAGCTTCTCGTTCAAGAGCACTTCGCGATCGTTGCGGTTCAAGGCCTCATTGACGATCAGCGTATCGACATTGAGGTCGCGCTCGCCGCCGCCGGCCGCGACGATCATGTCCATGCTGCCGCAGGCTTCCAGATCTTCCTTGAAGCCGGCATCGTCCAAAGCCAGTCCGGCAGTGAAGACGCCGATACGCTGCCAGTTTTCCATTTGCCGCTGATCGCCGCGCTTCGGGATCTGCTGCGACCAGTCGATCTCAGGCAGCGGATGCACCGGATAGGGCTTGAATTTCTCGGTTTCCACGATGGTCGGTGGCGTCTTATCCGATGTCAGCAGGGCGACATGCGCATCCTTGCCGACACCCTGACAGGTGACGATGCCGATACCCGTGATCACCACATCATTCTGAGCCTTGCTCATTCATCAATCCTCTTAGAATGCGGCGCAATGCGAGCCGGCAGCATCAACCGTTGGCCGCGATGGCGTCGAGGAGACCGACCTCGCCTGCCCGCCTACGCACGATGTCGGCAAGCGGCACCTCATTAAACGGCACGGTGCGCAGCTTCAACTGCGCATCGCAGATCTTCTTCCCCGCAATGGTGATGCGCGCCTTGGTCACGGCGAAGCCGGAACCATCGTGCTCCAGCTCGGCCTCGATATCGAGCTCGGCTTCCGGCTCGACAAAGGTGCGCATCTTGGCGCCATCGACCGACATCAGAAACGGCATATAGGCGAACTTGGTTACCGCCAGCACCAGCATGCCCGAAGCCTGCGCCATGGTTTCGATCAGCAGAACGCCGGGAACAAGCGGCATGCCGGGGAAATGGCCTTCGAAAACTGGGCTTTTCGCCGGAACGACAGAATGAGCCTTCAACTGGCCCTTGGACAGATCGACGGACACGACCCTGTCGATCATCTGGAAATATTCCAGCAGCATCAACGCCTCCGCTCCAACCCGACAGCGCACGATGCTACGGGCGGGATACGCTATTTAAGAATGAAACCGCCCGGCCGCCATATTCAGGGGCGGCTGGGCGTCAAAAAATGCAAGAATGTTGCTCAGCCCTTGGCGGCGCGCAATTCATCGATCTTGGCACAAAGGTTCTTCAGCACGAAGTACTCTTCGGTCGAAACCTTGCCTTCATTGACTTCCTGCGTCCACTGCTCGAGCGGGATCTTGATGCCGAATTCCTTGTCGATGGCGAACACGATGTCCAGGAAGTCGAGGCTGTCGATGCCGAGGTCGTCGATCGTGTGGCTTTCCGGAGTGATCGTCTCACGGTCGATTTCGCTGGTCTCAGCGATGATGTCGGCAACTTTGTCAAATGTAGCAGTCACTGCCCATACCTCTTGAAATAATAATTCAATCCCCCTCATAGGGAAATCCAGTCCAAAAGCCAATGCTTTCCAATAGAAACCCCGGCAATTTGGCGGATGACTGTTGCGCAAACAGCAAAGGCAGTCCTCACGCCACCATCGGCCGGATCGCGGCCGACATGCGTGCAAGATGCGGCAGCATTACGGCTATACCAGCCCTTGCGAACAAATTCGCACGGTGTGAGACGCTCACTCGCTGATGACAATCCGCGTATTGCTGAGGCCTACATCCGCAGTCATGGAAAAGAAGGTTGCGGCATTACGGGTCTCCAGCCGCACGCAGCCGTGCGAAGCGGGCTGGCCGAGATGCCTCACCTCATAGGTGCCGTGGACAGCATAACCGCCATTGAAAAACACAGCATAGGGCATCGGCGCGTCGTCGTATTTCTTTGAGCGATGATCTTTCGAAAGCCATTTCGCCGTATAGGAGCCTGTCGGCGTGACATAGCCCCTACGCGCCGTCGAAACTTTCCAGCGATACTTGAAAACACCATCTTCCGAAACGGTCATTGTTTGCGACCGAAGATCGACCTTCGCGAGAACAGTTCCCGCTTGCACTGATCCAGCATGCAATTCCATACATAGACATACGGCTGCAGCCACAACGCTATATTTCATCTTATCCCCTCCGACCGTTTGCTTCCTTCCGAAGCAATTCAGACGATGGGAAAGCCTAACAGGCCGTCAATTATACCATATTAATACATATAGTGAGCAATTCATTAATATAGATAGTCGCTCACAGCAGCAGCAGGAAGCCCAAAAAGGCTAAAAGCGTCAGCATTGAGCATGCCGAATAGAAGATCGAGATTCCTGCTTCGATGTCGCTGACGGTGGCCGTGTCACGGCCCGCGCCATTGATCATCGGCTCACGCACGACCTCACCACCGTAGATCCGCGGACCCGCAAGCTGAATGTCCAGGGCGCCGGCCATCGCCGCTTCCGGCCTGCCGGAATTCGGCGACCGATGCAGCCCGCCATCCCGGACCGCGACTCGGATCGCATTTCCGAGCGCCGAGATCCCGCGCTTGACGAGGGCGCCGACGGCGATCAGCAGGATCGACAATCGTGCGGCCGGCCAGTTGGCGATATCGTCCAAACGGGCAGCCGCCCGTCCAAAGTCGACATAGGTCTCCGATTTATGGCCAATCATCGAATCAGCTGTGTTGAGCATCTTGTAGAAAAACAGGCCCGGCAGGCCGAAAATGCCGTACCAGAGCGCCGGCGCCACGACGCCATCCGAGAAATTCTCGGCAAGGCTTTCGATCGCCGCCCGGCAGATGCCAGGCTCGTCCAAGGTTTCGGGGTCGCGGCCGACGATGCGCGACACCGCAAGACGGCCGCCCTCCAGGCCGTTGCTCCGCAACGCCCGCGAGACCTCGCCGACATGATCGGCCAGGCTCTTCTGCGCCAGGAACACCGCAACCAGCGCGGCTTCGACCAATATGCCGAGCCAGCCGAAGAAGGCGAGCAAGCCGTGGATCGCCCAGCCGACGATAACGGCTCCCATGAGCAAGGCGATGATCGACATCATACCGTTGCGGCGGCGAAGCACGCCGGGCAGATGTTTTGCATTGAACCGGCTGTCGAAGGACGAAATCGCCTTGCCGAACAGCACGACCGGATGCGGCACGCGCTGCCAAAGCCAATCGGGATCGCCGACGATGCGATCCAGCAGCAATGCAAGCACGAGAATGAGCAAATGTTCGTCGGCGGTCATGTCGAATAATCCTCTAGTGCCCCGGCGAGTCTGTGATCTGCCTCCTCATCCGGAGCAAGACCGAAGCGCAGCCAATTGCGCGCATAATCGAACTTGCGGACCAGAATATGGTGGCGGCAGAGATGCTTATATATGCCTTCTGCGCGGTCGTCCGCAACCAGCGCGAACAAGGCCGTGCCTCCGGCAACATGCAGATGGAACCTATGGAGAGCCGTCTCCAGCGCACGGCGCCTTTGTAAAATACGATCGCGCACGGCGCTCGTGTCGCGCTCCATCAACGAGGCAGCGATCGACAGCGCCGGACCGGACACGGCCCAGGGACCCAGCCAATCCTCGAACTGGGCGGCAATCGACGCTTTGGCAATCAAGAAACCCAGCCGCAAACCGGCCAGGCCGAAGAATTTCCCGAATGACCGGAAGATGATGAGGCTGGGCATGGAGGCGGCATATGGCGCAAGGCTCGCCTCAGGTTCGATATCGCCAAAGGCCTCGTCGACCAGCAGGATACCATCCTGCCGGCGTTGTCTGTCGTGCAAATCGCGCAGCTGATCGACTGACAGCCTCCGCCCATCCGGATTGTTGGGATTGACGACGACGACGAGCCTGTCTTCAGCAGTAAGATCAGCTATCCCCGAAACCTGGCGTACAGGCAGGCCTGCGAGTGTGAAAGCCCGGACATATTCGCCATAGGTCGGCGACAGGATCGCAACGCTGCCGTTGGGCACAAGCCTGGGAAGCAGCTGAATGACCGATTGCGTACCGGGAACGGGCAAGGGCAGGATATCGCCGCTGCGGTAATAGCCCCTCGCCGCCTCCCGCGCACGCTCCTGCAAATGCTGGTCCGGCAGCCGGTGCCAGGCCGAAACGGGCACCTCCGGCAGGGCGACCGGGTTGGGGTTGATGCCGGTCGAGAGGTCAAGCCAGTCTTCCGGGCGTCCGCCATACTGGCGAGCCACCGCGGTGATGCCGCCGCCGTGGACGATCCTGCTTGTCATGCCGCGTCCCCGGCAAGATCGATCAGGTGCATGTAGGAACCCGCGACATTGGCGCGCTGAAGACCGGCCGCGCCTAGATCGGCGCCAAGCGCATCCCTGACCGCAAACAATCGATCCGCCTCGCCTTCCGAAACGATGGTCGAATAGTGAAACTCATGCGCCGTCATCGGCTTTTCGAAGAAGGAGCCGGCAAGCGGCGTTACGCGCCGGTAGCCCAGATGGCGCTGTCGCTTTTCGTAGCTGGTCACGACTGGCAGGAGACCGAGCATCTCGTGGCGAGCCCCGGCCGCATCCACCAATCCGTCGCCAAGCACCATGTAGCCGCCGCACTCGCCGTAGATTCGCGCCCCGCGCGCCGCTGCATCCCTCACGCCGGACTGGAAATGATAGGCGTTCGCAAGCTTTTCCGCATGCAGTTCGGGATAGCCGCCGGGAAGATAGACGGCGTCAGCGTCAGCCGCCGGCCCCTCGTCCGCCAAGGGAGAGAAGAAGGAGATCTCCGCGCCGCGCCGCCGCCAACCGAGCAGCATATGCTCGTAGCAGAAGGCGAATGCGATATCGCGCGCCACCGCGATGCGCTGCCCGAACGGCATCAGTCGCGCGATGTTGGCTGTCGATGGACGCACGACATTCTGTTGCGCGGCGCGCAGCAACAGCTCGAAATCGCATGCCTTGGACACGATGCCGGCGGCAGCCTCGATAAAATGCTCCAACGCGGCATGCTCCCCCGCCTGCACCAGCCCGAGATGCCTTTCCGGCAGAGCGAGGCTCGCCTCGTTGCCGATGACGGCGAGAACCGGCATCCGCACCGCGTCCAGCGCCCGGCGCAGCATCGACTCATGCCTTTCGCTGGCAACACGATTGAGCACGACGCCGGCGATGCGGATATCGGCACGGAAATTGGCAAAGCCGCTGACAAGAGCCGCGACCGATTGCGACATGCGCGAGGCATCGACAACAAGCACGACAGAAAGACCGAGGAAGGCCGCAAGATCGGCTGGCGTGCCGGAGCCGTCAGCGGCACCATCGAACAGACCCATCATGCCTTCGATCACGAGCATCCGCGCACCGGCCCTGTGAAGTGCCGAATTGGCGGATATGAGTTCGGCGTGCATGGCCCAGGGGTCAAAATTGAGACAAGGCGAACCCGCTGCCGCAGCATGAAAGGCAGGATCGATGTAGTCGGGGCCGGCCTTGCCCGATGCGACTGCGATACCCCTCTGCCGCAACGCTCTCAATAGGCCAAGGGTGAATGTGGTCTTGCCGGAGCCGGATGCCGGTGCGGCAATCAGGAGGCCGCTCATGCCGACACCTTATGTCCGTTTCCAGCCCGCACCTCCGTGACAGGCACAAGCTTGCGTCCTGAGAGAGCGCCGAGCCAATCGAGCGAGGGCCGCAATCTCACCACGTCGCCGACGACGACGATCGCAGGAGGTTCCAGACCGGAGGCTTCGATATCGGCAGGCGCGCGTCCGAGCGTCGTTTCCAACACCTGCTGGGAGGAGGTGGCGGCATTGCAGACGAAAGCAACCGGCTCATCCACCGAACGGCCGGCCGCGATGAGATTGGCGCTGATCTGGGCAATATGTTTCATCGCCATATACATGACGATAACAGGCGATCCCTTGCCGATCGCCTCCCAGTTGATGGCGTCAGGCACGACGCCGGAAGAATCATGGCCGGTCAGGAAGGTAACGGCGTGGTTGATGTCGCGATGGGTGACGGGAATTCCCGCATAGGCAAGCCCGCCGATGCCGGCCGTGATGCCGGGCACGATACGGAAGGGAATACCATGTTCCACAAGCATCAGCGCTTCCTCGCCGCCACGCCCGAAAACGAATGGATCGCCGCCCTTCAGGCGCAAAACGCGCTTGCCCGCGCGCGCCAGCTCCACGAGACGCAGCGAAATGTCTCGCTGCTTGGCCGACGGTTTGCCGCCGCGCTTGCCTGCATATTCCAGCACCGCTCCCGGGCGGGCAAGCTTCAGGCAGTCTTCATTCACGAGCGCGTCATGCACGATGATATCCGCCTCGGCCAGCCCCTTGGCCGCCAGCAGGGTCAACAGCCCTGCATCTCCCGGCCCAGCGCCGACAAGCCAGACGGAGCCCGGCTCAAGCGCCGGCAGATTCGAAAATGCGGTATCGTTCATCCCATTTGTCCTATGCCCGGATCGCCGAAATTGCAATGTTGAGAACGGGATAAGACGGCGGCCGCTGACGTCGTTTCCATCGCTAATACTAGGGCACCGAAACCCTCCGCATGGGTGACGGCGCGCTATGGGCTTTTCTAGCGGCGACAGGAAACGGAAAAAACACCTCGATCGAAGGCATGGTTTCCGGACTCAATCTGTCCGGAAACTCAAATAACCATATGATAAGCTGATGGAACGGCTGTTCCGCGGAAAAAGGGATAGCGAAGGGGGCACGCGATCGCCCCTTCGCGTAAGGCTCAGTGTTTCCCCTCGTCCAGGATCACGTCACGGATCAGATCGACAACCTGCTGCGACCGAATGCCCGTGCAGACGATCTGACTCGGCAGACTGTCCCAATCGCCCGGCGGGAAGTGACGGCCGTTCGGCTTGATAATCGTTTGGCCATCGGCAATGCCGCCGCAGACGACGCGCACCGACCCCTCGATCGTGTCGAACAATTCGGGAGCCACGACATAGACGCAGGCGCAGCTGTCGTGGACCATCATGCCGTCTTCGACCAAATGGCTGTAGAAATCGATATAGGATTGCGACAGGTCGGAGAGCAGCTGCACGGACGGCCCGCCCGCCTTTGCCATGTCGGCCAGATAGCTGCGGCCCATCGTCGTCGCACCAGTCACATCGAGACCTACAACGACTACTTTCCAGGATGCCGTCATGATCAGATCGGCAGCTTCCGGATCGCCATGGATATTGGCCTCAGCCACTGGTGACACATTGCCCGGCACATAGAAATTGCCGCCCATGATCACGACGCCCTTTACGAGCGAGGCGATTTCCGGATCGTGTTTCAGGGCCAAAGCAAGATTGGTCATGCGGCCTACAGCAACCAACGTCACCTCGCCCGGATTGGCGCGAACGGTATCGATGATGAACTGATAAGCCGGCCGCGGATCGGTCGGCAGATCGATGGTCTCAGGTACGGCGATATTACCGAGACCATTGTGGCCATGAACGATGGTCGGCCACGGCCGCTCCTGCCGCGAGGGATCGAAGGTGATGCTGGCGCCGCGGGCGACCGGGCATGGAATATTCCACTCGCGCTTGAGGAACAGCGCGTTGCGGGTCGTCGTATCAACCGAGGCGTTGCCGAAGACCGTCGTGACGCCGAGAAGGTCGATACCCGGGTGACGGTGCAGGAAGAGAAGCGCCATGGCGTCGTCGACGCCCGGATCCGTATCGTATATGACCTTATGCATGAGTTTTCCTTGATAACATACTGATGAAACTTGATCTTTAAGCAATACCGCTACATCCGAGATCATGCTTGAGTTACCGGCATACACGAGAACCGAAGTGGGTGAAATACGGCCACGATATCGCACATACCGTTTGCACGCTGTGAGCAGCGGCTAGCCTTCAGCCGATCCTAGCGATCGCAGCCGTGGCAAACGCTGACTTGATCTTGGGAAGCACGAGCTCGGCATCGGCGCCGGCAGCCGCCAACGCCGCCGCCTCGGCAACGCCATGACAACCGACATGAGCAAAAACCAGCTCGGACGGGTTCTTCAGGCGGGGCGTCTCCCGCTCCAGCGCGGCCACATTGAAAAAACGCACCGGCAGACGAAAATGCGTGGCGACCTCGAGGATGGCAGGCTCATCGATGCGCGTATCGATCGAGACGACCGCCAGCAACTGCTCGCTTCCGATTCCAACCTCGTGCAAGGCTCGTTCAGCAAGCATGCGCACGTCATTCCAGTCCGTGCCGCGCTCGCAGCCCAGACCAAGAACATAGCGGCGGGGGCAGCCGGCATATGTCGTCATACTCAATCCTCCAGCGGCTGCAATCGACATCACACATCTACCCACCCGTCCCCGACCCGTCAATTTCACCTGGTGTGTCTCGCAGGCAATTGCCTTGGCGCGACCGGAGTGCAAGAAGGCGCCTTGATTTCATGCCCTAGAGTCCCTGCCTTGCAAGACATGACATTTCAACTGCTGCTCCTGCTCTTTGCCGCCGCCTTCTTCGCCGGTTTCGTCGATTCCATCGCCGGCGGCGGTGGGCTGGTCACCGTGCCCGCCATGTTGCTGGCCGGCATTCCACCGCTGCAGACGCTCGGCACCAACAAGGTGCAGTCGATCTGCGGCGCGGCCTCGGCGACCATCGCCTATGCCCGGCAGGGACATGTGCAGCTTCGCGAACAGCTGTCGATGGCGCTGATGGCCGTGATCGGCGGCATGCTCGGCGCGATGCTGGCGACCATCATGCCAAGCGACGTGCTGCGCATCACCCTGCCCTTCCTTTTGATCGCCATCGCACTTTACTTCGCCGTCAAGCCCAACCTCGGCGATGTCGAGAAGCATCGCCGCATGAGCGCGAGGCTATTCGGCGTAACCCTCGTGCCGCTGATCGGCTTCTATGACGGCGCATTCGGGCCCGGCACCGGTTCATTCCTGATGCTGGCCTTCGTGACCCTCGCGGGTTTTGGCCTGCTGAAGGCAACGGCGCATACGAAGCTGCTCAATTTCGGCTCGAATCTCGGCAGCATGATCGTCTTCATCTTTTCCGGCGTCATTCTGTGGAAGGTGGGCCTCATCATGGGGCTTGGCCAATTCCTCGGCGCGCAAGCGGGTTCGCGGCTGGCCATGCGCATCGGCGCCAGGCTGATCAAGCCATTGCTCGTCGTCGTCTGCATCGCCTTCGCGGTCAAGCTTCTTGCAGACCCGACCCATCCCGTGCGGATCTGGCTCGGGCTGTAACAATCGGCATCTTTGATTACCTCCGACGTAATTGATAGTGGTTTGGAGCTCGCCCATGATCGCCCTGCCTGAACGGTTCAGGCGATCCAAAGGAGTTGACCGATGACCGATGCAACCGCCATTGCCGAACGTTATATTGCCATCTGGAATGAGACGGATTCCGAACGCCGGCGTGCCCTTATCGCCGAAGCATGGACCGAAAGCTGCAGCTATATCGATCCACTGTTGCGCGCCGGCGATCGCGAGCAGATCCACGCGCTGGTCACGGCAGCGCACGAGCGCTTCCCGGGCTTCCGCTTCACATTGATCACGGACGGCGACCGCCATGGTGACAATCTCCGCTTCTCCTGGGGCTTCGGCCCGGCTGACGCCGAGCCGCTGATCAAGGGCACGGATTTCGCCATTCTCGAGGGCGACCGCCTGAAGTCCGTTCACGGCTTCATCGATCAGCTGCCGGTGGCCGCATGATGACGACGGCCCGCTCTCTCGGCGACCATCTGCGCGAATGGCGGCAACGCCGCCGTTTGAGCCAGCTGGAATTCGCCCTCGAAGCCGACATCTCACAACGACATCTCAGCTTCATCGAGAGCGGGCGCTCGCTTCCCAGCCGCGAGATGCTGATGCATCTCGCCGAACGGCTCGGCGTGCCGCTGCGCGAACGCAATCCGATGCTTCTGGCGGCAGGATTTGCGCCCGTGTTTCCCGAGCGCAAGCTGGACGACCCCGCACTTGCACCGGCATGGCGCGCGATCGATATGCTATTGAAAGGCCACGAGCCCTTTCCGGCGCTGGCGATCGACCGTCACTGGACGCTGGTCGCCGCCAACGCCGCAGTCGCGCCGCTTCTTGCCGGCATCGCCGATATCTCGCTCGCCAATCCTCCTGTCAATGTGCTGAGGCTCAGCCTGCATCCAGATGGACTGGCGCCCCGGATCGTCAATCTGCCCGAATGGCGCAACCATCTGTTGGAGCGCTTGCGCCAACAGACCACCGCGACAGGCGATCCTGTGCTCATAAAATTGCTGCAGGAGCTTTCCGCCTATCCCGCGCCGCCGGCACAGAAATCTGGCCCCTCCGACCGAGATTTTGCAGGCATCGCGGTGCCGCTTGAGCTTCTCACCGAAGCGGGCCGCCTCTCCTTCATCTCGACAACGACTATCTTCGGAACGCCAGTCGACGTGACTCTATCGGAGCTGGCAATCGAATCTTTCTTCCCCGCGGACCCTGAGACCGCCGAATTGCTGAAGACGATGATCCCCAGCAGCTAGCAGCGGCCTCGCCGCCGGTCAGAATTCGACGCCCGGCTGTCCCTTGATGCCGGAGCGGAACGGATGCTTGATCAGCTCCATCTCTGTGACGAGATCGGCGATCTCGATCAGCTCTTCCTTGGCATTGCGGCCCGTCAGGACCACATGCGTCATGTAGGGCTTTTCGGCCTTCAGGAATTCCAGCACTTCGTTGATATCGAGATAGTCATAGCGCAGCGCGATATTGATCTCGTCCAGCAACACCATCGAGTTACGCTCGTCGCGGATCAGATCCTTGGCCTTTTCCCAGGCCACTCGCGCCGCCGCCACGTCGCGGGCGCGATCCTGCGTCTCCCAAGTGAAGCCTTCGCCCATGGTATGAAACTGGCAGACATCGGAAAAATGCTTTTCGATCAGATCGCGCTCGCCGGTCCACATCGCGCCCTTGATGAACTGAACGACGGCGCAGGGCTTTCCGTGCGCGATATGGCGGAAGATCATGCCGAAAGCGGCTGACGATTTTCCCTTGCCCTTGCCGGTATGGACGATGATCAAGCCCTTCTCGTCCGTCTTGGTCGCCATGATCTTGTCGCGCGCCGCCTTCTTCTTGGCCATCTTGTCGGCGTGGCGAGCATCGTCGTTCTTCGGTGCGTCGGGGGCCGTTTCGGCCAATTCGTCGCTCATGGCATTCTCCCTGATATGATCGATTTCTGTGCCAGCGGCCCGCCTCGCCAGAGGTAGAGCGCCACCAGCGGCAGGCTTTCGGTTCGCATGGCATGGCGGATATTCGAGGGGTGGTGGATAACCTCGCCCGACCAGCGCTGCAGGAAAGACTGCGCATCCTTGCTCCACAGCGCGCCGTCCGTCAGCGGGATATAGATTTCCTCGGCCTGATGATGATGATCGGGGTAGTGCACCCGAGGCCCGAGCAGCAGGAAGCCGCCGGCCATGTCGTCGCTTGCGAAATGACCGCGCGTGCCGAAGAGTTCGACCCAACCATATCTCTGGAGGAAATCCGCCCCGAAATCGGCGATGCTGTAGGTCTGAGCCCAATGCAGCATACCGGCGGCGTTGAGAAGACTGTCAAACAAGGCCGCCTCCGCTTCACCGCCCGGCCTGCGCAGCCCGCGTAGATAGGCAACCACAGGCAGATCGCGCGGCGCAAGCGACCGCTCTTTCATCGACCACTGGAAACCCTCGATGAAATACCTCAGCATCGGATCGCTCCGCGACAAGAGATAGTCGCGGAAGGCCGCCAGAAGGTCCTCGACCGCACTCACGCCGCAGCCTCCTTGCCCGGTTTCAGGCTTTCCAGATCGAAGCGCGCCGAATTGCTCCTCGGCGTCCAAAGATTGCGGTCGATCGCCTCCAGCAGGCGTTCCTTCAACTCGCGCAGTGCCGCCGGGTTCTTCTCCGCCATGAAATCGCGCACTCGCTGATCGACGACGAAGGCCTGGTGGACCGCCTCGAAATGATGGTTGCGGACGGCTCCGGTCGTTGCCGCAAACGCGAAGAGATAATCGACGGTCGCGGCGATCTCGAAGGCGCCCTTGTAGCCATGGCGCATGACGCCATCGATCCATTTCGGATTGACGACACGCCCGCGCACCACCCGGCCGATCTCCTCTTCCAGCGAACGGATGATCGGCTTTTCCGGCCGCGAATGGTCGTTATGATAGATCGACGGACGAGTACCGGCCAACTGTTCGGCGGCGGCGGCCATGCCGCCCTCGAATTGATAGTAGTCGTCGCTGTCGAGCAGGTCGTGCTCGCGGTTGTCCTGGTTCTGCACGACCGCCTGGATCGAGCGCAATCGTTCCTCGAACACCCCCCGCTCAGCCCGTCCTTCCTCGCCGGCGCCATAGGCATAGCTACCCCAGACGAGATAGGCTTCGGCCAGGTCCGCACGTCGCTCCCAGCCCTTCTCGTCGATGAGCGCCTGCAGGCCAGCACCGTAAGCGCCGGGTTTCGAACCAAAGATGCGGTAGCCGGCGCGGCGGCTGGCCGAGGCTGTGTCCAGGCCGGCCGCTTCGAGCCGCGCGATCTCGCCCCGCATGCGCGCTGCGATCGGATTATCCGTCGCATCCTCATCGAGCGCCCCGACAGCCCGGATCGCCTTGTCGAACAAAGCGATCTGCTCGGGAAAGGCATCGCGGAAAAAGCCGGAGATGCGAAGGGTGACGTCGACACGCGGCCGGCGGAGCATTGCAGGCGGGATGATCTCGTAGCCGGTAACCCGCCGCGAAGTCATATCCCAGACCGGCTTGACGCCGATCAGCGCCAACGCCTGCGCGATATCGTCGCCGCCTGTGCGCATGTTCGATGTGCCCCAGGCGGTGAGGCCGAAAGAAACGGGCCATTCGCCATGGTCCTGAACATAGCGGCGGATCAAGAGTTCGGCGGATTTCTTGCCAAGTTCATAGGCGGCCGGCGTCGGCACCGCGCGACTATCGATCGAATAGAAATTCCGCCCGGTCGGCAAGACATCCGGCCTGCCGCGCGTCGGTGCGCCTGAGGGGCCGGGTGGAACGAAACGCCCGTCGAGACCCTTCATCAAGGCAGCGATCTCCGCATCGCCGCAGGCAAGGATCGATGGCTTAAGCCGGGTTTCGATTTCAGCGAGAACGACGCTTGTGTGGGGCCAACTCTCGGGACATGCAATCTCGCCAGCAACGAATTTCGCTGCCAGAAGTTCGATGCGCTCGACGGTATCACCTTGAGTGCGCCAAGGAGCGTCGGAAATGTCCGCAAGAATATTGGGACGCTTGCCAGTCCATTCGGCGGCCATATCGCAATCCAACGGATCGAATGGCTTTTGCGGCGAGATCCCCCCCCTATCCGCAAATTCCACTCCCTCCAACGCGTCTAGCGCAATCGCCCGCTGCAGGCTCTGATCACCGCCCTTACCCAAACCTCTGGGAACCCGCGCCAGTGCCACAGTCAAATCCGTCAGCAGTCGTCCAGACGGCGAAACGCCGAAAATATGCAAACCATCACGGATCTGCATTTCCTTGAGGTCGCAGAGATAGGCGTCGAGCTTGCGCAACGCCTCATCCTCGCCCTCACCCTTGGCGATGCCGGCGTCCTGATCGAGACCGATATCGGCGACAAGATCGAGAATCTGCTTGCGCAGCAGACGGACACGACGCGGGTCGCCGCCCGATGCCTCGTAATATTCATCGACAAGCGCTTCCAGATCCTTCAACGGACCGTAGCTCTCGGCGCGCGTCAGCGGCGGCGTCAGGTGGTCGATGATCACAGCGCTGGTGCGGCGCTTGGCCTGCGTGCCCTCGCCGGGATCGTTGACTATGAACGGATAGAGGTTGGGCGTAGGCCCGAGGATCGCCTCGGGATAGCAGTTTTCCGACAATGCCAGCGCCTTACCCGGCAGCCATTCGAGATTGCCATGCTTGCCCATGTGGATGACGGCATGCGCATCGAAGGATCGGCGCAGAAAGGCATAGAAGGCGAGATAGCCGTGCGGCGGAACGAGATCGGGAGAATGATAGCTCTCCTTCGGATCGATATTGTAGCCACGCGCCGGCTGGATGCCGACAAGCACATTACCAAAACGGGTGAACGGCAGAGCAAAGGCGCCCTCGCGCGCATAAAGGTCCGTCTCCGGATCACCCCAGCGTGTCGTGATCTCATCCTGAATCCGTTCAGGAAGAGACGAGAAGAAATCCCTGTATTCGCTAAAGGAAAGCCTCTCGCGAACCAGCCTGCCATCATGGCCGGAATTTGTGGGACCATCCGCCAAGTGTCGCATCAGCGCGTCGCCATCGGCTGGCACCCCGGCGACAGGATAGCCTGCCGCCTGCATCGCTCTCAAAACCTCGATCGTACCGGCGGGGGTGTCCAATCCGACGCCATTGCCCAGACGGCCATCGCGGTTCGGGTAATTCGCCATGACAAGCCCGACGCGACGATCCCTCGGCTGTATATTGCGTAACCGTGCCCAGTTTGCAGCCAGCCGCGCCGTATAGCGCATACGATCGCCAAGCGGTTCGCTGGCGACGATATTGGCCTCGACACGCTCGTCGTAACGCGCCGCCGCCTTGAACGACACGGCGCGGGCAAGCACACGCCCGTCGACTTCCGGCAGCGCGACATTCATGCCGAGATCGCGCGCCGAAAGCCCCTGCGACGATGCCTCCCAGGCTTCCTTGGACGAAGCCGAAAGGATTGCCTGCAGGACGATCGCCTCGCCTGTTTCGAGAACCGTCGGTTGACGATCCGCGCCCGGTGCAGACACCGCAAAGCCTGTCGTGTTGACGACGACATCCGGCTTCAGCTCGGCAAAAACGCTCTCCAGAATGCCGACGGATACCGCATCCTTCAAACTATAGGCGAACACCGGCAACGGCCGCATACCCTCTGCGATGAGCGCTTGCATCATGGCTTCGACAGGCCTGGTTTCGCCGCTCTGGACGAGCGCGCGATAGAAGGAGATGGCAACAGTCGGAACTTTGAGGTCCGCCAACTGCTCCGCTCCCTGTAACGCCCCCTCACCCGGCGCTCCTTCGATAAACTCAGGGGCGCCACCCTCTCCCCGCTGGGGCGAGGGTAATACTGCACCCTCGACTTCCGCCTTCTCCCCCCGGGGAGAAGGTGCCCGAAGGGCGGATGAGGGGGTGCTTCCACACGACGTAGAAACACTCCTCCACTCCTCGATCCCAATCGCACCCCTGCCCGGCCACCAGATCCCGGCCTTCATCAAGGGTGCGGCCGGCATCGGCTTTTCCGCCCCTGACAGCATCGCCTCGGCATAGGCGAGAAACGCCCTGGAGTTCGCCTCCCCGCCCTCGATCAAATAGGACCAGAGCGCATTGAGATCATCGAGCGCGACATTGGAAAAGGGCGTCAGCCCTGGATCGGGTTTCGAATCTCCCGGCAGCACGGCGATCGCCGCACCCTGACGCGCAGCACAAGCATGCAGCGCCTCCAGTGCATAGTGGAAATAGCTCGCACCTCCGAGCGCTCGCACGACGATCAGCTTCGCATGCCGCGCGGTGCGCTCGATATAGGTATCGACCGACATCGGATGCTTGAGGCTCATCAGGCTCGCAAGCCGCAGGGAACAGCTGCCCTCGCCTTGCCCGCGAGCCGCGGCTATCGCCGCAAGCTCGGTATCGGCCGCCGACAGGAAGAGGATATCGCCCGGCGACTGGCCGAGATCGATCGCCTCGTCGCCGTCACTGATCGTTCCCTTCTGGGCTAGGAGGAGATGCATGACTTTGCCTTAGACCAGCGCTTCGATCGCCTTGCGCACGATCCCTTCGTCCATCTCGTGCAGACCGATGACAACCAGCCGCGTCGCGCGCTCCTCGCCGGGCGCCCAGGTACGGTCGAAATAGTTGTCGATGCGGCTGCCGACGGCCTGTACCTGCAAGCGCATCGGCTTGCCGGGCACATCGACAAAACCCTTGAGACGCAGGATATCATGTTCGGAAATGACGCTCTTCAGCGCTTCGATGAAGGCGTTCGGGTCGGCAATGGGGCCAAGCTCGACGACGAAGCTGTCGAATTCGTCGTGATCATGTGGTGTGCCGTCTTCGTGTTCCAACTCATGGTGCGATTTGCGGTTGGCGATATCACCTTCGGTACCGATGCCGAGGCCGAGCAGAATGGCTGCCGGCACGTCGCCGTTCTTCGCCTCGATGATCGTCGGCTTGCGGACGGTGCGTGACGCGACTTCCGCACGCACGCGGCCAAGGCCGGCGACGTCGATCAGGTCGGTCTTGTTGAGAACGATCAGATCGGCGCAGGTCAGCTGGTCCTCGAACAGTTCCTCGATCGGGCTTTCGTGATCGAGCGAATCGTCCTCGACACGACGGGCTTCGACGGCATCATGATCGTCGGCAAAGCGGCCTGCGGCGACGGCGGCGCTGTCGACCACGGTGATGACGCCATCGACGGTGACATGCGTGCGGATGTCAGGCCAGTTGAAGGCAGCGACCAGCGGCTGCGGCAGCGCCAGACCGGAGGTTTCGATGATGATATGGTCGGGACGCGCGTCACGCTCCAAAAGCTTGGTCATGGTCGGGATGAAATCGTCGGCGACGGTGCAGCAGATGCAGCCATTGGTCAGCTCGATGATGTCGTCCTCGGTGCAGTTCTCCGCGCCGCAGCCCTTGAGCACGTCGCCGTCGACACCCAGATCACCGAACTCGTTGATGATGAGGGCGATCTTCCTGCCGCCGGCATTCTGCAACAGGTTGCGAATCATCGTTGTCTTGCCGGCTCCCAGAAAGCCGGTGATGACGGTGGCGGGAATCTTTGCCTGGTTCATGTGGATCAACCCTTCATTTTCAGCGGCAATCCCGCCGCGATAAAATAGACTTCGGCGCTTGTCGCCGCGATCATCTGGTGCAGCCGGCCGGCATGATCGCGAAATTCACGCGCCATGCGGTTTTCCGGCACGATGCCTAGCCCGACCTCGTTGGAGACGAGCACGAGCCGCGCCTTGGCCTTCGGCAAAAATTCGGTAAGAACAGCAAATTCAGCTGCGATGTTTCGTTCGGCCATCATCAGATTGGTGATCCACAGCGTCAGGCAATCGACGAGAACAGCGCGGCCATCGCCGTCGATCGCCGCCAGCCGGGCGGTCAGGTCGAGCGGCTCCTCGTGCGTCGTCCAGAGATCGCCGCGTTCTTTTCGATGCTGCGCGATACGTTCGCGCATTTCGTCGTCCCAGGCTCGTCCGGTCGCCACATAGTGACGGTCAAGGCCGGTATCCGAGATCAGCGATTCGGCGAACCGGGATTTGCCGGAGCGCGCGCCGCCGAGAACGAAAACAGCGCGGGATTGTGAGGATGGCATGAGCTATTGTCGCCCCCATACGAGGGCACGGAGCCGCGCAACGCGGCTAAGACCGAAAGGGGCGCGCTTACGCGCGAGAAATTCGTTTGGCGCCATGACAACCTCCGTGCTGGCAGCGAGACATGCGTCCCAAGATGGGCCCTGTGCCCGGCACGTATGGCAGGTCTCCTGGCTCGCGGTTAAGGCGCAACGAGGGGGCAGACCGAAACCGGTCGCCCCCGATCGCGCACCAGCGGATCTTTCTCGCCTTCCCGGGAATGCATCATGAAAAGACGGACGATTCGTAGATATCGGAGGCGTCCAGCCCTGGTAGATCATGATGCCACACCAGTGGCTTTTCCGGCTTGAAGTTTCTCCGCCTGTTCGCCCCATGCGAACCATCGGCGGGATAGCTGTCAAACCGGACGAAAGACCCTGACCGCTCTACAGTCGCGGGGTCGGCTGTGATGAGAACGCCCGGATTGGGTCCGCCCCTTCACATTCCCTTTTCATCCCATGCGGCACATCGCCGCTCGGAAACCATTCGTTATGCCGGCAATGATTAGGCTTTCACTTAGTTCAAGTCAATCAAGGACATGGGTGCGACATCGGCTGTCCCAGCCGCGAAATCGCCGCATAATCCCGAGAACACATCACTTTTTTTGCCGTATTTCTTTGATGTTAGGAGTTTATAGAGGCTAAGCCCTTATATTCGAGCAGAAACGTATCGTCCGTCCCCAATGTTGCAGAAATTCCAACCCCGTCGCCTGGGCGTCTTCTCAGCCCTATTCGATCTTGGTCGATTTAGAGCGCTGCTCCGCCGCGGCGAACTAGGACTCGTTTTCGCCGGCGCGCTCGTGGGCATCGCGTCCGGCTGCGCCGTTACGGCCATGAGTTTCGTTTCGCGCAAGCTGCACAGCCTCATCTACGGGATCACGGATTACGAGCGCCTGAGCTCGGCGGCAGTGGCGATCCCGGACAAATCGGTGGTGCTGATAGCCCCGATAGCCGGCGGCATCATTCTTGGTATTCTGCTCTATATTCTTTCACGCACCCGCAAGAAGCCGATGGTCGACCCGATCGAGGCGAATGCGCTGCATGGCGGACGCATGTCCTTGACCGACAGCATCATCGTCGCCGTGCAGAACCTGATCTCGAATGGGTTCGGCGCCTCCGTCGGGCTTGAGGCGGGCTACACGCAGCTTGCCGCCGGCATCGCTTCGAAGTTCGGCTACAAGATGCAGATGCGCCGCGCGGATCTGCGCATGCTCGTGGGCTGCGGTGCTGCCGGCGCCATTGCCGCAGCGTTTAACGCACCGCTGACCGGCGCCTTTTACGCCTTCGAGCTGATCATCGGCACCTATTCCATCCTGACCCTGACGCCCGTCGTCGTCTCGGCCCTGATATCGACGATGATCGCAAGGCTGCTCGCCGGCGACGACTTCGCCATCGATATCGGCCATTTCGGCACAATAGTGCCGGCGGATTACCTTCCGGCTGTTTTGCTCGGCGCTTTTTGCGCCGGCATCGGCATCCTGATCATGCAGGGCGTCGCCTGGGTCGAGGAACTGGCGCGCAAGAGCTCGATTGCGCCGCCTTTCCGCCCGGCGCTCGGCGGCCTGTTTGTCGGCTTGCTGGCTTTGATATCACCCCAGGTTCTATCGGCCGGCCACGGAGCCCTCCATCTCAATCTCTCCACCGATGTAACCTTGTGGGCGCTGGTCAGCCTTTTCGTTTTGAAATCCCTCGCCTCGGCTGTATCGATCGGCTCAGGCTTCAGGGGCGGCTTGTTCTTCGCATCGCTGTTCATGGGCGCGCTGCTCGGCAAGATTTTCGCCTATTGCGCCCCCTATTTCGATCACGCCACGCTGACGCCGGCCGTCTATGCGGTGGTCGGCATGAGCGCGCTTGCCGTTTCGATCATCGGCGGCCCGCTGACGATGACTTTCCTGGCGCTGGAGATCACCGGCGACTTTCCGATTACCGCGCTGGTCTTGGCTGCTGTCATCACCTCGTCTCTCGTCGTGCGCACGACCTTCGGCTATTCCTTCGCCACATGGCGCTTCCATCTGCGTGGAGAAAGCATCCGCAGCGCACACGACGTCGGGTGGATCCGCAACCTCACTGTGGCACGCATGATGCGCCCGGATGTGCATACGGCAAGCGTCGGCATGAGCATCGAGGAATTCCGCAAAGCCTTTCCGATCGGCTCGGCGCAGCGCGTCATTCTGATCGACGACAAAGAGAAATATTCCGGCATGGTGCTGGTGCCGGATATTTATGCGAGCCCGGTCGAGAAAGATGACGAGGAACATGGCCTTGCCGATTTCATCCGCCATCGCAACGAATTCCTGCAGCCGCAGATGAACGCCAAGCAGGCCGCAGCCATGTTCGACCAGACGAAGAGCGAAGCGCTCGTGGTCATAAACGACCTCATCGAACGCAAGGTCGTGGGGCTGCTGACCGAGAGTTACACGTTGCGTCGCTACAGCGAAGAGCTCGACCGCCGCCGTCGCGAGGTTTCCGGCGAGCT
>NZ_JAAZQP010000028.1:0-29549 GCF_012275435.1 Rhizobium sp. SG741
CAGCGTCCAATTCCGCCATCTCGCGCACCCCTATGAAAGCGCCCAAGATGGCCCATCATCGTAAATGGCCGGTTAATCTGCCAAAGTAGTGCTAGGGCGACTAAACACCCCCTCCCCGACGGCTTTCCTTCGTCAAATCACAAAATCAAATCGTCCGAACTTTCCATCACCGGTTTGCCTGATGTCGAGGAGGAGTGCCTTGTCGAACAGCCTGTCTCCGGCATTTCTGGGCTCTCCGGGAATATAGAGTTGGGTGGTGAGGACGCGCCCACCAGGGCGCTGCACCTTGAAATGAAAATGACGCGTTCGGCCGGTGTAAAGCGCGGGCATGATGGTATTGAACCACCAGCGTCCTCGCGCGTCGGCGAACTGGTGTCCGCGCAGGCGGAAGCCGACGCTATCGTAGTCACCATTTTCGTCCGCATGCCAAATCTCGACGAGGCTTCCGGGCAGAGGCCGGCAGCGACTGTCAAAGACGAACCCCGCGACGGTGATCCGCTCGCCACCGGGCGCGTGGGGATAGAGATCGCGTTCGAGCGGGGAGTTAGGCCTGAAGAAGGGGCCGGCTTCCCGTTCGAGCGTCGGGTCGCCCCCATCATCACATGACGGGGTCAGAGGCAGCTCGGGAGCGGATTGCGCAAACGCCCTCACCCGTACGGCATCAATGAGAGGCAGTGTTAGAAATGCCGTCAGAAGAGAGCGTCTGGTGGAGGGCAAGGTCATACCTCCCTGTGTCCGTGGAGTTGAAGGTGGGCGGCTGTATGTTTTACCGCAGGCGTTGCGCAGCATTCGCCTGCGCTTCCCGGATCAGGCCGGAATACATATTCTCCTTACCGGGATACCACGGCATCGTGCCGATGGAGCCGAAGCCGGGAATGGTCTCCATATGTGCGACCATGCGGGCCCGCATGCGCTCGTCTGGAAGCGGGCCTGTCATCGCCTGGACGTTGTCACTCATGTGGTCAGGGTTGGAAGTGCCGCAGAGCACGCTCGTGACGGCCGGATGCGCCATGACCCATTTCAGGAAGAACTGCGCCCAGCTGTTGGCCCCGAACTCCTGTGCGAAGTCGGGAAGCGGATGTCCCTCGACCACCTTCATCAGCCGTGCTTTTTCAAGCGGTAAATTGATCAGGACGCCGACGCCCTTGCCGGCGGCGGCCGGGAGAAGGCGGCGCTCGGCGTCGCGGTTGAAGATCGAGTAGTTCGTCTGGATGAAGTCGACATCGTCGCGTTGGACGATCGCCAGCAACTGGTCCTGTGCCGCCGACTCGTGATGGGTCACGCCGACATGGCGTATGAGACCTTCCTTCTTCCATGCCTTCATCAGCGGAATGACGACCGGCGCATTGGTGATGCTGTGGCATTGCAGGAGATTGATCGTGTCACGCCATGTCCGCATGCGCGATTGCCGAAAGCTTTCAACGGCGTGGCTTTCGTCGCCGAGGTATTCTCCTGTCGACCAGACCTTGTTGGCGAGGAACATCTCGTCGGATCTTTCAAACTCGCCCATGAACTGGCCGACGCTCACCTCGGCCGAACCGTACAGCGGCGAGGTATCGACCACGCGACCACCTGCCCCGACATAGCGTTCGAAGACCTGCCTGAGAGCGTCGCGGCGATCGCCGGGCTTCAGATCGAAGGTCAGGAAGGTGCCGAGACCCAAGGCTGTGACGCGTTCGCCGGTGCGCGGCAAGCTGCGGGTCAGCACCTCCGGATTTGATCCAGAAACTGAGAACGCCGCATTCGTTCCCTGGGTCTGCGCCGCAGCGTGAGTGGCGAGAGCCAACCCTGTTGCCGCCGCACCCATCGCGCCGAGGAAGCTGCGCCTGTTGATATTCGACTGGTCCATACGTGTCTCCTGTTTCTGAGCGTCAGAACTGCCAGTTGGCGGGTACCCACGCGTAGCCACCATCGGTCTTCAGCATCCGACCAAGACCAGGGAATGGATAATGGAATCCAAGCACGGGCATGCGCTCGGCGGCAGCCCTGTCGAAAATACGACGGCGGGAGGAAAGAGCCGTTTCCTTGTCGCGGTCGGGTCCGGGCAGCCAAGGATTGTCGACGTTGACAACAGGGTGGTAGGCAAGGTCTGCCGTGAGCAGCAACTGGTCGCTCCCGGAATGGACGAGGAAGGTCGCCATGCCCGGCGTGTGGCCGGATGCGACGATCGTCGTCAGACCCGGCACGATCTCGCCGCCGGCTTCATAAAGCTCGATGTCGTTCATGACCGGCGCGAGGCTGTTCTTGATGTTTGCCGCAAAGCGCAGACGGAATTCCTCCGGCACAGGCATGTAGGAGAGATCCGGATCGGTGTGGACGAAGAAGTCCCAGTCTGCCTTCGGGACGAAGACAGTGGCGCGGGGAAAGGCCTTGCCGCCGTCTGCGGTTCTCAGATTGCCGACATGGTCGGGGTGGGTGTGGGAGATGACGATCGCGTTGATATCGGCAGGATCAAGACCGATTGCCGCGAGGTTATCGAAGATCCGGCCACCGTTCGGGCCCATTGTTTTGCCCGCGCCGGCCTCGATTAGAATCCGCTGACCGCCGGTTTCGATCAGCAGTGTGTTGAGGTTGAGCGTCATGTGGTCGGTCGGCAGAAATGCCTGCCGCAGGACCTCCTGAAGCTCGGTTTCCGGCGCGTTGCTTGCATAGACGCGGGGCGGGCCACCAATCACACCATCGCTTAAGACCGTCGCGCTGATTTCGCCGACGCGGAAGCGGTAATGACCCGAATTGCCCCTCGCCGAGGACGCGGCCTGGGCGTTGGCTCTGCCGGAGCCACCCAGGCTTGGGATGAGCATGCTCGATGCGCCTGCGACAGCGGACAGCATGATAGCACGTCTGTTGAGGGTGAAGGCATTCATCGGTCTTCCCTTCTACGTTGGACACTCTTCATTGGCTTGGCTGGTCGAACTGCCCGGTAAAGGAAGCAGATCGAGCACGGCGATAAGCTCTGAGCTCACCATGACATGGGTCGATTGATCTGATAACCTGCGCTAAGTTTATCACCTTGGTTAGAAATACTTCTCAATGGACCCTATTCGCCTGGACAGCTTCGATGTCTTCGTGGCCATTGTGCGCTGTGGCGGTTTCCGCGCAGCAGCACTCGAGCGAGGGGTCTCGTCATCGGCGTTGAGCCAGACGATGAACGCCCTGGAAGAAGCTTTAGGTATCCGGCTCCTCAACCGAACGACGAGGAGCGTTTTTCCGACGGAAGCGGGACAGCGCCTTCTTGAGCGTCTGGCACCTGCGTTGAGCGACATCAGGCTCGCCATCGCAGAGGTTGACGAATTGCGGGACAGCCCATCTGGAACTCTCAGGATCAACGCACCGGCACCGGCCGTCGATCATTTTCTCTGCCCGCTGGTATTCGACTTTATGGAGACCTACCGCGAGGTGAAGATCGAAATCATCAGCGATGCGGCAGTCATCGATATCGTGGAACAGGGTTTCGATGCCGGTGTCAGGTTCGGCAAGCAGCTTGCCCAGGACATGATTGCGCTGCCGCTTGGACCCGCGCTTCGTTATGCAATCGTAGCTTCACCTGACTATATCAAGAGGTGCGGACAGCCGCAGACGCCGCACGAACTCGTTGGTCACGACTGTATAAGACGTCGATTCCCTGGTGGCACGCTCGTCACCTGGCGGTTTGACGAAGGAAGCGAAGAGATCGAAGTCACTCCAACGGGACGCTTGACGGTCAGTTCTGCACACAATGAACTTCAAGCTGCACTGGCGGGCAGAGGAATCGCCCATGTCTTCGATGACTACGCCAAACCGCATATCGAAAATGGCCGGCTGGTCGAGCTTCTCTCCGACTGGAGCCCCACCTTGCCTCACTGGTTCTTATACTATCCCAGCCGCCGCCTTCCGAGTGCCGCCATGCGCGCGTTTCTCGACTACATGAGAAATTACGACTGGCAGGCCAGCGGCTGACTCGGTCCAAGCCAGGCCTCAGATCAAGAATTGATAGCTCACCGGCACGAAGCGGAACCCTGTGCCGAGCGGCTCGACATAGCCGGCCGACGGATGAGGCATGTGATAGCCGATAAACGGGATTTTCTCGGCAGCCAGCATGCCGAATATCCTTCTGCGACCGCTGGCAGCCGCGCTTTTGTCCATGTCGAAAGAAACTTCCCAATCCGGCTTCTGCAGAGAGGCAACGAAATGGTTTGCCGTATCTCCCGTCAGCACCAGGTTACGGCCTGCCGAGTCCAACAGGAACGCCATGTGACCGGGAGTGTGTCCGGCGGCCGCCATGCTTGTAACACCCCGCGCTATCGATACATCGCCGCCGATGAAGGTCATCTTCTCCCTGAGCGGCAGGACCTTCCTCTGAATGGCCGTCGCATGCATCGCAGCCGGAGTTCCAGAAAAGTCGCTTGAAGTCCAGAAGTCCCATTCTGCCTGACCGACGACATATCGTGCCCGGCTGAACCCCGGACGATCGCCTTCCATGAGCCCGTTGATGTGATCGGCATGCAGATGAGAAATCGCCACGATTGTCACATCGGACGGCGCATAGCCCGATGCCGCGATGCGGTTCGCCAGTTGCCCGGTTCCAAACTCCCTACCCTCCGGCCCATTGCCGGTGTCGAAGAGGATGAGGTCCGTTCCTGTGTTCACAAGCACCGGGTTGAATTGCCCGATCATCCGATCCGACGGCAGAAAGTTGGCTTTCATGAGAGATACGACTTCGTCGGCGTCCCGATCGGCGCCGAAGGTCGGATGTGGGCCATCGAATATCCGGCTGCCATCGAGAATGACAGTGATCTCGAACTCGCCCAGCATGAAGCGGTAAAAGCCGGTGTTGGCGATGTCCGATTTCGGTGGAGCGGCCGCGAAGGCAGCGCGTGTCATGATCTGAGGCGTTGAAAGCGCCAGCGCGGTTACGGCTCCTGCCGTGAACATGGAGCGGCGATTGAAAAGCATGGCTCTTTCCTCCGGATAGCTCAACTTCGTTTTTGGCATGCTCGAAGGGCGGACGCTCGCAAGGTCGAGACCTTGTGCAGAGGACCGCCCTCCGGTGCCTCATTTGACGCGCTGCCATTCGATCCTGATTTCAGTGCCTTCCGGCCTACGGAATTGTTCAGTCATACGGTCGCCGTCAACGACCAGCCTCAGATCATCACGGGTTCGCACACTGCCAACCCAGTTCGGGAATGTGGCCCCTTCGACACGGTTTCCGCTGAATTCTCCCTTCTCATCGACGGTGTAGGTTCCGAAAAACCCGATACTGCGTGACATGGCCATACGATTTTCATCATCCGTTCCCTCACCGCGAGCGTTAGAAGCAAACCGCGGGATGGCGGCGTCGGTAAGAACTTCCACGAAGTGCATGTCGGGAGTGAAGACGAGAAGACCGTTGGGTTTCTCTCCATAGGCGGAGATATTTTTTCCACCGGGATCAATCGTTGCCGACATCATCCGCCAAGTGCCCGCGACCTGATTTTCTGCGGCAGTCTGCGCAAAGGCAGAAGACGAAATGCTGAGGGCAAGGGCCAATATGACCGGTCGAATGGACATGTTTTTTCCTTCCTGTTCATGAGGTCTGTTCTTCCGCCACTGCTGCGGTTCACAGATCCTGCCGATCGGCGGAATTCGCCACTTCCCGCTGCGCCTCAAGAGCGGACAGGCGTGCGGAAAGCGCCTGCGAGATAGATGAATAGGCAGTGCTGCCCAGCGCCAACCGCAATGGCGGCGTCTCGCTCTCGGCGGCTGATATGATTGCGGCTACGGTGCGCGCCGCATCTCCCTTGATCTCGAAGCTGCCCTCAGTGATCGCCCGGCGAACTGAGCCGGCAGGGGTTTCATCGTAGGCGTCCATCGGTGTCGCACGGACGAGATTGGCTCCGAAATTCGTGCCGGTCGGTCCCGGCTCGGCGATAATGAAGTCGATACCGAAAGGCGCCACTTCCTGTGCGACGGATTCGACGAAGCCCTCGATGCCCCACTTGGTTGCGTGATAGAGGCTGAAGCCCGGATAGGCGATCTGCCCTCCTTCGGACGAGACCTGGACGATTCGCCCGCCGCCTTGCCTTCGAAGAAGGGGAAGTACTGCACGGATCAGATGGATGGATCCGGCAAGATTGGTGGCGATCTGCCGGCCGATCTCTTCGTTCGTGAGCTCTTCCGCAGCACCGAACAGACCGTAGCCGGCATTGCTGACGATCACGTCGATCCGGTCGTGCCGTTGGAACGCGCCGTTAACGGTCGAGGCAATGCTCTCCGGTTCGGCCAGATCGAGCTGAACGATATCGAGACGATCGCCGTATTCCTGCGCAAGTTTCGTCAGCGCCCCGGCCCTTCGAATCGTAGCGACCACCTTGTGTCCCTGGCTGAGCAGCTGTTGCGTCATCTCGAGGCCGAGCCCCGAGGAGGCGCCGGTGATGAACCAAATCTTTGGCATGTGAACTCCTGTTTTGTTCATGCGAATGTAAAACATCAACATTGGTGATATAAGGTCTTCAATTTGAGATGAGATGGTGAGGATATTTCACGAATGGTACGCCCTAGTTTGAACGATCTCGCGGCCTTTGCGGCGGTGGCCAGTCACCAGAGCTTTCGCAGAGCGGCCGAGATCATGGGCGTATCGCGCTCGGCTCTCAGCCACGCAATCATCGGACTGGAGGCAAAACTGGACGTGCGGCTCTTCAACCGGACGACACGCAGCGTGTCGCTGACCCAGGCCGGCGCGCGCCTGCTCGCGCGCCTCGATCCGGTCCTTCAGGAACTCGATCAGGCGCTCGATACCTTGTCGGAGGAACGCGGCACCCCGAGCGGCACACTGCGGATTAATGCAAACAAGAGCGGCGCGCGCATTCTCCTCGCAGAGGTCGTGCCGCGCTTTCTCGATCTCTATCCCGACGTCGAGCTTGATCTTGTTTCGGAAGGTCGGCTCGTCGATATCGTGGAACAGGGTTTCGATGCCGGAATACGCCTGCTGGAAGCTGTTCCGAAAGACATGGTCGCGGTGAAGTTCGGCGGCGACGTGCGTTTCATCGCCGTGGCGGCGCCTTCCTATCTGGACGGGAAAGCAAGACCGCATACGCCCGACGATCTTTATGTGCACTGCTGCGTCCGCCAACGTTTGCCGAGCGGAAAGCGCTATCGCTGGGAGTTCTCAAAACGCGGCGCGGAAGTGGCGATCGACGTCCCGGGCAACCTCACCCTCGATGACAATGATCTTCTCGTGCAGGCGGCGGTGGACGGACGCGGCATCGCCTATGTGCCCGACTATTTCGCACGGCCATTCCTGGCATCCGGCCAGTTGCTGGTAGTACTTGACGAATGGTGTCCGCCGACACCAGGCTTGGCGCTCTACTACCCGCGCAGTCGGCACGTGCCCTCGCCGTTACGGGCCTTCATCGACCTCCTGCGAGAGGTGGACAGGACACGATGACGGGACGGCGGCAAATTGCGTCCGTGCCTGTCAAATGGATTCAGGAAGACCTGCGGCACCCCATCGCTCTGAACCGTTTCCGCATCGCGGAGGCCCGGCGGTATGTCAAGGCGTCGCTGGCTTGCGACGCAAGATCATGCCGCCATGGTGCAGTGTATTGGCATCGACGAAATCGCCGTCGGCAGTGAAGCCCGTGTCGTCCCAATACTCGATATGTGTCCCGTCGACTTCGTAGCGCCCTTCATAGGCTCGCTCGCGCTGGCCGCGGGCCTCGACATAGCGTCCGTTCGGTAGAAGTTCATGGCGAACGCGGTTGTCGTCGGTGACCCACATGCCAGCATATGGATGGTTCGGCTGCAAATTGGTCTCCTGTGCTTCTGCGGGCTGAAACGTAAGGCTGGCGGTGATGAGTGCCGCAAGTGACTGTCGCATGGTCTTGCTCCATTCAGCGTTACTGTTTTCGGTTTGGAGGCGATAGCGCATGGGTGCGCGGTGTCGGTTCGGCAGACAGTCAAGTTCTGCCGAAGCCGCGGGCGTCGGTCATTGAGGACGCGGAGCGTTGTTGTCCACGACCTGCTGATAGGCAACGAGGTCCAGGAAGGCTTCCGCCTTGACGACGAGACCGTCCTTCATCTCGAATATCCAGACAAACTGGTTGCGATAAGGTGCGCCCGACGTCGTGGTCGCTGTTCCGTCGAAGCGGATGATGATCGTGTCGCCGTCGGCAAAGATGTCGTGCACCTCCGGCACGACCGGCGTCGCAAGGCGGCTGGTCAGAGGACGCGATGCCTGTTCGATAAAATCCTTCTGGTTGCGATAGGTGCCCGCGACCGGCCCGGAGCCATGGATCGTCCAGACGACGTCGGGAGCGAGAAGTTCCGCGAAGACGTAGGTGCCCCCACGCCATTTTTCGAAGGCGGCTTCGACGATAGCCTTGTTCTGCCGTTCGATCGCGGCACTGTCCGGAGCCTGCACCTGTGTTGCCGCGGTGTTGGCAATGGCTCGGCCCGGCAAGGCGAGCGACAGCAATGCCAATGTGATCAGAGCTGTTCGGCTCGCGCCGGCGACTCGGTGGCGTGTCGGAAGAATGGTCATGGTATCGGTCCTTTCCTGTTGCTGAGAGCGTGCTGAGACTCATCGACCGGCAATGAAGCTGCATGCACGGTCGACAGGCGTCACGTCGTTTGAACGGTCAACCGCGGCGTTCGACCGCGGCACCGCCGAAGATCAGTTGCTGGACGAGGGGACGTTGCGTGAAGCGAGCGGGAAAGACGGGGCTAGGTGCGCTGACCCGGTTTAGACGATCCAGTTGCTCCGGCGTCAGCAGCAGATCTAGAGCTCCGAGATTGTCCTCGGCCTGGGCGAGCGTGCGGGCGCCGATGATGGGGGAGACGACAGTCGGATTGGACAATGTCCACGCAACCGCTACCCGCGATGGCGTGGAGTTGGCCTCTTCGGCGACGGCTCGAACCTCGTCCGCAATTTCGATCGCACGTTGATTCAGATGTCCGGACGAAGCTATGACACCCTTCCGGCTGGCAGACACGGTCGCCTCTCGCGAATCCTCGATGTCGGCCAGGGAATACTTGCCCGTGAGCACGCCACCGCCGAGCGGCGACCATGGAAGCACCCCAAGGCCCAAATCCGCGGCCGCCGGCAGAAGCTCGTGCTCGACGGTCCGCTCCACGAGGCTGTATTCGATCTGCATCGCCACGAAAGGAGACCAGCCGCGGATGTCGGCGAGCGTCTGCATCTGCGCGACGCGCCATGCAGGCGTGTTGCAGACGCCGAGATAGAGCACCTTCCCGGACCGAACGAGGTCGTCGAGCGCTCGCATGACCTCGTCCGGCCGGGTCGTCATATCCCATGCATGGAGATAAAGGAGGTCGATGCGATCAGTGCCGAGCTGCGTCAGGCTCTGCTCGACGGAGCGCACCACGTTCAGGCGGTGATTGCCGCCGGAGTTCGGGTTGCCGGGGTCGCGCGCCATGGTAAATTTCGTCGCAAGAACGATCCGCTCGCGCTTGTCGCCGATGAAGGTGCCGAGCAGGCTCTCGGCACGGCCGTTGGTGTAGTTTACCGACGTGTCGAGGAAGTTGCCGCCCCGGTCGACATAGAGATCGAAGATGCGGCGGGCCTCCTCGCCGTCCGCCCCCCAACCCCAGTCGGAACCAAAGGTCATCGTTCCGAGGCTCAACGGTGAAACGCGCAAGCCCGACCGTCCCAGAAGTTTGTAATGATCAAGCGTCATATTGGCTCTCTCTTGGTTGCGAGATCCAAAGTAGATGCGCCGAGGAGAGCGAACAACTTGCTCAATGATGACCACTCTGATAACTAAATCTAACCAATGGCAATCGACCTGAGCGGCATCTCTGTTTTCCTGGCCGTCGCCGAAGCGCGGAGCTTTCGTGTGGCCGCGGAGAATTTGGGCGTCACTCGGCCAGCGATCAGCCAGGCCATCCGGCGTCTCGAAGATCGGTTGGGTGTCGCGCTCGTGCAGCGAACGACGCGCAGTGTCAGTCTCACAGAGGCTGGCGAACGACTGTATCAGCGGGTGGCCCCGGCTATTTCCGAAGTCGGACTGGCGCTCGACGCGACGGCGGACCGCGACAGCGCACCAAGCGGACTGTTGAGGCTCGCGGTGTCATCCATCGCCGAGCAGTTCATCTCCGGGCCGCTGCTGGCGCGTTTCGCGGACACCTTTCCCGCCATCCAGATTGATGTGACCGTCACGGACGAAGAATTCGACATTGTCGCGGAAGGCTACGACGCGGGGGTACGTTTGGGCGAAGTGATCGATCAGGATATGATTGCCGTTCCGGTGTCGGGTGAGCAGCGTCAGGGCGCCTTCGCCGCGCCGTCCTACATCGAACGTTTCGGCAGACCCGAACACCCTTCGGAGCTCTCGGCGCATCGTTGTATTGGTTGGCGACCAGCTCCCCACAGCGCGCCCTATCGTTGGGAATTCGGCCAGGGTGGACGCGAGTTCGACGTGGCGGTCGACCCCCAGATCACCACCAACGACATGTGGCTTATGATCCGCACAGCCTGTGCCGGCGGCGGCATCACCTTCGGGATGGAGGACACCTTCAAACCTTATGTCGAATCCGGTCAGCTCGTCGCTCTGCTTCAGGAGTATTGTCCTCCCTTTGCCGGGTTTTTTCTTTATTATCCTAGCCGACACAACCTCCCTCCGAAGCTTCGGGCACTCGTCGACCATGTGAAGCGGTGGCGATAGCGTCAGCCCATCAGGAGGGTCTTTCCCAGGAGGATCGCAGAACTTGGCGGCCGGGTTTGGCATTTCGGCCCGCAAGCGTCTGGCTTGACCGTCATGGTTAGCTCATGGGCACGCGCCAGCGACGTCAGTCGAGATTGAATAGCCCGTAGCACATCATCAACATTTCCAGGCGCCCTTGCACTTATCGATACGATCGCACTCGCCAACGCGAACAAATTCTTCACGCGATGGCGCATTTCCCCCCATCAAGAGCGCCTGTCGCTCCTGCGCAAGGCGTCGTTCCGTTATATCACGCGCGATCTTGGATACGCCGACAATGTCGCCTTTCGCATTGCGGATGGGAGAAGTTACAAGCGATATATCGACGAGCGTTCCATCCTTGCGACGACAACGCGTCTCAAAATGGTCGACGCGCTCGCCTCGCTGGATCCGCGAGAGGATAATGCCGCCGTGATTCTCCTCGACGCGGCCGATGATTTGCTTGAGCAGAGCTGCCATCGAATATCTATGACCGCTCGTGCTACTGTCCCCCGATATTCGTCTGGCGAATGACCGTCCGAAAAACATTCATTTGATAAATCACGAGGAGGTGGAAATAAGTGTTCTCCAGCCTCCGAGGTGAGTAAGCCACCTCCAATTGGCTGAAAAAGAAAAAAGGGAACATGATGAAGACGCGAGCTTTTTTGTTGTGCTTGGCGAGTTGCGCCAGCTTTTTCATTAGTCCTGCAGCTGCAAAGGATATCACTGTTGGACTGAGCGGCACTGTAACATCAATCGATCCGCATTTTTACAACGCATCGCCCAACAATAGCATCGCGATGGAGATCTTTGACAGGTTGACCGAGCGAACAGCCGAAGGGCAACTGGTTGACGGGCTGGCGACGAAATGGGAAGCGGTTTCGGATACAAAGTGGCGCTTCACCCTTCGTGAAGGCGTAAAATGGCACGACGGAAAGCCCTTCACTGCCGATGACGTGGTTTTCACGCTCGGTCGCGCTGGGAATGTCCCCAACAGCCCGGGCGGGTTCGGGGGTTTCGTAAGAAATGTCGCAAGCGCCGAAGCCGATGGAAATCTTGCTGTCATCATCAACACAAAGACACCGGCGCCCACGCTTCCCGGCGATCTTGCCAACATCGCAATTATATCCCGACACGCAGGCGAGGGCGCAGACACCGCCGACTACAACTCCGGAAAGGCGGCGATCGGAACGGGCGCTTTTCGGTTCTCGGCGTTCAAACAGGGCATCGAAGTTGGGCTAGAGCGCAATCCCGACTGGTGGGGTAAGAAAGTTGCCTGGGACCATGCGACCTACCGCATGATCTCCAGCGCCAGCGCGCGCACCACAGCCATTCTGGCTGGTGATGTCGACATTATCGATGCTCCCGCCGCCACCGATATCGCGCGCTTCAAGTCGACTGCAAATCTCTCCTTCGTCTCAACGCCTGGGCTGCGCGTGATCTATCTGGCACCGACGACATCCGGCGAGACCTGGAAGGCCAATGTGAAGGGCCCGAATGGGAACGCGCTGGAGACAAACCCGCTTGCCGATCCGCGGGTCCGTACCGCGTTGTCCGTGGCGATAAACCGCGAAGGTATCGTCGACAAGATCATGGAAGGAACGGCGACAGCATCGGGCCAGTGGCTGCCGAAAGGCGCGTTCTCCTACACCGACGACATCCAGCCACCCAAACCGGACCCGGCAACCGCCAAGAAGATGCTTGCCGAAGCAGGATTTCCCAACGGTTTTCAACTGACCGTTCACGTGCCCAATGATCGTTATCCCAATGCTCCTGCAGTCGTGCAGGCTGTCGCACAGATGTGGACGCGCATCGGTGTGAAGACGAACGTGGAGGCCCTCCCATGGACCACGTTCTCTTCGCGCAAATCGGAGTTCTCCATCAAGCTGTTGGGTCTTGGCAACGCTACCTATGATGCGAGCTCCATGTTGGTGAACGTTCTTGGCACTGTCGATCCGAAGCGAGGGCTGGGCGCCGCAAATGACAGCGGATATTCCAATCCGGCACTTGATGATCTCGTAGCGAAGGCAATGACCCTTTACGACGACAAGGCTCGCGAGGCAGCCCTTATCGAAGCGGTCAAGATTGCGGTGAAAGACGGCGCCATCGTGCCGCTTTATCAGCAGAGCAATGCCTGGGTTACGCGCAAGGGCTTGTCTTACAGGCCGCGGATCGATGAGCGCACGCTCGTCAAGGATATATCTGAATAGGTCACATGGCGGGTCCGAAGGTCTTCGACCCGTCGCCTTGACGTCCTGCGCCCGAATGAGTGGCTTTTGCACGAGGATGCGAAGACCTCAAATGCGGTATATCTGATGGCGCGCGTATGCTGAAATCTGCGGGTCGTCGCTACATCATCAATGTTTAGAGGGCATCATGACCCTATGGATTATACAGCGCCTGTTGCAAGCGATACTGGTTGCTTTAGCAATGGCCGCGATCGTGTTTGTGGGTCTTCACCTGATAGGCAGCCCGATCGAAACCTTGCTTCCGGCGGAAGCCACCCATGAAGACCGCCTGCGGCTGATCGCCGATCTCGGCCTTGATCGTCCGCTATATGCGCAATTCTTTCTGTTCCTGAAGGGTATTCTCCAGGGCAATCTCGGCATCAGCTATGTCTACAAGGAACCGGCTATCGAGCTCATCCTTTCGCGCCTGCCGGCAACATTGGAGCTGGCTTTCGCGGCAGTTCTGCTGTCGCTCGTTTTCGGCGTTCCCCTCGGCCTTATGGCGGGATGGAAGCCCGAGAGCCCCTTTTCCCGCACGATCATGATCGGTTCGATCTTCGGCTTCAGCCTGCCAATCTTCTGGATCGCCATTCTGCTTATCATGATATTCAGTGTGCAGCTCGGCTGGCTGCCGAGTTCCGGTCGCGGAGCGACCGGAACCCTATTCGGCACTCCCTGGTCGTTCGTCACGCTGGACGGGCTTAGGCACATGGTACTACCGGCCGTCAGCCTTTCGCTATTCAATATTTCCATGGTGACGCGGCTAACCGAAGCGGGTGTCCGCGAAGCCGCGTCCAGCGAATATGTTCGGTTTGCCAAAGCCAAGGGCCTTTCGCCACGTCGCATATTGAGCGTCCATGTTCTCAAGAATGTCATGATCCCGGTCGTTACCGTTGTCGGGCTCGATATCGGCCACACAATCGCGTTTTCTGTCGTCACCGAAACCATCTTTGCCTGGCCCGGTGTCGGAAAGATCATCATCGACAGCATCGCCGCGCTCGATCGCCCCGTAATCGTCGCCTACCTCATGCTGGTGGTCATCATGTTCGTCATCATCAACCTCGTCGTGGATGTCACCTACAGGCTGCTCGATCCACGCATCCGGCTTCAGGGAGAGTGACGTGCAAGCGGTTATGAGCTCCTCGACATTTCGGACAGGCCTGCAATTCATGCGGCAGTTCGCGCGCTCGCCTTTGGCTGTCCTCGGACTGGTGCTGATCATCCTGATCGTCCTGACAGCAGTTTTTGCGCCCTATCTGTCCCCGCAGAACCCTTACGACCTGATGCAGTTGGACATCATGGACGGGCGCATGGCTCCGGGCGCAGAATCCTCGGCAGGCTTTACCTTTCTGCTCGGGTCAGACGATCAGGGCCGCGACATTCTGTCGGCCATTCTCTATGGTTTGCGGATAAGCCTGATTGTCGGGCTGGGCTCAGCGGCACTCGCGTTCATCATCGGAACGGCATTCGGATTGGCGGCGGCCTATATCGGCGGAAGGCTTGAAACCGCGATGATGCGGCTTGTCGACCTTCAGCTTTCCTTTCCGACGATCCTGTCTGCACTGCTGATCCTTGCACTTCTTGGCAAAAGCGTTGGCAATGTCGTCTTTGCCATCGTTCTGGTCGAATGGGCGACCTATGCCCGCACTGCGCGTGGCGCGGCTTTGACGGAGCTGCGTCGGGAATATGTCGAGGCGGCGCGCTCCCTGAGGCTGCCACACAGGAACATCCTGTTTCGCCAATTGCTGCCCAACTGTCTGTCACCTCTCCTCGTGCTGCTGACCATGCAGGTGGCACGCGCCATTACGCTTGAGGCCACGCTGAGCTTTCTGGGTCTCGGTGTTCCGGTGACCGAACCTTCGCTCGGGCTTCTCATCTCCAGCGGATACGAGTTCATGCTGTCAGGAACCTATTGGATCGCGCTTTTCCCCGGCATCGCGCTTCTCATCACGATCTTTGCCATCAATCTCGTCGGTGACCGTCTGCGCCAGTTGCTGGATCCGAAGGCTGCACGGAGATGACTGCCATGCTTGAAATCAAAGGTTTGAAAACCGAGGTCGTGACAGAGCAGGGCAACTTCACCCTTATCGATGACGTCAATCTCAGCCTCGCCACGGGCGAAGTCATGGGTCTCGTGGGGGAATCTGGATCCGGCAAATCCGTGACTGGGCTCTCCATCATGGGTCTGCTCGACAAGCCCGTACAGGTCACCAGCGGGCAAATTCTGTTTAAAGGACGGGACTTGCGAAGCACCTCGCAGAAAGAGCTGCGATCTATTCGAGGCAACCGGATTGCGATGATCTTCCAAGATCCAATGTCGACACTCAATCCTGTGCTTCGTGTCGACACGCAGATGATGGAGGTCGTGCATGCGCACGAGTCCGTCAGTAAACAGATTGCGCGAGAGCGCGCACGAGATGCACTGGGCATGGTCGGCATTCCAAGTCCTGAAGAACGCTTAAGCGCTTATCCGCATCAGTTCTCCGGAGGCATGCGGCAACGTGTGGCAATAGCCATCGCCCTTCTCATGTCGCCTGATCTCATCATCGCCGATGAGCCAACGACCGCGCTCGACGTGACGATCCAGGCGCAAATTCTCTCGATTGTGCAGAAACTCGCCAGAGAGAAAGGCACGGCCCTCATATGGGTCACGCACGATCTTTCGGTCGTTGCGGGCTTGGCCGAGAAGCTGTCGGTGATGTATGCCGGGCGGATCGTCGAGCAGGGCTCTACGGCCGATCTGCTGAGGCGGCCGTTGCATCCCTATACCAACGGCCTGATTGCAAGCTTGCCCGCTCATAATCAACGCGGCGCGCGGCTCAAGCAGATATCCGGCACTACCCCGTCTGTTGTCAACATGCCGAAAGGCTGCGCGTTTCGCCCGCGCTGCTCGTCAGCCACTGAGATCTGTCTCAACCCGCCGACGCCTGAGCCGGTGGAGGGGCGTCTGCTTCGCTGCTTTCACCCCGTTATGGAAGGAGCGCCATCGTGAGCAACCGACTGGAAGTCCGCAACGTCAGCAAGCGCTTCAGCCGCAAATCGGGTGTGGTAGAACGCGGCGCGGAACTGATGGGCCTGAAAGCTCCAAATCCGGTCGTCCGTGCGCTGGATGATGTTAGTCTTGCTGTCTCGCAAGGCGAAGTCGTCGGGATCGTCGGTGAGTCCGGCTGCGGGAAATCGACGCTCGGACGTGTGGTGGCAGGTCTCCTGCAGGCGTCGGACGGAACAGTGCTCTTCCGGGATAAACGCCTTCAGGACATGCCCGGAGAAGAGGCGGAGACGGCCCGGTTAAAGGTCCAGATGATCTTTCAGGACCCTTCCTCCTCTCTCAATCCCCGGCAGCGTGTGCGTGAGATCATTGGCGCAGCTCCCCTTCATCATGGGCTGACCACGGCGCGGGAACTGGATGATTATGTCAGTCAGCAGATGGCGCGTTCCGGCCTGGATCCCTCAATGGCGTCTCGCTTTCCCCACCAGTTCAGCGGTGGGCAACGCCAGCGTATCGGCATCGCACGCGCGCTTGCGGTTCAACCGGACATGCTGATCTGCGACGAGTCGGTCGCAGCTCTCGATGTGTCGATCCAGGCGCAGATACTCAATCTGTTTCTCGACCTGAGAGAGCAGCTCGACCTGACATACATCTTTATCAGCCATGATCTTTCCGTTGTCGAGCACATCTCCGATCGCGTCGTGGTTATGTATCTCGGACGTGTCGTTGAAGAGGCGACGGTCGAGGAGTTGTTTTCGCATCCCAATCACCCCTATACCCGCGCACTTCTTCAGGAGAGACCGAGCCTCGATCCTGTGCAGCGGCGCTTTTCTGCCATCGAGGGCGAAATACCAAGCCCGCTTTCGCCGCCTTCGGGATGTCACTTCCACCCCCGCTGTCCATTGGCGACGGCACGCTGTCGGGTTATGCGGCCGGAGCTCCGTTCAGTCGGTTCGCGCCACAAGAGCGCCTGCCATCTGAACGACTGACATCTGGAAATCACAATCTAAAACCGTAAAAGGAAGAATTATGTCCGTTTCAGCCCCCCTGGAACATCTGTCTGCCGACCAAGGCAAGGAATTTCCGGCACAAGAATGGAAGCAGGTGGACAATCCGCAGGAACACGGACTTTCGGTCGACATACAGTCAAAAGTCGATGCAGCGCTAGAGGCCCTGCCAACCACCTCCTTCATGGCGGTTGCCGGAGGCGAGATTCTCTACAGCTACGGCGATATTGCTGAAGTGAGCTATCTCGCCTCAACCCGCAAGAGCATCCTGTCGATGCTGATGGGCAAAGCCGTTACCGAAGGAAAGATCGATCTCGACCTGACAATGGCAGATCTCGGCATCGATGAGCACCTCGGCCTGCTACCTATCGAAAAGACGGCGACGCTGCGCGACCTTCTTATCAGCAGTTCCGGCGTTTACCATCGGCCGGGAAGCCCCGGCAGCAATACCAAAAACATTCCCGAGCGTGGCTCGAAGAAACCAGGCACCTATTTCCATTACAACAACTGGGATTTCAACGTACTCGGGGCCGCTTTCGAACAGTTGACCGGCCGCAGTGTCTTCAAGGCATTCGAGGAGGATTTCGCAGGCCCGATGGAGATGCAGGATTTCGATCCCGGTCGTCAGCGGATGATGGGTTACGAGGGAGCCTCACGTTACCTTGCCTATCACTTCTTCCTATCCGGGCGCGACATGGCGCGGCTGGGGCTTGCTATGGTCCGACAAGGTCGTTGGAGCGACAGGCAGGTGGTGCCGGCCGAGTGGGTCGCAGAAAGCACGAAAATCCGCGTTCCTGCAGAAAGCATGAATGAGAGCGAGAAGTCCCGGATTGCCGGTTACAGCTATCTCTGGTGGATTCCCGTCGTGACGGATGAGACGCCGGAATGGCAGGGCGCCTGTGTTGCTGCGGGTCATTTTGGGCAGTTCATCCTATGCCTGCCAGCGCTCGACATGGTTTTTGTCAACAGAAGAGCAATCCCGGACGACCTGGCGATCGCCCGCAACGACGGCAGCTTCAAGGAAGAATTACCGACAGTGACCATGGGAGATTTCCTCGACGTGACTGATCATTTCATCCGCGCAAAACTGGCCGTCGGGTGATTGATGCCGCAAGGCCGCTGACCGGTCAGGTCGCGTCCCCGGGGAAACAGGCGGAGATCTGTTCCCGCAGCCACTGACTTGCCGGATCGCGCTCCTTTTCGGCAAGCCAGATCATGCTGGTTGACTGTTTTTCTTCTGCAAACGGAGATTCCAGCAGCAGGAGTTCGTGCGAACGTTCGAACAGCTTGGCCACGCTTTCCGGCATGATCGCCACGAGATCGCTGCGGGCGATGATCGCGACCGCGGCGGAAAAATGTGGCACGACGGCAACCACTTTCCGCTCAAGACCCATGGCATCCAGCCGCTCGTCGATCCAGCCCCGGCGGGTCGGAGCGGAGGTGACCTTGACGTGTCCAAACGACAACAGTGCGTCCAGTGTCAGCGGCTTCTTCGCGGCCGGATTGGTGGCCGACATGATGCAGACCCGCCTCTCGGTAAAGAGTGAGGTGCACCGGTAACGGGCCGGAAAATTGTCCGCGGTCATCACTGCAACATCAATTGTGCCCTCATCGAGATGTTCCTGGACGACGGGCAGAAAGTTTCGATTGTGCGCCACGCCCGTGCGCGGCATGTGAATGACCTCCAGAACACAATGCTCGGCCCGTGATTGCACACGTTCAATGAGGCGAGGCATCAGGACGACGGAGAAATAGTCGTTCATTCCGATCCTGAAGGCGCGGTGAGATGTTTCCGGTTCGAATTTGAGGTGTGACAGCATGACGGATTCGGTGTCTTCGATAATGCGTCGTACCGCAGGGAATATTTCCGTACAGAATCGCGTCATCACGAAACCGCCCGACGTTTTCCTGAACAATTCATCACCGGTGATGGCGCGAACGCGCTTCAGAGCATGGCTCATGGCGGGTTGGGAGAGACCGATATACTCCCCGGCTGCCGTCATGTTGCCTTTGACGACGAGGGCATAGATGACCTTGAGTAGATTGAGATCGATGGATCCCAATGAAAATCGCTGCATGCGAAACCCGCCTTAGCCTTAAGAATGTGCATGGATACAATGGCATGGACTGCACCTACCGAGAATAGTTGGCAGCCCCGTCGCTTCAGGCATGAGCTTTGAAGGCTCTGTTGCAAGAAATCTATGTGGTAGAATGAAATTTCAAATGACGTGTGCGCATGTCCAGAAAATCTCTCGTTCGAACGCCAATCGTCGAGTTCTGCGCCATCCTATAGGCTTTTCAAAACCGCTTAAGATCGAATGACGGAATATTTTTCTTCGATTCCGGGGCTCCAAAAATTTTTGCATGTATGGATGGCGTTGGTGCAGCGTTCAGCGACTGGTCATCATTTGGTCTTTGATGGCTCGCTCATTTGGTCGCTCCCGTCGTGGCTTGGCAACGAACTGATCTCGGGCGTTCGCAGGCGAGCATTCTGTTAAGGATGGCGACGCCGATTGCAGCTTCTGTCTGTTGAGCAAGGAATGACCGAGCGCGCAAACGCGGTCCAATGGCGCCTTTGTATCGACCCATCGCGGTTTCGATCAGCGCCCTCTCGCCGTAGCCGGTAGACGCCTGCCATTTCAGCCGACCATCGATCCGGATGGATGCGATGTGGTCGTCTCGGTGGGCGGTTCAACCGCGTTTGAGCGCGGTGGAATGACGACCCTCGCGCCTGGGCTGTGACGCAGAACAGCGTTGCAGATGGGAGTGCCATCATAAGCTCCATCGGCGGCGAATTGAGCGAAATCGCATGGGAATCGGCTTTCTCACCTATGTAAGCGTCGAACTTTCCGCCCATAGCAAAGCAAGCATGGAAGCATTCGAGCGCGCGATGTTGGCCTCCCCTGAGGTGACCGAATGTCACGTCGTCACCGGCGTTACGGAATATTCGTTGCGCGTGGAGACGGTTGACATCGAGGCATACAAACGGTTTCACGCCGAGGTTTTGGGAACTCTTCCGCAGGTCACGTCGATCAGCAGTAGCGTTGTTATGAACTCCCCCAAAAACGAGCGAGTTTAGGGCGCGAAATATACACCCCGGTGCCTCGTCCGCGTTCGTCGAATATACTCAAGGGAATCAGGCAGTTTCAGGGTGGTGATTTCATCATAATCCTGCATTTCTGACAAATTGGCCTCAGGAACTCCAATACCTTACGGGTGACGAGAAAGAGACCGTGATGAGCTGAAAGATGCTTTTGTCGGTCTTGAAAGGATGTGTACCGTTGGCCCAGCTAATTTCAGAAACAGAACCTCTGTTCTGATGCATGAATGACGAAGGGTTAGCCGCCTGGCAACGTGAACAACTGACCAAGACCGGGCATTGGCTGACTGTAACCGGCCAGCCGGAGCATGTGCCAGGCGAGCGCATGATTGCTGGATGTTACCGGCTTGCCAAGCTTCGCCTCCACCTGCTCAACGATACGTGCAACCCGCATACTGGTGCAGGAAACGAAAACAGCATCGCATTCATCCGAGCTTCCCAGCTCGAGAATAGCGCGCTCGATCGAAACCGGCGTGATTCGGGCCACACGATTGTCATCCGGCTCATGGAAGGAGCCCATGACCGGGATATCCATGCCCCTCGCCATCAGCGAGGCGCGCAGGGAGTGGTTAATCTCCGGCATGTAGGGTGTAAGCAGCGCCATGCGCCGGGCGCCGAGCGCCTCCATCGCGGCGCGGACGGCGGTGACCGGATTGGTCACCTTCACGCTTGGCAGAACCTCGTGGACACGCTCGGCGATGCGATCCTCGCCGATGACGAGGGAGCCGGACGTGCAGGCAAATCCGATAACGTCGAATGCCACATCCGGAAGCAAGCCGACCGTGCCGGGGATCTCGTCCGACATTTTCATCAGGTTTGCCGGCGTGATCTCGACATCGCTGTAGAGCCGCGCCTCGTAGAGCGCCACGTCCGACGACGGCAGCGCGAAGCGGAACTCGTCCTCGATCGTCTGGTCCGTTCGAAGCACCAGCAGGCCGAGATTGGCAAGCGTGCCGATGCCGTTATCGATGTCGAAGGATAGACCTTCCCTGTTGACGAGAAGCGGGGTCGTGTCATGCAGTGAATGGATCGTCATGATCATGTCTCCGGTATGCGTGAGAAGAGAATTAGTGGCTGTCGCCGCCGAGATAGAGCGAGCGCATTGCCGGATCGGCGAGAAGATCGCTGGCTGCACCTTCCATCGCCACGCTGCCGAGCGACAGGACATAGGCGGTGTCGGACACATGCAGCGCCTCGAAAGCGTTTTGCTCGACCATCAGGATCGAGGGACCGTCCCGACGACGGACGTGCGAGATCGCCTCGAAGACATCGTGCATCATCCGCGGAGAAAGGCCGGCCGAAGGTTCGTCGAGAAGAAGGATTGACGGTTCCGAAATCAGCGCCCGCGCCAGCGAGAGAAGCTGTCTTTCACCGCCCGACAGAGCGGATGCACGTCTGTTCTTCTTCGAGGCTAGGCTAGGATATTGGTCAAGAAGCGCATCGAACCGGCGCTCGCGGTCTCGTCGCTCCATCAGCCGGCCGCCGAGCAGGATGTTTTCCGCCACCGTCATGGTGGCGAAGACATTGTCCGTCTGTGGCACGAAACCGACCCGGTGGTGGCGCACCTTGCTGTAGGTCGGCACGTCGGTGACGGCCTCGCCGGACATGCGGATATTGCCTGCCCGCGGCCGGACGAAACCTGCGATGCACTTCAGAAGCGTCGATTTTCCGCAGCCGTTAGGCCCCAGAATGGTGACGATCCTGCCAGGCTCCGCCTTCAATGAAATGCCGTTGAGAATATCCGGCCCATCGCCGTAACCGGCCCTCACATTGGTGACTTCGATCATGCCATCGCCCTCTTCTGTCTGGCATTGCCGAGATAGGCTTCGACGACCTGTTCGTTGGATGTGAGTTCCGACGGCCTGCAATCGGCAATCACCGCACCGCGATCCATCACCACGCAGCGGCTGCAGAGTTCGCGGATGAAATGCATGTCGTGTTCGACGATCAGCAGCGTGATGCGGGCGGCATTGATGCGCCTCAGAAGCCCGATCATGTGCTGGCGCAGATTGGGATGGACGCCGGCGGTCGGCTCGTCGAGGCAGATCATCTCGGGAGACGCCCGCAAGGCCAGCGCGATCGACAGAAGCTTCTTCTGCCCGCCGGACAACGAGGCCGCCGGGAGATGGCGAACATGCGACAGCGCCAGGTCGTCCAGCAGTGCGTCAACCTCCGCCCTGTCGTCTACCTCCCGCCGGAACAAGCTCCGGAACCCGGCCCGCCGTGCCGCTGCCCCATAGAGCAGTTCGGCAACCGTCATCCTGCGTGGCATGGAAGGCAGCTGGAAGGTGCGCACCAGCCCCTTCCGCGCGATCCGGTCCATGCTGCGGCCGGTAATATCTTCGCCGTTGAAGACCACAGTTCCGGCATCGGGAGCAAATATCCCGGATACGAGATTGAGCAGGGTCGACTTGCCGCAGCCGTTCGGCCCGAGCAGCCCGACGACCTCTCCCTGCCCGATTCGGAAACCGACATTTGCCAGGACCTGATTGGCACCGAAGGATTTGGCCACACCTTCGAGCGTGAGTACCGGATCAGACATAGCGGCGCCCTCCCACACGTTCCGGCACGATGCCTGACTGCCGAAACAGAATGAAGGCGATCAACCCGCCGCCGGTCAGAAACAGCCGGCCGGCCGCGACATATTCGGTCGGCAGGCCGATCCAGTCCTTGACAAAAGGGATGAAGGCGAAGGCGAACTGCAGCAGAAAGGCACCGACGATGGCACCGGCGTTGTTGCCGAGACCGCCGACCACGATCATCGCCCAGATCAGAAAGGTTTCCGAACTGTCGATCTGCTCCGGCCCGACGAAACTGACGTAATGGGCAAACAGAAAACCGGATACCGCCGCCAACACGCTGGATGCGGCCATCAACTGGCGCTTGAGGGCGATCGTATCGTAACCGAGCGAGGCGGCGAGCTGCGGTTCCTCCCGCATCATCCGGATCGACAGGCCGTAACGGCCGCCGATCAGATGGCGGCACAACAACCCGGCGGCAACCACAAGCGCCAGAACAGTGACGAGGATGGCGATCTGCCGCGCCTGGCTGTCCAGACCTGGATAAAGCGGCGGGATGCCGCCGATACCCTGCGCACCGCCGGTCAGCCAGTCCTCGTTGGTTGTGACGATGCGGATGACCTCTGCCAGCGCCAGCGTGACGATGCCCCAATAGTCCGCCTGGAGGTTGCGGCCGAAGCTTGCAAAAGCCCAGCCCAGCAGAGCAGCCGCGAACATCGCGAGAACGAAGCCGGAAATCGCACCGAAGTCAAAATGGAAGGCGATCGCCGCACCATAGGTGCCGCAGGCAAACAACGCGATCTGGCCGAAATTCATCAGGCCGCCGAAACCGGCCTGAAGGTTGAGGCTCAATGCGAGCAGTGCGTAAAAGCCGGACATGATAGTGACGTGGATTATGAAATCAGACACGCTTGACCTCGCTGACGAACAGACCGCGCGGGCGCCACAGAAGCGCTGCGACCAGAAGAAGGAAGGAGATCGCGCTGGCATAGGCGACCGGCAGGAAGGCGGCGACCTCTCCCATCAGCGGACCGAAATTGACGGCCGTCACGACCGTTTCCGCAGCTGAGATCAGCAGCGCGCCGGCAATGGCGCCGAACGGATTGCCGAGCCCGCCGAGAATGGCGGAGGCAAAGACCGGCAGCAGCAGGTCCATGCCGACCTGGATGTCGACTTCGCCCTTCAGCGCGATCGCAACGCCGCCGAGCGCCGCCATCACCCCGCTGATCAGAACGATGATGGTCTTCATCCGGCCGGTATCGATACCGGTGGCATCGGCAAGCACTTCATTTGTCGATGTCGCGCGCATGCAGCGCCCAAGATCGGTGCGGAAATAGAGAAACGCGAAGACCCCAATCGCGGCCGCAACGATGGCGAAGCCGAGAAGCTGCGGTTCGGTGATGCGGGCATCGAGGATGCGGATGGGACGCGAGACCGGCAGCGCAAATCGGCTGGGGTTGGGGCCGACGGTGACGAGGAAGGCGGCGGAGAAGACCATGCTGACCGCCAGCGATCCGATCATCGCCGTCGACGAACCGATCTTCAGCATCCGGTTGAACAGGAATTCGTTGAGAATGACCGCAAGCAAGCCTGTCAGGACGACGGCAAAGATGATCGCGACGCCGACCGGCACGCCTGCCTTCTGCAGCGCGATCGCCAGGACACCGCCGGTCGCGGCATACTGGACGAGCGCGATATTGGGAAACTTCATAAGCGAGTAGACGGCACTCATGCCGATCGCCACGAGCATGAGGTCGCAGGCGCGCATCAGCACGTCGACAAGAAATTGAAACATGATTTTCGTCCGGTTCAATCGGCAAAGATCGGAAGCGCCGGCATCCTATGGGTCTTCCCTCAGGACGCCGGCGCTGACGGTGCTTACTGGGTGGCGATGGCCTTGCCGCTTTCGATCTTCAGACGAAGATAGGGCTGGGCGCTGCGCTGCCCGTCGGCATCCAATACGATCGGGCCGGTGGCACCCTCGTAGCTCTTGCCGATTTCGGCAATCGCCGTTTCGATCTTCTGCGGATCGAGCGAGTTCGCCTTGTTGATGGCAGCGGCTACCAGCATGACGCCGTCATAGGCAAAACCGTTGAAGGTCGAGGTGAAGCCGCCCTTATATTTGGCCTCATAAGCCTTCTGGTAGCCGGCACCGTTGCCGCCGATATAGTTGAGATCCATGCCGATCTGGCCCTCGACATATTGCGGGTCGCTGTCGGCGGTGCACATGGTCAGATAGAGCCCGTACCATTTCTTGTCGTTGAGGCCGAGTTCGAAGCTTTCGCGATTGATGGTCGCCGATTCCTTGCCATAGGCGGTGTAGACATAGAGATCCGGCGCGCCGGCTCCGAGCTGCTGCAACTCCCGGCGATAGGTCGTCTGCCCTTCCGTATAAAGGACCGTCGAGGTGATGGCGCCGCCGAGCGCCTTGAACTTGGCGGCGAAGGCGTTGGCGATGCCCTGACCATAGGCATTGTTTGGGGCGATGACCGCAACCTTCCTGGCGCCGTCAGCAAAGACGTCCTGGGCGGCAAAAGTCCCGGAGACGTCATCGAGGCCGATGACACTGAAGGCGCCTTTGCCCAGCGTGCGGATCTGGGTGCTGGAACTGCCGATATTGATGTGCGCCCGGCCCTGCTGCAGCAGATATTGCGCGATCGGGACGGTGATGCCGGACGAGAACTCCCCGAGGATGACGGGCACCTTGTCAACGGTGACGAGCTTCTTGGCCGCATCCAGGGCGGTTGCCGTGCGTCCGCCGGAATCCTCGGTGACGATTTTGAGCGGATGACCGAGAACACCGCCGCCGGCATTGATCTTCTCCAGCGCCAGTTCCATGCCTCGCCGCTGGTCTTCTCCCTGCGTCGCGCTGGAGCCGGAAAGCGGAAGGATTGCGCCGATAACCGCTTCCTGCGCACAGGCTGCCACGGACAGGCCCAGAACGAACACGCCACTCAACAAAATGCTCTTCATGTCACACCCCTCTTGTTTGAGATTTATTGTCGACAATAGAAACGACAATAAATTTTCCCGTCAAGATACACCGCAACATTTTTTTGCCATGCATCAATAAACAATCCGGCTATTCCCCGGATTCATCCACTTCCGGGAGACGAAAAATCAATATTGACAGCGGACACTCGGCATATTTATTGTCGACAATAATTTCGACACAGAGGAAATGAACATGCATGCCTTGATCCTTGGCGGTGGCGTCGTCGGCATCACCACCGCCTATCAGCTGCTTCAGGACGGCCATGAGGTGACGGTGCTGGAGCAGGAAAACCAGGTGGCGGAAAGCACCAGCTGGGGGAATGCCGGCATGATCGCACCCGGTCATTCTTTCGTCTGGTCGTCACCCGCCGCACCGAAGATCCTGTTGAAATCGCTTGTGCTGAAGAACCAGGCGCTGCGGTTCCGCCTCTCGGCCGATCCTCATCTCTACGGCTGGTCGTGGCGCTTCCTGATGCAATGCACGGCGCAAAAGGCGAGGTTGAACACGCTGCGCAAGCATCGCCTGGCAACCCATTCGCAGGCCGTCCTGCAGGATGTGGTGGCGCTCGAGGGGATCGCCTATGACCGCACCACGTCCGGCATCATCTATTTCCACCGCAACAAGGCGGCGCTCGACAACGGCGTGCGCAACATGCGGCTTCTGGAAGGTGACGGCCAGCAGATAAGCATCATCGATGCCGACGAAATCGTGCGTCGCGAGCCTGCATTGCTCGGCTCACGCAACCTCATCGCCGGCGGCATTCTCTGCCCCACCGACGAGACCGGTAGTTCGTCCAAATTCACCAAGGCGCTGGCCGATATCGTCCGCAGCCGCGGCGGCCGCATCCTGACCGGCACCCGCATTCTCAAGCTGGAGCGCCGCGGCAACAGCATTACCTGTGTCGTGACCAACAAGGGCGAGTTCACCGCGGATAATTATGTGCTGAGCCTTGGCAGCGAAAGCCCATTGCTTGCCCGCAAGATCGGGCTTTCGCTGCCCATCTACCCGATCAAGGGCTATTCCCTGACGATCCCGATCGCCGATCCCGACCTGGCGCCCAAAGTGCCGGTCCTCGACGAGCACAATCTCGTCGCGATCACCCCGATGGGCGATGCGATCCGCGTCACAGCAACGGCGGAGTTTGCCGGTTACGACCGGTCTCACAAGCCGTCCGATTTCGCCTTCATGATGGAGGTGACGCGATCGCTGTTCCCCAAGGGCATCGCCTATGATCGCGCCCATATGTGGGCGGGACTACGCCCCATGACGCCGGACAACCTTCCGGTGCTCGGCCGCCGGGACATCGACAACCTGTGGCTCAATACCGGGCATGGTCATATCGGCTGGACGATGTCGCACGGATCGGCGCGCATTACCGCCGACCTGATCGCGGGACGAAGCTCTCCTGTCGATCTGGACAGCATCTCTCGCGCCGCCTGACAGCAGCATCCCCATCACCCTACCGAAAAGGAAAAAACATGAACCAGATCACCCGATTTGGCGCAGGCCCTCGCATGTCGCAGGCCGTTGCTTACGGAAACCTCGTCTTTCTTGCAGGCCAGGTCGCCCTGCGTGCGCCCGGCGCCTCTATTGCCGAGCAGACGGCCGATATCCTCGCAAAAACCGACGAACTTCTGGCCGAAGCAGGCTCGGACAAGAGCAAGCTCATTTCCGCATCGATCTGGCTGACGGACATCGCGACGTTCAACGAGATGAATGCGGTCTGGGACGCATGGGTGGCGCCCGGTAACGCCCCTGCACGCGCCTGCGTCGAATCTAAGCTTGCAGCCCCGCAATTTACCGTCGAGATTGCCGTCATCGCGGGCATCTGAAGCGTTCCCGGTGCGGTCGTCCTGGCATGGCCACACCGGTTTCAATTGACAGGCTGCATGGCATCAGCGCAATTGTCCGGCCGTCCTATCGCCACAACCTCGAGGATCAAGACGTGTTGGCATCGAAACCTGCGAAGACCGGACCTCGTGTCTATGAGGAAATTCGCCGTATGGCGATGGAATACCGGTTCAAGCCGAACGAACGGATCAACGAACTGGAGCTTGCGGCAAAGATGCAGGTCAGCCGCAGCCCGATCCGCGAAGCGCTGCAACGGCTCGTGACCGAAGGCTTGATCACATTTCAGGTCAATCGTGGTTTCTTCTGCCGCGGCTTCGATGTCGAGGAAATCCTCAACCTGACCGATGTCCGCATTCTGCTGGAAGAGCGGGCGGTGCGACTGGCGTCGGAACATGCCTCGGATCTCGAATTGCGGGCGCTGTTCGACTGGTGGCAGAAGACCTCGGCCATGGCGGATGCCCTCTCCAGCGCGGACCTGACGGCCAAGGACGAGGAATTCCACATGCGTATCGCAAAGCTTTCAGGCAATCCCGAGCTTGCCAAGATGATCGAGGGCATCAACACCCGCATCCATTTCGTCCGGCAGATCGAAGTGGAAAAACATCGGCGTCTTTCGACCACCTATACCGAGCACAACAGGATTGCCGAAGCGATGCTGAAACGGGACGGGCAGACGGCATCGCAGATCATGGGCGACCATATCCGGATCAGCGCCACCGACGCCACGGAAACGATGAAGGAAGGTCTTGCCCGTATCTTCATGCGGGAAGCCTGAACCATGTCCCTTATCGATGGCACGACCTCGCGCAGCACCTCCTGGACCAATCTCGGCAATCTGCTGGTCGTCTATCTCGTTTGGGGAAGCACGTATTTCGCGGTCAAGATTGCCGTCACTGGACCACCCTCCATCGCGCCGTTGCAATTGCAGACATGGCGGATGTGGGCGGCATCTGCCCTGTTGATTGCGATCGGCCTCTCTCGCACTCGACGCTTTCCCGTTCTTTCGGCAAAGCAGATCGTCATCTGTGCGGCCTCCGGCATTCTGATGTGGGTGACGGGCAACGGACTTGCGACGCTGGCATCCGGGCATGCAGCCTCGGGTTTTATCGTCATGGCCATGGGCATGATCCCGATCTGGACAACGCTGATCTCCAGCGTCATCGACCGCACGCCGCCATCGCGCAATGTGGTTGTGGGGCTTGGCATCGGCCTTTCCGGCCTGTTTCTTATCGTCGGGCCGCCGGTCTTCCTGGCCGGTTCAGCATCGGTCGAGACCGGATACGCGGTCTGGCTGGCATTCATTCTCTGCGCCGCAGGCCTGACATGGTCGATCGGCAGCCTGATCCAGAAGCCTTTATTTGCAGCCACTTCGCCGGTCTGGGCTGCCGGACTGCAGACGCTGTCGGCGGCAATCGTTCTGACCGTCATCTGCTGGACGAGCCAGACATCTCTTTTGCCACCGGTTGACATCGCTCCGGTCCAGCTGACGGCATTTTTATATCTGGCGATCTTCGGCTCCGTGGCCAGCCTTCTGGCCTATATTACGGTCATGAAGATCTATCCGCCAACGGTCGTATCCACCTTCGCCTACGTCAATCCGCTGGTCGGCGTCGTGCTTGGATGGGTAGCCCTCGATGAGAAACCGGCGCTTCTCTCAATGATTGGGATTGCACTGATCTTGGCAGGTGTATCGGCGATCATAGTTACATCCCGACGCAGCTGAAATGTTTACGTTCTGTTTGCTCTTGAAAGCGATACGAACCGACGACCCTGTTATTGCAAATCCTTTCTGCCAATAAATTCGTAAGGCAAACCAAAAACTTGCCTAAAGCGATGATGCTTTTTCCGACGGGATCCTGGTCGTAACTGGTCTTGTTAATTCGTATTGTTCTTTAGCGCCGGATTGACTCCAGATGTGTCATGCCAAATCCTTCTGCATATTTGAGCCCGTAGCCGAGCGCTCTGTCTAGGCCGATATGGGCAGCCCATACCAATCCGACGGCCAACGCCACAGGCGCATGACCAGCCATACCCCAAGCGATCAAAGCGAGCGGTGGGATGTACCAGTGGGCCGCGTTGTAAAGCGCGGCCCCCACCTTTTTCCCGGCTAGAGCAGGTCCTGCGATCGATGAATCGATTGTGAGGTGACGCGGCGCGGCGAAGCTGATTCAACATCCACAGCAAAGAGGTGGATGATGGCAC
>NZ_JAAZQP010000029.1:0-20959 GCF_012275435.1 Rhizobium sp. SG741
CGCTGCCGTCAGAGACGTCTTGCCGTGGTCAACGTGCCCAATCGTACCAATGTTAACGTGCGGCTTATTGCGCTCAAACTTACTCTTTGCCATTTTCGGCTCTCCATTTTTCCTGTCCCCGAAGGGATCAATTCTTGTTATCGGTCAATTGGTATTCCGGTCACTTCTGACCGGAATACTTTGCCTGGATTTCCTGTGCGACGTTCGACGGAACCGGCGCGTAATGATCGAAGGTCATCGTGTACTGTGCACGGCCCTGAGACATGGAACGCAGGTTATCGACATACTTGAACATGTTTGCCAGCGGGACGTTCGCGTTGATGACAACAGCGATACCGCGGCTTTCCTGGCCCTGGATCTGGCCACGACGCGAGTTCAGGTCGCCGATGACGTCGCCGACGTAGTCTTCCGGCGTCACGACTTCGACCTTCATCATCGGCTCGAGGAGCTGAGCGCCGGCTTCGCGGGCAGCTTCACGGAAGCAAGCACGCGAGGCGATTTCGAAGGCCAGAACCGACGAGTCGACGTCGTGGAAGGCGCCATCGATGAGCGTCGCCTTGACGCCGAGCATCGGGAAGCCAGCCAGCGGGCCTGAAGACAGAACGCTTTCGATGCCCTTCTGAACGCCGGGGATGTATTCCTTCGGAACGGAACCGCCAACGATCTTGGACTCGAACTTGAAATCGTCGCCTTCCGGGTTCGGTTCGAACACGATCTTGACGCGAGCGAACTGACCGGTACCACCCGACTGCTTCTTGTGGGTGTAGTCCTTCTCCGTCTGGCGCGTGATGGTTTCGCGGTAAGCAACCTGCGGCGCGCCGACAGTTGCTTCAACCTTGAATTCACGACGCATACGGTCGACGATGATGTCGAGGTGAAGTTCACCCATGCCGGCGATGATCGTCTGGCCCGATTCCTGGTCCGTCTTCACGCGGAAGGACGGGTCTTCTGCAGCCAGGCGGTTGAGCGCGAGGCCCATCTTTTCCTGGTCGCCCTTGGTCTTCGGCTCGATCGCGATCTGGATGACCGGCTCGGGGAATTCCATGCGCTCGAGGATAACCGGCTTCAGCGGATCGCAGAGCGTATCGCCAGTGGTGGTTTCCTTGAGGCCGGCCAGAGCGACGATGTCGCCAGCGAAGGCTTCTTCGATGTCTTCACGCGAGTTCGAGTGCATCTGTAGCATACGGCCGACACGCTCGCGCTTGTCCTTGACCGTATTCATGACCGACGCGCCCTTTTCGAGCTTGCCGGAGTAGACGCGGGCGAAGGTCAGCGAACCGACGAAGGGGTCGTTCATGATCTTGAATGCCAGCATGGACAACGGCTCGCTGTCGTCAGCGTGACGTTCGATCTCGGCCTCGGTCTTGAAATCGATGCCCTTGATCGCCGGAATGTCGAGCGGCGACGGCAGGTATTCGACAACGGCGTCGAGCAGCGGCTGAACACCCTTGTTCTTGAAGGCGGTGCCGCAGAACATCGGATGGAACTTGACGTCGATCGTGCCACGACGGACGAGCGCGCGGATCTGATCGTTGTCAGGCAGGTTGCCTTCGAGGTAAGCTTCAGTCGCGGCTTCGTCGATCTCGACAACGGTCTCGATCAGCTTTTCGCGATATTCTTCAGCCTTGGCCTTCATGTCTTCCGGAATTTCGACGACGTCCCACTGAGCGCCGAGCGATTCGTCGCGCCAGATGAGAGCGTTCATCTCGATCAGGTCGATGACGCCCTTGAACTCGGTTTCAGCACCGATCGGCAGCTGCATGACGACAGCGGTAGCGCCGAGGCGGGTCTTGATCATCTCGACCGAGCGATAGAAATCGGCGCCGGTCTTGTCCATCTTGTTGCAGAAGATCATGCGCGGAACATGATACTTCTCGGCCTGACGCCAGACGGTTTCCGTCTGCGGCTCAACGCCGGCGTTGGCATCGAGCAGCGCGATGGCGCCGTCGAGAACGCGCAGCGAACGCTCGACTTCGATGGTGAAGTCGACGTGGCCGGGAGTGTCGATAATGTTGAAGCGGCGGGTCTTGCCGTCACGGCCCTTCCAGTAGGTCGTGGTGGCAGCGGAGGTGATCGTGATGCCACGCTCCTGCTCCTGCTCCATCCAGTCCATGGTGGCGGCACCATCGTGCACTTCGCCGATCTTGTGCGACTTGCCGGTGTAGTAAAGAATACGCTCGGTGGTCGTGGTCTTACCGGCGTCGATGTGCGCCATGATACCGAAATTGCGGTAGTCTTCGATCTTATATTCGCGAGCCATAATGGACTGCCTTTCCGAAACCGTTCGGGATTACCAGCGATAATGCGAGAACGCACGGTTGGCATCAGCCATCTTGTGCGTATCTTCGCGCTTCTTAACGGCAGCGCCGCGGTTGTTGGAGGCATCGAGAAGTTCGCCGCTGAGGCGGTCGACCATCGTGGTCTCGTTGCGCTTGCGAGCAGCAGCGATCAGCCAGCGAATGGCCAGAGCCTGACGACGCTCCGGGCGAACATCGACCGGAACCTGGTAGGTAGCACCACCGACACGACGCGAACGAACTTCAACGTGCGGAGCGATGTTATCCAAAGCCTGATGGAACACGCCGAGCGGCTCCTGCTTTGCCTTGCCCTGCACGGCGTCGAATGCGCCGTATACGATGTTTTCAGCCACGGACTTCTTGCCGTCGAGCATGATGGCATTCATGAACTTGGTGACGACCAGATCGCCGAACTTCGGGTCCGGGTTGATCTCGCGCTTTTCTGCTCTGTGACGTCTGGACATGTACTTCTCGTCTCTCAACTATTAGCGGCGCTTCACCACGCGGAGAACCTCGCGCAGCACCGGATTATCTGAAACCGAATTACTTCGGACGCTTTGCACCGTACTTGGAACGGCGCTGCTTACGGTTCTTGACACCCTGGGTATCGAGAACGCCGCGGATGATGTGGTAACGGACACCCGGAAGGTCCTTAACGCGGCCGCCACGGATCATGACGACTGAGTGTTCCTGAAGGTTGTGACCTTCACCCGGAATGTAACCAATGACTTCGAAGCCGTTGGTCAGGCGGATCTTTGCGACCTTACGCAGAGCCGAGTTCGGCTTCTTCGGCGTCGTCGTGTAGACGCGGGTGCAAACGCCGCGCTTCTGCGGGTTCTCCTGAAGAGCAGGAACCTTGTTACGCTTTACCTGCGCCTGGCGAGGCTTGCGGATCAGCTGGTTTACGGTAGGCATTCAACCATCCCTTATAAATCTATCTCGACACCCTTGCGGGCATGACTATCGCCGTCACCGGCAACGACACACGATCGTCTCAATGCGCAAAACGTGGCCCGATCCGCTTTCGCAGATGGACCACAGAAAAGCAGAGGACGCCGATATGGCGTCTTGCGTGCAGCATTCGTGTCTTCAACGTGCGTTTTAGAACCTTGTTTGAGGTGAACTCCAGAGCGCGTCGCCCCGAACAGCCATGCCTCACATGGGTCCTGATGGCGGCGGTACTACTGGTTTCCCGTCGCTTCGTCAAGGCCGGTTAAGAAATTATCTTTGTCACAGAGGCCTGAAAGGCCCGGCAAACCAGCCATTTGGCGCTTTCGATACGGAAATGCCGCCCCTTCGGCAAGATGGACTTTGGTATTTCGTTAAAATCCCTATAAGAAATCACGGAAAGACAATTCCATCAGATGACCCGTGCGACCAAAAGGAATCGCCTGGTCGATTCGACACCCCCGAAGGAAGACTCATGATTACTGCGCCAGACAACGACAACAATTCCGACGGCCCCATGGTCTTCATCATCATCGGCAAGGGCTACGAGACCGACGGCGGCGAAGGCGTCGACCTCCATGTCATGCTGAAAGCGCCTGATGACGACTCCGCCGTGCGCGAAGCGCTCAACGCGCTTGCCGAAGAAGGCTTCATCGAAGCCGACCTCGACCAAATCGGCCTGCTGACGGACGTACCGGACGAAGAGCCGCACGCATCGGCCTATCAGGGTGCACTCGAAGGAGAAGTGGCGATCATCCGGTTCCGCTGACAGGTAGTCCTCCGGAGGCCAGGCAACCGCCCTGCCCCGCTTTCGCTCCATCACCGAATAAAAGAGAAGCCGCCCGGATCACTCCGGGCGGCTTTTGATTTCCAGCAGGCTTGCCGCCCTTATTCGGCAGCAGGAGCCTTCTCGCCAGCCATGTCCTGAAGCATGGGCGTGGCGACGCCAGCGTCCGTGCCCTTGCGACGCTCTTCCAGAATGAGCTCGTCGCGAGCCGTGGCGATGCGGCGGATCTGGGTCATGGTGCCGCCGGTACCGGCCGGGATGAGACGGCCGACGATGACGTTTTCCTTCAGACCCTGCAGGCCGTCGGTCTTGCCGGCGATCGCAGCTTCCGTCAGTACCTTCGTCGTTTCCTGGAAGGAAGCGGCAGAGATGAAGGACGGCGTTTGCAGCGACGCCTTGGTGATGCCGAGCAGAACCGGATCGCCGTAAGCGGGCTTCTTGCCTACCTCGATCAGGCGGTCGTTGGCGTCCTCCAGCTCGATACGATCGACGTTGTCGCCGACGATATACTGGCTGTCGCCCGCATCGGTGATTTCCACCTTCTGCAGCATCTGACGGACAATCACTTCGATGTGCTTGTCGTTGATGACAACGCCCTGCAAGCGGTAGACTTCCTGGATTTCGTTGACGAGATAGGAAGCCAAAGCCTCCACGCCCTTGATCGCCAGGATGTCGTGCGGAGCCGGGTTACCGTCGAGGATGTAGTCACCCTTTTCGATATAGTCGCCATCCTGAAGATGGAAGGGCTTGCCCTTCGGGATCAGGTACTCGACCGGCTCGACACCGTCTTCCGCCGGCTCGATGATGACGCGGCGCTTGTTCTTGTAATCGCGGCCGAGACGGATCGTACCATCGATCTCTGCGATGATGGCATGGTCCTTCGGACGACGAGCCTCGAACAGTTCGGCAACACGCGGCAGACCGCCCGTGATGTCCTTGGTCTTGGCGCTTTCCAGCGGCGAACGGGCGAGAACGTCACCCTGCGACACCTTCTGGCCCGGCTCGACCGACAGGATCGCGTCGACCGAGAGCAGGAAGCGGGCGTCACCGCCGCGCGACAGCTTGGCAACATTGCCGCTGGCGTCCTTGATGACGATCGCCGGCTTCAGATCCGAGCCACGCGGCGTCGAACGCCAGTCGAAGACCTGACGCTTGGTGATGCCTGTGGACTCGTCGGTTGCTTCGAGAACCGAAAGACCGTCGATGACGTCTTCGAAGTGAACCGTACCGGCCACTTCCGTCATCATCGGGCGGGTATAGGGATCCCACTCCGCCAGACGCTGGCCGCGCTTCACCTTGTCGCCATCGTCGACATGGAGCTTCGAGCCATAGGCGACGCGCTGCGAGGAACGCTCGACACCGCGCTCGTCCAGGATCTGGACCGTCATGTTGCGGCCCATGGCAACCAGGTTGCCATCGGAGTTGCGCAGCATGTTGCGGTTCTTGATCTGAACCGTGCCCTCGTAGGAGGCTTCCAGGAACGACTGGTCGACCACGGTGGCCGTGCCGCCCAAGTGGAACGTACGCATGGTCAGCTGCGTGCCCGGTTCACCGATCGACTGCGCGGCGATGACGCCGACAGCTTCACCGAGATTAACAGGCGTGCCGCGAGCCAGGTCGCGGCCGTAGCAGACCGAGCAGACGCCCGTCTGGATTTCGCAGGTCAGTGCCGAACGGATACGGATCGACTGGATACCAGCCTTCTCGATCTCGATGACATCCGGCTCAAGGATCATCCTGCCGGCATCGACGATACGCTCACCCGTGACCGGATGATCGATATCGTCCAGCGCCGTACGGCCGAGGATGCGGGCGCCGATCGAAGCGACGACCTGACCGGCATCGACGATGGCGGTCATGGTGAGGCCCTTGTCGGTACCGCAATCGACGTGGGTGACAATGCAATCCTGAGCGACGTCGACGAGACGGCGGGTCAGGTAACCCGAGTTCGCGGTCTTCAAGGCGGTGTCAGCAAGACCCTTACGGGCACCGTGCGTCGAGTTGAAGTACTCGTTCACGGTCAGGCCTTCCTTGAAGTTCGAGATGATCGGCGTCTCGATGATTTCGCCCGACGGCTTGGCCATGAGGCCGCGCATGCCGCCCAACTGACGCATCTGGTTCGGAGAACCGCGGGCGCCCGAGTGGCTCATCATGTAGATCGAGTTCATCGGCTTCTGACGACCGGTCGCCGGATCGAATTCGACGGCCTTAATGCGGGCCATCATTTCTTCGGCGACCTTTTCCGTGGCCTTGCCCCAGGCGTCGACAACCTTGTTGTACTTTTCGCCCTGGGTGATCAGGCCGTCATTGTACTGCTGCTCGTATTCCTTCACCAGGGCTTCGGTGTCACCGACGATCTTAACCTTGGTATCCGGAATGACCATGTCGTCCTTGCCGAACGAAATGCCGGCGCGGCAGGCATGGGAGAAACCGAGCTGCATGATGCGGTCGCAGAAAATGACCGTGTCCTTCTGGCCGCAGTGGCGGTAGACCGTGTCGATCATCTTGGAGATGTTCTTCTTGGTCATTTCCTGGTTGCAGATGTCGAAGGTCACCTTGCCATGCTTCGGCAGCAACTCGCCGATCAGCAGGCGGCCGGGCGTCGTTTCGTAGATCTTCGAATAGGGCTTACCCTCTTCGTCGACCGACTTGAAGCGGCCGCGGATCTTCGAATGCAGCGTCACAACCTTGTTTTCGAGAGCATGGTGCAGCTCGCCGAGGTCGGAGAAGGCCATGCCTTCGCCCGGCTCGTTCTGGTTCAGGATCGACAGGTAGTACAGGCCGAGAACCATGTCCTGCGAGGGAACGATGATCGGCGCGCCGTTTGCCGGATGCAGGATGTTGTTGGTCGACATCATCAGCACGCGGGCTTCAAGCTGGGCTTCCAGCGACAGCGGCACGTGAACGGCCATCTGGTCGCCGTCGAAGTCGGCGTTGAAGGCCGTGCAGACGAGCGGGTGCAGCTGGATAGCCTTGCCTTCGACCAGCATGGGTTCGAAGGCCTGGATGCCCAGGCGGTGCAGCGTCGGCGCACGGTTCAAGAGAACCGGATGCTCGCGGATGACCTCGTCGAGGATATCCCAAACTTCCGGCTTTTCCTTTTCGACCAGCTTCTTGGCCTGCTTGACGGTCGAGGAATAACCCTTCGCGTCGAGGCGGGCGTAGATGAACGGCTTGAACAGCTCGAGCGCCATCTTCTTCGGCAGGCCGCACTGGTGCAGCTTCAATTCCGGACCGGTCACGATGACCGAACGGCCGGAATAGTCGACGCGCTTGCCGAGCAGGTTCTGACGGAAGCGGCCCTGCTTGCCCTTGAGCATGTCGGACAGCGACTTCAGCGGACGCTTGTTGGCGCCGGTGATGACGCGGCCGCGACGGCCGTTGTCGAACAGCGCATCGACAGATTCCTGCAGCATGCGCTTTTCGTTGCGGATGATGATGCCCGGAGCGCGCAGCTCGATGAGGCGCTTCAGACGGTTGTTACGGTTGATGACGCGGCGATACAGATCGTTCAGATCCGAGGTCGCGAAACGGCCGCCATCCAGCGGAACCAGCGGGCGCAGGTCCGGCGGGATGACCGGAACGACCTTCATGATCATCCATTCCGGACGATTGCCTGACTCCATGAAGTTCTCGACGATCTTCAGGCGCTTCATCAGCTTCTTCTGCTTGAGATCCGACGTGGTGTCGGCAAGCTCGGCACGCAGGTCGCCCGCGATCTTTTCGAGGTTCATGCTGGCCAGCATCTCGTAGATCGCTTCAGCACCGATCATGGCGGTGAACTGGTCTTCGCCATATTCGTCGATGGCGAGCATGTACTCTTCTTCCGAGAGAAGCTGATGCTCCTTCAGGGCGGTAAGGCCCGGCTCGGTGACGATGTAGTTTTCGAAGTAGAGGACGCGCTCGACATCCTTCAGCGTCATGTCGAGCAGCGTGGAAATGCGGCTCGGCAGCGACTTCAGGAACCAGATATGGGCAACGGGAGCGGCGAGCTCGATATGACCCATGCGCTCACGGCGAACGCGCGACAGCGTGACTTCGACGCCGCACTTTTCGCAGATGATGCCCTTGTACTTCATGCGCTTGTACTTGCCGCACAGGCACTCGTAATCCTTGATCGGCCCGAAGATTCGTGCGCAGAAAAGACCATCGCGTTCCGGCTTGAACGTACGATAGTTGATCGTTTCCGGCTTCTTGATCTCGCCATAAGACCAGGAAAGAATCTTCTCCGGCGATGCGATCGAAATCCGGATGGAATCGAAATTCTGTGCAGGCACCTGCGGATTGAAAAGATTCATGACCTCTTGGTTCATGCCTGTCTCCTTTTGGGGCGAAGCGCCCTCGAACTGCAATCAGTGCCGGCAAATTCCCGGGAACCGGACTGACGCGTTAAAACGACAATAACCGCAAAATGCGGCGAAACCGTCCCCGCCTGGCGCTACCCGAAATAGGGCGCCGGCTGGAACGGTGCGCGCTGACGGACAGCGCGCACCCTATCGACTTTACTCGGCCGCATCCGGAAGCTGGTTCGCCGTCTGCAGATCGTCGATCTTGGAATTTTCCAACTCGACGCTGAGACCCAGCGAACGCATTTCCTTGACGAGAACGTTGAAGCTTTCCGGAATGCCCGCCTCGAAGGTATCGTCGCCACGGACAATGGCTTCGTAGACCTTGGTGCGGCCGGCCACGTCGTCCGACTTGACCGTGAGCATTTCCTGCAGCGTGTAGGCTGCACCGTAAGCTTCGAGCGCCCAGACTTCCATTTCGCCGAAGCGCTGACCGCCGAACTGCGCCTTACCGCCCAGCGGCTGCTGGGTGACGAGTGAGTAAGGACCGATCGAACGGGCGTGGATCTTGTCGTCGACAAGGTGGTTCAGCTTCAGCATGTAGATGTAGCCAACCGTGACCTGACGGTCGAACTGCTCGCCGGTACGACCGTCGTACAGCGTCGACTGACCGGTCTGCTTGAGACCTGCCATGACCAGCATCTCGTTGACATCGGCTTCACCGGCGCCGTCGAAGACCGGGGTCGCTATGGACACGCCACGCTTCCACTGGTCGGCCAGACGCAGAACCGATGCATCGTCATACTCGTGAACGTCGTCGCTCTTCGGACCGTCGCCGACGACCATGTCGATCGTCTTGCGCAGAGGTTCGATGTTGCCGCTCGCCTTGTAAGCTTCGATCAGCTCGCCGATCTGACGACCCATGCCGGCGCAAGCCCAGCCGAGGTGCGTCTCGAGGATCTGACCAACGTTCATGCGCGAGGGAACGCCGAGCGGGTTCAGCACGATGTCGACATGCGTGCCGTCTTCGAGGAACGGCATGTCTTCGACCGGCACGATGCGCGATACGACGCCCTTGTTGCCGTGACGGCCGGCCATCTTGTCGCCCGGCTGGATCTTGCGCTTCACAGCGACGAAGACCTTGACCATCTTCATGACGCCCGGAGGCATTTCATCGCCGCGCTGGACCTTCTCGACCTTGTCCATGAAGCGCTGTTCGAGGCGCGACTTGGATTCGTCGTACTGGCCACGCAGGGCTTCGAGTTCGCCCTGGACCTTCTCGTCCTCGACGGCGAACATCCACCACTGCGAACGCGGATACTCCGAAACGACGGCGTTCGACAGTTCCGTGCCCTTCTTGAAGCCCTTCGGACCGGCAAGAGCAACCTGACCACGGAGCATTTCGACCAGGCGGCCGTAGACGTTGCGGTCAAGGATCGCCTGCTCGTCGTCGCGGTCCTTCGCGAGACGCTCGATCTCTTCGCGCTCGATCGCCATGGCGCGTTCGTCCTTCTCAACGCCGTGGCGGTTGAAGACGCGAACTTCGACGACCGTACCGTAGGTGCCGGGCGGCATGCGCATGGAGGTGTCGCGAACGTCGGATGCCTTTTCACCGAAGATAGCGCGCAGAAGCTTTTCTTCCGGCGTCATCGGGCTTTCGCCCTTCGGCGTGATCTTGCCGACGAGGATATCGCCCGGCTGGACTTCGGCGCCGATGTAAACGATGCCGGCTTCGTCCAGGTTCTTCAGCGCTTCTTCCGAAACGTTAGGAATGTCGCGGGTGATTTCTTCCGGACCGAGCTTGGTGTCGCGCGCCATCACTTCGAATTCCTCGATGTGGATGGAGGTGAACACGTCATCGGCAACGATACGCTCGGAGAGCAGGATCGAGTCTTCGTAGTTGTAGCCGTTCCACGGCATGAACGCGACGAGCACGTTCCGGCCGAGCGCCAGATCGCCGAGGTCGGTCGAGGGACCGTCCGCCAGGATGTCGCCCTTGTTGACCACGTCGCCGACGGTGACCAGCGGGCGCTGGTTGACGCAGGTGTTCTGGTTCGAACGCTGGAACTTCATCAGGCGATAGATATCGACGCCGGACTTCGACGGATCGAGATCTTCCGTGGCGCGGATAACGATACGCGTCGCGTCGACCTGGTCGACCACACCGCCGCGGCGAGCGCCGATGGCAGCACCCGAGTCACGCGCGACGACCGGCTCCATGCCGGTGCCGACGAACGGAGCTTCGGCGCGCAAGAGCGGCACGGCCTGACGCTGCATGTTCGAGCCCATGAGAGCACGGTTGGCGTCGTCGTTTTCCAGGAACGGGATCAGCGCGGCTGCGACCGAAACCAGCTGCTTCGGCGAGACGTCCATCAGGTTGATGTTGTCGCGCGGAGCGAGCATGACTTCGCCGGCATGACGGCAAACGACGAATTCTTCGATGAAGGAACCTTCAGCGTCGAGCTCTGCGTTGGCCTGGGCAACGTAGTACTTCGCCTCTTCCATGGCGGAGAGGTAGAGCACGTCGTTGGTCACCTTACCGTCGATGATGCGGCGATAAGGGCTTTCGATGAAGCCGTACTTGTTGACGCGGGCGAAGGTCGCCAGCGAATTGATGAGGCCGATGTTCGGACCTTCCGGCGTTTCGATCGGGCAAATACGACCGTAGTGCGTCGGGTGCACGTCGCGAACTTCGAAGCCGGCGCGCTCGCGGGTCAGACCGCCCGGGCCAAGAGCCGAAAGGCGGCGCTTGTGGGTGATTTCCGAAAGCGGGTTCACCTGGTCCATGAACTGCGACAGCTGCGAGGAACCGAAGAATTCGCGAACGGCGGCAGCCGCCGGCTTCGCGTTGATCAGATCCTGCGGCATGACCGTGTCGATTTCGATCGAGGACATACGTTCCTTGATCGCACGCTCCATGCGCAGCAGGCCAAGACGGTACTGGTTCTCCATCAGCTCGCCGACCGAACGGACGCGGCGGTTGCCGAGGTTGTCGATGTCGTCGATTTCGCCCTTGCCGTCGCGCAATTCGACCAGCATCTTGACCACGGCCAGGATGTCGTCCTTGCGCAGGACGCGAACGGTGTCGGCAACGTCGAGGTCGAGGCGCATGTTCATCTTGACGCGGCCGACGGCGGAGAGATCGTAACGCTCCGCATCGAAGAACAGCGAGTTGAACATGGCTTCGGCCGACTCCATGGTCGGCGGCTCACCCGGGCGCATGACGCGATAGATGTCGAACAGAGCGTCCTGACGGTTCTCGTTCTTGTCGGCAGACAGCGTGTTGCGGATGTAGGCGCCGACATTGATATGGTCGATGCCGAGAACCGGAATTTCTTCGAAACCAGCCTTCAGGATGACCGGCAGGGTCTTCTCGTCGATTTCGTCGCCGGCTTCGAGATAGATCTCACCGGTCCGAAGGTTGACGATATCCTCCGCCAGGAACAGACCGTACAGCTCTTCGTCCGTCGCCTTCAGGGCCTTGAGGCCCTTGTCCTGCAGTTGACGCAGCAGACGCGGGGTCAGCTTCTTGCCGCCTTCGACCACGACTTCGCCGGTGTCGGCGTCGATCATGTCGGTAACGGTCTTGGCGCCCTTCAGCGTTTCCGCGTTGAAGGGAATGCGCCAGCCATCGCCGGAGCGCTGGTAGAGCGACTTCGTATAGAAGGTCGACAGGATTTCTTCGCCATCCATGCCGAGCGCCATCAGCAGCGACGTCACCGGAATCTTGCGGCGGCGGTCGATACGGGCGTAGACGATGTCCTTGGCGTCGAATTCGATGTCGAGCCAGGAACCGCGATACGGGATGACGCGGGCGGCAAAGAGCAGCTTGCCGGAAGAATGGCTCTTGCCCTTGTCGTGATCGAAGAAGACGCCCGGCGAACGGTGCATCTGCGATACGATCACGCGCTCGGTACCGTTGACGATGAAGGTACCGTTGTTCGTCATGAGCGGCATGTCGCCCATGTAGACGCTCTGTTCCTTGATGTCCTTGATGGACTTCGCGCCCGTATCCTCATCGATATCGAACACGATCAGACGGAGAGTGACCTTCAGCGGCGCGGCATAGGTCAGGTCGCGCTGGCGGCACTCGTCGACGTCGAACTTCGGCGGTTCGAATTCATACGATACGAACTCCAGCATCGAAGCGCCGGAGAAATCGGTGATCGGGAAAACCGACCTGAAAACGGCCTGAAGACCTTCGTCCGGGCGGCCGCCCTTCGGCTCTTCGACCATCAGAAACTGATCGTAGGACGCCTTCTGAACCTCGATGAGGTTCGGCATCTCTGCGACTTCGGGAATCTTACCAAAAAACTTGCGTACGCGCCTGCGCCCATTGAACGAAAGGGTCTGAGCCATCGTCGCTCCTTTAAAATCCTGCACCCGGGCCTGCAACGGATGGGAACCGCTGGCCAGGCGATCCCATCAATCAATGAGTAGTTCAATCTCGTCTAACTAATCGAAAACCGCTCGGCACGGATTGCGTCGCGGTTCGATTTGAGACCATCCTCTTGAAGAACCCATTACCCAAAAGCCGGTTTGCCTGCGGCTTTTGGGTAATTCGTTCAGAAAAACGGCAAATGGGAGGCGGCAAAAAGCCACCTCCCAAAGCAGTTTCAAGCTTACTTGACGTCGACCTTTGCGCCGGCGTCTTCGAGCTTCTTCTTGATGTCAGCGGCTTCAGCCTTGGAAACGCCTTCCTTGACAGCCTTCGGAGCAGCTTCGACGAGGTCCTTAGCTTCCTTGAGGCCGAGGCCGGTGATAGCGCGGACTTCCTTGATGACGTTGATCTTGTTCGCGCCAACATCCGTGAGGATGGCGTCGAATTCGGTCTTTTCTTCTTCAACGACAGCAGCAGCGGCAGCACCACCAGCGGCAGCAACAGCTACCGGAGCAGCGGCGGAAACGCCCCACTTTTCTTCGAGAAGCTTGGACAGTTCTGCGGCTTCGAGAACGGTCAGCGAGGAGAGGTCGTCTACGATCTTTGCGAGATCAGCCATTTTTGTAGTTCCTTTTGTTCGGTTCGAACTGGTTGATTATGAACAGCGAAAAACCGCCTTACGCGGCTTCGTCCTTCTTGGCGTAGGCCGAGAACACGCGAGCAAGCTGACTTGCCGGCGCTGCAACAACACCTGCGATGCGGGTAGCCGGAGTCTGGATCATGCCCAGCAGCTTCGCGCGCAGCTCGTCCAGCGAAGGCAGGGTCGCGAGCGACTTCACACCTTCGGGGTTGAGCGTTGTTGTTCCCATGGCGCCGCCCAAGACAACGATCTTATCGTTGCCCTTGGCGAAATCCACGACGACCTTCGGAGCGGTAATCGGATCAGTGCTGTATGCGATCAGCGTCTGACCGGTGAAGAGATCGGAAATCCCTTCCGCGTCCGTGCCCTGAAGAGCAATTTTGGCCAGGCGGTTCTTCGCGACTTTGATAGTGCCGCCAGCAGCGCGCATCTTCGAACGAAAATCGTTCATCTGAGCGACTGTAGCACCAGCATAGTGGGCCACGACAACTGAGCCCGAAGCCTTGAAGACTTCGTTCAGTTCCGTGACGAATTCGCGTTTTTCCGCTCTTTCCACTGCTTTTCTCCAGTTGACAGGACCGGGTTAACGGACCTGCCGGGTTGCCTTTTGCCTCATGGGATCAAGTAGATCCCAAGCGACGCTTGAGGATCCTGTCCCCTCGCGCTCGAGCCTGACGGCTCCAAGGCACAAGGCATCCAAGGCTCGAACCGAGTTCATCGAAGCAACGCTTCTTCAAAATTCGGGTCTTACCCGTCTCATGCAGGCTTAAGTGATTAAGGGATAACCACCTGCAATCTCGGACAGGAATTCCGGATTTCTCCGGAAATCCCGGCCCCGAAAGGCCGGGAATTCTTGAGTGCCGGGCAAGATGCCCGGCATAATCATCAGGCGCTCGGCGCCGTAACCGTCGACAGCTCGATCTTGACACCCGGACCCATGGTCGAGGAGATCGCTACGCGCTTCAGGTAGTTGCCCTTGGCGCCAGCCGGCTTTGCCTTGATGACGGCGTCGGCGAAGGCGCGGATGTTTTCTTCCAGAGCCTTGGCGTCGAAGGAAGCCTTGCCGATGCCGGCATGGACAATACCAGCCTTCTCGACGCGGAACTCGACAGCGCCGCCCTTGGAAGCTTCGACGGCAGACTTTACGTCCATCGTGACGGTACCGACCTTCGGGTTCGGCATCATGCCGCGCGGGCCGAGAACCTTACCGAGACGGCCGACGAGCGGCATCATGTCCGGGGTCGCGATGCAACGATCGAAGTCGATCTTGCCGCCCTGAACGATTTCGACCAGGTCTTCCGCGCCAACGATGTCAGCGCCTGCAGCCTTGGCTTCATCAGCCTTGACGCCACGAGCGAAGACGGCAACGCGAACCGTGCGGCCCGTGCCGTTCGGCAGGTTGACGACGCCGCGAACCATCTGGTCGGCGTGACGCGGGTCAACGCCGAGATTCATCGCGATTTCGACGGTTTCGTCGAACTTGGCGACGGCACGTTCCTTGACCATGTTGATGGCCAGATCCAGAGCATAAAGCTTGGTCGGATCAACGCCTTCACGAGTCTTTTGAATACGCTTTGCTACCATGGTCTCAACCCACCACTTCCAGGCCCATGGCGCGGGCGGAGCCCTCGATCATGGCCATTGCGCCTTCGATATCGGCGGCGTTCAGATCCTTCATCTTGGCTTCGGCGATAGACTTCACCTGAGCCTTAGTCAAAGTGCCAGCCTTGGCGCCCTTGCCCGGGGTCTTCGAGCCGGACTGGATCTTTGCTTCCTTCTTCAGGAAATAGCTGACCGGCGGCTGCTTCATGATGAAGGTAAAGGACTTGTCCTGGTAGTAGGTGATGACGACCGGGATCGGCATACCCTTTTCCATTTCCTGCGTGGCGGCATTGAACGCCTTGCAGAATTCCATGATGTTAATGCCACGCTGACCAAGCGCAGGACCGATCGGCGGCGACGGATTCGCCGAGCCGGCCTTAACCTGCAGCTTGAGCTGGCCTGCAACTTTCTTAGCCATTTCTCTCTGCCTTTCTGAATGGCCGGTCTCCCGGCCCACGATGCCGGATCGCTCCGGCGGCTGCGGTTGCGTGGTGCGGATTAAAGACCTGGCTAAGGCCCCACCCTTCCACGCGGATTGCGGCTGCGCCGCGAGATATAAGTAAGCATTTACTTATATCCAAACTCATTGGAAAGATCAGCAATCAAACCGATCTTTCCGGACGGAAACGATCAAACCTTCTCGACCTGACTGTATTCCAGCTCGACCGGCGTAGCGCGGCCGAAGATCGAGACCTCCACCTTCAGGCGCGAACGCTCTTCGTCCACATCCTGAACCGTGCCGTTGAACGAGGCGAACGGACCATCGGAAACGCGGACCTGCTCGCCGATCTCGAAGGATACCGAAGCCTTCGGCCGCTCGACACCTTCCTGGACCTGACCGAGAATGCGCTCGGCTTCATAATCCGGAATCGGAACTGGTTTATTGTCGGAGCCCAGGAAGCCAGTGACCTTCGGCGTATTCTTGATCAGGTGGTAAGCTTCATCCGTCAGGTTGGCGCGAACCAGCACATAACCCGGGAAAAACTTACGCTCGCTATCGACCTTGCGACCGCGACGCACTTCGACGACCTTTTCAGTCGGCACGAGGATCCGTTCGAACAGATGCCCGAGACCCTTCTGCCTGGCTTTCTCCTCGATGGATTCAGCCACTTTCTTTTCAAAATTAGAATAAGCGTGAACGATGTACCAACGTGCCGCCATGTTCATCTCCACCCGATATCAGTTGCCGGTATTCAGCACATAGCTGAGTATCCAGCCAATGAGCTGGTCGGCAGCAAAGAAAAACAACGAGGCGAAAACAACCATGACAAGTACCATCACCGTCGAGATCATCGTCTCACGGCGTGATGGCCAAGTGATTTTCGACGTCTCGGAGCGAACTTGCTGCAGAAACGCTAGTGGATTCGTTTTGGATGCCATTGACTGCCCACGCAATTACGGCGCGTAAAGCTGAACATATCAGCCCCACGCACCGCGTGTCTGTTGAACCCTACATAAACACCGATTCCCAATTTAACAAGAGGCAATCCAGTGTTTTCGAAAATTTGCCGTCAAAACGGCATGCTCCCTCAACTTGAAAAGCAGCGAAATAACCGCGCCAATCAAATCAAAGGAAAGTGGCAGGGGCAGCAGGGCTCGAACCTACGACCTGCGGTTTTGGAGACCGCCGCTCTACCAACTGAGCTATACCCCTTCATTCTTCGAGTATTTACATCAAGCGGTGGACCGCCTGAGCAGTTCGAAGACATGGCGCTCCCTTTAAGACGGGACGAAACGATTGGCAAGAGCGTTTTTCGCTTTTTCCCAATCGAGCCCGCAGCTTCGCGGCATGCAGCCCAGCACGGTCAATAGCGCCGCCGCGCAGAACCATTGCGGAAGGCGCCGAAAAGGCGCCTCTCGCTGCGCCGTTACTCCCCAGGCGAACCCTTCGGCTTCCGCTTCAGAAATTTTGGCCTGAGGCGGCGCAGGAAATTATCCGTCGAACGAATCACATTGGTCAGCGAAATCAGCTTGTCCACTTCCGCATCCGCGTTGCCCAATCGCTCGGACAGCACTTCCGCGGCGGCCAGCGAAATCTCGGCCGATGGTATTTCGGAAAAACGTTCAGCGAGCCTGATATAGGGATTAAGGGAAACGCCGCCATGAATGGTGATCTTCCCGAGACGCGCGAAGAGGCGCAGGAAGGTTTGCTCGAAGGTCCAGTCATGGGCGGAGACCACCCTCCACTTCTGGCTACGTCTCGCCGAAAAGCCGGCAAGAACGATGGCTCCGGGTAGCTTCAAATCGCTGAGCCATAGCGCCATGGCGAAACCGCTGGTCGGCGTCTTGCCTTCCGTATAAAAATCGGAGCAGAAACCGACCAGATCGAGATGGCCTGTCGGCGCGCCCTGAAAGTCGGCGGCCGGATTGAGCTTCTCCTCCGGGCCGAGGCGGATGTTCATGATGCCGAGGAAATATTCCTTCGGGAAGAATTTGACGACCTCGCCCACCTCGCCCCGATAGACGATATTCGCACCGCGCGGCTGACCGCGCGAGATCAGCAGCGAGTGCCCGGGGAAAGGACGGTCCAGAACCTTGTAGACCTTATTGAAGAAGACGAAGAGCGCTGTCGGCGGAAACTGCGCCTGCAGGCTTCCCATGTCGACTGCGTCGCTGTTGGCGACCAGCACGATATGAGAATAAGCCGCCAGCAGGGGGCGCCATTCGTCGGCGCTGTTCAGGCCAGCCGCGGAGCCCGCGGCCGGGAGGTCGGCATCCGCGGCCCCTGTCGGCTCTCGCCTCAACTCGCTCACTTCTGCTGTACGTGCAGCATACGCTCACGCATGGCAAACCATTCCTCGGCGTAATCGTCGTTGCGGTATTCGTCGAAATACGGACCGCCGTCGGTGAAATGCACCAGCTTGGCATCCTCGCGGTAGTCGTATTCATTGACGAGATAATTCCAGGTCACCGGCACCTCACCGATCTGGTCGTCGCTTTCCAGCCACTTGAACTGATGGAGCTCAAGGCCGGTGGCCGTGTTGACGAAGTCTTTCGTCAATGCCTTGCACTTGGCATTGTTGAACAGGATCATGCTCGACCAGTTCTTCTTCGCGTACTTGGTCTGCGTCTGGCCGAGGAACTTGGTTTCGATCTTCGGCTGGTAATCGTGCTTGACGCACATGGCCGCATAGCGATCGTCGCGCAGCGCCCAGAGTTCGGCGATATCGGTGCGGGCCAGCATGTCGCAATCCATGAAGATGCTCCAGCCCTCATAGTCGCTGAGGTAGGGCACCAGGAAGCGCGAGAAGGAAAACTCGGTCGACTGCAGCGCATTACGCTCGCGCGTGAAAATGCCGCTCAGATTGTTGAGCACGATCGGCGAGAATACCACCGGGATCGAGGACCGCTCGATGATGCTCTGGGCGAGGACGTGATAGGCCACGACCTCCTTGGAATCGAAACCGACAAAAATACGTGCAACACTATCCTTCATGACACCTCCGAAACGACCGACCCCTTGAGAGCCAGCCGGCAAACCATTTTTCGTAGCGACGCAAACTGCCCCGGCTCCATCCCCAAAGCACCAGGGCCGGGGGATGTTCGTTCGAAACAGGGGCGCGAATATGCCGTACCACCCGCTGCAATCTCCAGGAGATACCCAGCATACGCAACCCTACTTAAATAAACGGGGATATTTGTCGAGTGTTTGCGGAAGCATTTTTGGTTATGCTGCGTAACAAATGGAGAGGCGTCGTATCCGGTCGACGCCTCTGCCGGGCTCCGCGAGAGCGCCCCGCCCTATTCGGAGGTCATGCAGCTTCAGACCTTCACATATCGCCGCCAGTCGTGCTCTTCCTTGAAACCGAGGACTTCGCGGATCTTGCGGTTGGAAAGCAAGCCTTCATATTCGCCGATCTCACGGGTGAAAGGCACGTTCGGATAGTGCTTGGCGGCGAGTTCGCGCGAGGGCGTGTTGGCTGAAACCGTGTCGTTGGCGGCGTTGAATACCTGGAAGCCCAGGCCGCTTTTTTCGATGCAGAGGTGAACGATCTGGCCGAGATCGCGGGCGTCGATATAGCTCCAGGCGATGCGCTTGCGGATCCCGCTGTCGGCGAAATATTCCGGGAAGCGCTCATATTCGTGGGGCTCGATGACGTTGCCGATGCGCAGCGCATAGATGTCGATGCCGAAGCGCTCGGCGAAGGCCCGCGCCGTCTTTTCGTTCAGAACCTTGGACAGGCCATAGGAATCCATCGGATTGACGTCATAGTCCTCCTCCAGCGGGAATTGATGGAAATCGCGATGGCCTTCGGCGAAGCAGACGCCGTAGGTCGTTTCGCTTGAGGCAACGATGATCTTCTTCACGCCGAGCTTCGCCGCCGCCTCGATGACGTTATAGGTGCTCATCGTGTTGATGCGAAACGTCTCGTTGTCGGGCTTCAACAGGATGCGCGGGACGGCTGCGAAATGCACGACGGCATCGAAGGGCTGCACGCCCCTGCCCTGATCGAGATCGGGGAAATCCCGATGCATGGTCAGGACGTTATAGACCTGTCCCGCATCGGTGACATCGGCCTGCAGATTGGTGACACCGGGGCTGTTCAGCGGCACGAGATCGATGTTGTGGACTTCGTAACCGGCCTCGACCAGCCAGGGCACGGTGTGGCGTCCGGCCTTGCCGCTGCCGCCAGTAAACAGAATGCGCTTCTTCATGAAATCTCCTCCGGATAAAATCCTAGCGATAGGTAGACCTTTTCGGCTTTTTCGCAAGGCAGGTGCGGCGGTTGGAATCACTTGACCGACGTGCTTGCGGTGGAATTGATGTGTCAGGCGATCATTGAAGGGGTGGAAAACGAATGCGCCCGATCACGCTCGTCGAATACGATCCGGCATGGCCCGCGCTCTTTGAGGACCGCCGCGAGACGATCAGTACCCTGCTCGGCCATCCTGCCCAAATCTATCATATCGGCAGCACCGCCGTCCCCGGAATGCGAGCCAAGCCCAAGCTTGATATCGATGCCGTTCTTGCATCGGAAGATGCAAGGGTCGATGCAACCGAACGCCTGAAGAAGGCCGGCTATCGCTTTCACGGCGATCTGCACGGTGCCGACAGATGGGCTTTAACCATGGACGAAAAGCCCTACGGCACGCGCCTCTACCTTTGCCTGCCCGGCAATGGCGCCCATCACGAGCGCATCCTTTTCCGCGATCATCTTCGCACTCATCCGGAGATCGCGGCAAGCTATGCCGCATTGAAGCAGCGATTGGCGGAAGAGGCCAACGGCGATTGGGATCATTATACTGAAGGAAAAGCTGATTTCGTCGCCGACGTCGTCCGCCGCGCCATCGCGGAGCTGATTTAAGCGCCGTTCATCAACGAATGGTGACAAATTGCATTACCTATGCAGATGCTGCAAAACCCGCGCGGCACTCTGCTCGATCGAAAGGCGACTTGTATCGAGAATCCCGCAGCCTTGCGCCAAGGCTTCATTGCGCAGATAGGTTGCCCAGTTCATCATCTCCGCATTGGCCAGCTCTGGCTGGCCGCGCTCCATCGTCAACCGATGCGTTCTCGCCGCATCGTCGCAATCGACCAATAACAGTTTGTATTCATTGATCTTTGCTGCCGCGATAGCTTCAATGACGAAGGACATCCGCATCTGTCCCTCGAGCAGCGCCGCCTCACCCCTCCGGACATGTGGGGCAAGACGTGCCAGCCACTCCATGGTTTTGGCGCGCTGCCAGGCCTCCGGCGAGCCATGATCTTGGATCATGACGTCAAGTGCGGGGACGCCGATGCTGTCAAAATGATGGACGGTCACCTCAAGCGCATGATCCCTCGCTATCGCCTGCGCGATCGTCGTCTTGCCCGAGCCCGAGGCGCCCGTCAGAATGATCAATCCCATGGCACTTCCCCCAATACAAAAGGCCCCGCTGTTTCCAGCGGGGCCTTCTTATAAAGGAATAATCCGAGGATTATTCGACGATGGATGCGACGATGCCTGCGCCGACGGTACGGCCGCCTTCGCGGATGGCGAAGCGCAGCTTTTCTTCCATCGCGATCGGCACGATCAG
>NZ_JAAZQP010000030.1:0-15220 GCF_012275435.1 Rhizobium sp. SG741
GCCATCATCCACCTCTTTGCTGTGGATGTTGAATCAGCTTCGCCGCGCCGCGTCACCTCACAATCGATTCATCGATCGCAGGACCTGCTCTAGACTGACTGACCGAAGAGCCAAGTTTGGTGCTTCGTACCTCGTGGCGCTCCGATCGATCTCGGACACCGAGCGCGCCCGGTCTTTGCCGGCAAAGACATGCCATAGGGCTCACATTCCATCACCCGAATCGGCGCAATTCCCGCTCCAAACGGCTGCATCGAGAGTTAAAATCAGTATAAATAGTAACGTAGACTTATAATTTGGCTACTAACATTCCAGTGTATATATACATTACGTACGTTTATTTAGTATTTCCGGTGCATATAGTTAGATAGACTCAACCATTACAGAGTATAAGTGATGTATTTTTGCATCTATGACAATTTTATGTCTGAAAATACACGGCGCGGCGAAACTATTGTGTTCCGATGCCATATCCATCTCGCTACCGTGTGCGTGGGGGGCCGTTGGCTTCCACTTAGAGGGAACAGCCTGATCAATGAACGTAGCGGGTGGTCGCCGGCGTCGTTCCGATCAGGCATATCGATTGGAGACAAAATGAATATCAAGAGCCTTCTTCTCGGCTCCGCTGCTGCACTGGCAGTAGTTTCCGGCGCTCATGCGGCCGACGCTGTCGTCGCTGCTGAACCGGAGCCGCTTGAGTACGTCCGTATCTGCGACGCTTACGGCGCCGGCTACTTCTTCATCCCGGGCACCGAAACCTGCCTCAAGATCGGCGGCAAGGTTCGTACCGAAGGTCAGTGGTACGATGCCTACAACCCGAACAGCCGTTTCGGCACGCTCTGGCACACCCGCGCTGAGCTGCAGCTGCAGACGGCAACGGACACCGAGTATGGTCCGCTGAAGACCAACACCGAACTGCGTTGGGACTGGGCCAACGGCGGCTCGACGTCCACCAACCTGCTGCATGCCAGCATCAGCCTCGGTGGCTTCACCATTGGTAAGGAAGACTCGCAGTTCAACGTCTTCACCGGTTATGCCGGCGACGTCATCAACGACGACGTGGTTTATGACGGTCCGTACGAGCTGAACCAGATCACCTACAACTACGATGCAGGCAACGGCTTCACGGCTGTGATCTCCGTCGAAGATACCAATTCCGGTACGGGCGCTACTGGCGCTAACGGCGAAGACAGCTCCGACCATTACGCTCCCGACGTTGTTGCCGGTGCCGGCTTCAAGTCTGGCGCATGGGGCTTCAAGGTCGTTGGCGGCTATGACTCGATCGTCGAAGAAGGCGCCATCAAGGCTCGTGTCGATGCTGACTTCGGTGTCTTCTCGGCCTTCTTGATGGGCGGCTGGAACACCGACGGCGACAAGCTGAACAAGTACGCTGGTGCGAACGGTGCTGGCGATGCTTCCGGTATCGGCTGGGGTGACTGGGCTCTTTGGGGCGGCGCAAGCGTTCCGATCAACGAAAAGCTGAAGTGGAACTTCCAGGTCGCCTACACCGACTCGAAGATCTTCTCTGCAACCACGAACCTCAAGTTCAAGCCGGTCAAGAACCTGCTCATCGAGCCGGAAGTTACCTACACCAACTGGGATTCGATCAACGAAGACCAGTGGGCTGGTATCCTCCGCTTCGAGCGCAGCTTCTGATCTGACTTCGACCTCCGATCAGAAAAGGGAGAAGGTTCGGTTTCCCTCCGAGCCTTCTTTCTATTTATGAGGGTCAGCAGCAGCAGTTGCTCAAAGAGAAGCCATCCATCTCCATGCAAGCAGCATGGGTGCAGGGATCGGCGCGCGTCGGCAATTCGGTCCATGATGAGTATCGTCAGGCTGCGTCCGCTCTGCAGCGAACGGCTTTGCGAACCGAATACTCTTCAAGGTGATATGCGAATCTTTGAATGTGCTGCGCCGTAGACGCCAGCAACAAATACCGTGTTAGATCCCCGGCATGCTGAAGCGAGCCAATCGTTGTTCGAGCATTTCAAAGAAATCGTCGCAGCGTGCATTTGTGATGATCTTGCAGTTGGCCCGCCGCTTCTCGTCTGTATCCGTCATCTCAGTCCAGCCACACGGGCAACCATCGAGAATGCGGTGTTTTGCGTCAATGTCCTGCGCGGACCAGTCACATATCCCCGACAGCTTTGCCGGCAACCTCCAGCTCGTGCTGAAATTTCCGCCACATTGAGCGCTGTGGCCGCAGCGCCGCCTTCTGGCGCAAAATAGGTTGGCTTTGTCGTTTCGCACCTGTAAAACACAGCGCGTATCATCGTTGCCCGATCGATGGCGCCAGGCGGTGGCGAACAGAACACGTTGGAAATATCCGCATCGAAGGTCTTCTCCATTCTGTGATCGCTCCGAAACGCAAATCCACTCGCTCGGAAATAGCCCGAAAAACTAGAATGACTTTCGCGAATTGCAGGGAAATCCGGCTCTAGCGCGCAGAGCCTCTAACAGCGCACAATCCCCCTCGCTACGAAGCGTTTACAAGCGCTTGTCGCGCCGGCATCCGGAGGAGATGCAGGCCAGCTTCATGACATGCACTGGCGTTGGGAACGCTTAGGGAGGAACTATGTTTGAACGACTTTTCAAATTGAGTGAGCACGGCACGTCCGTCCGCACCGAACTCGTCGCAGGCGTGACGACGTTCTTGACGATGTCCTACATCATCTTCGTCAATCCGGATATCCTGTCGACCACGGGCATGGACCGCAATGCCATTTTTGTCGCCACCTGTCTTGCCGCGGCATTGGGTTCCATCGTCATGGGACTTGTCGCCAATTGGCCGATAGGGTTGGCGCCGGGCATGGGGCTCAATGCCTTCTTTGCCTTCACCGTCGTCGCAGCGCTCGGCTTTACCTGGCAACAGGCGCTCGGCGCGGTCTTCATCTCAGGCGGGATCTTCGTCCTTTTGACAGTCACCGGCGTACGCAGCTGGCTGATAGCGGGCATCCCGCGCTCGCTCAGAAGCGCTATCGCCGCCGGTATCGGCCTTTTTCTGGCTATCATTGCCCTCAAGGGTGCCGGCATCGTCGTCGCCAATAAGGCGACGCTCATCGGTCTCGGAGACCTGAAGCAGACCGGCCCCCTTCTCGCAATCTTCGGCTTCTTCGTCATCGCCGTTCTTGATGCGATGAAAGTAAGGGGTTCGATCCTGATCGGCATTCTTGCTGTCACCGTTCTCTCCTGGATCTTCGGCGTCAGCCAGTTCCACGGCATCGTTTCGATGCCTCCCTCGATCATGCCGACCTTTATGCAGCTCGACATCGTAGGAGCTCTCCATGGAGGCCTGATCCACATCATCCTCGTCTTCGTGCTCGTTGAGGTCTTCGACGCGACCGGGACGCTGATCGGCGTCGCCAAGCGGGCGAAACTGATCGAGGAAGGCAAGCCGAACCGCTTGAGCCGGGCTCTGCTCGCCGACAGCGCGGCTATTGTCGCCGGCTCATTGATGGGCACCAGCAGCACGACCGCTTATGTCGAAAGTGCTTCGGGCGTTCAGGCGGGAGGTCGCACAGGCCTGACGGCGGTGACAATTGCCGTGCTCTTTGTCGCGGCCCTGTTCTTTTCCCCGCTCGCCGCCTCTGTTCCTGCCTATGCGACGGCGCCGGCCCTGCTCTACGTCGCCGGCCTGATGATGCGTGAGCTAACGGAAATCGAATGGGATGATCTGACTGAAGCTGCACCCGCGGCACTCACGGCGCTGGCGATGCCGTTTACCTACTCGATCGCCAATGGCCTTGCTTTCGGGTTCATCAGCTACGTCGTCCTGAAGGTTTGCACCGGCCGATGGAACACGCTTCATCTGGCGACACAGATCGTTGCGGCCTTGTTCATCGTGCGCTTCGCCTTCTTCGCAGACTAACAGTTGCACGCTTCAAGGAGCCGGGTCATCCGATCGGACGTCCCGGCTCCTGAGCCTGTGTGCAGGCCGTTTCTATTTGAATCCGGAATTATCGACTGGCCCGCAAGCCGTGGATTTTATTGGCGGCAAGTTCCCGAAGGACGGGGAGCGAAGCAAAGCACGCGCGATCATCCCGTGTCACATTGGATGCGAAATTAAAGATGCTTGTGAATCAAAGAAGGGGGGCCACTGCCGTGGCCCCCCTTCTTCTTGTCCCAACTCACCCTTGTCTGATCAGCGGATCAGGAACGGTTCCTTGAAGAAATGCTCTTCCAGGTTTACGCCCTCGCCGGCGCGGTCGACGACAGCGAAGTCGGAGACACCGTCGAGAGGGGTGAGGATACCGTGCCAGACATTGCGCCCGATATTGACGCCCTGCCCGGGTTTCGTCCGGAAAGCGAGCGGCTCACCCGGCCCATTGGCTGTTTCCTGCGCGACGACAACCAGGAACGGGTTATCCGTCAACGGGATGAAGGCCTGGCTGCCGAAGGGGTGCCGCTCAACCATCCGCAGTTCCAGCGGCAGCATGTAAGGCTCGCCCCGGAGCAGACTGATCATCGCACGTGCCTTCTCGCCTGTTGTCTCGATCTTCGCGAGGTCATGGTATCGGACGCATTTCCCGGCATTGATGGGATAGTTATATGCCCCTTCCATTTCGATCACCTCGCCGAAGGGGAAGAAGGCGACGCTCGTCAACGGCTGTATCTCGATCACTTTCATTCACGCTCTCCTCACTTCTGTTCTTTCTGGGCAGCGCCAGCGTTTCACGCAGCAGTCCGCTGGCCGAGCGGGTGCAATGCCTGTCCGTCTCGGAACATGGCGTCGAGCCGCAGAAGCGCGATCCGCTCCACTTGGCGGCAGGCGGCGGCGAATTCGGCGTTGCGGTCGTTCTCGATCCGGGTCTCGAACGCGGCGAGGATCCCGGATTTCGTATGGTCGCGCACGGCGATGATGAATGGGAAACCGAATTTTGTGACGTAGCGATTGTTGAGGTCGGTCAAACGTGCGTGTTCTTCTGTCGTCAGCGCATCGAGGCCGGCGGAGGCCTGTTCTTCCGTCGAGCTCGCCGTCAGGCGCTTGGCCTGCGCCAGCTTTCCGGCAAGATCCGGGTGGGCGGCGAGCACGCCAAGCCGCTCCTCGTCGCTCGCTGCGCGGAACTGGAAGGCGAGAGCAGCGTGGAGGCCGATTGCGGTATCGTTGGCTGGCGAGAGTTCGCCGGCGAAGGCGCGCTGCGCAATCCAGGGCGAATGTTCGAAGATGCCGCCGAAGCGCTCGACAAACTCGGCCTCCGGCATCTGCGAGGGCCGCTCCGTGGCCGACTTCGGTGGATGGGTCTTTGCCCAATGTTCGGCGATGTCGATGCGCCGCGCGATCCAGACCTTCTCGTGGCTCTGAACATAGTCGATGAAGCGGGCGAGCGCCATGACGCGGCCGGGCCGGCCGATCAGTCGGCAATGCAGGCCGATGCTCATCATCTTCGGGCTGCCGGCGGCGCCTTCCGCATAGAGCGCATCGAAGGAATCCTTCAGGTAGCTGAAGAACTGGTCACCGCTGTTGAAGCCCTGCGGCGTCGCAAAACGCATGTCGTTGGCGTCGAGCGTGTAGGGGATGATGAGCTGCTGGTGACCGCCATGCTCATACCAATAGGGCAAGTCGTCGGCATAGGTGTCGGAGATGTAGTCGAAACCGCCGAATTCCGTCACCAGATCGACGGTGTTTGCCGAACAGCGGCCGGTGTACCAGCCACGCGGCCGCTCGCCGGTGACCAATGTGTGCAGGCGCATCGCCTCGGCGATTGCCGCGCGCTCCTCGTCCGGAGCCATGTCCTTGTGCTCCACCCATTTCAGACCGTGCGAGGCGATTTCCCAGCCTGCCTCCACCATCGCGGCGACTTGCGCCGGCGAGCGCTGCAGCGCGGTTGCGACGCCGTAGACGGTGACGGGCAGCTGCTTCTCGGTGAAAAGCCGGTGCAGACGCCAGAAGCCGGCGCGGGCGCCATATTCATAGACCGATTCCATATTCCAGTGACGCTGGCCCGGCCATTGGGAGGCGCCGACGATTTCCGAAAGAAAGGCTTCTGATGCGGCATCGCCATGCAGCACGCAGTTCTCGCCGCCCTCTTCGTAATTCAGGACGAATTGCACGGCGATGCGCGCATCGTCAGGCCACTCAGCCGCCGGCGGCGTCTGGCCATATCCGTGCATGTCACGGCAATATCGCATGGAACACTCCTCCAAATGTCTTCGATGGCAAATTTCTAACCACAAATCGCGCGCGCTATTCCCCTTGGAAATTTTGAAAGTCTCGAACGATCCCGCCGCTTTTCAGGGGAATAAGCCTGACGGATAGTGGCGACAGAAGCGCTACGTTCGGGAGAAAACATGCAATCTCATTCGCGAGGAGCCGGCCGGCTCACGACCCACGTGCTGGATACGGCGCTCGGCAAGCCGGCTCAGGGCCTGCGCATCGATCTCTACCGGATCGAAGGCGATACGCATCACCACGTCAAATCAACCAAGACCAACGGCGACGGCCGCTGTGATGCACCGCTGCTATCGGGCGAAACCATGAAGGCCGGCGCCTACGAACTGCGTTTCCATGCCGGTGACTATTTCGGCCGCACATCCGAGGGCCCGATGTTCCTCGATATCATCCCGATCCTATTCGGCCTTGCGGATGAAAGCGCGCACTACCACGTGCCGCTGCTCCTCTCGCCCTACAGCTATTCCACCTACCGTGGGAGTTAAATGATGGCGCCCGTCACGATCCGCTCCGAACTGCGTTTCATCCTCAACGGCCAGGATATTACGCTCCGCGACGTCACGCCGAACCAGACGCTGCTCGGCTGGCTGCGGCTTTCCCGGTCGCTCAAGGGCACCAAGGAGGGCTGTGCCGAGGGCGACTGTGGCGCCTGCACGGTGCTTGTGGGGCGGCTCACGCCGGCGGGTGACCTCGTCTATGAGGGCGTCAATGCCTGCATACGCTTCCTTGGTTCGCTGGATGGTTGCCATGTGGTGACCGTCGAGCATCTCGCAGGCCGCGACGGAAAGCTGCATCCGGTTCAGGAGGCCATGGTCGACTGTCATGGCTCGCAATGCGGCTTCTGCACACCAGGTTTTGTCATGTCGCTCTACGGCCTCTGGATGCAGACGCCGAACCCGACGGACCAGCAGATCGAAATCGCGCTTCAGGGCAATCTTTGTCGCTGCACCGGTTATGAGCCGATCCTGCGCGCCGCGCGCGCAATTTCCAGCTATGGCGGGACGACGAAGGATCCTCTGCTCGTCGAACGGGAAGCGATGACCGCCCGCCTGCGGGCTTTGCACGATGGCGCGCGGGTCGAGATCGGCGACGACCGCAGCCGGCTGGTCGTGCCGGCGAACCTTGACGATTTCGCAGCTGTTCTCGAGGTGTCGCCGACCGCCACCGTGATCGCGGGCTCCACCGATGTTGGCCTCTGGGTCACCAAGCATATGCGCGACATCTCGCCGGCAGTTTTCATCGCCGGGCTCGACGAGTTGAAGTCCATCGCCGTGAACGATGGCATCGTCTCCATCGGTGCCGGCGTTACCTACTCGGAAGCGATCGCAACCCTTTCGCGGCACATCCCGGCACTCGGCTCACTGATCACTCGTATCGGCGGCCAGCAGGTGCGCAACATGGGAACAATCGGCGGCAACATCGCCAATGGCTCGCCGATCGGTGATACGCCGCCACCCCTGATCGCACTCGGGGCTTCGCTCACTTTGCGCAAGGGTGCTGTCAGGCGCATCGTCGCGCTCGAAGACTTCTTCATCACCTATGGCAAGCAGGATCGGCAGCCGGGCGAATTCGTGGAAACCGTGCATGTGCCCATTCCCGATGCATCGGGAAAATTTGCCATCTACAAGGTGACCAAGCGCCGGGACGAGGACATCACCGCAACGCTCGGCGCCTTCCGCCTGACACTTGCCGCCGACGACACAGTCACGGAGATCCGCATCGCCTATGGCGGCATGGCCGGAACACCGAAACGGGCCTTTGCCGTCGAAAAGGCGCTGCTTGGCCAGCTCTGGAACGAATCCACGGTGGAACGAGCGATGGAAAGATACGCCGAGGACTACACGCCGCTCAGCGACATGCGGGCCACCGCCGAATACCGCGCGCTTGCGGCAAGGAACCTTCTTCTCCGGTTCTACCTGGAGACGACGACAGACGCGACACCGACTCAGGTGTCCAGATACGAGGCTGCATAGGCCATGAACAAGCACACGTCCGGCCTCAAGGCAGAAACCATTATCGGCGGCGTCCATACCAGCCCTCGCCACGACTCCGCCCACAAGCACGTCGCCGGCACGGCCGTCTATATCGACGATATCCCGGAGCAAACAGGCGCGTTGCATGCCGGCCTCGGCCTGTCGACCGTAGCGCACGGTATTCTGAAATCGGTCGATCTGTCTGCCGTGCGCGCCGCCCCAGGCGTCGTCACTGTCCTGACCCACGAGGATGTTCCCGGCGTCAATGATATCTCGCCTTCCAACATGCATGACGACCCAGTGCTTGCTGCCGGCAAGGTCGAGTTCCATGGCCAGCCGATCTTCTGCGTCATTGCTGAAACGCGCGAGCAGGCCCGCCGCGCGGCGCGGTTGGCAAAGATCGAATATGACGAATTGCCAGCCGATATCGACATATGGGATCTCGACGTTTCCACCCACCGGCAGGTCGTCGCGCCGCTGACGCTGAAGAGGGGCGATGCAGCAGCCGAGCTTGAGCGCGCGCCGCGCCGCGTCAAAGGCCGCATGCGGCTCGGCGGTCAGGATCATTTCTATCTCGAAGGGCAGGTCTCGCTCGCGGTACCCGGTGAGGACGACGAGGTCATCGTCCATTGCTCGACCCAGGGGCCGAGCGAGACGCAGCACATGGTCGCCCATGCGCTCGGTGTGCCGAGCAATGCCGTGACGATCGAGATACGCCGCATGGGTGGCGGCTTCGGCGGCAAGGAAACGCAGGCGAACCAGTGCGCGGCAATCGCTGCCATCGCCGCCAAGAAGCTGAACCGCGCCGTCAAAGTCCGGCTCGACCGCGATGAGGACATGACCGCCACCGGCAAGCGGCATGACTTTGCCATCGACTACGATGTCGGCTTCGACGACGACGGCCGCATCCTTGCCATCGACTATACATTCGCGCTTCGGGCCGGCTTTTCCGCCGATCTCTCCGGCCCCGTCGGCGACCGTGCGCTGTTTCACTGCGACAACGCCTATTTCTTCCCCCATGTTCACGCGAAATCGGCGCCGCTCTATACCAACACCGTCTCCAACACGGCCTTTCGCGGTTTCGGCGGCCCGCAGGGCATGGTGGGCGCCGAGCGCGTCATCGACGAGGTAGCCTTCGCCGTCGGCAAGGATCCGCTCGATATCCGCAAGCTGAATTTTTACGACGCCATGGGCGTCGAGGGCGAGCGCAACCTCACGCCCTACCACCAGAAGGTGGAGGACTGCATCATCCAGCGCATCGTCGCGGAGCTGGAGGAGAGCGCCGATTATGCCGGCCGCCGCAAGGCCATCGCAAAATTCAATGCGAAGAGCCGCATCGTCAAGCGCGGCATCGCGCTGACGCCGGTGAAATTCGGTATCTCCTTCACCAAGACCGAGTCGAACCAAGCTGGCGCTCTGGTGCACGTCTATAGCGACGGTTCCGTGCACATGAACCATGGCGGCACCGAGATGGGGCAAGGCCTGCATCTGAAGGTGGCGCAGGTGGTGGCCGAGGAATTCCAGATCGATCTCGACCGGGTGAAGATCACCGCCACGACGACCGCCAAGGTGCCCAATACCTCGCCGACGGCCGCCTCTTCCGGCGCGGACCTCAATGGCATGGCGGCGCAGAACGCCGCGCGCCAGATCAAGGACCGGCTGATCGCCTTCGCGGCTGAAAGCCATCGGGTGGCCCGCGATCAGGTGATCTTCCTGCCCAATCGGGTGCGCATCGGTGATATCGAGATAGCCTTCGACGATCTGGTCAAGAAGGCCTATATGGCACGCGTCCAGCTTTCGGCGGCGGGCTTCTACAAGACGCCGAAAATCCATTGGGACCGCTCCAAGGGCCGCGGCCACGCCTTCTATTACTACGCCTATGGCGCCGCATGCTCGGAGGTATCCATCGATACGCTGACCGGGGAGTATGTGGTCGAGCGGACGGATATTCTGCACGATACAGGCCGTTCGTTGAACAAGGCCATCGATATCGGACAAATCGAAGGCGGCTTCATCCAGGGCATGGGTTGGCTGACGACGGAGGAATTGTTCTGGGACAATAAGGGGCGGCTGCGCACCCACGCACCCTCCACCTATAAAATCCCGCTTGCATCCGACCGACCGAAGATTTTCAATGTAGCGCTGACCGACTGGTCCGAAGCCTATGAACCGACGATCCATCGTTCCAAGGCGGTCGGCGAGCCGCCTTTGCCGCTCGGCCTTGCAGTTTTGCATGCCTTGTCGGATGCTGTAGCCAGCGTCGCCGACCACAAGATCTGTCCGCGCCTCGATGCGCCGGCAACACCGGAGCGGGTGCTGATGGCGATCGAACGTCTCAGGTCGGCAAAGAAGGAGTAAGGTCATGCCTGCCGCGTGCGAAGACATCCGGGATTTCCTGCGCCGCGAACCGGCGTCGATCCTGGTCGAGGTGACCGGTGTCGCAGGCTCCGCGCCGCGCGATACAGACGCCTGGATGCTGGTGTCGGAACAGGCGATTTTTGCAACGATCGGCGGCGGGCAGCTCGAATATATGGCGATCGACCAGGCGCGCCGGGCATTGCGCTCCGGCATTGCGGCGGAGCCGATGAACGTGCCGCTCGGCCCGGAGATCGGCCAGTGCTGCGGCGGCCGGGTAGGACTTGCGTTCACCGCGCTCAATGCGGAACTTGCTGACCATCTCATTGCCCGCAGCGACGGGGAAATGGCGGCGCGGCCGCATGTCTATGTTTTCGGAGCCGGCCATGTCGGCGACGCGCTCGTCATGGCGCTTTCGCTGGCACCGCTGCGCGTCGTGCTGGTGGATACGCGAGAGGACGAACTTACCGCCTGCATCGTGCCCCATATCGAGACCTGCCTGACGGCCATGCCCGAGGCTGTGGTGCGTGATGCGCCGGCCGGCAGCAGCTTCGTGATCCTCACCCACGACCATGCGCTTGATTTCCTCATTGCGGCCGAAGCGCTCAAGCATCGGGATGCTGCCTATGTCGGCATGATCGGTTCCAAGACGAAGCGCGCCACGTTCCGCAACTGGCTGTCGCGAGAAACCGGCCTCCCGGGTCTCTTCGATCGGCTTGTCTGCCCGATCGGTGGCACGGCGCTGAAGGACAAACGTCCCGCCGTCATCGCCACGCTCGCCGCTGCGGAAATCATGACGGCGGCGCTCAGCTGGAAAGCAAGCCAGAGCAAGTCCGTCTCGGCGGTCAGCCGCTAGAGGCGGCGGCCGCAGGCTCGTCCTGGAGCAGCTTGCCGATCAGCCGCTGACAGCGCTCCGCCATGAAGTCGATCATCAGCCGAACCTTCGGATCCTGGAAACGCTTGTGCGGATAGATCGCGGCAAGCTGCACGGGGGCCGGCGGACTGTCCTTCAAGATCTCCACCAGCCGGCCTTCCCTAAGATGGGCCTTCACCTCGAACAGCGGCTTGTTGATGATGCCGCGACCTTCCAAAGCCCATTGGGTGAGCACGTCGCCGTCGTCGCTATCATACGGGCCGGCGACCTCGAATTTGCGCGGGCCATCCGCCGTTACCAGCGTCCAGAAATACTCTTTGGATCCCGGATAGCGCAGCAGAAGACAGTCATGCTTATCGGCAATCAGCGCATCCGCGTTCGCCGGTACGCCGCGCCCTGCCAGATAGTCTGGTGAGGCGCAGAGCACGCGCTCGCAATTAAGAATGCCGCGCATGCGCAGGTTCGAGTCCTCCAACACACCGAGCTTGAAAGCCACGTCGACACCTTCAGCGAGGATATCGACATTGTGGTCCGACAAGCGGACGCGCACTTCGATATCCGGATATTTGTCGTGGAACTCCGGAATGCCAGAGGCGATCAGCCGGCGGCCGATGCCGAGCGGCGCGGTAATCCGGAGCGAACCCTTCGGATTGCGCGAGAGGTCGGCGATCGCCCCCTCCGCCTCGTTCACCGCCTCAATGATCTTCACAGCGCCGTCGTAGAAGACGCGGCCGTGTTCGGTCGGCGAGAGTTTCCTGGTCGTGCGGTTGAAGAGCCGTACGCCGAGATGGCGCTCGAGTTCCTTGATGCGATTGCTCGCCACCGCAGGGGTGACGCGTTGATCGCGCCCCGCCGCCGAAAGGGTTCCGAGTTCGACCACACGAACGAAGACACGCACATTATCGAGATAGGACATGGTTCCTTTTACCACATTGGCGTGCGGATCAAAGCAGGGGTCATCTTATAGATTTTTTTGAAAGTGTTGCGGATTCACCGGGATTTCCTAGAAAATCACGGGATGGCAAACAGTCCCGTGAAGATCGGGAGGACTTTCCCTTGTACGAATACGCCATCGCCTGGGACTGGATAACATTTGCCGTCCGCTGGTTGCACGTGATCACAGCCATCGCCTGGATCGGCTCGTCATTCTATTTCGTGGCCCTGGACCTGGGCTTGAAGAAACATGCCGCATTGCCTCCAGGGGCGTATGGCGAGGAGTGGCAGGTTCATGGCGGGGGCTTCTACCATATCCAGAAGTACCTGGTAGCACCGGCCAATATGCCGGACCATCTTGTCTGGTTCAAATGGGAGAGCTACGTCACCTGGCTCTCCGGCTTCGGCATGCTCTGTCTCGTCTACTACGCCGGTGCCGACCTCTACATGATCGATCCGGCCGTGCTCGATGTGTCAAAGCCCGTGGCGATAGCCATTTCGCTGGGTACGATCGCGGGCGGCTGGATCATGTACGATCTGATCTGCAAGTCGCCCTTCGGCAATGACAATACCCGGCTGATGGTGGCGCTGTATTTCATCCTGGTCGCGGTCGCCTGGGGTTATACGCATCTGTTCACGGGCCGGGCCGCCTTCCTGCATCTCGGCGCCTTCACGGCGACGATCATGTCGGCCAACGTGTTCTTCATCATCATCCCGAACCAGAAGATCGTCGTCGCCGACCTCCTTGCCGGCCGCACGCCCGATGCGAAATACGGCAGGATCGCCAAGCAGCGCTCGACGCACAACAACTACCTGACACTGCCGGTGCTGTTCCTGATGCTGTCGAACCACTATCCGCTGGCTTTCGGCACCCAGTTCAACTGGATCATCGCCTCGCTGGTCTTCCTGATGGGCGTCACGATCCGCCATTATTTCAACACCCGCCATGCCAATGCAGGCAACCCGACCTGGACCTGGCTCGTCACCGTCGTTCTTTTCATCATCATCATGTGGCTTTCGACGGTGCCGAAGCTGCTGACCGGTGAAGCAGCCGACGCCAAGATCTCGGCTATCCAGCAGCCTTTCATCGCGACGCAGGCCTTCCAGAAGGTACGCGATACGGTGATGGGACGCTGCTCGATGTGCCATTCCAAGGAACCCAGCTGGGAGGGTATCATCGCCCCTCCCAGGGGCGTGGTGTTCGAGACGGATCGCGATATCGCCGCCCATGCCCGCGAGATCTATCTGCAGGCCGGCCGCAGCCACGCCATGCCGCCGGCCAACGCCTCGCATATAACCGACGAGGAGCGCCGCCTGCTCGTCTCCTGGTATGAAAGCGCCATTAGTGGAGAGAAAGCCCAATGAACGAATTGCTGATCCGCGGCCGTGTGCTGACCTTCGTCGCCGAGCCGCAAGGCATCGATGACACCGCCTCCTATCGCTATCTCGAAGATGGCGCGGTTTTCGTGCGTAACGGCAAGATCGTCGAGACCGTGAGCTATGGCGATATCCGCAAGCTGGCGGGTGCCAATGTTGAGGTTGTCGATCATCGGCCGAACCTCATCCTCCCCGGCTTTATCGATACGCACCTGCATTTCCCGCAGACGCAGGCGATCGCTTCCTACGGCGCGCAGCTGCTCGAATGGCTGAACACCTATATTTTCGTCGAGGAACAGAAGTTCGCACGCGCCGCCCATGCGGCTGAAGTGGCCGATCGCTTCATGGACGAGCTGTTGTCGAACGGCACGACGACGGCGGTTGCCTATTGCTCCGTGCATCCTGAAAGCGTCGACGCTTATTTCGCCGCGGCCGAGGCGCGCGGCATGCGCATGATCGGCGGCAAGGTCATGATGGATCGCAATGCTCCGGAAGCGTTGCGCGACACGCCACAGCAAGGATATGACGAAACCAACCGACTCATTGAGAAATGGCATGGCCGCGGTCGCGCGCATTATGCGATCAGCCCGCGCTTTGCCATCACCTCCACGCCCGAGCAGATGGAAATGAGCCAGGCTCTCGTCGCCGAACACCCGACCTGTTACGTCCAGACGCACCTCTCCGAAAATCGCGACGAGGTTGCCTTTGCCACATCCCTCTATCCCGAGGCGAAGGACTACACGGATATCTACGCCCGCTACGACCTGCTCAATGAGCGTATGCTGCTCGGTCATTCCATTCATCTGAGCGATCGCGAGGTTTCCGTATTTGCCGAAACTGGCGCTGTCGGCGTCTTCTGCCCGACGTCAAACCTTTTCCTGGGTTCGGGACTGTTCGACGCCGCCCGGTTCGACAAGTTTGGTGCGCGCTGGTCGGTTGCCACCGATGTCGGCGGCGGCACCACCTTCTCCATGCTGGAAACGATGGATGAGGCCTACAAGATACTGCACCTGCAGGGCCAACGGCTGACGCCGTTCAACTCCTTCTACCGCATGACGCGCGGCAATGCCCTGGCGCTCGGCTTGGAGCGGCAGATCGGTTCGCTCCAGGCAGGCGCGGATGCCGACATCGTCGTGCTCGATTCCGGCGCCAAATCGGCGATGGAGTTCCGCATGCGCACAGCGACGTCGCTCGCCGAAGAGCTCTTTATTCTTCAGACCATGGGCGACGACCGTTGCATCGCCGAAGTCTATGTTGCCGGCAAGGCGATGAAGACGAAGGATAGAAAGCGCCAAGCAACAGCACCTCAGTCACTGCAAATTGCCTGATCAACCGACGGCGCGCACATCGTCCGCGCCGCCATCTCCGGCGTAGGGGACGGCGGCGAAACCGGAAGGTCCAACGAGACTGACAAACTCATCGTCTTCAAAAGACAAATTCACCACCCCTAGGGTGGAGACTCAATCAAACCCACCATATGATGGTGGCAGCGATATAGCATGTAGCTGCGAAGTTGATGGCGAGCTTGTCGTATCGTGTTGC
>NZ_JAAZQP010000031.1:0-12196 GCF_012275435.1 Rhizobium sp. SG741
GGAGCAGCCCGGTAGCTCGTCAGGCTCATAACCTGAAGGCCGCAGGTTCAAATCCTGCCCCCGCAACCAAATCACCCAAATGCATATACTTCAAAGCCGCACTCATCCAACGATCAAGGCGGGCTTTTGCGTTCGAGCCGAAACTTCGGGGAGGACGTGCCTAGGCAACATCAGCAGAGGTCGTGCGAGCAGCCGGATGCAGGGGCTGGCGGAAATCGGGTGGCTGACGATCGGATTTGGTAGCAAGGATCGGAGTGCGCCCGACAAGTTTCGGCGGCACGGTCGGGCAGGAGCAATTCGAGATGATGACCATGACCATATCCACACGCATGGCTGAACGCACCCCGGTGCCATCGGTAGCCGAGGACCCCCGCTGGGCGCGCATCGTTGCTCGCGACAAGGCGGCGGACGGCCATCTTTGGTATTCGGTCGGGACGACAGGGGTCTATTGCCGCCCGTCATGCCCGTCGCGCATCGCCAATCCCCAGAATGTCACGCTCCATGAGACGCTGGAGAGTGCGCGGGCGACCGGTTTCCGGCCCTGCAAGCGCTGCAATCCGGAGGGGCTCTCACTTGAATGCGAGAATGCGGCCCTTGTCGCCAAGGCATGCCGGATTATTGAGGAAAGTGAGGAGGAGCCCTCGCTTGAAGAGCTGGCAGACGCCGTCGGCCGGAGCTCCAGTTATTTCCATCGTATGTTCAAGGCTACGACCGGATTGACCCCGAAGAACTATGCCGTCGCCGATCGCTCGAAGAAGGTCCGCAAAGGCCTGGCAACCGGCAACAGCGTCACGGAAGCCATTTATGAAGCAGGGTTCAACTCCAGCGGCCGCTTTTACGAAAAATCGACCGGCATGCTCGGGATGACGCCCTCGCAATATCGTGCCGGTGGCATCGACGAGGAGATCAGGTTCGCGGTCGGCCAGTCATCGCTCGGTGCGATCCTCGTTGCGTCAAGCACAAAGGGCGTCGCTTCAATCCTGCTCGGGGATGACCCTGACGAGTTGGTCCGCAATCTTCAGGATCGCTTCCCGAACGCCCGCCTCATCGGAGCCGATCGCGACTATGAGGCCCTGATCGCGCGGGTTGTCGGCTTCGTCGAAGCTCCGGGGATCGGTCTGGATCTGCCGCTCGATGTCCGCGGCACAGCGTTCCAGCGTCGTGTGTGGCAGGCACTTCAGGAGATTCCTGTCGGCGAAACGGTTTCCTATGCCGAGATTGCCCGCCGCATCGGATCACCGAAATCGGTGCGGGCAGTCGCAGGCGGCTGCGCGGCGAACAACCTCGCTGTCGCCATTCCCTGCCACCGCGTCGTTCGCAATGACGGCGCGCTCTCGGGCTATGCCTGGGGCATCGAGCGCAAAGGTGCCCTGCGCGATCGGGAGTTATCCCGGTCAGCCTGACAGGCACGCAACGCCTGAAACAAGGAGCGTCTCACCGATGTTTTCGCGCGGCGGATTCGATGCAAGGACGAGCCGACGCCGGCCTCCCAGAACGGATGCGGCCATTGTCGCGCTCGCTGAGGACAATCCCGACAAGACGCTCGTCATGGCTCATATCGGCCAGCTCGTCGCCGATGGCTTTGCGGTCTGGGACGTGCTCGATAGCGGAGAGATCGAGGTCCGCTTCAATTCTGGCGAGACATTTTTGCTCGCTGAAACCACCATCCTGCGTCTGGTCTGATCGCTCGCCAAGAAGAGCTTCCATGCCGGGTGCGCGCGCCCGGCTTCTGTCTTTGCGCCATGTGCCGGCCAGATAGTTTCTCGATTTGAAAGCAAGGACCGGAGTTCGGGTGGCCCAAGTCCGGAGTAACTTTGATGCTGATAACAGAGCAAGGAGTTACGACGATGAACCTTATGATCTCCAGCGATGCCTTGCGGGCCATGCACCGGGCAAAAGCCACGGCTATATCAGCCGATATCCTTTTCTACGCCGTCGCCGGTTGCGCGCTGGGCAACCTGCAGTGCCAGGGGTGTCTGCGCGGTCCTGCTCGGCGACATCGCCGAAGAACTGACGGCGGATCTCGCCCGCCGCTTCCCACGGGCCATGCTCGTTTCGAACGAAGCCGCGGTCAAGGACGATCTGGCGCAGATGCTCCGCTACCTCGAGAAGCCGGCCGAGAGCCTTCATTTCACCCTCGACATGCGCGGGACATCGTTCCAGCGCCGCGTGTGGGAAAAGCTGAAGGCGATCCCTGTTGGCAAAACGGTGAGCTACATGGAGCTGGCCCGCTGGGTCGGCCCGCTGGCTAATCGCCGTGCGGTCGCCAGTGCCTGCGCCGCCAACCCGATCGCACTGGCCATTCCCTGCCACCGCGTCGTCGGCGGCAATGGCGACCTGGCCGGCTATCGCTGGGGCATCGAGCGCAAGCGCGTCCTCATCCAGAAGGAAGCCCTGGCATGAACTCTCATGTATCCACCGTCTCCCCAGCCTCTGCGGTGGCATCCGCGGAGGCGCGGGTTGCCGCCTACGATTGGAAGGCGCTTGCCGGAGAGCTCGACAGCTTCGGCTGTGCCGTGCTGACGAAGCTGCTTGCGCCGGAGGAGTGCCGCGCAATCGCGGGGCTCTATCCCGACGAAAGCCACTTTCGCAGCCACGTCCTCATGGCGCGGCATGGTTTTGGCAAAGGCGAATATCGCTACTTCAGATACCCGCTGCCTGACCTGCTCGGCAGCTTGCGCACAGCGCTCTATCCGCACCTCGCTGATGTCGCCAATGAATGGAATGTGCGCATGGGGATCGATGAGTGCTATCCCGACGAGCATGCTTCGTTCCTGAAGCAGTGCCACGCCGCCGGCCAGATGCGCCCGACGCCGTTGTTGCTGCAATATGTCCCGGGCGATTTCAATTGCCTGCACCAGGATCTCTATGGCGATCTCGCATTTCCAATCCAGGTGGCAATCCTGCTTTCAGAACCTGGCCGGGACTTCACGGGCGGCGAATTCGCTCTGACCGAGCAGCGGCCGCGCATGCAAAGCCGCGTCGAGGTCGTGCCGCTTCGCCGGGGCGATGCCGTTGCCTTCGCGGTCCACAATCGCCCTGTGCGGGGTTCGAAGGGGAACTATCGCGTGAACCTGCGCCATGGCGTGAGCCGTGTCCGCTCCGGCATGCGGCACACGGTCGGGATCATTTTCCACGATGCCGGATGACAGAATAGCGAAGGCCGGCGTCGCGTTTTTGCGCCGCCGCCCTGGCGATCACGTCGTCAGCCTTGAGCCCGCCTTGAAACGTCTACCCAAGCTCCTAGGTCGCAAGCCGCTCGGCTACTGCTTCTGAGCGACGCCCAGAGGGATCTCGCCCAGGAATAATCTCAGCGGAGGCGACGGCGAGTGCCCGCGCCGGCGAGCGGAAGAGCGTGGCAAAAGAAAACTGCCCGCCTGGATGCCAGGCAGGCGGTTGTTCAATCCAGCTTTCCCGCAGCGACGGGGTGATCAGCTGCGGGGCTTCAGGTTCTCTGCATCGTAGAGCGGCTTGTAGCCGACACCGGCGACTTCGACGGGGTAGGTTTCGCCGAAATATTCGACCTTCAGCTTGCGGCCTTCCTGGGCGTAGGACCAGGGCAGGTAGGCGAGCGCGATATTCTTGCCGATGGTCGGGCCATAGGCGATCGACGTGGTGAAAGAACGGCGGCCGAGTTCGTCGACGAGCGTTTCGCCGGTTTCAGGGTCCATGACCGGCAGGATGCCGACCGGATAGCGCGCCACACCCTTGGAGTCGGTGTTGTCGGTCACGACAAGCGTGCAGAGCATGGCCGGCTGATGATCGCGGGCGCGATATTCGAGATGCTTGGCCTTGCCGCGGAAGTCGGCATCCTTGACCTTCGGGCGGGCGAGATCGGCTTCGAGAAGATTATATTCCGTCAGCAGGTCGGCATTCTGCAGCCGGAGGCTCTTTTCCATGCGGCGGCTGTTGGCATAGGTTTCCACGCCGACGGCGATGGCGCCCGTGGAGCGCAGCGCGTCCCATACCGCCAAAGCGTCGCCATAGGCCATGTGCAGTTCCCAGCCCTGTTCGCCGACATAGGAAATGCGGAATGCCGTGACGTTCTTACCGGCGATGCGGATCTGCTTGATCGCGGCGAAGGGGAAGTTTTCCTGCGAGAGGATTTCCGGGGCTTCGACCACCTTCTGCAGGTTGGTGCGGGCGTTCGGTCCCCAGATGCCGATCGTGACGTAGCGTTCGGTGACATCCGTGATGGTGACGTCGAAACCCTTGTCCTCTGCGACGCGGCGCATGTAATGGAAATCACGCGGGCCGGCATCGGCGCCGTCGATGAGCCGGCAGCGGTCGGCCATGCGGATCACGGTGAAGTCGGCCCGCACCATGCCCTCGTCGTCGAGGAAGTGGGTATAGATGCCCTTGCCTATATTGGCATCGCCGCCGATTTTTGCCGCGCAAAGCCATTCCAGCAGCTCGACATGATCGGGGCCTTCGATGTCATACATGGCGAAGTGCGAGAGGTTGATGATGCCGCAGTCTTCGCTCAGCGCGAGATGTTCGGCATTGGAAACGCGCCAGAAATGGCGGTTGTCCCATTCGTTTGCACGCACAGGCACCCGGTCGCCGTATTTTTCCAGCAGGTGCTCGTTTGCGGCATAGCCATGAGCGCGTTCCCAGCCGCCGAGCTCCATGAAATAGCCGCCGAGCTCCTTCTCGCGCTCCCAGAAAGGAGAGCGGCGAACACTGCGGCCGGTCGCGTAGGGCTCGCGGGGATGGACGGCCGGATTGTAGATCTTCTGTGCCGCCTCGGTGCAGCGACCCTCGATGAACTTTTCTTCCAGCATGTGCGGATAGAAGCGGGAATAGTCGATCCTGTTGTGGTCGATCGGGGTGCGACCGTCGGTCATCCAGTCGGCGACGAGCTTGCCGAAGCCCGGGCCATCCTTCACCCAGATGGCGACGCAGTACCACAAGCCTCTGACCTTCTGGCTTTCGCCGACGGAAGGGCCGCCATCGGTCGTCACCTGCAGCAGGCCGTTGAAGGAATGGCCTTCATTGTAGCCAAGCTCGCCGAGGATCGGCGTCAGCTCCATGGCGCGTTCCAGCGGCTCGATGATCTGTTCCATTTCGAGATCGCGCTGCGAGGGCGAAAGACGGGCTTCGTGCTTTTCGAGCAGGTCGCGCGGATGGCAGAGGCGCGGGTTTTTCTCTTCGTAATAGCCCCATTCGATCTGGCCGCCTTCGGCGGTCTTGGGGTCGCCGGTGTCGCGCATATAGGCGGAGTTGCCCTGGTCGCGCATCAGCGGGAAGCCGATTTCCTTGCCCGTGCCGGCAAACTCGTTGTAGGGGCCGAAGAAGGTCAGCGGGTGATCAACAGGCATGACCGGCAGGTCTTCGCCAACCATCTCGGCGATCAGCCGGCCCCAGAGACCGGCGCAGACGATCACGTATTCCGCCTCGATCGTGCCGCGATGGGTGACGACGCCGCTGATACGGCCATCCTTGACGATGAGCGACTGGGCAGGCGTATTGGCGAAGGAGAGGAGCTTGCCGCTCTTTTCGCCCTGATCGATCAGCTTGCCGGCAACTGTCTGCGAACGCGGAATGACCAGGCCGGCATCCGGATCCCACATGCCGCCCTGCACCATGCTTTCCTCGATCAGCGGGAATTTCTCCTTGATCTCGGAGGGCTCGACCAGGCTTACGCGCGTGCCGAAGGCCTTGCCCGAGGTCACCTTGCGCTTGATTTCCGCCATGCGGTCGTCGTCGCCGACGCGGGCGACTTCGAGGCCGCCGACGCGGGCATAGTGGCCGAGCTTATCGTAGAAATCGATGGAGTAGAGGGTCGTCCAGCAGGAGAGGAAATCGTGGCTGGTCGTGTAGCAGAAGTCGGAGGCGTGTGCCGTCGAGCCGATATCTGTCGGGATGCCGGATTTATCGATGCCGACAATATCGTCCCAGCCGCGCTCGATCAGATGGTGGGCGATCGAGGCGCCGACGATACCGCCGAGCCCGATGATGACGACCTTCGCCTTTTGAGGAAATACTGCCATTGCGTGCGACCCTGATTGATACTGAAAACGGATTTTATGATGTGCGCGGCGGCGACCAGAGCCTGTCTACGACATATTCAAGATGCTTGCACGACGACCGCGATACCGTTCCACTTGGGAAGCGGGGGATTTTGTTGTCATGACCATGGCCAATGATGTCGCAAAGGCGACGGCATGCCCCCACTGCATTATTGCGGGATGGATTGCATCATGATCTCACCGCGCAAAATCGGGCCTTCGTCGCCGAAATAGGTCGTCAGCAGCTTTGGGAAATCATCCGATTGGTAGACGTCCGTCAGGGTCTGATCCACGAGCAGGCGAAAGGCTGAGTCATCCTGCTTGAGCGCAATTCCGTAGGGCTCGTGCGTGAACAGGCGATTGCCGATCGCGAGCGCCGAAGGATTGCGGGCACGCGATGCAAGATCGAAGAGCAGTGCGCGATCTGCGAAATAGGCATCGATCTTGTGGCCTTCGAGAGCGGCGAGGCCATCCTGATGCGTGGCAAAATCGGCAATCCGCGTTTTCGGAACATCGGAGCCCAGCGCCTCGCGCAGCGTCGCGCCCGTCGTCGTGTCGGAACGGACACCGATCGTGCTTGTCGCCGGCGCTTGCTTGCTGGAGGCGAGCGTCGGACGCTTGTCGAGGAAGAGCATCATCAGATAGTCGGGCGAATCCTTGCGCAACAGGGCGCTCGCACCCGTCAGGAAGATCGGCTGCGAGAAATCGACGCTCTGGCGTCTGGCAAGATTGATGGTCAAGGCGCCGCAGAGAAGGTCGACCCGGCCGTCCTTCACCGCGTTGAAGCCATCGGCCAGGGTGGTTTCGACGTAATCGCGCTTCAGGTTCGTTACCTTGCGCCCGACCGCGTCGGCGATTTTGCCGCAGAGGTCAACGGCGTATCCCGTGGGACTGCCATCCTTCTTCTTGGAGGAAAAAGGCGCTTCGTCGTTGATGTAGCCGATGCGGATCGTGCCTTTTTGCGCGACAAGATCGAGTGTCTGCGCGGCTGCCGCCGCATAGGCAGAAATACCGAGGGCAACGCCTGCGAGAATCCATCGTCTCATGCAATTCGCCGGCATGGTCCTGATCTCCGAAAGAATGGTGGCGATCGCAAAGGCTTACCGCAGATTATGATCTGACAGAGGTTTGTCAACGGGCGGATTGTCTCCGGCACTTTTCCGGTCGAACAAGGGTGGTGGACGCACCCTTGTTTGCAAAGCCCGGCCTCTATCGAGACAGGTCGTGGCGGTCGATCCAGCCGGAAATGACAGCGGCGATCGCCTCCGGCTGGTCTTCGGGTGCGATGTGTCTGGCCGGACCGCAATTCTCGACCTCGAGATTCGCCACGTTGGCACGACACCAGGCTGTCATCGCCTCGCCGATCAGCAGGGTTTCCGCCGGGCCGTCGAAGGTCAGCAACAGCTTGGGGACATCTGTGCTTTCCGCCAGCCAGACATCATAGGCTTCGATCCGTGCGACGACATCGGCCGGCTCGCCTTCGATCGGCATCGCGCGCGGCCAGGCAAGCAAAGGCCGTCGGCTTTCGCGCGTCGGGTAGGGTGCGCGGTAGACGGCGTGGTCATCGGCGCTCAGGCCGTTGAGAACCGTGGCCTTCAGCGCCTGCTCGATAAAGAAATTCTCGTCCAGAACCTTCGTTTCACCTGTGCCCGGCGAGCGCAGCGCTTCATAGCGAGGGCGTGCGTTCGGGAGATCGTCCCAGGTCATCGGCCTCATGATCGTTTCCATGAAGGCGATACCACGCACGCGCTCGGGATGGCGGTCAGCCCAGTCGAAGGCGAGGGCGCCACCCCAGTCATGGCCGACCAGCACGACGCCGTCGAGCGCCAGCGCGTCGAACCAGGCGTCGAGATAGCGGACATGATCGTCAAAACTGTAAGCAATATCGGGCTTGCCGGAGCGGCCCATGCCAATGAGATCGGGCGCAAGGCGGCGGGCCGGTGCAGCTATGGCAGGCACGATATGCCGCCAGAGATGGGACGAGGTGGGATTGCCATGCAGAAATACCAAAGGCGTTCCCGTTCCTGCATCCTCGTAGAAGATCGTCGAGTCCAGCATGTTGAGCACGGGCATGCGGGGTATCCTCTCTCCAATGGAAATGGTAAGGTACCTGTCCATCTATCATAATAGTCAGGGACCTGTCTATATTCATGGAAAATTGCGTTCCCACTCGTCTGTCCTTGGGTCTGCTGCTGCGGCTCGTGCACCAGCATTGGACACAGGATGTCGAAGCCGCACTTGAAGAAGCTGGCTTCGGCGATATCCGCCCGCCACATGCCAATGTCTTCACTTTCGCCCGCCCGGAGGGAATTCAGGTGAGCGAACTCACAAAGCTCGCCCATGTCCGCAAGCAGACGATGACGCAGGCGGTGGAGGAGCTCGAGCGCCTGGGTTACGTCGAACGCCGGCCGGATCCCAACGACCGGCGTGCGCGGCTGGTTTTCCTCACCGAGCGCGGCAAAGGCGTGCGGCCGGTGGCGATGGCCACCGGCCGCCTGGTGGACCAGCGTTGGTCCGATATGGCCGGGACGAAAGAGATCGAGGGGATCAAGCAAGCTTTGCAGGCCTTGCTTGAAAAGCTGCGCAGCGGCGATGGAAATGCCGCCGAGCCGATAGACGGGGCGGGCACCTAAGCTGCCGCTGCCATCATTGGTGGTCGGCTCGATATCACGAAGAGTTTCGTTACCCCGGCGCGATTTCTGGCCTATCTATTTTGCATCATCGTCAACCCATGGGAACGCGATGCAGGAGAGGAATTTGATGCGACAGGTAAGCGGTACCATGCGGAAAGCGTGCTTTATTTTCGGCGCCGGTCTGGCAGTCCTTTGCGCGGTCGTAAGCCCCGTGATTACCTCGCCGGCGGCGGCGCAGACGATCATCGACGATTGGCACAAGGTAAAGCCGCCGGCACCGCCGCAATTGAAGCCGGTCACGGTCGACCTCAAGACGACCGCATTGCTGATCCTCGATTTCAACGGCGCACAGGATCCGACCAAGGGGCCCTGCAACAAGAACACCAAGCCGCGGTGCCTTGCTTCCGTGCCGAAGGTCAAAACCCTGCTCGACCAGGCGCGCGCCAAGGAAATGCTTGTCGTCTTCAGCCTGGCCGGCGCCGGCGAGCCGCAGGATATCGCCACGGCTCTGGCGCCGCTGGCAAGCGAGCCGATCGTCAAGTCCGGTGCCGACAAGTTCATCGGCACCAATCTGCGCAGTATCTTGGCCGACAAGGGCATCAAGACGGTCATCGTCACCGGCACGGCCTCGGAAGGCGCGGTGCTCGATACCGCGACGGATGCCGCTTTGAACGGCATGAACATCATCCTGCCAGTCGATGGCATGTCCTCCACCGAGCTCTATGGCGAGCAGTATGTGGCTTGGCATATGGTCAACGCACCGGGTGTCGCGCAGAAGACGACGCTGACCAGCATCGATATGATCAAGTTCTGATCCGGTAACGACTCGATGGAAACATCCCGCGTTCCAATGCGATAGCGGGATGTCGGTTCGGCTTACCTAGGCCAGACTTCGTCGAACAGGTTCAGAAGGCGCTTCCAGTGCCTTTCGGCGCCGGTCTCGTCGTAAACGCCATGGTGGTCGGGCACGGTCCATCCATGCGCCATGCCGATATAGTTTTCGATGATGTGGTCGACGCCACCGGTGCGGAGCGCCTCGGCAAGGCGGGCGGATTGTTCCGGCGGAAAGCTGTTGTCGACGCCGGCAACGCCGACATAGACGCGCGCCTTGATATCGGCCGCAAGGCGGTGCGGGCTGTCTTCCGCGTCGCTGGCGAGATTGCCGCCGTGAAAGCTGGCCGCCGCTGCGATGCGGTCGGGATAGGTCGCAGCAGCGGTCAGCGCGCGGCCTCCACCCATGCAGTATCCGACCGTGCCGACCGGGCCTTTGGCCCCGGCGGCTGATAGGGCATCGAGAAAGGCGGCGCTGTCGCGCTTGGTCATTTCCTGTGTCGTTCCGCGCAGCATCGTCATGATCGTTTCACGAGATGCCGGGTTGCCGAAGGCACTGCCGTCGAAGGGGCCATAAGCGCCGAAGCGGTAGAAGAGATCGGGAAGCAGCACGATGTGGCCGGCATCGGCGAGGCGCTGCGCCATGCTGTCAAGGGAGGCGCGCGGACCCATGGCATCCATGTAGAAGATCACGCCATGTTCGGCCGGAGCGCCCTTGTCGGGGCGGAAGAGGGCTGCTTTGGCGACCCCGTCGGCCGTCTTGATGTCGACGTCTTGTTTCATCCTCGTATCCCTTGCGATCCCTGTTGTCTGTTTGTCTTCCCCGCGCGGCGCGCACTTTGGCAAATGGCCGACAGGCGCTCAATAGCATTCCTTGCCGAAAGTGATACGACCGGCGGATCGCCGATCAACATCTCTTGAGTTTCCGTATCCGTCCGCCATGACATAGTATCGCCGGCAACCGCGGCTATGTGCCGGACCTTTGGAGGATAAGTTTTGATGTCTTTTCGCCAGATGGTTCCCGGCTTGATACTGGCCTTCTCGTTGATATCGACGCCTGCCTTTGCCGCGCCGCCGGAGCAGGCTCGTGGTGAGCCGGGTGGTGGTGGCGTCCTATCGCTCCTGCCGCCCGACGCGGTGAGCGACCACGTGTTGGATGCCGACGGCAAGAGCATGGCCTATACGGCGACGGTTGGAACGCTCGATCTCTTCGGTCAGGACGGTCAGCGCAGTGCGGCGATCTTCTATACCGCCTATGTCGCGAAAAACCGGGATGCAGGTCGGCCCATCACCTTCGTGTTCAACGGCGGGCCAGGGGCAGCATCAGCCTTTCTCAATCTCGGGCTTGTCGGACCGCGTATCCTCGATTTCGGGCCTGATGGCCGTGATGGCGCCAATGCCAAGCTGGTCGACAATCCGCAGAGCTGGCTCAATTTCACCGATCTTGTGCTGATCGATCCGATCGGCACGGGTTGGAGCCGGACGGTGAAGCCCGATGACCAGAATGAGTTCTACGCGGTCGAAAGCGATGCCGAAAGCCTTGCCAAGGCGATCGCCCTTTACGTCGCCCATAACGGTCGCGCCGCGTCGCCGAAGTATATTCTTGGCGAAAGCTATGGCGGGTTTCGCTCGGTCAAGGTCGCCAACAGCCTACGCGAGGATCAAGGTATCCTGATCTCCGGCATTGTGATGCTTTCGCCCTTGCTCGAGGGCCGGCTGGTCTTTGGCGGCGGCGACGATGCGCTTAGTGCTGCCTTGGAGCTGCCCTCCCTGGCAGCCGCCCAGCTCGAGCGGCTGAATGCTTTCAGCGACAAGGCGGTTCAAGATGCCCAGGCTTTCGCTCTGAACGAATATCTGCCTGTTCTTGCCGGGCCGCCGCCCTCCGGCGATGCCGGCCGGGCCTTTTATGGTCGGGTCGCAAAACTGACCGGCATCCCCGAGGATGTCGTTGCCAAGAACCAGGGTTTTCTCGGTAGCGTCTATCGGAAACATTCCGACGGCGATGGCGCGGAGGTGGCGAGTGCCTACGATGCTTCCTTCCTGGCGCCCGACCCCTATCCTCAGTCCGACGCCGAGCATGGCGGCGACCCGATCCTTGATGGTTTCGTCCGCGCCTATGGCGGTGCGTTTTCGAGCTATGCGCGTGATGAGTTGGGCTTCCACACCGATATGACCTACACGCTGCTGTCGACATCGGTGAACAGGCAGTGGAAATGGGGTGGGCGAAACGACGGCGGCTCGCGCCTCAGCGCCGGCGTCACCGACGATCTCAAGGAACTGCTGTCGCTGTCATCGTCCTTCCGCCTCATGGTGGGGCAGGGCTACAGCGACCTCGTCATTCCCTTCGGCGTCAACAAATATGTGCTCGACCACATGCCATCGGCCTTTGTCGATCGCGTGGCGCTGAAACTCTACCGCGGCGGTCATATGTTCTACACCCGGCCGACATCACGCGAGCAGTTCACGACGGATGCCAAGGCGTTCTTTGCCACGCAGCCTCCGGCCGCGCCGGCCGTGAAATCGAACTAAGCAATTCCAGGAAAAGTGTGCAGCGGTTTTCCGTCCGAAATTGAGCAACAACAATAGCATAGAGCGGTGAGGCGATTCCGTGAAACGCGTAAACGCTCTAGCACTACTTTGGCAGAATTTATTTTGGGGCCATTTGGAGCCGGAAACGAATTCGGCAGTGCGGACATCGCTCCGGGGCTGGCGCAGTTGATA
>NZ_JAAZQP010000032.1:0-9265 GCF_012275435.1 Rhizobium sp. SG741
CAGAATTCTCCTGCCATGAGCCAATCTCCTTCAAATATCCAGATTGAATCATACAGTTCAAGCAAAATCAAATGCATGATTGGGTTTCGAACCTAAGGCTTTCTATCGCAACCGTCCGACGGCATGCCTTCTGGAGCGCCCTGAACTTTCAGAACCAAATAGTCCTGAATGACACGATTGCCGGCCTGACGCGCCAGGGCGCCCAACTGCGTGGATGTGTCAAAGCAACTTGCGTAGCGCTCGACTTGGCCTGCGTTGGCCGATATCACCAGCAACGCAGGTTTGTTGATCAAGGATTGATCAGGAGTTTCAAAGAAGAACCGCTGCCGATCGACGATCTGCATGACGGGACGACCGTCCCTGAGCTCGAAGGCCAGCTCCCCCGTCAACCCGTAATCGGTTGTTGCTATCCATTCTGTGCCAGAATTCTTGCGCATCGTCTCCAACCGTGCAGAAAATTCCTGCCAGCCCAAAAGGGTGTCTGCCGGACTATGCAGCGGGAAGGTCTTTCCCCACGGCGTTGCGAAGTAGAGCAGCAAGAGCGACGAGAGCCCGATACCCACCGGAGAAACCCAGTATGACAGTCGTCTCAGATGCTTGCGACCAGTAACTCGGGCTTCCGCAACTGCGGCGAGGATTGCGATGGCGGGGTATGCCGGGGCCGGCCAGTTTGCATGCACGCGGTCATGCAGCGCGTGGAATATCATGTAAACAACGAGCGGCCCATTGAGTAAAATCAGGAAGGTAACCGACTTGGATAGGTGCGATTTGGGAACTCGCAGCCACCGGTAGATCGCAAGCGTGGCAAAAATCGCGATCAGCGGATTGAGCAGGCCGAATTGGGCAACGATGAACTCGCCAAAGTATGAAAAGCCGGGATGCCGATCTGCTATGCGGCCGAACTGTTTGGCAAATGAGATCCAGCCGTGGCTCGCGTTCCAAATCAAGACGGGACTGAATGTCAGGAGCGCAACAACACCTCCCATTAGCGTCCATAGGCTGAACCGCCACCTGCGTGCCTTGGGATCCAACGCCAACCAAAGCAGAATTCCCGGAACCATAAAGAGATTTGTGTATTTTGCGACACATCCCAGGCCGACCAGCAAGCCGATCAAGAGCCACAGTCTTGGCAGCTCGACGCTGCGAAGCCGCGCGATGACCCACAGCGCTAGCGCCCAGAACATAGTGGAGGGCGCATCCGGCGTTGCAAACATCGCCGCAAGGCTCATCAAAAGCATGGCGTTCAGCCATATGGCCGCAACGCCGGCAATCTTGGGGTCATCGAAGAGCTCGCGGGTAGTCCCGTAAACGGCAATCGAGGTTACAAAAACCGAACCGACCGCCAGCGCGCGAACACCCAGAAGGGTGTCTCCGAGCAGATGGGTCGAGATCCAAATCCACCAGGCAATCATCGGCGGATGGTCGTAATAGCCCGCAGAGGGCACGCGCGACCACAGCCAGTAATAGGCCTCATCCGGAACAAGATCGAAGTGTGCCATCGCCCATAATCTGAAGACAGTTAGAGCGATGAGGATAGTTATGATCTTGGATAGGGGAGGCAGTTCCCGGAAGGTTTTCTTATCTTGCACGCCAGGTAATCGCCGAGCTTGTGACATAGTTCCATACGGCGCCGATGACCGCTCCCCCGATACCATCCAACCACCAATAGGGTTCCTGATCGTAGATGAGCGTCGATAGACCGACGCCGGCGAAAACCCCAAAACTGCAAAGCAAGGAGAACACTGCAAGGCCGGTTAGGTAGTGCCATCCACGTCGGCGTCTGTCTCGATACGTCAGCGCGTTGTTCAGCGTATAGTTGGACAGAACGGCGCTCATCATTGCGAATGTCTGCGCAACCGGAAAGGAGAGCTCGTCTAGTAGAAGGAGCCGTAGCACGGCCAGATGGACAGCCAAGCCGATTGATCCCACGACGCAGAACATCAGAAAACGTGGCGTTATGAGATCACCAGTTAGCTTTGCGACGATCAATCCAAGGTATTCCATGACGATCATTGCATCGAGCTTGCTCTCGCCATGCAGTCGCGGACGGAAGTCGTAATCCACTTCCGCGATGGTCGGGGGGCAGGGCGATGACGTCAGGATATCCAGCAATATCTTGAAGCCGTGTAGCGAAAGCCTTGGTGCTGCAGCTTCGACAATCCCACGCTTGACCGTAAAAAAGCCACTCATCGGATCGCTGGTGGGTGTCGGGAGCAGTCTTTGTGCAATTCCGGTTGCCAATATGCTTCCGGCCTGGCGCAATCTGGTGAAGCCGTCAACATGCTGGGGTGGCTCGCTATATCGCGTTGCAACGACCAGATCTGCCGATGTGGTGCTTATCATGCGAAACATCTTGGGCAAGCAGGTTTCGTCGTGTTGGAGATCGGCATCCATAACGGCGACAATGGGAGCGGAACTGGAAAGAATCCCTTCCAGGCATGCACCCGCCAGACCACGCCGGTTGACGCGTCTTATTCCCCGCACGCGACGGTCCTGCAGCGATATCCTGCGAATGATATCAATGGTATGATCTGCGGAATCGTCGTCAACGAAAATGACCTCCCATTCAATCCCAACAAGCGTTTCATGAAGGCGCCCCACCAAGGGGCGGATATTGTCCACTTCGTTGAACGTCGGGATAATGATCGACAGAGCAGGCGGGCTTGCATCCTCCTGCGCGTCTTTACGGACCGGCGGATCCTGGCTGAAGGGGGCATGCATCGTTTCTGGTTGTGACGAATTCATCCGCCTCGACCATTGTTCGCTTAGAGCAGGACACATGTCGTCGTTGAACCCGCTCAATGGCGTGCGCCTTGCAGACGGAACTGACTGGGTTGAAGCCAACCGGCTCCGGGCCGCCAAACAATGTGATGCATAAGGTTTCAAGCGCCCACGACTCTTTGTACTCGTGGAACTGACCATGAAAACCTTGACTTACGACAGGCTTATAGAACAGCGGCGAAAGCGAGGTTTGATTTTGTCGGAAAGGTGGCTCTGCGCCCTTCAAGCGATAGGGACTACCTCTCCGGATACGCCCAAAGGCGCGGTGCCCCCGTATGTTCGAATTTTTAACCGACATGCCAATGCAAAGGCGGCAGTCAAAATCGACAGGCTTTCCCCGCTGGCGAGCCGGTTATTCGAGTTGCTGAGGATGGTGAAGCTGAAAAAAAGGATGATCAGAAAGTAGGCATGCATCGCATGATTGGGGATAATCCTCAGGCTGGCCGCGCGCCGGACGTTAAAGCAAAAGCACGCCAGCATGACGCCTAAGAACGCCGCTCCGAAGAGCCCATATCGAATGAGGATTTCAAGATAGCCGTTGTGCATGAACGTATATCCCGCATTTGGATAATAGGTATGCGGCCAAAGCTCCAGCCACTCGCTCCCCCAACCGAAGATGGGTGCGGTGGAAAACAATTCCCAAGCATTTGCCCAGAGCTGAAGGCGCTGGTTCATGCCGATCGGCGTGGCGCCGCTGTCTATCGAATGAGAGACTGCGCTGCCGATCTGCTCGGTCGAGCCGGCGTCCTTGAGCATGGTGATAGTCGCAGCAATCGTCGGTCCGGCGGTGTGGACGACATTGTGCCTGACGATATACAAACCGCCGCCGAGCAACGCCACAAGGAGAAGCGCGACCGGGACCACCAACCGATGCTTCAAAGCACGCATAGCGATAAAACCGACTATGGGTAATACCGGAAGAAGCGAAAGCCAAACACCTTTCGATTTCGCCCCATATATCCCGAGAAGGCAGAGGGCGCAGATACAAGGAGACACGACGGAAGCATAGATCTTGATCGTGCGATTGCACGTATTCTCGGTAAGATAGTGTAGAAGCCAAAAGATGGCGCCAATGAGAATCACACCGCAGCAAACCGCTCCATGTATTTGATTATGCTGTATCAGGGGGATAACTGTCTCACCCTCAAGAATGGCGTTGGGGCGTAGGCTCACGAGCAGAACTATGAGTGCAATGCCAAAATAGACAGCAACAAGCCTTTCGAGGTGAGACCAGCACCGGAATAGTACGAACGCCAGCGGTGGAAACACCAAGGGCATGAAGAAAAGCACATCATGGTCGCCAACCGGGTGGTCGGCTTGAAGCGCGAACTGTAGAACATATCGCAAAAATGCGTAGGTTCCCCATGCTAGGCAGAGCCAACCCTGCCAATCTATCGATGGTCTTGGCTTGGATCTCGCATACAGAATAAGCGACAATATCAACAGCAGCGTGCCGGCGTAGCGATAAGCGTAGCTTTCGACCAGGGATGCTGACATGACAAAGAGCCAGAGCACATCTGCGGTATAGACCCATACTCTTGCAAAAGATGGGTTCGGACGGGAGGATTGGATGCGAACGTTCATGCTGTTACCTTGCAAATTCCCCTGCCGATCGGCGCTGCGTACGTTTCCGAACCATCATCATTCCGCTCGTTTAGTCAATTGAAGCTCGATCTCTGCTTTCGCGCAAATATACCAGGTGGCACTCCTCGTGAAGGTGGGCTTCGATAAGTTGCTGTGGCAACCGCCCAATTTGACGTTCATTGTCCCCGGCTTGGCATTGGACTTCGGCGATGCGAAAGCCGGGACGCTCCAATTCAATGGAGAAGGTATCGGTAACTAGAAGGCCATGGTTGCGACTGCTCCGCCAGACGGCAAGTTCGCCAGCACGATCCGTCCATCATGTGCGGCCATTGTCTCCCCGACAATGGAAAGACCGAGGCCTAAGCCATCTTCGCGATCCGTCTTCCCCAACAGTCCGACCTCTTCACTTAGTCTCCCTTTCGTGAAGCCGGGACCTTGGTCGGCGACACTGATGCCGACGTTGAAGACTGTGATAGTAATCATTCCATTCTCAGGACTGTGATGCAGCGCGTTCTCGACCAGATTGCGAAGCGCTCGAAATATGAAGTCCTTGGCACCACTGACGAGAACGGGTCCGTTCTCGATCTTCAGCTCAATGTTGCGGCCGGCTCCCACGATCATGGGCGCCAGATAGCGGGCCACGTCGGTGGCCACTCCTCCCAGATCCACGATGTCGGCTGCTTCATAATGGAGTGTCCGCACGCGTACCCGATCAACCAGTTGTGTTATGACGCGTTCGACGTCTTCGAAATCCCTCTCTACTGCGCGTGCGATCTGATCCTGTGACAAGGATAAACGTGTCTTGGCGATGGCGAGCGGCGTGCGTAGTTCATGGGCCAATTGCCCAGAGAAGCGTTCCAGCGAAAGAAATCCGCCTTGAAGCCGGTCGAGGGCAGCATTTACCGATTTGACCAACGCCAGAACGTCGTTGGGCATACCGCTCTCCGTTAGTCGTGTCGCAATGCTTGACGGGCCGATTTGTGCGGCCTCTTGTGCCGCTTTGCGCAATGGTCGTAGCGCAAAGCCCAGGACAGCGATGTTTGTCGCCAACAGCACCATCACGAACGGGATCCAGATCCAGGCAATATCCCGGACGAACTCTTCCAGGACGCTGTCGAAGGTGACGTGCGTTTTAGGGAAGGCAACCTGTATGGCCCCTGCAGAGCCAGGCAACGCAATTGGAATGGATATGCCGAACAGCGTTTTCTGGTCGTCATGCGGTGGAAGTTCAAAATATTGTGCTCGATCACCAATATAAGGAATCAATGACTCCTGCAGGCCGGAAGAATCGATGATACGCCCGTCACGCCCCAAAACGGCATACTGACCGTGCAGCGCACGGATGCGCGCCTTGGCCGTCGTTGCACGGGAGCTCGAAAGTTTCGGGTCTACCGCCAGTTCCCGCCGCAGATCCTCTGCAAACGTTGAAAGCGTCTCCTCGCGGAATGTATCATTCGAGGCTTGAAAGCGGATGTACAGAAATACTACGCTTGCACCGATCGCGACGAAGGCAACAATCGACATTGCCAGGATCAACCGCTGCAGAAGTGTCAGACGCCACATCTTCAAGGACGCTTTTCCACAAGCATATAGCCGATGCCGCGCATGTTATGGATGTAGAGGACCGACCCAGCGCCTTGAAGCTTTTTGCGTAACCGATGCAGCAAAACCTCAATGGCGTTGGAGCTCAGTTCGTCGCCGAAGCCATAGATTGCCTCTTCGACCTCCGCCTTCGACAGCACATGATTGGGGCGCCGCAAAAAAAGATGCAGCGCGGCAAACTCGCGGCGGCTGAGGGCCAGCTGTGTCTTGCCGACGGAGGCGGAGTATTGGCTTGGATCGAAAGTAATGTCACCGTGCTGCAGGATGGTACCATGGCGGGGTTGGCCACGGCGCATAATCGCGCGCAGGCGAGAAATCAGCACTCCCATGACAAATGGCTTGCAAAGATAGTCGTCGGCGCCGCTGTCGAGCGCATCGATAATCGAGCTCGACGCATCGCGGGCGGTTAGAATCAGAAGCGGCGCCGACGGTGCCGTCCTTCGCAGCGGCTCGATCAGGGTCAGGCCATCGCGATCGGGCAGACCAAGGTCCAGTATGATGGAGTCGTAGTCGACCGTTGCTGCGGCCTCTTCGGCATCATGTGCGTTGGAGACGTGGTCGACGGTGAAGCCATAAGCGCGCATGGCATCATGGGTCACCGCGGCAAGTTTTGCATTGTCTTCGACCAATAATACACGCATGGCATGTCCTATCTATATTGCAACCGTGAGAACGGAGCGCCGTAAGGCAATGATGGTCCGGCAATAGGCCTGCTGCCTTTGGGCTTCGAGACCATTCATGCGGTCCGGACTCTTATCGATCACCGCACGTGACTCGCGGACGTCTCGGATGGCGCGCCGGATCAGCAGCGGTTTTCGCCTTATGAGCCCGGCGAAGCATTCGAATCTCCGGTTCGTCACGCCATCCGGAGCGTTCGAGCCAGGCAACCTGCCATTTGGGAAAGGGTGCGATTGTGGCGCGACCGGCGCTTTAAAGTCCGCAGCGGGCGACGATTGCGTAAACCGGCGGATCAAAGGCGATGTCGTGCCGGAAATCCCGGCGAGGACAATGTTCATCGATTGAATCATATGCCTGTGCGCTTTGTCTCAAAGAAGGTTGGCCGCTTTCCCGCAAGCTGCGTGCATGGAAATGACCTCGACAGCGCAACTCCTTCCTTCTGGGACGAAGCTTCGACCATCAGACCACGCGTTAGCTTAGAGTGCGTTACTGTCACCAGCCTGAAATGCTGCGGTTGCGATGCTGCTGGAGAAATGGTGACACTTGGAGCCACTCGTGGACAGGAATTCTGGGATGGGGTTGGCCAGTGAGTGAGGCCAGATTCCATCTTTTCGCCAGGATTTCGTAAGTGTCCCGTAAGTCGGGCTGAACATGGTCGCTTCCGATGTGGCGGTAATGCCGCTAGTTGGAGCGAATCTGGCATGATCGGTGCGAAGCCTGGGGAAGCGTCACTTAAGATATTTCTGATTAACCTCGATCGGGCAACCGATCGGCTGGTTGCGATGCAACAGAAGTTAGGGAGCATCGGCTTGCACTTCGAACGGGTGGCGGCGGTTGACGGCCGGGCCATCGAATTTCCGATACAGGGCTTCGACGAGTTTGCCTTTCGTTTCAAGCATGGCCGCAGGCGCAATCCAGCGGAAGTCGGCTGCTACTTGAGTCATATCGAATGTGCGAGACGTCTTCTCGCCTCGAACAGCAAGTTTGCTCTTATTCTGGAAGATGATCTCGAGTTTCAGGATGACTTCGTGGAGTTGCTGGATGCAGCGCTCGCACAGACCGAAAAATGGGATATTCTGCGCCTTTCCACGGTCAGCGACGGGCGAAAGTTCCGCTTCTCCCGGCTGACGGAAGGTAGAGATCTGGCGGTAGCATTAACCCGGGAGAAGGGTTCCGGTGCCTACATTATCAATCGTCGGGCTGCAGATTGGTTTGTCGACAGGCTCATGCCGATGCAACTGCCGTTCGACTTGGCGCTCGATCTTGAGTTCTTCGCCCAACTGAAATCGGCCTTCGTCGTTCCCATCCCGGTCAATCAGCAATTGGGCCTGCCTTCGCAGATCCAGGGACGGCGCCGAACCTATCACAGGTCCCGAGGGCACTATTTGACGGTAATGCCCTATCGGATCTTTATCGAGACCATGCGGTTATCGGCACGGCTTACTCGATTGCTTGGCCATCTCACGAGTGCGCGGATGGAAGCTACACTGCCAGGGACAGAAAAGGTCGAGGCAGGGGGAGTATCTCTTGTGAACAACCCGGCCAAGCAGGTTAGCGAGATGTGATGAAACTGGGGGTGTACGTCATCAATCTGGACAGGTCGGTCGATCGTTGGGCTGTCGTGCATTCCAAAGCCGGTGAATGCGGCATAGACGTCATCAGGGTGGCCGCCACGGATGGGCGCGAGCTGTCACAGAAGGATTTTCGGAACGTCGATTGGAAAGGCTTTGCTCGGCACGGCGGGCGAGCGCTCCTCCCGGGCGAATATGGCTGCTACCGCAGCCATATCGGATGCCTCTCCATTTTTCTCGAGAGCGATTTCGATGCGGCTCTGGTCATGGAGGACGACATCGACATCCCGGCCGATCTGGTGGAAAGGACGATCGCTATCCTCGAGGCTGTTCCAAATGCGGACGTCGTCAAACTCTTCAATCATCGAAGTGGCGGCTTTCTCGGTATCGCGACAAGCGTGTTTGGTGACGAGATGGGCCGTTGCCTGCATGGGCCGCAAGGTTCGGCCGCCTGTTACGTCATCACCAGCCGAGGCGCAGCCAAGGTTTTGCCGTTGCTGCGCACTATGAGCTTTCCCTTCGATGTCGCGCTTGAAAGAGGCTGGCACCACGGCGCGAATGTCTTGAGCGTCCGCCGCAACGTCGTGAGCTTGATGAACCACAGCCGCAACAGCCAGATCGGAAAAAGGGCGGATTACAACCGGGCCAAGTTCTTTGGTCCGAAGCGCTTGCCCACTCACCTTTTGCGGGCCGCCGAATATTGCCGTCGCATTCGATACGTGCTGGAGATTTGGGAAAGCCGATGGAGGCGGCCGTCTGCGGACAGTCATCGGCTTGACGCCCCGGCGCGATCCTCAGCGTTTGCCCGCAGTCAGCATCATCCCACGGATGCCTAGCGGCAAGCCGAGGCCCCTTCGAGACTGCGTCGGCTACTTTACGAAACTGTAAACTGTCGGACAGGAGTGGACGAGAATTGAACGTTAGCTCCGGCAAGGCCCGACACTAGGTGACCGACTCATAAGATCGGAGCCAAATTCGAATTGAGGCTAGCTGGACGGATGCGAGGAAGTTGTCGTCGCGTTTGTCGTATCGGGTTGCGACTGCTCTGA
>NZ_JAAZQP010000033.1:0-7232 GCF_012275435.1 Rhizobium sp. SG741
AGCGTCCAATTCCGCCATCTCGCGCACCCCTATGAAAGCGCCCAAGATGGCCCATCATCGTAAATGGCCGGTTAATCTGCCAAAGTAGTGCTAGGCCGCGTCGATCAAAATTTCGATAAACGCACGAACAGCCGGGTTGGTGCGTCGGCTTTGGGGCCAAACCGCAGTGACATTGTGTCTCTCGACGGCAAATTCTGAAAGGATCGGCGTCAACTGCGCGCGCTTGACCCAGGCGGTCGCGGCAAAACTTGTGGCCATTCCAATCCCCGCGCCGGCCGCGACTGCGGTCATGACGCCTTCGCTTGCATCGACAACGATACCCGAAGATGGAACGATTTCGACCTCACGTTCCCCGATCCGGAACGGCCATCGAAAAAGCTGGCCTGTGCTTTTGTACCGCAAATTGACCGTCTCATGCTCCACCAAATCGTCGGGATGCCCCGGCGTGCCATGTTCAGCCAAATATTCAGGCGATGCGAAGCAGCACAGCCGATGCGGCGACAGACGCCGCGATAGGAGACGCGAGTCGTCGAGTTCGCCGATGCGGATAGAAAGATCAATCCCCTCAGCGATAAGGTCGATCATGTGATCACTGAGACGCAAGTCAATCGTAACGCTTGGATACCGCTTCCTGAATTCCGCAAGGGCTGGAGCGATGACATGCAGGCCGATTGGAAGCGACGCCGCAATTTTCAAGTTGCCAGAGGGCGCTGCGCGGGCTGCCTTTGCCAATTGCTCGATTTCTTCTGCGTCGCGCAAAAGGCGAAGTGCCCGCTCATGCAGTTCTCGCCCCTCGGCGGTCAGCGTCAGCGAGCGTGTCGTGCGGGTGAAAAGCGAAACCCCGAGACGTTGTTCAAGGCGCTGAACGCTCTTGCTGACGGCCGAGGGGGAAATGGATAGCGATCGCGCCGCGGCCGTGTAGCTGCCTAAAGACCCCGCTTTCGCGAAGGCGATGAGGCCGGTCAATCTGTCCAAGCCGACTTGTTCCGTCATGGAACTACTAAAGCGAATTGAAGCACGATTATCAATGTTAGATAAATTTATTATTTCTTTGCGGAAGACGCAATTTAAGCGAGACGAGGGCACCATGACTGAGATGATGAAGGCGGTCCGACTGCACGAGTTCGGCGGTCCCGATGTTTTACGCTACGAGAACGCTCCTCGACCCGCACTAGCGAGTGGCGAAGTGCTGGTCCGTGTCCATGCGGCTAGCCTCAATCCACCGGATCTCTATTTGCGTGACGGCTATCGAGCGCTGCCTCCTGAATGGCGACCCAACGCTACCTTTCCGCTGATCCTTGGCACCGACGTGTCTGGGGTAGTCGCGGCAACGGGCGAACAGGTTACGCAATTCAGTGTTGGCGATGAGGTCTATGCCATGGTCCGCTTCCCCGACGACCTGATGAAAGGAAGTGGTGCTTACGCCGAATACGTCAGCGTGCCCGCATCGGAACTCGCAAAGAAGCCACCGAAAATCGATCATCTCCAAGCATCCGGCGCGCCGATGTCGGCTCTTACGGTCTGGCAGTTTCTTGTGGAGCTGGGCCATGACGCGCCCAACCCCTTCCAGTCATTTCCTCATGCGCCAATTCCGCTTGAGGGCAAACGTGTCCTGATCAATGGCGCGGGAGGGGGCGTCGGCCATCTGGCGGTTCAAGTTGCCAAATGGAAGGGTGCTGATGTCACTGCGGTCGCCTCTGGGAAGCATGAGACGCTTCTTCGTGAACTCGGCGCAAGCCAGTTCATCGACTACACCAAGGCGTCCGTCGATGCAGCCGGACAGGATTTTGATCTGGTGATGGATGCCGTTGGGGGGCCGAACATTGAACGCTTCTTGAGCGTTATTAGGCCGGGTGGGGCTCTCTTCCTCGTCAATCCCCTGGGCTTTTCCGGCCACGAGGACGCTGTCGGGCGTGGGATTACCGTCTCATCCACCCAAGTCCGATCACATGGCGCGCAACTGGCTGAAATCGGTCGATTGCTCGACGACGGCACAATTCGAGTCGTCATCGATAGCGAGTTTCCATTGGCGGAAGCATCTGCTGCCCATCAGCGGGCTTCGCAAGGCAGCATTCAAGGCAAGATTGTACTCAGGGTGGATTGATCACACCAGGTCACACGAGTGCGGTCACTCCCCCGAAGGCTCTACAACTAAGGCAAGCATGATGCTGATAGTAACAGGATATATACACGTCGATCCCCAGGAGGTTCCGCACTTTCTTGCGGAACTGAAGGATCTTGCGATCGTGACAAGACGGCGGCCTGGAAACATCTCCTATGATGCCGCAATTGATGATCCCGCGGCGGGTAGGCTGCTGATCGCGGAACGCTGGACCGGTCAGGAGGCGCTGAGCGCGCATCTTGATGCTGAGGAGACCAAAGCTTTCGTCGCGCGATGGCAGGGAAGCTTGCGGGGTGATGTGAGGAAGTTTGATGCTTCGAACGAACGGGGTTTGCTGGAATGAAGAATTGTCTCGGTCGCCTTGCCGGGCATGTTCAAAAGGGTATTAGACGTTGATCATGGTTGCTCATCCGCGCCTAAGTCCATCAACTCTTCACTGAGATCTTGTCGCGATGGGGGAGGTACACTCCGCGGCCCTGGAGTTCATTTCGAAGGGCCTCTGGTGAAAGCGCGATCAAATTTGGCTGTTGGCCAAGCCACGCCGCGTTCAATTTTACGAGGCTTTCTCGGTCGTTAACAGCAAAGAATTGACGATCAATCAAACTCAGTTTCCTAAGTACTGGGTCTTTGGAACTGGGTTGGGGTGTATTAATGAACTGTCGTAGCTCCTTTGGATCAATGGCGGCGACAATGGCCGCCCCGTCGTCGAATAGCTCTAGATGTCGGAGCGCTTTGATGTCGACAAGCCCCTTTCTTACCATTGCTACCGTTTGGCTGTCCCACTCAGATTCTCCCACAAACTGTGCAAAGCCCCCGTCCACCATTTCGCCATAAAAGAAATCGACGTAACGGCTCTCCAATGCAGCTCGATTAATCTCGTTTTCTGGGACTTTCGAATCTCGGAGACTATCCACAACAGAGAAATTGGATTCCACGATCCCCTGATCGTCGCCACTTGCGAGCGCCTCCGCAGAAACGATCGGTGAGGCTCTGAATGCGGTCGTTTGATCCGGAATATGTGAGGCAGATGCAGGCGACGCCGCCTCCTTCTGGGCTCGCAATATTGCAGCGGTCTCGACTTCGTAAAGTTGAGAATGTCCTACATCGTAAATCCAGAGAACGCCGCTGAACACCAGAACTGGACAGATTATCGTACTCGGACGTAAAGGGACCATGCTCCACCATTGCGTATCTCGTTTCGGTCAGCCTTGGATAATCGCTCATGCCGATTAATGAGCGATCAACGGACTCTCTCGCTCTGTCTTTCGGGAAGCGATGTTTCGCTGCAGATGAGCGCGACCCTGAGCAGGTGAAATAGGCCCAGGGATCGGTGACCGTCTAGGTCGATTCTTGTCACGAGCCGGCGCAAAACGTCCTGTGCATTCGATCGTGACCGCTGTACGCGCTCAAGTCGAGAGCTGTTTGTGACGTCCGGCGATAGAGGGTTTCACGGCCCCTGCCACTCATTTTGCCCCACGTACGGAATCCGCAAGCGAATAATCAGCTCGCCGAGCGAGCGCTTATACACAGATCTTCAAAAAACTACTCGCGTGCGGCTCTGATCAAGAGAGCCTTCCTCCGGTCAAAAGGTATAAGCAACAAAGGTGAGCTCTATAAGGTGTTCCGACGCAAGATTATCTGAAGCGTCCCGTTAAGGGAAAACGACGATCCTTGGTCGTTGGCGATTTCCGATGAACTTTCGGCCCAGGAGGAGACTGGAAACGCTTGAACTCCGAGCGCCGGACCTGACGGCGGATCATTTGTATAAATTCGAGCGGTTCGCCAAGCTTGGCGGCGATCTCGGCATCGGTGTGACGCTCCTTGGCGTCCTCCATCTCCCACAGCACGGCGTCGAGGCGCGGATAGGGTGGAAGACTGTCGGTGTCGCGCTGGTCCGGCCTTAGCTCCGCGCTCGGCGGTGCTTCCATGGTCTGCCGCATCGAAGCGATCGCACCCTCGTTATAGTGTTCGAGCGGTTTGTCAAAGGCCTGGAACCAAATGCGCGCGAACAATGGATCGGGGTCGATTGCTTGTTTGTAACGCATCTCCAGGATGGGAAACACGTCGATAGCCTTGTACAAATCCTTTAGTGGATTGAAGGCAGCACGCATGTCGCCATAGAGCGTGCCGTATCCCATCAGAATCTCGCTCTTGTTGCTTGTGCCCAGGATGGCCCTGCGACCGTGGTCGTTTGAGATCGCGGACAGCGTATTGCCCCTGATCTGGGCCTGCAGGTTCTCATCAGCGAGACCGGACATGTCACGCCCATAGACGTCCCGGAACTTGGCTTTGCTGGCCTCATACTCTTTTGTGATCGGGAGTGTCCTAGCGTTGAAACCAGCGCCCACGCCGATGGCAAAATCGTTGGCTCGACTGCTCGAGCCGGAGGACGTGTAGGGCGAAGGCATCAGCGCCGCATTGACGCGGGTCGGGCCAAATACGTCACAGGCCAGCGCGGCGACCAAGAGCGAATCCGCACCGCCCGACAGGCCGAGTACGACATCCTCGAAGTCGTTCTTCTCAATATAGTCACGCAGTCCAAGGCCGACGATGAGATAGCGCTCCTGCTCGTCGGTCAGTTCAACAGGCGACTTGGAGGCTTCATTTCGAAAGCCACGACCGTCTCTGTCGATAAGCGCGACGACCTCGACGCCTTCCTTGCCGGGTTCCATCTCAGAGATCGTGCCGTCTGGATCGATGGTGGCCGAACAGCCATCCCATACCAATTCGTCATTGCCGCCGACCTGGTTGACGTAAATCAGCGGCACGCCCGTCTCGGCGACACGTTTCGCGAAGATATTGCGGCGGAAATTGCCCTTGGCGATGGCAAAAGGGCTTGAATTGATGGAGACGATGATCTCAGCGCCTTTCTGCCTGAGTTCATCTGTCACGTCGTCGAACCAGATATCCTCACAAATGCAGAAGCCGATGGTTGCCTTTCCCACAGGCCCATCGAACATCAAAACGTTAGCCTCGGCGTCCGTTCCAGTTTGGTCCAGGCGACTTTCAAACCAGCGCACATCGTCGAAGACGTCATAGTTTGGCAGATGGGTTTTCATGTAACTGTGAACGTCCCGACCATTGCGGAATACGACGAGGCCGTTGCACATCTTACGGCCCTGGGTTTTGCCACGCAATGGCGATCCCACCACGATCGTCAGGCCATATTGCCCTGAAAGAATGCGGTATTGATCCAGCCAGTGGATGACCGCCTCTTGATAGTCGGCTTCGAGCAGATAGTCGCCAGCGGCGTAGTTCGCGACAGCGCATTCCACCAACACATGAATGTCAGCGTCCTTGGCTGAGAAAATGCTGTCTCTACTCTTCTCGAAATTCCCCCTGAAATCGCCGGTAGTGTAGTTAAGTTGGTGCATGGCGAATTTGAGCTGCCGCATTCCAAAACTCTTTGGTGGGCCGCCGTTATCGACAGCTTGATAATTGGGAGGAAGGCCGATGGCCAAACGGCACAGGATTTCGGTGTCGCAAACCGATGTGAGGCTAGCATGCCGATCGGTGCTGGCAAGAGGTTATTGTGTTTTTGATCGTCGGCGGCAGATTTCGATAAATTGGGGCAGCGAATTTCAGAAAACCGCGGGGAAGGATGTTGCCGCGCGGCGGTGGGCCGTCGGCATCTGTGGTGCGGGTGGCAAGCTGTATTTCTTAGCAACCAAAATAGTCAGATCCAGGATCCGACGCGACTTAAACTCAAGGCGCGAAGCCGTGCGATTTTCGACCGAAGGCGTGCTTGCAATGTCAGCCTCCGCACGGTTCACCCGAAAATAATAGGCGATTTTTGCAACGCCGTAGTGGCTGTGGCGCCATCGAATTTGCCCCACTTACCGATGGCCGAAGTAAAAGGGGCAGATTGATGGGAACGCGGACGCAAACCGCAAGCAGTAGATGGTGCAAGTCCATTGCGATGAAGGAGCAGCGATCCACATCGGCCCCGAGTCATGCGCGGGCAGTCGTGAGGCTCTACGTGAAGTGTCGACAGGGGAGCACCGAATAAAGCGGAAGCGAGGGCAGCGAAGACTACGCCGTAGAGGGGAGGAAATGAATACCAGCTCTTGGCGACTCGGAATATCTTGGAAAAGCCGCGCCCTCATCCCGATTGATCTCCTTTAGATCGCTCCGCTGCTGGCTTGGTAGGGGGCAGAACAAGATTAAGGGGCTCAAGAGCGCGGCGGGGTGAGGCTACCGCTCCGAAACGGCGGCGCCCATCGGCTGGGAACAAGTGCTGGTAGGAGCCCGGCACCTGTTCGATTTGCTCTAGAAGCGATAGGTGACGCCGGCGCCGATGAGCCACGGATCGAGGTTGGCTTTGCCGCTGACATGGGCACCGCCGACACTGGCATCGAAATCCGGCCTCAGGAAGATCTTCTTCGCATCGACATTGAGACCCCAATGCTCATCGAGCATGTAGTCGAAACCGGCCTGCAGCGCGACGCCGAACGCGTTCTTGACGTCGAGGCTGCGGGCGTTTTTGCCTGATTGATCGTAGAATATCGTATAGTTTACGCCGGCGCCCACATAGGGCCGAAACGCGCCGAAATCGGTAAAGTGATATTGCAGTGTCAGCGTAGGCGGCAGCAACCATGTTTTGCCGATTTCGCCGAGACCTGTGATCGCGCCGCTGCCATACACCTTGGCATATGTCGTGCCGAGAATCAGTTCCGCCGCGATATTGTCGTTGAAGAAATAGGAAATATCGAATTCCGGAATGACCGCGTTCGAGTAGGACAGGTCAGAACCCGCCAACCCGTCGACGCGGCCCGAGTCCCTGGTGATCACGCCGAGCGCGCGCAGGCGTATCTGCCACGGGCTTTGGCTCGTTACGGCGGGCGCCTCACCCTGCGCGCCAGCCAGATCAGCCGCTTGCGCTGTGCAGGCCGTGGCTAATGCGGCTGCCGTTACGATGGCGGGAACGATGTTGCTGGATATCATCTCTTTCTCCTTCAATCCGAGACTCGTGTCGGTTGGGAGAAATATCCGCTCTCGGGAGGGTGATGATTTGAGCTAGAGCAGGTCCTGCGATCGATGAATCGATTGTGAGGTGACGCGGCGCGGCGAAGCTGATTCAACATCCACAGCAAAGAGGTGGATGATGGCA
>NZ_JAAZQP010000035.1:0-2829 GCF_012275435.1 Rhizobium sp. SG741
GTATCCATCCGAGGTGGGCCGCAGGACTTAATGGGGCTCGCGTGGTAACGTCGGGTTCATGGAGATCGATGAGGACAAGATCGACGATGCCGTCTTGGCGCTGCTGTGGCTGACGCTGCATAACGAGCGTTGTGCCTGGAAGGGCTTCGACTGGGAAACGACGGATCGCTTGCATCAGAAGGGCATGATCGGCGATCCGGTGAACAAGTCGAAGTCACTGGTGCTGACGGACGAGGGTCTGCGTCGGTCGGAAGAGCTGTTTCGGAAACTGTTTACGCGGCAGCCGGGATTTCCATCGCCTTGATCGTCTTCCACTCCCAAGGCAAGAGCTCATGCAGGCGGGAGACGGGAAGCTCGGCGATGCGGGCCAGCACGTCGGCAAGCCAGGCCTTCGGGTCGATGTCGTTGAGGCGAGCCGTCGTAATAAGGGTCAGCATGATGGCGGCCCGGTCGGCGCCCCGCTCGGATCCGGCGAAGCTCCAGTTCTTTCTTCCACATGCCACCCCGCGCAGGGCTCTTTCCGCCGCGTTATTCGTCATGCAGATCCTGCCGTCGTCGGCGTATCTGGCAAAGTCGGCCCAGCGCGACAGCATATAGTTGATGGGTTCAATCACCGGTGAGGATTGCGATAGGCCTTCGAGTTCCAGCCTGAACCAAGCCTCTAGTTCGTCGAGCAGCGGCTTGCTCTTTTCCTGGCGCACGGCAAGGCGCTCTTCGGCGCTTTTGCCGTTGATGTCACGCTCGATGTCAAACAGCGCATCGATGCGTTTGACCGCCTCCAACGCCGTCGCAGAGACAGGCCGCATGCCCTTGCCCCGCCGGGCACTGCGAGAGACATCGGCCAGCTCGAAGAACTTCCGGCGCGCATGGGCAAAACAGAAGGCTGGCGTCACCGGTATTTGCTTCTTTGTCCGATCGAACAGCGGATTGAAGCCATTGTAGCAGTCGGCCTGCAGGATACCGGTGAACTCGGCCAGATGTCGTTGCGGATGTTCGCCACGCCGGTCGCTGGAGGCGTAGAAGACAGCAGCCGGCGGCGCGTGCCCTCCAAAGGGCCGGTCGTCGCAAACGTAAGTCCATATGCGGCCGGTAATGCACTGCCCCTTGGCCAGGATCGGGATGGTCGTGTCGTCGCCGTGGAGGCGCTCCGCCGCAAACACGTGGGTTTCGATCATATCGAAGAGTGGCTTGACGGCGGCGCTGACGTAGCCAACCTGGTCGGCGAGCGTCTGGGTAGACAGATCAATCCCCTCGCTGCGGAACCGGCGACTTTGGCGGTTCAGGGGCTGATGCTCGGAGAATTTGTCGAAGACGATGGTGGAAAGAAGGTTGGGGCCAAGGAAGCCGCGCGACGTGGCATGGAACGGCGCCGGCGCCTGGCTGATGCAGCCGCACTCCCGGCAGGTAAATTTCTCCCGGACGGTTTCGAAGATCTTGAAGCGGCGTGGGATCTCCTCCAGCGTCTCGGTAGTATCCTCACCAAGCTTCGACAGACGCTCGCTGCCACAATGGGTGCAGGCGGTCGGCGCGTCGACGACAATGCGCTCGCGCTCGATATTCTCTGGCCAAGGCTTGCGCACTGGTCGCTTGCGGGTGAAGGCACGAACGGTCTGTGTTTTCGCTGAGGCCGCCTCTGACGCAAGCTCATCCTCGGTCGCATCAGCGACCAGTTCCTCAAGCTGCAATTCCAACTGGTCGATCAGCCGCTGGGTGCGCTCCCGGCTCGGGCCGTGTTTGTCGCGTTCCAACTTGGCGATCAGCAATTGCAGATGGGCGTTGAGCGCCTCAATGCCGGAAAGTTTTGCTTTTGCACTACTCGCTTCAGCCTCAGCGCGTATCCGCGCCTCGCGTTCCGCCAGCAACGCGGCGTGGGCGCTGGCAAGATCGTCCGGCAGTGAGAGAGGCGGTAACGACATGCTGTCATAGCAGCATATTTATCCAATAAATTCAATGCAAAAGACATTCAAACTCGCGTCGGGCGCCAGGTTTCCTGAGGAGCTCTCCAGTCAATTCCGGACAGCAAATAAGAAAGCTGCGCCGGCGTGATTGCCACCGCGCCGCCCTCTACATTCGGCCAGATAAACCGGCCGCGTTCCAATTTTTTCGTGAACAGGCAGGCGCCTTGGCCATCATGCCAGATCAATTTTATTAGGTCGCCACGGCGACCCCTAAAGCAGAACAGATGACCGCCCAGCGGGTCATGCTTCAACACTTCCTGCACCCGAAGGGCCAGCGAAGGAAAGCCGCACCGCATGTCTGTATGTCCGGTCGACAACCAAACCTTGACACCCGTTCCCATCGGAAACGGGTTCATCGCAACGTCTCCAGACCCCGCATAATCCGCAGCAGGACGTCCACGTCGACATCCCGACCGACGATCACACGCCGGTCGTTGGCGCTCACCACCTCCATGCGGCCGGACGCTGTGACAGAAGACGGCACAGCGTCAGTTGCCACAGGCGGGCTGCTCGCAACATCAGGCTCGGCAACAGCCAGTGCCGGAACAAATCCGTTCGTCGAGCGGTGGACAAGCCGTCCTTCCCGGGCGGCCCTGCGCCAGGCATTCAACTGCCAGCGCGTGATCCCATGACGCTGCGCCGTGGCCGTCACCTGCCGCGGGCCGTTATAACTCTCAGCCACAATCGCCAGCTTCGCTTCATCCGTGAAACGCCGGCGACGCCCGCTATCGACAATCTCCATCCGGCTGAAATGCCCGGGGAGATTATTCATCACGTCCATATGTGAAACACCGTCTATATTGCCGTCTATATAGACAGAGCATCCACACTCTCACTCACTGCACAATGCGGCCCAACTCGGATGCGTACG
>NZ_JAAZQP010000036.1:0-2485 GCF_012275435.1 Rhizobium sp. SG741
GTAAGCGGGTAGGCCATCCCACGTAGCGCTGGAGGGACAGATCGCTCATTTTCTGCATGAGTCATGCGGAGAGCCCTATGAGTGATACTGTGAATCAGACCCGAGCCTTCGAGGTTTTGACGGCGACACCAATCGCGACGCGCCGCAAGCCGAGAGACTGGCCGGATGATGAGAAGGCCCGTTTGGTTGCCGCAACTCTGCAGCCGGGGGCGAATGTATCAGCGATTGCCCGTGGGGCGGGTCTGGATCCCTCTCAGCTTTACGATTGGCGTCGCAAAGCAATCGCCTCGGGATCGATTGCTCCTCTCTCGAAGTCAGTTGATGCACAGGTTCGGTTTGCACAGGTCGAGGCGGTTGCCGGTTCTGCGGTTGAGATTGTCATCGGTGATGCTGTAGTACGCGTAGGCGGAGATGTTGCGACTGAACGTCTGGTAAAGATCCTGCGGGCGGTTCGTCAGGCATGATCGCGTCTGGTGTCATTGTTTATGTGTCGTGCCAACCTGTCGATTTCCGCAAGGGTGCGGCATCATTGATGGCTCTGGTCAGGGATGGTGGCCTCGACCCGTTCAACGGCGCGCTTTATGTCTTCCGGTCGAAACGGGCGGACCGTGTCCGGATCGTTTGGTGGGATGGCAGCGGGGTCTGCCTTTATTCGAAAATCCTCGAGGAGAATGGCTTTTGCTGGCCGGCAGCGACGGTGGCGCGTATCCGCCTCGACCATGCTCAACTCATGGCACTTCTGGCTGGTTTGGATTGGAAGAAGATCCGTCCAGCGACGATCAGGAGGCCGCTCTCCACAGGCTGAACAGAGACACAGAAAGTGACATATGTCGCTGTAAATGCTAGGAAAAGACCACGATTTGTGGTCTACTCCTGCTATGGTTTTGTCTGCTTCGGACCTTCCTGACGATGTGGATGCACTCAAGGCGATGATCGTCGCCATGAATGCACAGGGTGCTGCTGCGCGAGCGGAGATCGCCCGGCTTGAGGCGCTCAAAAAGGACACTGACGAGCGGATCGCCACCCTCACTGCGATTGTGAAAGTGCTGGAGCGGGCCCAGAAAGGCACCCGCTCGGAACGGCTGCGGCTGGGGATCAGCGATGATCAGATCGATTTTGCCTTCGAGGAAGTCGAGACCGGCCTTTCGGCAATCGACAGCGAGCTCGATCAGTCCCGGAAAGACAAGCCGAAGCGGGAAGCACGTCCACGCAAGGGCTTTGCCGCTCATCTCGAACGCATCGAGGAGGTCATTGAGCCTGAAATCCCTGAAGAGTGCCGGGGCTTGGAGAAGGTTCTGATTGGCGAAGACCGATCCGAGCGGCTCGATGTCATTCCACCGAAGTTCAGGGTCATCGTGACCCGCCGGCCCAAATATGCATTCAGGGAGCGTGACGGCGTGCTGCAAGCTCTTGCACCGGCCCATATCATAGAAGCTGGCCTGCCGAGCGAACGGCTTCTCGCTTACATTGCCGTATCGAAATATGCCGACGGCCTTCCGCTCTACCGTCAGCAGGCGATCTACCTGCGTGATAGTGTGGCGCTGAGCCGCTCGTTGATGGCCCAATGGATGGGACATCTCGGCTTTGAGCTCAAGATCCTGGCGGATTACATCCTGGAAAAGATCAAGGCGGGTGAAAGGGTCTTTGCCGACGAAACGACATTGCCAACCCTGGTGCCTGGTTCGGGAAAAACAATGACGGCGTGGCTTTGGGCCTACGCGCGTGATGATCGGCCGTTTGGTGGATCTGGGCCGCCCATGGTCGCCTATCGGTTCGAAGACAGCCGGGGTGCACGCTGCGTTGCGCGTCACCTGAGCGGCTTCACCGGCATCCTCCAGGTGGATGGACACGGCGCCTATACGAGCATGGTCAAGGAGCAGATCAAAGCAGGTAGCAATGAGACCATCACTCTGGCCGGATGCTGGGCGCATGTCAGGCGCAAATTTTACGAACTTCATGTCGGCGATATCAATCACGCGGCGACAGCGTCGGTGAAAGCGATGGCGGAACTCTGGAAGGTTGAAGACGAGATCCGCGGCAAGGATGCCAACACCCGTGCTGCCGCTCGACAAGAGCGGTCTACAGCAGTTGTCGCGAGCCTTTTTGACATCTGGGAAAAGGAGCTGGCGAAGGTCTCCGGAAAGTCCAAGACCGCGGAGGCGATCCGCTACGCAATGACCCGCCGGCAATCTCTGGAGCGCTTTCTCAGTGACGGCCGCATCGAGATCGACTCCAACATCGTCGAGCGGGCAATCCGTCCCCAAACAATTACCAGAAAGAATAGTCTATTTGCCGGAAGCCAAGGCGGCGGCAACACATGGGCGACGATCTCTACACTTTTGCAGACTGCTAAAATGAACGACGTCGATCCACTTGCCTGGCTGGCCCAGACGTTACTGCGTATGGCCAATGGATGGCCCGCTCACGACATCGACGCTCTGATGCCTTGGAACTTCAAGACAGGCGTGGTCGGCTGACCGCTTAC
>NZ_JAAZQP010000037.1:0-1543 GCF_012275435.1 Rhizobium sp. SG741
GCGTTGAGGGCGAGCAGGTCGGTCTGGCGCGCGATTTCCTGAACGATGGAAATCTTCTCGGCGATGGTGCGCATGGCGTTGACGGCGCGGTCGACAGCCTGGCCGCTGACCTCGGCATCCCTGGCGGACTGGCGGGCGATCTTTTCCGTCTGGGCGGCATTGTCGGCGTTCTGCTTGATGTTGGCGGCCATCTCCTCCATCGAGGCCGAGGCCTCTTCGGCAGAGGAGGCCTGTTCGGTGGCACCCTGCGAGAGCTGCTCGGACCCGGCCGACAACTGCTGGCTGCCCGATGATACGTTGTCGGAGGCAGACAGCGCATCGGTGACGACACCACGTAACCGCTCGACCATCGACTCGAGCGACATCCCGAGTGTATCCTTGTCCGACATCGGCTTCGGCTTCACCGTCAGGTCGCCGTTGGCGATCAGGTCCGCGATCGTTGCGGTGTTGCGCAGGTTTCCGGTCATGACATTGATGGTGTCGACGAGGTCCTTGATTTCGTCGTTGGTCTTGATCTCGATATTCTGGTTGAGATCGCCGATGGCGACGCCTTCGGCAACCGCCTGGATCTTCTTCAGGCCGTTGTTGATGCCGAGCGCGATCCAGAGGGCGATGGCAGTCGAGAGCACGAACATGACGGCCAGCGAGGCGAGCAGAAGGTTTCGCGCGAAGGCATATTGTTCATTGGTCGACTCGTCGGTTTGATGCAGATCGGCGACGATCGCCTTGTTGACAGCGTTGACGGCATCCAGAAGAACCGCGCTTGCCTTGCGCCCCTCGCCCATGGAGAGCTCTCCTGCCTTGCGGTTGCTTTCCTCCGTATTTTCGACGGCAAGCTTAAGGACCTGGTCGTCAATTTGCTTCCAGGCCGGAAGCTGCTTCAGGAATTCCGCGCTCTTGCTGGCAACCTCCTCGTTAGCGCTCTGGGATAGTTTCTGTGCGATCTGCTCGATCGTTACCTCTTTTGCATGAACTTCATCGATATAGCCGCTGATCGCCTGCGGATCGTTGTTGAGGATGGCGTTCTTTTCGTTGCGGATCGCATCGAGCACGGCGCTGGAAAGATCGCCGGAATTGCGCAGACTGGCAGCCGGGCCTTGGATGATGTTCGTAATGGCCGAATTGAGGGAGGACAGGCTCATGATCGCCAGGACCGACATCCCGGTTGACAGCACGATCAGAAGGCCGAAGGCGAAGGCCAGTTTGAATTTGATGGTAAAGCGCATCTCTAAAAGACTCCTGGGGATGGAGAGGTCCGATGATTGAAGGTCGAATAAGTCAGACGGAGACCGTCTTGATGCGCGAAGACCGATACATTCACCCTTCCGCGAACCTGAACCGGTTCTTGAGGCCTGCGATACCATCCGCCAGCCTTTGATCCGGCGCCTTCCGGCGCCAGATCTTGTTGATGTCAGCCAGCCGCTCAGGCGCTCTGGCGAAAGTCATTGTCATCGGCGTCAGGCCCACCCATGGACATGTCGAGGGAGAAGCCCTTGAGGCGGGCCTGCTGCGCGGCGACGCTGTTGTCGGCGCGGGCAGCCGG
>NZ_JAAZQP010000038.1:0-1430 GCF_012275435.1 Rhizobium sp. SG741
CTAGCACTACTTTGGCAGAATTTATTTTGGGGCCATTTGGAGCCGGAAACGAATTCGGCAGTGCGGACATCGCTCCGGGGCTGGCGCAGTTGATAGTGCCTTGATGACCGCGCGTCGGATGGCTGGCAGTGTCGGCTTAGGCGGGCCGTACCTCTTCCTTTTTTTCCCGCTTCACCTCGTGCAGACGCTGATGCTGCAGGAAGGCGTAAGCGATCATTGTCATCAACGCGTGTCGGTGTAGGCCCTGCCATGATCGGCCTTCAAAGTGATCGAGGCCGAGTTCTTCCTTCATCTGCTGATGGGCCTGCTCGCAGACCCATCGCGCTTTGATGGCCGCCGCGAGAGCTTTTAAGGTCGCCTCGGCCGGCAGATTGGAGAGATAATATTTGCGCTCGTCGTTTGAACGCCACTCACCAACGAGCCACGCCTCTTCGCCCGGCATGTGCTGCTGTCCCTTGTCGAGGATGCGTTGCGGGTCGCCATCGGCAATCCGAATGCGTAGGGCAGCGAAACGTGCGGTCAGTCGACCTTTCGTGCCGTGACGCCAACTGACCTTCTTCCAGGTGGTTCCTTCCAGGATCGTTTCGGCTGCGGTTGAAAGAGTGTCGGGGATCGAATGCTTACGCGGCTTTCCACGGCCGGCGACAGGAAAGACCAATGCGACATCATGAGGATAAACCTTCTGATGCTTGGGAATGCCGACAGCCCAGGTGAGATTGCGTGCACTGAGCCCCTGGCGAAACGCAGCCGACAGACCATAGCCGGCATCCGCAAGCACGGTGCCAAACCGTACGCCTGCGGCCATCAGCCGATCGATCTCGCCGAGCGCGATCTCCGGTTTGGTACGGGATAGGCGCATCTCCTCGGGAACACCGGCCTTCGCCATCCGATCCTGATCACTTGTCCAACTGTCGGGGAGGAACAACCGCAGGCCAACGGGAACAGGAACCTCGTCGCGGGCCAGCGTCAACGACACCAGCGTTTGGCAATTGGCACGCTTGCCCAGCATCGACGCATACTGCGGCGCGACCCCAACAGAATGGTCGCCCTTCTTCGGCAGACCTGTGTCGTCGATCACCAGAAAAGCATCTGAAGCCCCGACAATCCTGTCGGCCTGTACCGCCAGTTCCGCCTCAAGAGGACCGGCATCCCAAATCCCATCCGAGATGAAATGATGCAGGCGGTCGTAGTGATCAAGCGCAAGCCGCTCCGCCATCGGCTCGATGCTCTTGCGGTCGCCAGGTCCGATGAGGCCCGAAATATAGACCGGGCACATCTGCCGCCGCTTCTTGTGGCCAAGCTTCTCAACGAACGGCTTCAGCCAATCCGCCAGTGCAGCGTCCAATTCCGCCATCTCGCGCACCCCTATGAAAGCGCCCAAGATGGCCCATCATCGTAAATGGCCGGTTAATCTGCCAAAGTAGTGCTAG
>NZ_JAAZQP010000039.1:0-1048 GCF_012275435.1 Rhizobium sp. SG741
CTAGAGCAGGTCCTGCGATCGATGAATCGATTGTGAGGTGACGCGGCGCGGCGAAGCTGATTCAACATCCACAGCAAAGAGGTGGATGATGGCACAAGCACTGAGCGATGATCTTCGGTTACGCGTATTGAAAGCGTCTGCGGCGGGCATGTCAGCACGGCAAGCCGCAGCCCGGTTCGGAGTGGGAATTTCGACGGCGATCCGGTGGATTGCAAGAGCAAAAGAGGGCGAGGCGACCTCCCGCCCACAAGGTTGGAAACGCCCCTCGGCTCTCGACGCACACGAGGCATTCGTTGTGGAGCTGATCGAAGAGCGCAAGGATGTTACGCTTGATGAAATGGTCGAGCGCTTGTCTGTTGAGCGGCAGGTGAGCATCAGCCGGAGTGCACTCGGCGCATGGCTGCGAGGCCACGGATGGACGTTTAAAAAAAGACCGCACATGCACTGGAGCAAGACCGGTCGGATGTCCTGAAGCGCCGACGTAGCTGGTTTGATAACCAGCTCGATCTCGATCCTGACCGACTGATATTTATAGATGAAACCGGCCTCTCGACGAAGATGGCCCGTCTACGCGGGCGTGCGCTTCGAGGCGAGCGTTGCCGAGCCGGTGTTCCGCACGGCCATTGGAAAACAACGACATTTACCGGCGCGTTGCGCCTCACCGGAATGACTGCGCCGTTTGTCTACGATGGAGCGATGAACGGTAACGTCTTCCTGGCTTATGTCGAGCAGGTGTTGCTGCCGACCCTGCGGGTGGGGGACGTTGTCGTCATGGACAACTTGCCGGCCCACAAGACATCCGGCGTGCGCGATGCCATCGAGCGCGCCGGCGCCAAACTCATGTTCCTGCCGCCGTATAGCCCAGACTTTAACCCCATCGAGAACGCATTCTCCAAACTGAAAGCCATGTTGCGAGGCCGGGCAGAGCGAAAGATCGACGCCCTGTGGGACGCAGTCGGCGCTCTGCTACCCCGCTTCACTCCGGCGGAATGCGCAAACTACTTCAGGGCCGCTGGATATGACCCGGAATGAACAAGATCTGCTCTAG